>JAKBBA010000292.1 GCA_021808665.1 Actinomycetes bacterium
ACGGCGAAGCGGCGATCCTCGCCAGCCGGCCGCGGTCTTCATCGGTCATCAACAACGGCGGGGCACCACGCATCGTCAACATGATGCCAATCCTAGCCCCAACCTATTTACAAGACGCAGCACTAGCCGGAATGAGCGTCGACTACTACGCCCAGCTCGAGCGTGGCGACCTGGCCAGCGCCTCCGACGATGTCCTCGACGCCCTGGCCCGGGCACTCCGCCTCGACGACGCGTAGACCTCACATCTGTTCAACCTGGCCCGCGCCGCCCAGCCGCGCCCGGTCCGCCGGCGCCGCCCGTTGCCAAGCACGGTCCGGCCCAGCCTGCAGTGGTACCTCGACTCGCTGACCTCCACCCCGGTGTGGGTACGCGACGAGCGGATGGACCTGGTCGCCACCAACGCCTTGGGCCGGGCGCTGCACGCCCCCATGTTCGACAGCCCCCGCAGGCCGGTCAACAACGCCCGGTTCGTTTTCCTCGAAGAGGAAGCATCCCGCCGGTTCTTCCCGGACTGGGAGCAAGGAGCCGACGACATCGTCGCCACCCTGCGCGCCTACGCCGGGGAGAACCCACACGACAAGGCCCTCACCGACCTGATCGGCGAGCTGGTCACCCGCAGCGAGACGTTCCGCACCCGCTGGGCTGCTCACAACGTCCGCCACCACCGCACCGGGCTGAAGCGGATCAACCATCCCGTCGCCGGCGACCTTGAGCTGCACTACGAAGCTCTCGACCTGCCCTCCGATCCGGGCTGGCACATGTTCGCCTACACCGCCCAGCCGAACTCGCCGACCGACGAACGCCTCCGGCTCCTGGCCAGCTGGGCCGCCACCGTCGACCTCGAACAGCGCAGCGGCGACCGAGACCAGCACGCCGCGCCGCTCAGCAACACCGGCACCGCGGCGCGCGGCCGTCGGCAATAGCGCCGCCCTCGCTATTCCTGCCCTGACCGGAATAGCGGCCGCAGCAACGAGGCGCCCCCCAGCGGGAGGATCACGGTCAGCTTCCCGCCAACTCGGAATCCCGCTGGCATGGCCTACACAACCACCAAGACCCGAAGGATCAGCCACATGGACACCATCACCCACGTGCTGCCCGGCATGCAAGCCGAAGCCGCCACGACCTTCGCTGACCTCGTCTTCGGACGCGAGTGACGGAGGAGGAGCGTGGCTGACGACAGCCGACGCATGAGCTGCGCCCGGACGCCTCACCAACCAAGTCTTGCGTTTTTTGCGATTCGGTCGTAGCCTAAGTCTCATGACTCGGGCCAGCGTTCCTACAAGCGGAGCCCGGACCACCACCGTCGACCATGGCCGAGACGACGAGGTGGTCTTCCCCCCCGAGAACCTCGACCAGCTCCTCGACCTCGCCCGCTTCGTCGAGGGCCACAGCGAGCCCGGCCTGCTCCTCGGCCCCGACGGCGAGCAGGTCCCGCTCCCCGCCGAGGTCTACCGAGTCCTGCGCCAAGTGGTCGAGGTCATGCGCCATGGGCAAGCCACCCTCGTCGCACCCCAGGGACTGCTCCTCACCACCCAGGAGGCAGCCGACTTCCTCGGGGTGAGCCGACCCACCCTGGTAAAGCTCCTCGAAGACGGCGCCATCCCCTTCGACAAGCCCAACCGCCACCGTCGCGTCCGACTCCAAGACATGATCGACTTCCAACATCGCCGACGAGCGGAACGTCGGGCCGCCCTGGATCGCCTGACCGAGGAGGCCGGCGAGCTCGGCCTCTACGACGGATCACCGAGCGAGTACACCACCGCTCTACGAACCGCCCGTCGGCGTCGGGCACAACCAACCACCAAGAGCTGACCACTTGGCTCGCTACGCGGTCCTTCTCGACGCGTGCGTCCTCGTGCCGATCGCGCTCGCTGACACGCTGCTGCGCATCGCAGAGCGCGACCTCTACCGACCGCTGTGGTCGGCACGGATCTTCACCGAAGCCACCGACGCAATCTCCGAGATCCATCCAGACATCCCGCCTGAACACGTTCGGGCACGATTCGTCGCCATGGACGAAGCCTTCGAGGACGCACGCGTCGAGCGGTGGGAAGGCATCGAAGCGACCGTCACCCTTCCCGACCCCGACGACCGCCACGTCGTGGCCGCTGCCGTGCGAGGGCGAGCCGATGCCATCGTCACGGCGAACGTCCGCGACTACCCGACCGAGGTCGTCCAGCCACTACACATCGAAGTCATCCACCCCGACGACTTCCTCCTCGACCAGCTCGACCTCGCCCCCAGAGTCGTCCTCGACGTCCTACGGGAGCAAGCCGGCCACACCCGGCGTCCCGCTCTCACACCGGTCGACCTCACCGCTCGACTCGCCAGGGCCGGGGCACCCCGGTTCGCCAACGAAGCCAGACGGCTGATCTGATCTTCCGCTCCCAACAGACCGGCCGGACCAAGTCGATGGCGTACTCTCGACCTCGATGACCGCAGTCGACATCACCGCGGATCTCAACGACGAGGACGACACCGGCTACGTCTGGACTTTCCTCGACGAGGCCCGCGACCCGTCGGTCGTCGTGCCCGGCGCCATCGTCGTAGCCGGCACGCCCGACGCACAGGCCGTCGCCGTGGTCGTCGACCTCGTCACCAAGACGGCCGGCACCGTCGTGCACCTGCGCATCCTCCCCGGCTCGGTCAGCAACTACGCCGCTGCGATCCTTCGTTCCACGGCGTCTGCCTGACCCACCCTCTGCCCGGCGGGCCCGGGCCGCCTGCGGTGCCAATCAACCGTGAAGCAGACCGACCAGTGCCACCCCCTGCCGGCCGGTCCGGTAGAAAACCCGGTAGAAATCCGGAGACACAAGAGGGGCCTCCTCGACGGAGACCCCTCTTGACCTGCACTTTCTTGGTGGCGGGGGTTCAGGACCATCGCACGACCCTCGGGTTCCAGACCCGACGAAACCGCTGGTCACGGCGTCTGCCCTATGCAGCCGCCTGGGCGCTGCACTACTCAGATCTGCTGCGCCGGCCGGTGTCCCGAGAAACGCGCCTCTTCGAGATCCCGGGTCGCCCGTCAGCTCGCTTCGCGGACGCGCAGGTCGAGGTGCAACCCCGCAGCCGTGAGCATGTTCACGAGGGTGTCGATGCTGAACAGGTCGATCTTTCCCCGGGTGAGATCGGAGATCCGCGGCTGGGTCACCCCGAAGCGACGCGCCGCCTCGGCTTGGGTCATGGCGGACCGTTCGATATAGGCGCTCAGCTCCTGCATGAGCGCAGCCCGGATCTTCAGGTTCTCTGCCGCCTCCGGGGATTCCCCGATGGCGTCCCACACGCTGGCATGGCGTTCGGTGGTCATGGTCGCTCCTTTGCTCGAATGCTCTCGA
>JAKBBA010000293.1 GCA_021808665.1 Actinomycetes bacterium
CGCCTCCTGACTGGCAAGTTTTACGCTTGACGGAGGAGTGTTCGCCACGCCAGGAATGGTAGGCACACAGGCGAGCCTGCGCTACGTCGTCTTCCGCTGAGTGAAATACTATCTGTGATGGCAGGAAACACGTCGGATCCGGGTGCGAGCGTCGCAGGCCGGATCTTCGCCCTACTCGACACCTTCGACAGCAGGCATCGATCGCAGCGCCTGAGCGATATCGCACGCCGCGCCGATATCCCGCTGCCGACAGCCCACCGGCTCGTGCGGGCCCTCCTGGAGTGGGGCGCGCTTACCCGTTCGGACAGTGGCGCCTACCAGATAGGCCGGAGACTTTGGGACCTCGGGCTCCTAGCGGCGGTGAACACGGGGTTACGCGAGATAGCCGAGCCGTTCCTGCACGACATCTACGCCGCCACGCTCGCCACCGTACACATTGCCGTCCTCGACGGCCCGAGCGCCTTGTACCTCGACCGGGTAGCGGGACACGCGTCAGTGCCGGTAGTGAGCAATGTCGGGACCCGGCTTCCGCTTCACTCGACCGGAGTAGGCAAAGTGCTGCTCGCTCATGCGCCGCCCGAACTGCAGCAGATGGTGCTGGCCGATCTGAAGCCCGTTACCCCGTACACGGTCGTCAGCCCCGGTCGGCTTAGAGGAGAACTCGCTCGGGTCATCCACGACGGCTACGCACAGACAAACGAAGAGATGACACTCGGCGCTTGCTCGATCGCCGTTCCGGTCCGGGATCATTCCGATCAGGTCATTGCCGCCCTCGGCATGGTGACTGCGAACCTGCGAAGAGACAAGCAGGCAAGCATCGGGGCTCTACAAGTGGCCGCCCAGGGTATCCGCCGCTCGATGTTGTCACTGAGTGGAAGGCGGCTCTAGTCACCCCAGGCATGTCCCGCTACCATCACGGCATGCGCACCCAGGTGGCCATCATCGGCGCCGGCCCATCCGGACTGCTGCTCTCGCATCTTCTCGACGCAGAAGGCATAGAGGCGGTCGTCGTGGAGAGCCGGTCGGAGGAGTACGTGATCTCGCGCATCAGGGCTGGCGTGCTCGAAAGCGCTGTAGTTGACCTGCTCCGCCAGGTCGGACTAGGCGAGCGATTAACTAGACAGGGTTTGGAGCACGGGGGAATCTACCTCCAATGGCCGGGGGAGCGCCACCACATCGACTTCGTAGATCTGATCGGACGCGGCGTTTGGGTTTACGGGCAGACCGAGCTCCAAAAGGACCTCGTGGCCGCACGGCGCTGCGCCGGCCAGCCAATCGACTACGAAGTCTCCGATACCGCAGTCCACGACATCGACACCGACCATCCATCAGTCACCTATTCCGACCGGGACGGACACCCGCAGCGTATCGACGCTGACGTCGTCGTGGGCTGCGACGGCTTCTACGGTCCGAGCCGGGAGGCGATACCGGGACTTCGCTCTTGGGAGCGGACGTATCCTTTTGCGTGGCTCGGAGTGCTCGCAAACGTCGCTCCGTCTACCGACGAACTGATATACGCATGGCACCCTGACGGCTTTGCGATGCACTCGATGCGCTCGCTTGAGGTAAGTCGTCTCTACCTCCAGGTTGACCCCGACGACGACATCGCCAACTGGTCTGACGATCGAATATGGGAATGCCTCGCACGCCGGCTTGGCCATGGCGAAGGCGACTGGCGTCTCACGACCGGCCCTATCACCGAGAAATCCATTCTGCCGATGCGAAGCCACGTTTCCTCGCCACTGCGCCGCGGCCGTCTCTTCCTCGCCGGCGATGCCGGTCACATCGTCCCGCCGACAGGCGCCAAAGGACTCAACCTAGCGATCGCGGACGTCGCACTGCTCGCCCCTGCGATCGCCGCATTGCTCCGAAAGGGCGATGGCGCGCTGGCAGACGGCTACTCGGACACCGCACTGCGTCGTGTCTGGCGCTGCACCCATTTCAGTTGGTGGATGACGACCATGCTCCACCGCTACGGCGACGACTTTGACGCCGAGCTTCAACTCTCGCAGCTGCGCTGGGTGACGACGAGCGAGGCAGGCGCGCGCGGCCTCGCCGAGAACTACGCCGGGCTTCCCCTCGACATACCTTGAATCCGACGTTGAATCCGACCCGAAGACGAGGATCTGTGCCTGTGCCCGACCGGATTCATCGCAGCGGCTAAGAGTCTGGACGACACTTTAAAGGTACAGCTAGCCGTTACCCGCCCGGGGCAGTGGTAGTGGTGGTGGTAGTTGACCCGGAGCTGTTGTTCTGTTGTTGGATCACTTGCGCGGTAATGTTCGCCACCTGCGAGGATGGCGGAGGATTCAGGTTGACCGGCGATCCGTAACTGGAGAAAGTTATGGTCAACGTCGCACTCCCGCTACCGTTTGTGGCCCCCGCGCTTGCCGCAGGAATCGGCACTTGCTCCTCGACCTGGCGGAGCAGGTTGTTCGCACCCACCCACAACTTCACAGGTACAAGGTGAGTACCGAGAGCCTGTTCCTCAGCGGTGACGGCCTTAGCAGCCTTAGCGCCTGACCTTGCCTTGGTTTCGGCTGCCACCTTGTTCAAGTCGATCGTGGCCGCATACTCGGTGGTCTGCTTACCTGAGAGGACCGGTGTGGCGATCCTTGTGACATTGTTCGACACAGCCTTCAAGTTGGACAGAACCTGGGTCGGACTGTCGTTGCTTGCCGACGCAAGCTGAGAGAAGGAACGGCCGAGGGTGGCCTGGTCAACCTGATTCAAGTTCACGCTCACCCAAGGCTTGTTCCCCGGCACTGAGGCTCGCGACGCCGGCGGGACCTGGACGTAAGCAACTCCGCCCGTCTCGAGCACCTCGACCGAACCCCCGCTAGAAGCGTTGACGGTCACCTCGAAGGCGTTCGTCGCAAAATCCCCTGCCCCCGAGGCGGTCACGGTCTGAGAGACTTTCGATCCCGACGAGCTCTTCGCATCGACATTCTCCGTCAGCGCGAACTTAGCAGTCTTGGTGTCAATAGTAGTCGTGTATGCCGCCTCGACAGCGTGTAGGGCGGTAGGTGCCGACTTTAGCGTCGAGGGAGCCGCCGAAGTCGAAGTGCCGCTTGAGCCACACCCTGCCACGGCCAACGCTCCAAGCAATCCCGCACTTGCGGCCGTGCTGGCCCTCCAACGCCTGTAGGTCATATCAAATCCTCGATCCCGGATAACGATGCGCTCGAAGACTGCTACCCCACTCGGCCCTCGCCGAACCCGAACCCAGTCCCCGACCGCGAATCCCAACTGCGACGCGGCGGCGGCTGCGGCTACGGCGGCGGCTGCTGGGGCT
>JAKBBA010000294.1 GCA_021808665.1 Actinomycetes bacterium
AGAGCGTTTCGCGCAGCACTTGAAGGTACGCGGGGCGTCGCGTTGCCTGCCATGCGTGCAGGTAGACGCGTGCGAGTAGCGCGTTGTCGTAGAGCATCTTCTCGAAGTGGGGTACCAGCCAGGTCCGTTCCGTCGAGTACCGTGCGAACCCACCGCCCAGATGGTCGTAGATCCCGCCCGCCGCCATGGCGTCGAGTGTCGTTGTGACTGCGGCCATCATGTCTGAACGGCCTGTAGCTACTGCTGCCTGCAGAAGCGCCTCGAGCATCGGGGGTTGCGGGAACTTTGGCGCTCTGGCGAAACCGCCCCAGTCGGGGTCGAATCGGGCCAACAGCGCTTCCCCGGTGCGCTCAAGAAGCGCCGGGTCGGATGCGGCGGCCGGGTCCCCTCCTGCCGCCCAACTCGCCGAAGGCAGCGAAGTCTGCGCTCGAACCGCTTCAGAGAGTTGTGTGGCCGCATCGTCTAGGTCGGCACGCCTGTTCGCCCAAAGCTCGCCGACCCTGTCGAGTAGAGCGAGAAACTGTGCTCGCGGGAAGTAGGTTCCCCCGTGAAACGGCCGCGCATCGGGCGTGAGGAAAACGGTCATCGGCCAGCCCCCAGAGCCGGTGATGGCCTGCACGGCGTCCATGTAGACGCTGTCGACGTCGGGGCGTTCCTCTCGGTCGACTTTGACGTTGACCATGAGGTCGTTCATCTTGGCGGCTACCTCGCCGTCCTCGAAGCACTCGTGGGCCATCACGTGGCACCAGTGGCAGGCCGAGTACCCGACGGAGAGCAGGATGGGCACGTCCCTGGCTCTCGCCGCTTCGAAGGCCTCCTCGCCCCACGGGTACCAGTCCACCGGGTTCTCGGCGTGCTGGAGTAGGTAGGGGCTTGTTTCTTGGGCCAGGCGGTTCATTTCCGGCCGCTGATCTTGCCACTGTCCGCCGCTGCAGACGTCTGTCTCGGGCCTACTTCGCTCATCTTCCCAGTCTGGCGCGTCATGACCCAGGAGGCGTCCCTCCCTTGAAGACCGTGTTCCAAGTAGCTGGGTGACAACAATCACAACTACACAGTTGTAAAGATGTGTAGTGTGGCGGACATGAGTTTGCCGAAACCGCTTCCGGACGCCCTCGTCGAGTTGATCGCCCACCGCTTCAGGGTGCTGAGCGAGCCGACTCGGATCCATGTCCTCGACGCGCTGCGCGATGGCCCCGCAACGGGCGCCGATCTTCAAAACGTCACCGGGGCCTCCCAGCAGAACCTGTCCAAACACATGGGGATACTGCTCGAGGAAGGCCTGGTCAGACGCGTGAAAGAAGGAAACAAGGCCTACTACTCGATCGCCGATCCAGATCTGTTCGAACTGTGCGAGATGGTGTGCGGAAGCCTCCGACGCCGGGTCGCCGAACTGGATGCTCTCCTACCCACCGACATCACAGACGGCGCTGATTTGACACAGATAGTCGATCACCGATGAGCGTCGCCGAAGTTTCTACCCGCCCGTCGACAAACCGATCGGTATCCGGCGAACCGGGATTGATGTACCGCCTGGGCACGTGGACCGCCACGCATCTTCGGATCGTGGTAACCGCGTGGGCCGTGGTAATCGTCGCATTCGGATTTTTCGCTCCCAGCGTACAGTCCGCTCTGGCGGGGGCGGGCTGGCAGGATTCGACGTCGCAGTCTGTCGCAGCCCGCAACGTGATCCAGCGGGACTTCCACGGCCTCGGTGCAAGCGCCCTGCAAGTCGTCGTCGTTGACCGCGCCGGCCAGATCAGTTCCGACCCGGCCGCCCGAGCTGTCATAGCCAAGGTCACAAACCTTTTGCGGGCCGAATCAACAGTCTCCACGGTGGTCGAACCGCAGCCGGGGGTGTCAATTTCGCCCGACGGACGGACCGGGATTATCACCGCCGGCGCTGCGGCAGGACCGAACGCCATGGTTAAAGCAGCCCAGCAGCTGGCCGGGCCCATAGGCCGTGCCGGCAGCGGCACCGTGAGCGCCACTCTCACCGGTGACAGCGCTTTGTGGGCCAACTTCAACTCGGTAAACCATTCGGCGATGATGCGCTCGGAGATGCTGTCATGGCCGGTCACCATCGCGATCCTGGCTGTCGCCTTCGGCAGCCTGGTCGCGGCCGGCCTACCTCTCATGCTGACAATGGCCGGACTGCTCGTCGCTGCCGGTGCCCTCGTGCTGGCCGACAAGATCGCCCCAGTATCCATATGGGCGCTGAACTTCGCGCTCATGTTCGCGCTGGCCCTCGGCATCGACTACGCGCTTTTCTTGGTCGTGCGTTTCCGGGGCGCCATGCACCGCCGAAACGCTATCCCTGGCGATCGGGCTGCCGCGACCGCGTCGGTCGCCGAAACCATGGCCACTGCCGGCAAGGCGGTCGCCTTCTCCGCCCTGACCGTTCTCGCATCCCTTGCAGCTATCCTCCTCGTGCCCAGTCCCGCCTTCCGGTCCATGGCACTCGGGATCATGATCGCCGTGATCTCGGTGCTGGCCGCGACCCTTACTCTGCTCCCAGCCGTGTTGGGCAAGCTTGGCACTCGCATCGACTCCGGCCGTGTCCGCGTCGGCCGCGTCCTCGTCGGCCGGGGCCGCTCGGCCGACCAACCTCACGGATACAAACTTGAGCAGAGGCTCCACGCGTGGGCGCGGACCATATGGCGGCACCCCCTACCAGCTGGGCTGGCTGCGCTGGTCGTCCTCGGCCTCGCCGCCGCCCCCGTAATCGGGCTGCGCACCTCGATGCCGTCGATCACCATCATCCCAGCCTCCGCAAACGCCCGGATCGGCTACAACCAGGTCACCCACGCTTTCGGGCCCGGCGCCCCCGGCACCCTTCAGGTCGTCGTGCCGGCCTCGAGCCAAAACACTGCCCTTGCCGTCTTGTCGCGCACTCCTGGCGTGGCAGCAACGGTGCCCGGGCCGACGTCGGGCGGCTGGACGCTCGACCAAGTCGTGCCTACCACAGCGCCGTCCACGCAGGCAACCGGGTCCACCATCAACCTCATCCGGCGCACCCTGCCCTCAGGCAGCCTCGTGGGAGGAGCAGCAGCTGAGAACTTCGACCTGCAGCACGCGCTTGCCAGTCGGACCCCTTTGGTGTTCGGTGTGCTCGCTGCTATAGGCTTCCTACTACTTCTCGTGGCGCTCGGCGCCCCGCTCGTTGCCCTGACCGGCGTGGTGGTGACGGGACTGTCAGTCGCCGGGGCGTTCGGGATCGCCCGGCTCATCTTCCAGGACGGCTATCTGTCCGGCTTGCTCAACTTCACGCCGCAAGGCTTCGTCGACGCGTGG
>JAKBBA010000020.1 GCA_021808665.1 Actinomycetes bacterium
GCTTAATCACCGCTGTCACTAGCATCATCACAAATCACCTGACTTTCCTGTTAGGTTCGCCGGCGGGGTGTCGCCGATGACCACCGCAGGGTTGCCCCCGCTCGGCCCCAATCCCGCTTGGGCGAAGGCACCTTTCAAGCTCGGGGAGGCGCCTATGGAAGCCATCTCGCCGATCCTGGTAAAGCCGTCGTCGACCGGATAGGCCTCCTCGTCGTGTATGCCGACGTCGCCCGCTTCTAGTTGCTCGTCACTCATTCTCAGGCCACGGGTGAAGAAGCCTATGATCTTGAGCAACAAGAAGGTGACCAAGCCGTCCCACACTATTATAGTCAGAGCTGCGAGGAACTGTATCCAAAGCTGCTTGGGGTTACCGTACAGCAGGCCGGCCGTGGTCACCGGGCTGCCGCCGCTGCTGGCATAGACGATCATCGACGGGTCCGCGAACACCCCGACCAGGAGACCTCCCATCAGCCCGGCTATCCCGTGGGTGTAGGCGACCCCAGAGGCGTCGTCTACCTTGCGGAGGGTGATCGGCTGCAGGTAGGTCCAGGCGAACCAGACGACGGTCGACTCGATAATGCCGATCCACAGCGCACCTGAACCGCTTACGTATCCGGCAGCGGGGGTGATGCCGACCAGACCACAGATCATACCGTTGACCGCACCGAGGAATGTCGGTTTGCGCTGCTTAGAGAGGACCATGTCCCACACGACCCAGGTGAGCAGGGCTGCGGCTGTCGCGACGTTGGTGTTGATCACCGCTGCGGCGGCGTCGGTGCTAGCGAAGTACGGGTCGCCACCGTTGAAGCCGTTCCAGCCCAGCCACACGATGCCCGCTCCTACGGACACCATCGTCAGGCTGTGAGGCACCCACTTGGCCCGGTCTCTCGCTAGTCGCGGACCGATCACCCAAGCAGCGACAAAGCCCGACACTCCCGCGGCTAGGTGAATGACGTAGCCTCCGGAGTAGTCGAGTGCCCCTTCGTGGGCCCAGTAACCGCCACCCCAGATGAGCATGGCGTTGACGCAGTACACGAACGTGCACCACGCCGGCACGAAGATCAGCCAGACGACCGGCTTGATCCGCCCGAGCACGCTACCCAGGAACAGCAGCGGTGTAATACCGGCGAAGACGAACTGGAAGTACGCCAGCGCGGTCGTTGGCATCTGCAACGGCACTGCTGTGCCTATCGGCAGGGCCGCTTGGCCGATCTGGGCGTGGCCAGCGTTGATCGTCTCGGGGTGACCTATGAAATTATTGAAGAAGTTCGCGAAGAAATTCCCCGTGTAGTGGTAGGTATAGGTGTTGGCGGTGCCGCCGCCGATCGGGGAACCGAAACCCATCTTGTATCCCCACAAGACCCAGACGACCATCACCGTAGAGAACCCGGTGAAAGCCATGAACATTGTGTTCACAGCCCATCTCTTGGGTACCAGGCCGGCGTAGAGGACGGCCAGACCAGGCAAGCTCATCAGCCCCACGAACGTTGCCGCTGTGAGCTGCCAAGCCGTGTCGCCTGTGTTGATGTAGCTGGGGTCGGAACAGCTGATCGGTTTGGCAAGGGTGTTGCCGACGTATGCCGCGTTCTTGCCACACACTGTTGCAGCGTTGCTGGCTTGAACGAGGGCGGTCATCATCAATGACAAAGACCCCTCCTAGGTGGGTCGGGGCACCTATTAGGCGCCGGTCGGAAGTCCGGTTGGACGACCACGAGGCTAGAAAGGCAGTGTTTCGCCGAGTTCACGGGAGTGTTGCAGCAGTGTTAACAAACTGCAGTCAAGACGGCCCTTGAACTTGGGGCACGATGCCAGTGAAGCCGCTAGAGTTGTTTTCATGGCAGCCGACCGTAAGTTGGAGCATCTCGCTCAGGTGGGGATGTTCTCGTCGCTCAACAAGAAGGAACTGGCCATGGTCGCTCGCGCTTCAGACGTGGTCAGCGTCGCGCCAGGCACCGAGATAGTGCGCGAGGGCGATTTCGGCCACGAGTTCTACCTGCTCCTGCAGGGAACGGCTACGGTACGGCGCGCTGGTCGCAAAGTGGCGCAGCTCGGCGAAGGGGACTACTTCGGCGAGCTCGCCCTGCTGGACCGGGGTCCCCGTTCGGCTACCGTCGTCGCTGACGCAGAGTGCGAGATACTGGTTATAGGCCAGAGGGAGTTCGTCGGCGTGCTCGACCAGGTGCCCGCCGTCGCCAGGAAGCTGCTCGCTTCGATGGCTGCCCGCCTGCGCGAAGCCGACCGCAAGGCCGTGTCACACTGATCCCAGCTGGACAGTCCGCCTCCTCTGTCTGGTCCGTCTGGGCAATTCGACCCGCTGGCATATAGGGTCTGGGCACCCGATCCAGCGCAGACCCGCACCGGAGGAAGCCACCTGTGAACCAAGATATCCGCCTGGCCTTGGGCCTCGCCGTGACAGTCCTCGGCATGGCGTTAGTGGCCCGACGGGCCCTTTTCCTCTACCGCCTCGTCACCGACGGCGCTCCCGCCCCAGGACGAGCGTCGGATGTTAAAGAAGCTCTTAAAGCAGAGCTAGCCGACGTGTTCGGCCAACGCAAGCTGCTCAAGCGGCCCGGGCCTGGCTTGGCTCACTTCTTCACCTTCTGGGGTTTCATCGTCCTCACGCTCACGATCATCGAAGCGTACGGGGACCTGTTCTCCAAGACGTTTGCGATCACGTCGTGGAGTGGCCTTGGCTTCATCGAGGACTTCTTCGCTGTAGCGGTGATGGTCGCTCTGGCCACCTTCAGCATTATCCGGATCAAGAACAGCCCGGCGCGCAACGATCGTAAGAGCCGCTTTTACGGTTCGCACACCAGGGCGGCGTGGTACACACTGGCGATGATCTTCGGCGTCATAGCCACGCTGTTGTTGTACCGGGGCGCCCAGGTCGACACCGGCGACTTCCCCTACGGCAAGAGCTGGTGGCCTTTCGCGTCACGGCTGATCGGCGGGGCTTTCTCTGGGCTGTCGAAAGGCGCGAACCTGGACTTGGAGACGGCTTTCATCCTGGCGCAGATCGTGATCTTGTGGGGCTTCTTCGTGTTCGTGCTCAACTCCAAGCACCTGCACATCTTCGTGTCGGAGCCGAACGTGCTTTTCTCCCGGAGACCGAAAGCTCTCGGCCCTCTCGGCACGACTCCCGACATGGACCCGGAGAACATGACCGAAGAGACCGTCTTCGGCACCGGCCAGGTCAGCCATCTCACATGGAAGCAGCGCCTCGACCTGATCAGCTGCACCGAATGCGGCCGCTGCCAGGACCAGTGCCCTGCGTGGGCTACCGGCAAGCCTCTGTCGCCGAAGCTGGTGATCATGGACCTGAGAGAGCACCTGTTCGCTTCGGCCGGGGAGTTGCTGGCCAAGAAAGCTGCCGCCTCGGGCGGGCCGGCCGGGGATGCGGCCGGCGGCGGCGTGGCTGTGGCGACCAAGCCCCTGGTGCCCGACGTGATCGCCCCCGACGTGCTGTGGTCGTGCACCACGTGTGGGGCTTGCGTCGAGCAGTGCCCGGTGGACATCGAGCACGTGGACACCATCGTCGACATGCGCCGCTACCAGGTGCTCATCGAAGCCGACTTCCCTACCGAGGCGAACCTGATGCTCCGCAACGTTGAGAACCGCGGCGACCCCTGGGGTCTCGGATCGTCCCAGCGTCTCGCGTGGACCGAAGACCTCGGCTTCGACGTGCCGGTCGTGTCGGGGACGATACCCGACGACGTCGAGTACCTGTTCTGGGTGGGCTGCGCAGGGGCCCTCGACGAGCGGGCACGTCGGACCACCCAGGCGGTAGCCAGACTCCTACACCAGGCGGGCATCAGCTTCGCCGTGCTCGGCCCGAAAGAGTCCTGCACAGGAGACCCGGCCCGCCGGCTTGGCAACGAGTACCTGTTCCAAACCCAGGCCCAGACCAACATCGAAACTCTCAAAGCGGCCGGCGTCCGCAAGATCGTCGCCAGCTGTCCCCACTGCTTTAACTCCATCGCCCGTGAGTACCCGGCACTCGGCGGCAACTTCGAGGTGTACCACCACACCCAGCTGCTCGAGAAGCTGCTGTCAGCCGGGACACTCAAGCCGATCAACCGGGTGGAACAGAAGGTCACCTACCACGACCCGTGCTATCTGGGGCGTCACAACGAGGTCTACGACGAGCCGCGAGGCGTGCTCGGGCACGTCCCAGGGGTGAAGGTCGAGGAGATGCACCGCTGCCGCAACAAGGGTTTCTGCTGCGGGGCTGGCGGTTCGAGAATGTGGCTTGAGGAGAACATCGGGACGCGTATCAACGTGAACCGCACCGACGAGGCGCTCGCCACCGGTGCTGACGTGATCTCCACCGCCTGTCCGTACTGTCTGATAATGCTCGATGACGCCACCAAAGCGCGCCAAGCCGAAGGAACCGTCCCCGAGTCCGTCAGGGTAATGGACGTGGCGCAGCTGCTCGAACAGTCGGTCAGCGCCCAAAGCCCGAGCTGAGCCCTCGGCGTCTCACAGGTCCAAGAACGCGCGCACGATCCGCCGAACGGCAGACAACTCACCGGGGGTGACGGCCCCGAGACAGTCACCGAGGCGTACGTATGCGACAGGACGCATATCTTCTGGCCGTGTGAAGGAGGGGAGCTTGCTCAATCCGGAGGACTGCGAGGTGATCGAAATCTGGTGGCGCAAACCGCGGTCCCGGCTTGTTATCGGTACCACGAAAACGACTGCGTGAGGCAGTGACAGGTGCAGCGGGCCGGAAACGATTAAGACAGGGCGGCGGCCAGCCTGCTCCGATCCGATGACAGGATTCAGGTCGGCGAGCCAGACATCGCCGGGGCGCAATGGATTGCTCACCGATCACCCAATCCGTCGCCCGTGGTGAGATCCCACGCGGCCAGTTCGTCCGCATAGTCGCTCCACTCCTGGGGATCGGCCCGCAGCCGTTCGTAGTCCGCCCGGACGCCGGCCCAGAACCGGAACTCCTCGACCTTGTCGAGGGTCCGGGCCAGTTCCGCGTCCAACGTGAGGTGATCCTCGTCCGCGAGCCTCTTAAGCCGGTCGCGTGTCTTCACAGACACCTTGATAGTAGTTATTTCAGTCATACTTTCAGTATGACCTCTACCCTCTGGTCGACGGGAACGCCGATCTGAACGGCACGGCCCGGTGGGTGCCCGTGTCCGCGTCCTGGCAGCCCAAGCGAGGATAGGCACGACTGGACCTACCTGGAGCTCGGCTAGCGGGCGGAGCGGACCGCTTCGAGGACTTCGTCGAAGGCGGCCAGGTTGTGCCCTGACACGAAACGGTCGACGTAGGGAAGGGCGGCGGCCATACCCCCGGCCAGCGGAGCGTAGCCGAGGGCGGCTTTGCGCGGGTTGACCCAGACGATCTTGTGCGCGAGGCGTGACAGCCGGGCCATCTCCCGGGTTATCACATCGGTGCCGGAACGCTCCCAGCCGTCGGATACCACCACCACGACAGCGCCGCGGGCTACTCCCCTGCGGCCGAAACTGTCGTTGAACTCTTTGAGAGCTTGGCCGATCCGCGTCCCGCCGGACCAGTCTGGAGCTTTGCGCCCGGCTCGCTCCAAGGCGACGTCGGGGCTCGACAGGCGAAGCTGCCTCGTCAGGCGCGTGAGGCGCGTGGCGAACACGAAAGCCTCAGCCCGAGACCCGGCCGACCGAACGGTTGCCAGCAGGAGGGTCAGGTAGGCCCGGGAGAACTGCTCCATCGAACCTGACACGTCGCAGATCGCCACGAGACGGCGCGGTTTGGGGCGCGAACGGCGGCGGATGGCGTACACGGGCTCGCCTCCGGTGCGGCGCGACCGGCGCAGAGTCGCCCTCAGATCGAGACGGTCCCCGCTGCGATGCCGGGAAGACCGGCGGCTACGACGCGAAGGCGTGACCAGCACAAGCCTCTCTGAAAGCGCCCGCAGGGCTGCAAGCTCGCTGTCGGTCAGCGTGGAGAACTCCCTGCTACGCAGACGTTCCTCGGCGCTTTCAGCTGCCAATACGACGAGCGTCTCAGAGTCGCGAGACTCGTCGCCATCCGAGTCGGGCCTCTCCTCGTTAGCCCGCTCGGACATGCGCGACCGGGGTGGACCGTCGCGGCGAACCGGTCCGGGAGGGCCCGGAGGTACCGTCTCGGGTGGCGGTTGCGGCCCGGGAGCTCCCGCGTTGACGGGAGCGGGAGGCGGCGCATTTCCCCGCCAGTCGGCGGGGTCCACCAGCCCGCCGAACACCTGGGCGAACACCCGATCGAAGACGGCGACGTCCGAGAGGCCCGCGACAAGAGTGACCCTCGCAAGCCAGTAAAGCTCGTCGACAGTATAAGGCGAAGCGAGCTGCACCGCCCTGGCCAGGCGCCCGGCCCGCTCCGGGCTGACCGGTGCGCCCGCAGCGTGAAGCAGAGCACAAAAGCGAGCCGTGACCTCCGCAAGGTCGCCCGGCGATGCCGGTGGCCTCCTCCCCGGCGGTTGCGGTGGGGTGCTAGCGCCCGGCGATGTCAGGTCCCCCCGGCCAGCCACCCGGCACCCCTGGAAGCGATCAACTCGACGTCCTCCCTGTACTTGGCTACGCTCCCGAGGGTCCGGGCGAGAGCCTCGTGGTCCAACCCGGCCACGTCTGTCACGCCGAGCAGGTCGAGAGCACCGACCCAGTTGATCGCCTCGGCTATCCCAGGCTGCTTCTGCACGTCGAGGGTCCGGATTCGAGCGACGGCGGCGGCCACCTGCTCGGCTACTCCGGTAGAGGCCTCCGGAACTCTGCGCCGGATTATGTCGGTCGCTCGCTCCAGGTCCGGGTAGTCGATCCAGTGGTAAAGGCAGCGCCGTTTGAGGGCGTCGTGGAGGTCGCGAGTTCGATTGGAGGTGAGGATCACCACCGGGGGATACTTTGCGCGTAGTGTGCCGATCTCGGGGACGGTTACGGTGCCCTCGGCGAGGAGCTCCAACAAGAAGGCCTCGAACTCGTCGTCGGCGCGGTCTATCTCGTCTACCAGTAGCACCGCCGGCCGGGGCCCGGGATGTTCGACGGCTTTGAGCAGCGGCCGGTTCGTCAGGTACTCCCGGGAGAAAAGGTCGTCGCTTCGCATGGCCGTCCCCGTCGACTCTGCAAGCTTGATCGCGAGAAGCTGGCGGGGAAAGTTCCATTCGTAGAGAGCCTCTGAGGCGTCGATCCCCTCGTAGCATTGCAGGCGTATGAGCGGCGTATCGCAAACCGCGGCAAGGGCCTTCGCCGCCTCGGTCTTACCAACCCCGGCCTCGCCTTCCAAAAGCAGGGGTTGGGGCAGGCGTACTGCGCAGAACAGCGCCGTCACCAGGCCGGAGTCGGCCAGGTAACCGGCCCGGTCCAGGGCCGCCTTCAACGTCCCCGTGGACGCCAGGGCGTCCTCGACGGCGCTCAACTCGAAGCGCGAAGCGGGTAAGAAGCCGGATCCGCGAGGAAGGCCTTGCGACATCCCGGCCCGCAGAACCAAACGCTCGTACCAGCGTGAGACGGGTCGGGGTGCTCGCAGGACAGGGCGTCGGGGGACATTATCACCGCCATCCCGCAAACCGGGTCGGTCGCCATGCAAACCGACTCGACCACCGGCCTTCCCGGTCTCGGCGTCCGGGGCTGGCCGGACACTATCTCGGCGAGTATCGACAGGGCGATCTCCTCGGCGGTGCCCGCTCCTATGTCGAGACCGGCCGGGCTGCGAACTCTCGCTTTTGCGTCGCTGTCGACCTCCAAAGATGCGATGACCGTAGCGCCCCGCTTGGCGCTTGCGACCAGGCCTACGTAGGGCACTCCGGCGGCGAGGGCAGCGGCGATCGGTCCTGCCTCGTCCCCCCCGTGGGTGGCGACGACGAGAGCCGCCGCGTCACTTTCGACTTTGCCATCCCAGCCAGACATCGCGTAGCCGAGGGACCGGCCGATGTCGACTAGCGCCCGAGCAGTCGGACTGTCTCCTGCTACCTGCACCAAGGGCGCAGGGATGGACGGTTCGAGGAACACCTCTAGAGTGCCACCCGATAGACAGGGGTTGTGCACCACACGCTTGCCCGGCTGGTCCGCCTCGGGGTCCGGGGTGATCCGCAGCAGCGTCGGACGGCCCAAGGGTAGGGCTTCGACGGCGGCAGCCCGCACGCTCGCCTGGGCGCAGTCGCCCCCCACGAAACCTTCGATAGAGCCGTCGGCGTGGATGATCGCCTCGTCGCCGGGCTTCGCCGACGTCGGCGGCTGGGCGCAGACGACCCGGGCGTGCACGAAAGGCACCCGAGCGGAGCGAAGCTCCGCCGCGCGCTGGGACAGGTCCTGGCGGATCATCGCTTACCAGTAGCCTTCACTCGATCGCCAGGTCCGGCCGTATCGGCCTGCCCTGCAAAGCCCGCCAAGTGACTGCGGGCGTGAACGGCATGTCCGCGGCGCGTATCTGCAAAGCGTCGAGGACGGCGTTGACTACCGCCGGGGGCGACCCGACAGTCGCCGACTCTCCCACGCCTTTCACGCCGATCGGGTGGTGAGGAGACGGGGTTACCGTCTCGCCGAGCTCCCAGCTCGGGCATTCCATCGACGTGGGAAGCAGGTAGTCCATGAAGGACCCGCCCAGGTTGTTCCCGTCCGAGTCGAACGCGATCACTTCCATCAGCGCCATGCCGACACCGTCGGCGAGACCGCCGTGGACTTGACCCTCGACGATCATCGGGTTGATCCGCGGCCCGCAGTCGTCGACTGCGATGAAACGCCGGACTTTGACCGCTCCCGTCTGGGGGTCGACGTCGACCACGCAGATGTAAGCCCCGAACGGGTAGGTGAGGTTGGGTGGGTTGTAGACCACAGAGGCGTCCAGGTGCCCTTCGACGCCTTCGGGTAGTTCCAGGCTGCTGTGGGCTGCCATGGCTATCTCCGCCATCGTCTTGCCGGCCGCGTGGTCGCCTTTCACGTACCAACGGCCGTGCTCCCATTCGAGGTCCTCGACGGAGCATTCGAGCGCTGCAGCCGCTATCACCTTGGCCTTCTCCTTCACCCGCTGAGCGGCCACAGCCGCAGCGGCCCCGGAGACCGGCGTGGAGCGCGACCCGTAAGTGCCGAGTCCGAACGGCGTGTTGTCGGTGTCCCCGTGGATCACTTCAATGTCTTCAGGAGGGATCCCGATGACGTGCGAGACTATCTGAGCGAAGGTCGTCTCGTGGCCTTGGCCCTGGGTTTGGACGCTGAGGCGTAGTTGGGCCTTGCCGGTGGGGTGCAGCCGCAACTCGCAACCGTCGGCCATGCCCAGGCCGAGAATGTCCATGTGCTTGCGGGGGCCTGCCCCTACCGCCTCGGTGAAGAACGATATTCCTATGCCCATCAGCGGTGCCGACGGGTCTGCACCCGGTTTGGCCGCCTCCTCCCGGCGCTTGGCCTGCTCTGCGCGAAGCTCGTCGTAGCCGGCTATTCGCATCGCCTCCTCCAGCGCCCTTGGGTAGTTACCGGAGTCGTAAACCCAGCCGGTCGGCGACGTGTAGGGGAACTGCTCGGGTCGTAGAAGGTTCTTCATGCGCAGCTCGGCGGGGTCCATGCCAAGCTCGAAGGCGAGGCAGTTGACCATCCGCTCGACGAGGTAGACCGCCTCGGTGATACGGAAAGAACACGCGTAGGCGACGCCGCCCAGCGCTTTGTTGGTGTACACGGCGGTCACTTTGCAGTGCGCAGCCGGGTAGTCGTAGGAGCCTGTGAACACGTGGAAGAACCCCGCCGGGAACTTCGTCGGCTGGGCAACGCCGTTGAAAGCGCCGTGATCGGCTAGCACGTTAACCCGCAGGCCGAGGATCTTGCCGTCCCTGGTAGCAGCGATCTCGCCGTGCATGTGGTAGTCCCTGGCGAACGACGTGGACATCAAGTTCTCAGAGCGGTCCTCCACCCACTTGACCGGGACGCCGGTGACGATCGACCCGACTATCGCCAGGACGTAGCCGGGATATATCCCCACCTTGTTACCGAACCCACCGCCGATGTCGGGGGAGATCACCTGGATCTTCTGCTCCGGCAGGCCGGCCACCAGAGCGTAGACGGTTCGGTGCGCGTGCGGGGCCTGCGTCGTGGTCCAAATCGTCAGCTTGCCGGTGACCTTGTCCATGTGCGCCACAGCACCGCAGGTCTCCATAGGCGCGGGGTGGACCCTAGGGTAGATCATGTCCTCGGCGACGACAACCTCTGCGTTGGCGAACACTTCGTCGCAGGCTGCGGCGTCGCCGGCTTCCCAGTCGTAGATGTGGTTGTCTGTTCGGCCTTCGAGGTCGTCTCGGATCAAGGGAGCGTCTGGGTCCAGCGCGTGGCGGGCGTCGACGACGGCCGGAAGTGGCTCGTATTCGACCTCTATCAGCTCCAGAGCGTCACGAGCCGAGTACTCGTCTTCGGCGATGACGAAAGCGACCTCTTGACCTTGGAAGCGGACCTTGTCGGTCGCCAGCACGGCGACGACGTCCCCCGAGAGGGTGGGCATCCAAGCCAGGTTCAGCCCTTCGAGGGTCTTTCCGGTGATCACCGCTTTGACCTTCGGGTGAGCCTCAGCAGCGGAAGTGTCGATCGAAACGATCTTCGCGTGGGCGTAGGAGCTGCGCAGGATCGCCCCGTGAAGCATGCCCGGCAGCACGAGGTCATCCACGTAGTGGCCTTGACCGCGCACGAAGCGGGCGTCCTCTTTGCGCAGCATCCTCCCGAAGCCGAGCGGGTTCCCGGCGGGGCTGGTCGGCGCGTCGGGGCTCGGGGTTTCTGTAGCTGTCATAGCACGGCCTCCTCGGCTTCACGGTCTGAGCGACCGGTTTCGGCTTGTTTGCGGGCGGCCCAGCGGATCGCCCTGACTATGTTCTCGTAGCCGGTGCAGCGGCACAGGTTCCCTGAGATCGCCTCGCGGATGGTCGCTTCGTCGGGGTCGGGGTCACGGTCCAAAAGCGCTCTGGCGACCATCATCATCCCCGGGGTGCAAAAGCCGCACTGCAGGCCGTGCTCCTCGATGAAACCCTGCTGGACTGGGTCGAGCGTGTCGCCTTCCAACCCTTCGACACTTCGCACCGAGCGTCCGTCGGCCATCGCCGCGAGGGTCGTGCAGCTTTTAACCGGAAGCCCGTCCAGCCAGACGGTGCAGGCCCCGCAGTTGGAAGTGTCGCACCCCCAGTGCGTGCCGGTCATGCCCAGCGTGTTGCGCAGGTAGTGCACGAGAAGCAGACGGTCCTCGATGTCCGCCGAGGTTTCCCTGCCGTTGACTTCTATCGTCACTCTCATCTTTAGTCCTCCACTCCTCGGGTTTCTCCTCGGCCTCTGCCTACTCGTGCCGCGGCTATCGACCTGCGCAGCGCTCTGGCCACTAGCACCGAAACCAGGTGACGTTTGTAGTCCTCGGGTCCTCGCTGGTCCACGGTTGGGTTGCAGCTCGAAGCGCAGATAGCCGCCGCGGCTTCTACTGCCTCGTCGTCAGGTTGGGCTCCCAAGAGGGCCGCTTCGGCCTCCGCGCAGGTGAAATGCTCCGCACCAACCGCGGTGATCCCCAGCCCCACGTCAGATATGCGATCCCCGTCGAGCACTACGAAGGCCCCGGCTGCCGCTATCGACCAGTCCCCCGCCCGCCGCTCCACCTTCTCGTACGCGCTGCCGACCGACGTGCGGATCGGCACGCGCACTTCTACGAGGATCTCCCCGTCGCCGACCGCCGTCTCGTAGGGGCCTACGTGGAACTCTCTCAGGGGCACCCGGCGGACACCGCCCGTCGAGCGGATGACCACTTCGCCTCGAAGCGCAGCAAAGACCGCTGAAAGGTCCTCGGAGGGATCCGCCTGGCAGAGGGATCCGCCGACGGTACCCCGGTTTCGCACCAGCGGATCGGCGATCACCCTCTCTGCCTCGGCGAATATCCGGTAGTGCTCGCCGAGCAGGGGCGACTCGAGCACGGCGGCGTGCCTCGTCATAGCGCCGATGGCCAGGTGGTCCCCGTCGACCCTGACGTAGTCGAGCTCTGCAAGACCGTTGATGTCTACGAGCGCCTCGGGCCGGGCCAGTCGGAGCTTCATCATCGGCAGGAGGCTGTGACCCCCCGCGACCAGCCTGGCCTCGGGCCCATAACGTCCGAGCAGCGCGAGCGCCTCATCGACGCTGCTGGCCCGCTCGTAGGTGAAAGGTGCTGGAACCTGCAATGTTCAACCCCCTTTTTTAGCTCCGGCCTCGCCGGACCCGGGTTTATCCGAACCGTATCTTCATCCGGCCAACCGGGACTGTCAACGGCCGGCTAAGCGAACGGTTATCTGCACCAGCCCGTTCGTGGTACATGTATGGGAGTGCTCCGCTCGACGTTACCCTCATGACTCTCACACAACTCGAGGTGTTCGTCTTGGTGGCACGCCTCGGATCGGTGAAGGCGGCTGCGGACGCCCTCGGGGTGAGCGAACCGGCGGTGTCCGGGGCGCTCGCCGCCCTGAGGCGCCAGCTCGACGACCCTCTGGTCACAAGAACCCCCACCGGTATGGCTCTCAGCCCCGCCGGGCAGCGTTTCGTTCCGATCGCTTCGCAGATAGTCGGCTTGGCCGCCGAAGGTGAGGCGGCGGTGCGCAGCGCCAACGGGTCCCCCGAGCGTGTGCGCACCGCCGCGACGTCGACGGTAGCGGAGTTCGTCGCGCCGCCGCTGCTCGCCACTTTCAGCACACGAGCGCCGAACGTGGAGACGACATTGGGCGTCACCGAATCAGCCGCTATGCCGGCTCTTTTGCACGAGCGACTCGCTGACGTCTGTTTCGGCCCACGCCTCACCGGCGATTCCGCCGGGGGGATCGTCAGCGAGGCGATGATGCGCTACGGGCTGGTCGTGGTCGCCTCGCCGGACTTCCACCTGACGGGCCGGGGTCCTCTGCGTTGGGAGGCTCTCGTCGGCGAGGACTGGCTCGTCGCCCCGTCAGGCATCGACCCTTCCAGCGAGGTCGGCATGCTGATGCAGCGTCTCAGGGTCCCTGACCGCAGGGTTAGGGTTTTCCCCAACCAGGCGGCGGCGTGGTCGGCCGCTGCGGCCGGCGCTGGCGTAGCCCCGGCGATATCGCACCTCGTCAAGCCGGAGATAGACCGCAAGGTACTGTGCCGTCTCGCTGTCGAGTCGACCCCTGTGAATTTGATGTGGTACGTGAGCACGCTCAGATCGGAGCGTCGCCCTCCGGGGGTGGCCGCGTTGGTGCGCTTCCTGGCGACCAGCGAGGCCGTGCAGGCGATGCACAGAAGCGATGGGGCGGTCCCACCTAGCAGGTTCCGCCCGCCAGTGTACGTGACGCTTTGGAGCTGAAAAAGCCTCCTCCCGAGCAGCCCTGGAAGCGTAACCCGACCAACGCCGGCTACATGAGCTGGGTCTGTAAGATCCGGGGAACGTCTAGACGACCATGTGAAAGCGTCCACGGGGGACTTTCGCGCCTAGGCTATCTTTGATCCGGATTGTGATAACGCCAAGGTGGTGGTGGTGATGAGCGCGTCCGGAGCCAGCGTGGAAACCCGATGTCCAGTGTGCGACAAGAAGAACCGCGTACCGGCAGCAGCCTCGGGCATACCGCGCTGCGGGCACTGCCACGCGGCGTTAGCGTGGATCGTTGAGGCGGACGACGCAAACTTCGACCTTGTTGCAGTCAAATCACCCATCCCGGTGTTGGTGGACCTCTGGGCGCCTTGGTGCGGACCGTGCCGGATGGTCAGCCCGACGGTGCAGCAGATGGCGACTCAGTTCGCTGGCCGGCTGAAAGTCGTCAAGGTCAACGTCGACGAGGCTCCGGCCACGGCGCGCCGCTACGAGGCGATGAGCATACCCACGCTGCTCGTGCTCAAAGGTGGTAAGACCGTAGAAAGGATAGTCGGTGCACTCCCCGCACCGCAGCTGCGGACGAAGGTCTCCGCTGCTCTCGAAGGCCTTTAGCACCCAGAGCAGACGGTGCGCAGCCAGGACAGAGGGGTATCCGCTGTCGCACACCGGCGAGGAGCGCGTCGTGGGCTGCCGGGCAAGGCCCGTCTTACTAGCCGACCATATGGTAGCATATGGTCATGGCACGGATGCAGACGTTGGTACAGCTAGACGAACAGCTCGTGGCCCTGCTCGACCAACGGGCGTCGAAGTCGGGTGCATCCCGGTCGGCCTTGATCCGCCAGGCCATAGAGGCATACCTCGCCGGGGATGTCGACGCTGCGGTCGACGAAGCAATAGTGACAGGATACGAGCGCATCCCCGCCGAGGACCCGTCCGCCGACGTGATAGCGCTGGCGACGGCGAGCATCGAGGCTGAACCGTGGTGAACCGAGGTGAGATGTGGTGGGCAGAGTCGCCGAACGACAAGCGGCGACCCTACCTTGTCCTCACCCGGCAAGGAGCGATCCCAGTTCTAAAGACGCTGATCGCCGTCCCCGCCACGCGTCGGATACGGGGAATCCCTACCGAGGTCGCGCTCGACGAGGCTGACGGCATGCCTGAACCCTGCGCTCTAAGTTTTGACAACGTGGCGGCGATACCGAAGGCGTGGATGGTGGAGCGCATCTGCCGTCTCGGCCCTGAGCGCCTCCACGACGTATGCCGAGCTTTGTCTATAGCCGCTGGCTGCGGCTGAACCCGTTGCCGCACAGCTTTGGGCTTCTCTAACGCTGATCATGCCGGACGGGCACAGCGCCGCGGCCCGCTCACCTGGCCAGCCCGCTTGGTCAGGCGACGCCGGCAGCTTCCCGCCTTACCGGCACCCCATCTGCCTCTAGTGACACCAGCAGGTCGTGCGGGCTGCTCGAGGCTGACAGCGCCGACTGGACGCTGATCCGCTTGTCTAGTACGAGCTTGCGGAGGGCCTGGTCGAAGCTTTGCATCCCGTGGTAGTCGCCTTCGGCGATCTGCTCTTGGATCGTGGCTCCGTCGTTGTTGGGGTCGGCGATCCTGTCTGCGATCCGGCCGGTGACCACCATCACCTCGATAGCCGCCACCCGCCCCTGGCCGTCCCTGGTGGCAACGAGGCGCTGGCTTATCACCCCGCGCAGCGCTCCGGCGAGGGTCATGCGAACCTGGTGGCTCTGAGCAGCAGGGAAGAAGTCGACCACCCTGTTGATGGTTTCGGTGGCGTTCGTCGTGTGCAGGGTCGAAAGCACGAGATGGCCCGTCTCGGCCGCTGCCAGGGCCGCCGATACGGTCTCCGCGTCTCGCATCTCGCCGACGAGTATCACGTCGGGATCTTGGCGTAGCACCCTTCGCATGGCCTGCGCATAGTCTTCGGTGTCAGTACCGATCTCACGTTGCCAGATGACTGAGCGCTTGTCCGTGTGGATCACCTCTATCGGATCCTCGATGGTGATCACCTTGCACGCTCGGTTGGAGTTTATGTGGTCGATCATCGCCGCAAGCGTGGTCGTCTTACCGCTGCCTGTCGGACCGGTGACAAGGACCAGCCCACGCGGCTCTTCGGCAAGCTTGGTGACTACGGGCGGCAGGCCCAGTTCTGCGGCTGTCACGGCCACTGGGAGCACCCGCCGGAGCACCAAGGCGACTGTGCCGCGCTGCATGCACACGTTGCCCCTGAAACGTCCTATACCGGCGAAAGAGAGGGAGAAGTCTGCTTCTCCAGTTCGTTGGAACTCGGCCCAGCGTTTCGCCGGAATGACCTTGGACAGAACGGCCGTTAGATCCTCGTCGCTCACCGGCGGGAACGGCGCCGGGCGCAGATCGGTGTTTACCCTGACCCGAGGCAGACCGCCAGCGCCGACGTGAAGGTCGGAACCTCCGAGCTTAACCAGGTGCGTCAACACCTGTGCGAGATCCCACATATCTAGGTCGTATCGGCAATCAGCGGGAGGACTAAAGCACAGACCCTTCGCTGGAACTGCCAATCGCGCGATCGGGGTGCTGTCGAGCTACGAAGAAGCAGCCGCCGCGTTCGAAGCTACTGGTCCCACCTGCAACAGCAGGTCGGACGTGTTGGAGCAGCCTTGGGTGTTCTGGGCCACAAAGAGCGCTGCGGTCTGATTTGGTGGATAGATTCGCAAACCAGCGACGTTGGTCAAGCCGCAACTCGACGGGTAGTTTCCTGCGACTACCTCTCTGAGGGTCGCGAAGGCGGAAGCGCCCGACGGCACGCTGACCGTCGTCACGGCGCCCGGCAGGCGGGCGGCGGGTGCCCCGATCTGCGTTCCCTGGGAGCCAGCGACGTACGAAACACCGGGGTACCCGGCGAGAGTGCACGACACCTTGGAGGTGTTGGTGAAGGTCAGCACGTAGTAGGTGCTCCCGGCGGCTCCATTAGGGGCGCCGAGCGTAGCGCTGAGGGCACTGGTCGGGCACGGCTGCGGTCCGGCGACCGTCGTTGTGGGTGCGATCGTGGTAGCCGAAGAGCTCTCCGGCGGGCTTGTGGCCGTCGAAGTCGAAGTCGAAGTCGAGGAGTTGGAAGGGGACGCTGTGGTCGGAGGTCCCGTGGAGGTTGTTGATGGCGTGGCGTTTGCGGCCTTGTGAGCCGACGCCCCGCAAGCTGCAAGGACGCTACCCGCTAGGAGCGCAGCCGCTGCTTTCCTTGCGACCTTTGCGCTGAGGCCTCTCCCTGAAGTCGTAGCTGTCTTCACCCTCTCTGAGTACCCACTCGGCTGGCAGTCTAAGCACCGACTCAAGGGGGTGTCAGTTCACGTCGACGGTTCTGATCTCGAAATGTAGGAACTCCGGGTCGCGTCCCACGTGCGTCAGACCGGCTGCGAGCATTACCTTCTGAGATGCGACGTTGTCCGGCGTGGTCCGGCCTCTCACTCGCGTCACGTCCGGCCGGCTCGCAGCGAACCGGAGCATCTGGCGCAAAGCGTCCGTAGCGACCCCCCTGCCCCTTACCGACGGCACGACCCCGTAGCCGACCTCGACCATCCCATCCCTGGGGGGACCGTGAAACCCGATCCCACCGACCACGACGCCGGATTCGAGGATCTGGTAGTAACCGAAAGGGTCTGAGCGGGAGCGGCCACCGAAGAACGGAAGTTGACGCAGGTAAGCCAGGCAGGCACGACGGTCGCCTTCCATCGGATACCCGTCCGCCCAGGGCCGGTCGCCGGGGTTGCGGCGCGCGGCGGTCACCCTCTTGGCTACTTCTCTGGTGACGAGCTCAAGCTCGAGCGGGTTCACCCTTACATGATGCTCCAAGCCAAGCGGGCGTGGGTCCGATACGGTGAGGGTCTTATGCTTCGAGGTTCGCGTTGAGCAAGGCCTACCGCCGCCTCGACCTCGCAGCTCTCAAGGCGGCGGAAGTCGCGCCGGGCACGAGGGCCCGGATCTGGCGTTTCCTACGTCCCTACCGGAGCCGGCTGGCGCTGTACCTGGCGTGCATAGTGGCTGCAGCCGGTATCGGTTCGGTACCGCCGCTGCTTGTCCGAGATCTGATCGACAATGGCATCGGCCGGCGCGACGTCGGCCTCGTCGACGTGCTCGCAGTCGCCATGGTCGGCCTGGCTCTCGCCACAACGGCCCTTTCGCTGCTGAACCGTTGGCTGGCCTCGGTGATCGGCGAGAGGATCATCTACGACCTGAGGGTGTCGCTTTTCGAGCACGTGCAGCGCATGCCGATCGCCTTCTTCACCCGCACGCAGACCGGGTCGCTGATGTCGAGGCTGACCAATGACGTACTCGACGCGCAGAACGCCGTCGGTACGGCCGCTTCGGTCGTGTCGGACGTGCTCACCTTGGTCGCGACGCTCGTACCAATGTTCGCGTTGAGCCCGTCGATCACCGCCCTCGCGCTTTTGGTCGTCCCGCCTTTCATTGTCGTGGACCGTCTGCTGGCCGGACGGATAAGCCGTCTGTCGCGACGCCAGATGCAGTACAACGCCGCCATGAGCGTGACGATGACCGAACGCTTCAACGTCGGCGGGGCGATGCTCTCCAAGCTGTTCGGCCGCCCAGCCGACGAGTCCAAGCAGTTTGCCGGACGTGCGGGCGACGTCCGCGACGCCGGCATCCAACTCGCCCTGATCAGCCGCTACCTTTTCACCGCTCTGGCGCTTGTCGGGGCTGTCGGCACCGCGGCGGTCTACTGGCTGGGTGGAAGGGAGGCGGCGACAGGGCACCTGGCGGTCGGCACCGTCGTCGCTCTCGCCGCCTACGTCACCAGACTGTACTCGCCCCTGACCGACCTGGCTAGCACCAGAGTCAGCCTGCTGGGAGCTGTGGTCAGCTTCGACAGGGTATTCGAGGTCCTCGACGCCGAGCCAACCGTCGCTGATAAGCCAGGCGCCGCCGAGCTCGGCCGGGTTGCCGGGCGGGTCGCTGCGTCGGGTGTGTGGTTCCGCTATCCGGCACCCTCTGAGGTGTCCGTGGCCTCGCTTGAGACCCGCGGGGACGGCACGACGGACGTCGCGCTGTCCGCCGAGCAAGGATCGTGGGTGCTACGCGACGTTTCCTTCGTCGCCGAGCCTGGCACGATGACCGCACTGGTAGGACCGTCCGGCGCGGGGAAGACCACACTTTCGAGCCTTCTGCCCAGGCTCTACGACGTAACGGAGGGTTCGATATCCCTCGACGGGATCGACGTCCGCGACGTGACCATCGAGTCGCTGCGTAAGGCCATAGGCGTGGTCAGCCAGGACGCCCACCTCTTCCATGACACGATCCGGGCGAACCTGCTCTACGCGAGGCCCGACGCCACTCAAGCCGAACTGCTCGAAGCCTGTGACGCCGCCCGGATATCCGAGGTGATAGCAGCGCTGCCCGACGGCTTCGACACCGTCGTCGGGGAAAGAGGCTACAGGCTCTCCGGCGGGGAGAAACAGCGGCTCGCCATCGCCCGGGTCCTTCTCAAGGACCCTTCGATCGTCATACTCGACGAGGCGACAGCCCACCTCGACTCGGAGACCGAACTGGCGGTCCAGCAGGCCCTGGCGGCCACCTTGGAGGGTCGCACGTCGTTCGTCATAGCGCACCGCCTCTCGACGATCCAATCCGCCGATCAGATCCTCGTGTTGGACCAGGGCCGGTTAGTCGCCCGCGGCACACACGAAAAGCTGATAGCCCAGGGCGGCCTGTACGCGGATCTCTACCAGACCCAGTACCGCCGGGACGAACTGGCCGGCACCACCTAGCTGGCACCAGCTGGCCGGCCGTGCCCGACGGCCGCTGCTCTAGACGTGGGGGTGGGGGTGTCCCTGATCGCCCCTGGTCGTTTCCAGCCAGCGTCTTAGGCCCGCAGCGTTGGAGTGGATCCCGTTTAGGGTTTCCAGCTTCGCGCGGTTCTCCTCCGACACCCCTTCGATCGGCCCCCCGAAGCGCGCCGTGAGCGCCTCTTCGATGTCCGCTCCCGTCCGCCAAGCCGACTCGGCGGTCTCAGCCCACTGGCGCAGCGTGCTCTCGGCCTCCTCCAGCAGCCCAGGGGGGTCGCCGAGGAGACCGTAGTGAGCCAGGGCTATGCCGCTGGGGCTTCTCGCGGCGAACTTGTGGAGCGAGGTGACCGCCTGGTCCAAGTCGAAGTCGGCGGGCGGAGTGGCGGGCCGAAGGACGCCGGCGTCGGGCAGGCGGACGCCTACTGCGTCACCGGCGAAGATGATCCCGCTTTCGCTGTCGTGCAGAGCAAGGTGGTGCTTAGCGTGACCGGGTGAGTCGATGGTCGTCAGGGTTCTGCTTGGGCCGACTTGTATCTGCTCGCCATCGGCGAGGACGTGGACTCTCTCCACCGGCGTCGGGTCCAGGCGGCCGTAGAGGCTGTCGAGAAGGTCCCCGTAGACCATCGCCGCAGAGCGGACAAGCCTTTCTGGGTCGACTAGGTGGCGGGCTCCTTTCTCGTGCACGTACACGGTGGCGTTCGGGAACGCCCTCGCCACGTCGCCGACCCCGCCCGCGTGGTCGAGGTGGATGTGGGTGACCGCCACACCGGCCAGGTCGGAGGGGCCGACCCCGTGACGGGCGAGAGCTGCCAGGAGGGTTGGAACCGACGACTGGCTCCCGGTCTCTATAAGCACAGGGGCGGCACCTTCGACGAGGTATCCGGCGGTTACCTTGTCCCAACCCCCGAGTAGGGTGTCGACTTCGAGCACCCCTGGTCCTATGTAGCTCGACATGGCTACAGCGTAGAGCGCGGCAGCTGGGTGCACACCGTTTCGATCGGCAACTGACCCGCCGCCACCTTGCAATCGGTCCCCGGTGCCGGCCGGCGCTGTGTAACATTCCCCGGGTGGACGCTGCCCGGCTCGTGGCGCTGGGAGCTGCCGGCCTGGGCGCCGGTTTCATCAACGGGGTCGCCGGGGGCGGTTCCCTAGTCTCGTTCCCTGCTCTTCTCGCCGTGGGTCTTCCGCCCCTGAACGCGAACGTCACGTCGACAGTGGGAATCTGGAGCGGCTACGTGGGGGGTTCCGCCGGCTTCGCAGAGGAGATCTCCACCCAAAAGCCCAACCTACGCAAGCTCGCCGTGCCCACCCTGGCCGGCAGCGTAGCGGGCGTGGTACTCCTGCTGGCCACCCCGGCGAGCGCTTTCAGCCTTCTCGCGCCCTACCTGATCCTGGTGGCCTGCGCCCTGTTCGCCGTGCAGCCTTTGGTTTCCAAGCACTTCCAACTGGCGGAGAGGTCCTCGACCCGGCGGCCGGTGCTGCTCGTCGACTTCCCCGTGTTCCTCGCCTCCACCTACGGCAGCTACTTCGGGGCGGGCCTCGGCGTCCTCCTTCTCGGGATCCTCGCCTCCGTCCTGCCCGACGACCTGAAGCGGATAAGCGGTTTGCGCACGGCGATGTCCCTGGTGATCAACACCGTCGCCGCCGTGGCTTTCATCGCGTTCGCTCCGATATCGTGGGCTGCGGTCGGTGTGATGGCCGTGGGCAGCCTTGTGGGTGGCTACCTGGGGTCGCTGTTCGCCAAGTGGATCCCCACAGGAGTACTTCGGGTGGTTGTCATCGCCGTAGGACTCGCCGCCGCCGGCAAGCTGCTCTCCTGAGCCCGGCTACCCTTCGTCTGAGCCCGGCTAGCCCAAACTCGCTTGCAGCCGCGCCGACTCGCGCACCGCCGAGGTGTTAACAAAGCCCTCGCGCGAGCCGGCCAGCTTGGCCTTGAGGTGGTCGGCGACCCTGACCGGCTCGTACCCAGCCGGCCTGGCAGCATCCACGAACTGGGGTAACGGCGCCACGACAGCGTCGAAGTTGCCATCGTGGAAGTAGGCGGCCGAGCGACGTCTGACCGTTCGACCGTCGACTTGCGGAGGGACCACCCGGTGCATGGTCGCCATCCACACGTCGTTGGTCATGCGCGCTGTGAGATCCCCGAGGTTAACGAGAAGTGCGCCGGGGGCAGGCAGCACGTCGTGCCAGACCCCGCCGGCATCGAGGATTTGCAGACCTGGCACGGGGTCGGCCCACAGCACCGTGGCGATCCCGAAGTCGGTGTGAGCGCCCATGGCAGACGCCGCCCCTAGGCTGGTGCCTTCGGCCAGGGCGTAGTTGTTCAGCCGCAGAACGTCGATCGAGTGGTCGGTCAGGCCTGCGAAGAACCCTTCCGGCTGGCCCAAAGCAACGTCGAAGACAGACGTGAGCACACTTGCCACCCGCCCGGCTTCGTCGAAATAGGCTTGGAGGCCTCCGCGAAACTGCGGCAGCTCTTCTGGCCAAACGTTCGGAGCGTACTCCGGCTCGGGAAGTTCGCTACCGCCGTAGGACGTCCCGTCCACTCCGACGTTGAAGGCTTCGAAGAAGTCCCTTGAGCTTGGATCGGCTTCGATCCCAGCGCTGAGGATGAGACTCTCCGCTCGTGGCGGGGTGTAACCGCGGTTGGCTCCCTGGACCCGGTAGCTGCTCTTCGCCTCGGGCGACAAGGAGAAGAAACTGTCGGCGGCCTCTACCATCGCCGCTACGACATCGTCTGTGATGCCGTGCCCGACTATCGCCAGGAAGCCGACCTCCCGCAGAGCCTTGTCGGTGTCAGCCACCACACGCGACCGCTCCCTGTCCGATCCGCCCGCCACCCACGGCGACAGGTCAACTACGGGAACACTAAGCAGGCCCACTCGTCACGCTCCGTTCGCGCACGTCATCGTCTCTGGACGCCAAGAATAGCGAAGACTACCCGAGCCACGGGAAGCTCTCCTCCTTGTAGCGATACGCTCGGAATATGGCGTTCTGGGCACCCGCCGACGACTCAGGTCCTGTTCCGTCGGGAAAGCAGTAGAAATACGGGACCACGTAATCCCAGACGGTCTCGCCGGCAGGGGTCACCTCGAAAATGCGCCCAAAGCTACCTTCGCTGATCAGAGTGTTCCCGTTCCACAGACGCTGAGCGTTGGACATGTAAGGGCTGTAGAAGTTCTGCAAAGGCGTGTCCTTGTACTCCCACACAATCTTGTTGGAGTCCTTCGGGTCGACTTCTATCACCCTCGAATAAGGCACGCTGCTAGACGGCCGGAAGGACCCGTTGTCGAAGATGATCACGTGACCATTGCCCAGCATGTGGGGATGATGCTGTTGCGCGATCTCCTCGGGGCCTAGCCGCCACTTGACCTTCCCCGACCGGCGATCAACTATAAGACACGTAGAAGCACTCCGATAGCCGACAAGCACGTCGCCGTCGACGGTCTCCTCGACGCTGTTGCACATAGGCCAGTGCTCCCGTTCGAAGTGCTCGTCGAGAGGAAGATCCGCTGTCCCCAGTTCGTCGGCCGGCGACCAACGCCACACGATCTCGCCATCCCAAGTCATCTCGTAGACGACATCACCCCATATCGAACCGTCAGGCGCTTCGCTGCCGGGTATGCCTCCGCGGACCTGCGCCGCCGCGGCGTCGGGCAATCTCTCCACGGCGCCGACAAGAAGGTTACCGTTGGCCAAGATCGAAGCATCGTGGTGATGGAAGGGGTGCTGTGCCTGTCTCACGATCCTCCCCGTCGGATCCAGCTCCATCAGCCAACCACCGTGGTAGACGTCCCACAGAGGGAAAATCGAGACCCCACCTTGCTTCTTGCCCTGGTAAAAGAGGTTCCCATTGGGCAGAACTTTGGCGTGTCTCCCGGGGGGAACTGGGGCATTCCAAGTGTGGACCACACTACCGTCGATATCGACAAGGTAGATCTCACCGGGTCCGGCGATAGGACAGAAAAGTGTCAGCCCACCGGCAGTCCTGTTCATGTCCACACCGCGCAATCCAGTACCGCGACGCCTAAGGGTGTTCTGGTCGAGAGCCGGCTCCGACAAGACGTCGATAGTCGGGACCCGCCGGGGCTGGTCAAGAAATCTCAGATCGTCGGTCACGGCAACGTCACCCCGGCAGGGTCCACGCTCTGAAGCGCCGACTTCGAGGTAGCTGCGAGCACCGTCGACTGGCTGAGAACGCCAGCCACGCCTTGGGTGGCGTTAAGCCAATTCCCTTCGGCGACGAGCAGGTCGACGAGGCCCGGCGCGAGAGCTACCTTCTGTGCGTACTGTGGCAGAAAGCTCGACACGAAGCTGACCGAGTCGGCACCACCCGATTGACCGGCAATCGCCGTCGCTGCGGCTGTAGGGTTGGCTTGAATGTAGTTGTCCGCTGAGATCAGAGCGCGCAGGACGCGCTCCTGAGTGGACAGCGGGGTGCCCGGGGCGGCAAGAAGCACAGTATGTTCGGCATAGCCGCTGTAGACCATGTCCTCGTAGTTGCCACCTAGGATCGATTGAGCCGCCGTATAGTAGGTTGGAAATGTGACGCCGGCAGCGATGTCACCTTTGTCGACCGCTGGGACGATCTCGGATGGAGCCAGATTGATCACTGACACGTCTTGGAGCGTCAATCCTGCCGATACCAGCATTTCGTTTAGGACGTACTCGGCGTTGCTCCCGACTGGTACGCCGATCTTCTTTCCTTTTAACGACGCAAACGACGAGATCCCCGACGACTTGGAGTATATGAGCTTCCACTGGGAGAACTTCGAGAGGTTGGCGTCTACCAGGATGCTCCTCTTGCTCAGCAACGCCGTTGCGATAGGCAGGTCGGCGACGAAGGCGAAGTTCGCCTGCCCGCCAAGAAGAGCGTTCAGCGCCAACACGCCGGTCGCGAAGTTCGCCACGTTCGCTTGGATTCCATCGGCTTTCCATATGCCTTCAGCTGACGCAACGTATACAGGGGCACCTCCTAGGTAATCACCGCCGGCGATGGTGATCTTGATGGCAGGGCTTTGCGACGCGGGGTTAGTGGTCGCAGGTGAGCTTAAGCTACTGGTCGCTGTCGATGTGGCCGACGACGAACTCTTAGTGCCAGCTCCGCTGCTGCAAGCTGCAAGTAACGCTGTCGCCGCTGTCAGCGACGCCGTCGCGCGTAAGTACCTGATTTTGGGCATTGTTCTCCTTATTGTTGTCGTTGTGACACTTTCCGGCCTGCTAAGAACGCTGAGTCGTTGGCCCCTCAGCCAGGAAGCAGGTATCCGAGAATCTGCTGGTAAAGTTTGTCCCGTTCGACAGCGTCGGAACGTATGCTGCTGGACGTGAGGTCGAGATCGGCGACGATCCTGCCAGGACCTGGGGCCATGAGCAGGATCCTCTCGGCCAGGTCCAACGCCTCGTTGACGTCATGGGTTACGAACACGACGGTCGTAGACGTTTGCTCCCACAAGGTCATTAGGAGCCGTTGCATCGCTATTCTCGTGATGGCGTCGAGGGCACCGAAAGGTTCGTCCATGAGCAGCGCGCTGGGCTCGGCTGCCATTGCACGTGCCAGCGCTACTCTCTGCTGCATGCCGCCGGACATCTCCGCCGGGTATTTTCTAGCTGCGTCCTTCAACCCGACTGACTCCAAGGCGCGCCGAGCGCGCTCGGCGCGCTCGGCCCGGCGAAGGTGGAACCGTTCCAAGGCCATTTCGACGTTTTCGCTGGCTGTCATCCAGGGCATCAACGCGTACTGCTGGAGGACGACCGCCCTGTCAGGACCCGGGCCTACCACCTGTCTCCGCCCTATTCGGATCTGACCACCGGACAGTTCGACGAACCCTGCCACTGCGTTCAGTAATGTCGTCTTGCCACACCCGGTCGGCCCTAGCAGAGCAGTGAACGAGCCAGCCCCAAACGTAACGTCGGTTTCCGCGAGCGCCGTCGTGACGTTTCCGGTGCGACTGGAATGGTATGTGACAGCGGCCTTTTCCAGACAGATGGCCTCACTAGTGGTGCCCGTCAGATCGTGTCCTGGCGTCCCGGGAGGACTTGATCCCTGAACCGCAGCTTCAGGTGCAGGCAACTCGCTCACCTGGCACCCCTGTCCGCCAAGCCGATAGCGCTCAATCCGACTTGGCGCCTTCTCACGAGGTGCTCCAATGCACTAACCGCTTGCCTGCCTTTGCGATGAGGTAATCAGCGCTGACTCCGAGGACGCCCAACTCGATCAGCCCGACGAAGATTCGACCGGTCTGGAGGAACTGAGAGTCGACCTGCAACCTATAGGCGATGCCGTTTTGAGCCCCGCCGAGCTCTGCAGCCACCAAGGCAAGGAAGGCTACGCTGCTACCGTAACGAAGCGCCGATATGATCGCCGGCCCAGCTGCCGGTATCAGAACCCTCGTCAGGACTCTTACCCGTCCGAGTCCGTACCCCTTCGCTACCCTCACGTACACTGACGGGATCCGCGCGACCCCGTCGTGGACGTAGAGCCACACGGCCAGTACGACGGCGTAGCCGATGATGAAGTACTTTCCTTTCTGGCCTATTCCGAACCATGCTGTCGACAGGGGCACGACAGCGATGGCCGGTATAGGACGCAGGAACGTGATGATCGGCCCTAGCAGTGCGTTACAAGCACGTGAGATCCCGGTTGCGAAGCCAATGGCGATTCCAAGGGCCGATCCGATGAGAAAGCCGACAGCCACTCGTCCCAGACTGGCGCGCAGGTCACCACCGACTACTCCACTTCTCCACAGCGACTTGGCGGCCTCCCACGTCTGGAGTGGGGTGGGGAAAAGCGCCTTGGTTATCAGTCCGCTGCGAGCTACGATCTCCCACAACAACAGGCACACGACGACTAACGCGAGACGCTCTCCTACACGTCGCGCTAGCCGCACCAAGCGCCTTCTTAAGGTGAAGCCATTCCCACGAGGTTCAATCGCCCCGACCTCCAGGTGAGCCGCTTGGGACGAGGCGGCGCCTCGTGCGCTCTCTTTTTGAGACGAACGGCGAATTACTAAAGTGCCCATCGGCAGCTTTCCCCACTGTGACGGCCCGTCAAGCCTCGCAGGTCGGATTCGCAGGACACGCTTTTCATTGTACGAGCCGATATCGACCCTGTCTATATTCTGCTGTTACAGATCTGTTAACTGGAATGCGCAATACTGGCAACGTGTCGAGCAGGAGTCCCGATCCCGAAGCGCAACGCGTTGGACGCCAGATACGGTCACTGCGACGCACGGCGTCGCTCACAATGGTGGGGCTAGCAGCAAAGGCTGGCGTGTCCCAGCCGTTCCTCAGCCAGATCGAGCGTGGGCTTGCAGCACCGAGCCTGACTACTATCCTCTCCTTGGCCGAGGCTCTAGGGGTGCAGCCCGGCCAGCTGCTTGGACCGCCGGCACGGGATGGAAGCGTCGAACACGAGTCAACCCCCAAGGTGATGCAAGCCCACGAACGGGCGTCGGATACGGTGCTTATCCACACCCCCGGGTCGGACGTCTCCCGCTTGGAGGCCTACGAGCACGTGTTCAATCCAGGTGAGTCCCCGAGGGACTGGTTCGAGCACGAGGGGGAAGACTTCGTCTACGTCTTGGAGGGCATAGTAGAGCTTCAGCTCCTAGGCGAGAAGGCGGTGCCGCTGGGGACGGGCCGCAGCGCCGTGTACCCGGGCCGTGTTCCCCACCGGTGCGTCGTCGTCGGTCCTACTAGAGCCCGTACCCTCGTCGTCGTTTCCGGCCACGAGGTTATCCATTAGACTAACCGAGGCCTAGCGCGTCGAGCGCTTGTCGATGCAGCAGGCCGTTGGTGGAGATGGCGCTGCCGCCACCGGCGCCTTTCCGGCCGAGCAGGTCGGTGAAAGTCCCGCCGGCTTCCTCCACGATCACTTCTAATGCGGCGAGATCCCAGAGTGATGCCACCGGGTCGATGCCGATATCGATGGCACCCTCCGCTACGAGCATGTGCGACCAGAAGTCACCGAAGCTGCGATCCGCGTAGCAGCCCTGCGCCAAGGTTACGTAGCTTGCCGGGCCTCCCCAATCTTCCCAGGATGACAGTGCGGAACCCGACAGGTGAGCGTCGGCGAGAGACGCGACGCCGGAAACACCCATCCGCCGGGCTGGCCCTGCGGGCAGGTCGGCCACGAACGCCCCGGCGCCCCGTGCCGCCCACCAGCGCCGCCCGAGGGCTGGGGCTGACACGACTCCGACGTCGACGGCGCCTTGGGCTTCTAGGGCTATGAGCGTCGCCCACGCCGGGATGCTCCTGACGAAGTTCTTGGTGCCGTCTATCGGGTCGACGATCCAGCGCCGGGGCCCGCTGCCTGTGTCGCCGTACTCCTCTCCGACTATCCGGTCGTCTGGTCGTTCGACGGCGAGGATCGCCCGGAGGCGCTCTTCGACCGCCCGGTCCGCTTCGCTCACCGGCGTACGGTCAGCTTTGGTCTCCACCACCAGCCCGGACTTGCGGAACGCTTCGCGGGTTATGGCGTCGGCGGCGTCCGCCAGGCGCAGCGCCAGGTCCAGGTCCGACGTTGACACCGGCGGGGATTCGGTCGTGGAAGGTTCGTTCACGCCAGGGCCACCAGCTCGATGAGGTCGTCGCTCCAGCGATCCTCGACTCCTTCGGGCATGGTTATCACCCGGCTCGGGGAGAGCTGCGCGACGAAAGACACGTCGTGGCTGACTACGATCATCGCACCGGGCCAGTCGGAGAGGGCCGCTCCGATAGCGTCACGCGACGGCGGGTCCAGGTTGTTGGTCGGCTCGTCGAGCAGCAGCAGGTTGTGGCGGCCGGCGACGAGCTGAGCGAGAGCGAGTTTCGTCTTCTCCCCTCCTGAGAGGGTCCCCGCGTCCTGGAAGGCTATTTCGCCGACCAGGCCGAACATGCCAAGCAGCGCCCGCAGCTCCGGTTCGGGGGCGTTCGAAGCTTCTCGCATGTGGGCCAGCACCGTAACCCCCGAGCGGATGCCCTCGTGCTCCTGGGCGTAGTAACCGGCTACGACCCCCGCGCCGAGACGCCAGGAGCCGTTCTTGGGGTCGCTGCGCCCGGCGAGGATGCGAAGCAGGCTCGTCTTGCCCGCGCCGTTGAGGCCCATCACCAGGACCCGTTCGCCTCGCTCCAAAGCGAACGACACGTCCTCGAAGATCATCGGCCCCCCGTAGGACTGGGCGAGCTCCTCCGCTTCGAGGACGACCCTGCCGGCTCGCGGCGGGTCCGGGAAGCGAACCTTGTATTTGCGTTCCCCTCTGCCTGCCGTCGTGACCGCCCCCGAAGCGAGGCGCTCGGCGCGCCGGTCAAGTGAACGGGCGACCCTCGCACGTTTCGCCGTCTGGTGGCGCATCGAGTCGGCAAGGTCGGAGAGCCTCTTTATCTCGGTCTGCTGGCGCTCCGCGAGACGCCGGCGGCGTTCCTCGTCGGCGGCGCGGGCCTTCCTGTACTGCGAGTAGGTGCCTTTGTACTCGACCATCTCCGCGTTGTCGAGGTGCAAGACGCGGGTGATCGCCTCGTCGAGGAGGTCCAGGTCGTGGCTCACGACGAGCAGCGCCCCGCGAAAGTCGCGCAGGAAGCCCATCAGCCAGCTCTTCGCGTCCCCGTCGAGATGGTTCGTCGGTTCGTCGAGCATCAGCACGTCGGTACCCCCGAAGAGGATCCTGGCGAGCTCTACCCTGCGCCGCTCGCCGCCTGAGAGCACGCCGAGCGGCCCGTCGAGACGGTCGGAGTCGAGTCCCAGGCCGGCTACGAGCTGGCGGACCTCGGACTCCGCGGCGTAGCCGTCGAGGTTCGAGAAGGTCTCCTCGGACCGCGAGTAACGACGGATGTTGGCTTCGGAAGGTTCGGATTCCATGGCGCGCCGGGCGTCTTCCATACGTCGAGCGGCCTCGTCTAGACCCCGCCCTGACAGGACGTGCTCCATGGCGGTGACGTCGGTTTTCCGGGACAGGGCTCTTGGGTCCTGGGTGAGGAAACCGAGGCGGCCCCTTATGGTCGACCGGCCTCCCGACGGGGGGGCGTCCCCGGCGAGCACTTTGAGCAGGCTGGTCTTGCCGGCCCCGTTCCTGCCGACGAGACCGACCTTGTCGCCGGGACGAACCTGGAACGACGCCCCGCCTAGGGTGACCCTGCCGCCGACTTCGACCGTCAGGTCCTTGACCTCCAACACCTAGACCATGATGGCCCAAGTCAGGACCGCTGCGGTACCACCACTGCATCCGTGTTCAAAGCGGCCTGGTGCGGGCGGCTTCCTCGGCTTCGCATGCCACGTCGCGAACCGGCCGGCCGAGCTGCGCGGCGACGCCGAGGGCGTCGTCGTGCTCGGCCTTGTAGCGTTGAGCCGACACTTTCACCCGTACGGGCAGCCCGCTCACTTCCACCGTGACGAAGCTCCTGGCGGACGGCCAGCGCCGCCAGGTGGAGGCTCTCACCCCGAGCGTCCCGGTCTCGGAGGTGATCACCGCTCTGAGCTTGCTGACATTCGACGGGTCGGACAGGACCGTGAGCACATGGGCGGGGCGTCCTTTCTTGCCGGTCACCGGTGACACCCACGCGTCGAGAGCCCCCCGCCTCAGGAGTGCCGATATCGTCGACGCGAGGATCTCGCCTGTCACGTCGTCGACGGTCGCTTCCATGACGACAAGAGGTTGGGCGCCTTCGAGGTCGGGGCCGTCGCCGGCGTGGACCTCCCCGATCAGCACCTGGGCGGCGTTGGGAAGGCCGTTGAGGTCACGCGTCCCCGCCCCGAAACCGCAGGCGACCACGTTCATCGCCGGGACGGGACCCCAACCGTCGCACAGCCCGGCGAGCAGCGCCGCCCCTGTAGGGGTGGTTAGCTCCATCCCCACGCCCGTGCCGTAGATCGGCGCCCCGACTTCGGCTAAGACGACGCTTACAGCCGGCGCCGGGACTGGAAGCGAACCGTGCGCCGACGAGGCCATGCCGGACCCTTGGGCGACGGGACCGGAGAAGACCTCGTCGACTCCCAGCAGTTCCAACGCGATGCACGTTCCGACGACGTCTACGATCGCATCGGTCGAGCCGACCTCGTGGAAGTGGACCTCCCCGAGGGGCACACCGTGCAGCCGCGATTCGGCGCGTCCCAGGCGGTCGAACACCTCGAGAGCCCGGCGCCGGGCACGTTCGGGCAGGTCGGCTCGCTCCAGCATCGCGACGATGCTCGTGTAGGTTCTGGTCTCCGGCCCGGCTTCGACGACGACGTCAAGGTAGGTTGCGGCGACCCCGGCGCGCAGGACCTGCTCGGATCGGATCTCCCAGCCGCTCAGCTCGAGTTTTGCGAGCCCATCTTCAATCGACGCCAGGTCAGCGCCCGCGTCTACCAGAGCCCCTAAAGCCATGTTCCCGGCGATCCCAGCGAAGCAGTTCCACCAGGCGACGGTACTCAACGGAAGATCCGACTGATAGCGAACGCCGCCCCAAAACCGTTGTCGATGCCGACCACGGTGATGCCCGAGGCGCACGAAGACAGCATCGACAACAGGGCGGTGACTCCTTCGAGCGAAGCGCCGTACCCCACGCTCGTCGGCACCGCCACCACGGGGCACGCGACCAGGCCGCCGACCACGGAGGCGAGCGCCCCTTCCATGCCGGCCACCACCACCACGGCGGGGGCCCGCTGAAGTTCGGGCACGCGGACCAAAAGGCGGTGCAGGCCTGCGACACCAACGTCGGCTATCAGCTGAGACCGGATCCCCATGGCGTGCAACGTCGCCTGGCACTCCGCCGCCACGGCAAGGTCAGCCGTGCCGGCGGTGACGACGAGGACCGCGTCGAGGTCCTCTCTCGGCTCGGCGGGCCGCCACACCACGGTCGACTCGTGGCGCTCAGCTCCAGGGAACCTCGACGTGACGGCTTCTATCTGAGCCGGGGTTGCCCTGCTCAAAAGCACCGGGCCGCTGCTTGAGCGAAGCAGCTCGTCTACGATCCCGACGCAATGCTCGGTGCTCTTTCCCGGGCCGTAGACCGCCTCGGGAACCCCTTGGCGCAGCTCCCTGTGGGTGTCGAGAGTGGCGAAGCCCATTTCGGTGTAGGGCAGCGACCGCAGACGGCTGACCACCTCGTCTGCGTCTATCTCACCGGCGCTAAGGCGGTCGAGGAGTTTGCGTACTTCGGCGGCGTCCATATCACCTATCCTGCCCGGCCATGACCGGGATTGTCTCCTCGAGCGCTTCTATAGGGTTCCTCGGACCGAGCGGCACCTTCACAGAGGAAGCCCTGCGAAGCGAGCCAGGCCTCGCCCGGGCCCGACTGGTGGCCCTGCCATCTTTCGTCGCGGTCTTCGAGGAAGTCGCCGCCGGCCGGGTGGACTACGGGTTCGTTGCGATCGAGAACTCGATAGAAGGTTCCGTGTCGATCACCACCGACCAACTGGTCTTCGAGCGCGACCTGATCATCGTCGGCGAGACGGTTCTCCCGGTGACGCAGAACCTGCTCGCTGCGCCTGGCGTCACTGTAGAACAGGTCACCAGGGTGGTCTCGTTCCCGGTCGCGACAGCTCAGTGCAGGGCTTGGCTTTCGCAGAACCTTCCCGGCGTCGAGGAGGTGGCAGCGACATCCACGGCAGCAGCGGTCCGCCAGGTCGCAGCTGAAGGCGACGACGCTTCGAGCCCCGACGGGCTGTCAGCCGCGATCGGCACTGCCCTGGCCGGGTCGCTTTACGGCCTGGATGTACTAGCGGCGAGCATCGAGGACAACCCGGACAACACCACCAGGTTCGTCCTGGTAACCCGTCCCGGAAACGGCGTCCCAGCCCCGAGCGGGCATGACAAGACGAGCGTCGTGTGCTTTCAGTCCTCGGACCATCCAGGCTCACTGCACGGCATCCTCGGCCAGTTCTCCGCCCGCGACCTCAACTTGGTGAAGCTGGAGTCGAGACCGACCAAGAAGGGTCTCGGCGAGTACTGCTTCTTGATCGACTTCGAAGGTCACGTGGGAGACGAGATCGTCGCGGACTGCTTGCGCGACCTGCACGCCAGTCTCCGCTCGCTCAAATTCTTAGGCTCGTATCCCGCAGCCGGCTTCCACGGGGACGGGATCCGACGGGCCGCCAACCAGGCCTGGGTCGAAGCGGACATCTGGATAGACGGGATACGATCCCTTATAGTCCCCGCCGGGGCACCTATTGTCCCAGCCGGGACACCCGCCGACCCACGAGAGGGAAACCCGTGACAGCCACCTCAGAGACGCCCCAAGCCCAGCCACCTTTCGACCTGTCGGTCACCGACAGGCTCCTGTCCACCACGCGGTCGGTCCGCAAGCGCCTCGACTTGGGCCGCCCGGTGCCCAAGGAAGTGGTCTTGGAGTGCTTGCGCCTAGCCGTGCAAGCTCCCACCGGAAGCAACACTCAGGGCTGGCGCTGGATGGTCGTGACGGACCCCGACAAGCGTCGGGAGCTGGCCCGTCTTTACCGGGAGGGAGGCGAGGGCTACCTACGCGCCTCGGCCAACCAGGCGATGGACCCCCAGACCCAACGCGTGTACGAGAGCGCTATCCACCTCACCGAGACCCTTGAGCAGGTCCCGGTGCACGTCGTTCCTTGCATCGAGGGCAGAGCCGAGAGCACCGTTAACGCAATGTCGGCGTCGATCTACGGTTCGATCCTCCCAGCCGTTTGGAGCTTCATGTTGGCGCTGCGCTCCCGGGGGCTAGGGTCCGCGTGGACGACGCTGCACCTGGTAAAGGAGCGCGAAGCCGCCGAGGTTCTCGGCATACCGTTCGAGTCGGTAACCCAGGTGGCTCTGCTGCCGGTGGCCTACACGGTCGGAACTGACTTCAAGGCGGCGTCGCGTCCTCCAGTGGAGACCGTCACCTACTGGGACACGTGGGGAGCCCACCCCGAGCTTTGAGCGTCACCCCGGCGTACCAGTTGCGGTCCAGTTCCGTGCGGGTAGCCTGGTAGCCACGCACGAAGACACCACATCCCCCGGTGAGTTCGGATACGAAGACCCAGAAACCGGTGGGGACCCAGCCTGCTGGGCCGGTCTGCTCTGCCCGGAGTGCTACGCCATGTCCGACGGCGGTTACCACCGCGAGGGGTGCTCCCATGCGGAGGCACCGGACTAGTAAAGGGCCTCACGTCTTCGGCCCAGAGTCGCCAACTCCGCAGCCTCTCGAAGATACGACTAGCGAAAGCCAGGTAGAACGACTGGCGGAAGGAACGGGTTCGCGACCGGCCCCGTTCGTCCACGACCCTGCCTTTCGTCAGCATGGAGTGTGACGCTTGAACAAGCAGTGACGTGAAAAACCCTTCAACCGCGTCGAGTTCTGATACGAACCCGACGACGTTCATGTACCCGCAGTCGCCATCCCAGGCGACCCTCACCCGGTTCGTTGCCCCGACCGCCGCTAGAAGCCGTCCTTTCGCAGGGGCGTACGGGTCCTCGATCCATATCCTTCTCCCGCTGGGGGCCTTGCGGCGCTTGGATCCGCTCGGCTGCGCCAGAGCTGCGTCTACGAGGCCTGCTTCGAGAGCAGATCGAATCTCTGATGCGGCACCTCTTGCGTGCAGGCGGGCTTATGAAACCAGAACCGAACGAAAGTCCGGCCTGGTCCGCCCGAGGCAGCTTAGGAGCCGGGAAAATAGAGGTAGTCTTTAGGTCGTTCCGTGGAGGGATGGCAGAGTGGACGAATGCGAAGCTCTTGAAAAGCTTTGGGATGCAAGTCCCCGGGGGTTCGAATCCCTCTCCCTCCGCTGCTCAGAGGCTGTTGTTGCGCATTGACCACGTCGCTTCACCAGTCGGACAGTCATAATACGGTCATGCATCTGCTGGCGTTCTTGCCATGTGAAGGAGCGTCCGGTCCCGAGGCGACGACTACTGGCAAGTGCCGGTTCCACTCGGCCGCGACCCTGCTAGGTCAATTAGGAGTGTGCCACCAAGCGGGCGCACGGCACGAAGCGGGATGCTCAACAGGCAGCCACAGCAGCCGGACCCGCGTCGGGTCTACTTAGCCCACGACCGTGCGCAATGCGACCACACCTCCTTGATATCAGCTGGACAGCTTGGATGATATCATTAATACTCATGCTATCTGAGAGCTAGTCATGTCTTGCTAGGCCGCTCAGCTCGCATCGTTCGAGGATCGGGTCCTCGGTGACGTTTGGGGGCGCTTCAGTTCAGCTGACCTTGAGATATTCCCGAAGGGCTTCGCGCACAACGTCTGAAGCGGTCGTGTGATCCTTTGCTGCTCGGTCGTCGACTGCCTTACGTAGCTCCGGTTCTAGTCGTACCGGAAACGTGCCGGCCGGACCTGATCCCATCGATGGGCGGCCCGGCCGGCCAACCACGCCACCATCGACGGGAGTGGGATGTTGAGGGGCACGGCCGATGATCGGGTCCTGTCCGGGGTCGGGGAGACCTTCGAGTTGGAGATGCACAACGACCGCCTCGGCGACTACGTGGCGGAGAACCGGGTCGTGGAGTACGAACCAAGCCGTGCACTTCGGCTTCGGCACGCCTGGTCGACGACGGTGACCTCGCGCTCAGGGCCATTGACCGCAACCGGCTAAAGGCTGCTCAGGCGTCGTAATCACACCTCTGACCCCAGAGGCCAAACGTAGGCGCCCACCGGCGAACCCTATGCTACTGCGCACCACCCCACAGAGAGCCGCTGCGGAGAGCTTCCCTCTCGACGCAGTGTAGAGTGGAGCAGGTGACAAGGCGCCGGAACGTGCCGCAACGTGGACCGCTAGACAGCGAAGGCCTCACCGCTACGAAGGTCGGTCGATGATCGTAGCGATCGGGTTTCTATCCGGTATCTTGACGACTTCGGCTTGGCTGCCGCAGCTGTGGCGTACGTGGCATCGCGGCAAAGCCGATGACATCTCCTTCGCCTACCTGGGCGTTCTAGGCACCGGGATCGTCGGCTGGATCGTCTACGGCTCCGCGAGCGGTCAACCCGCCGTGCTCATCCCGAACGTAGTCACTTTCGCCCTGCTCGTGGGACTGACCGCCCTCAAGGTCCGCCCCCGGCGCTCAGCCGCTCAGCCGCTCAGCCGCTAGGCCCGAGCTTCCCCGGAGTCCGGGCGGCTCAGACCGCCTCTGTCGTCATGGCGGTTTGTCTCGCCCATCGGTAATCCGCCTTGCCGTTGGGCGCTCGGCGTACGACGTCGACGACGACGATCCGCTTGGGTATCTTGTAGCCCGACAACGAGCTCCGCAGCCATTCTCGCAACTCGTCCCCGTCGGGGCGCTCGGGGCGGTCACAGCCGACGACAGCCACGACCTGCTGGCCGAAGCGCTCGTCGGGGAGGCCGACAACCAGGCAGTCGTCGACCGCCTCGTGGCGTTTGAGGGCCTCTTCTACCTCTTCGGGATAGACCTTCTCTCCCCCGGTGTTGATGCAGTTCGAGCCCCTGCCAAGCAGGCGGATGCTGCCATCAGCGTCGACGGTCGCCCAGTCGCCGGTGATCACATAAGACTCCCCTTCAAAGGTGCGGAACGTCCGGGCCGTCTTGTCAGGGTCTTTGTAGTAGCCGAAAGCGGGAGTCTGCGTAGCGAGCATGCCCTGCTCTTCGGACCCCGGCTGCACCCGCCTTCCGTCCTCGGTGATGACGATCGTGCCGGGGATCAGGTCGAACCTCGCCGTCGGCACCTTCGTCTCCCGCGACACCGACGTCACACCGTACCCGCCGCCTTCCGTGGACCCGAGCGCGTCGATCATGACAGCGCCGAGTCTCTCCGCGAGGCCTTCTTTGACCTCTGCGCTCCACATCGCCCCCGAAGAGGCGATCGTGTCCAAACCGGCAAGGTCGAGCGTCCTACCCTGCGCTTCTAGTTGCTCCAAGGCTCTCAGCATGGGCCTGGCGAAGGCGTCCCCGACCACGACGACGCGGGTGGCCCTCTCCCGCTCGGCGACTTCCCAAAGCTCGTAGGGGTCGAAGGTGCGACTCTCCAGCAGCACGGCTGTGCCGCCGGCGAGCAAGGCGGGCATCGCCCCGACCCACATGCCGGTGCCGTGCATCAGCGGAGGGCAGGTCACCGTGACCAGGCGAGGCACGGCAGCCATCGCCTCCAGGAAAGCCGGGATCTCCTCGACGCTCGTCGGGGTCGCGACCGGAAGGCCGAGCAGGGCGAAGTTCTGGTACTGGGACCGCACGAAGTCGTGCTGGCGGGACATGACACCCTTGGGCATTCCCGTGGTGCCGCCGGTGTAGAGCATGTAAAGGTCGTCGCCGTCACGCTCGGTGCGCTGCGCCGGCTCGTGATCCCCTAAGAGGCTATCCCATGGCAGCGCCTTGGGCACTTCGATCTGGGCGTCGCTTTGAGGGTCGGGCACCTCCACAAGAAGCTTCAAGCCCGGCAGCCGGTCGAGCACTCTCAAGACCCGGTCGGCCATCGAAGAGTGGTAGACGAGGGCTTCGGTGTCAGCGTCAGCGAGGAGGTAGGCGAGCTCGTCGTCGACGTAGCGGTAGTTGACGTTTATGGCGACGCAGCGGGCTTTGTAGGAGCCGTACTGGGCGATCAGGTATTCGGGGCTGTTGTACAAGCACAGGGCGACCTTGGCGCCCGGTTCCAGGCCGTGGGCTCCCAAGGCGGCAGCGAAGCGCGCCGCCTGGTCGTCGTATTCACGGTAGGTAACCCGTCGAGCACCGGACACTATGGCCTCGGCCGCCGGGTTGAAGTCCGTCACCGCCTCCCATGCGCTGGCGAAGTGCAACCTCACGACCGGACCCTACCTGAACCGGACGCGAACTTCGAAACCTCAAACGGCAGCACGACCGTTCCCCTCATTGTCCTGCGGTGTCTTTCCAAGGCGGCGATCAGGCGGAAGGTTCGGACCCGACGACCGACACGAAGCTGACGCACTCCCCGGGCTGGCCGCCGAGGTTGTGGGTGAGGGCAAGCTTGCGGGTGGGGCTGAGGCTGGCTATTCGGCGCTCGTCAGGCGCCTCTCCGCGCAGCTGCAGCCAGCATTCGAACATCATCCGCAACCCCGATGCGCCGATGGGATGGCCGAACGCCTTCAGGCCACCGTCGGGGTTGACAGGCAGCTCCCCGTCGAGGTCGTAGGTTCCCGCCAGAGCTTCCTTCCATGCGAAGCCGCGTTCCGCGAAGCCGAGGTCTTCCATGAGCACCAGCTCGGTGGGGGTGAAGCAGTCGTGCACCTCCGCCATCGCGATCTCAGCCCGAGGGTCGGTAACGCCCGCCTGGGCGTACGCGTCGGTGGCAGCCGCGACCACCTCCGGGAACGTCGTGAAGTCGTAGGCGGGGTCTATGTTTCCCCTGGCGGGGCCGGCAACGAAAGAGAGGCCTTTCACATATAGGGGACGGTCCGTGTAGCGGTGCGCGTCCTCGGCTCTGACCACAATGGCCGCAGCCGAACCGTCCGAAACGCCCGAGCAGTCGAACACGCCGAGCATCCCCGCTATCGGAGCGGAACGCGCTATTACCTCTTTGGACACTTCCTTGCGGAACTGCGCCCTGGGGTTGCGGGCGCCGTTGTAATGGTTTTTCCAGGCTATGCGGGTGAGAACCTCTTTTAGCTCTGCCTCGTCGACCCCGTACTTTTTGGCGTAGGCAGGTGCCAGCAGGCTGAAGCGGGCCGGAGCTGTGATCTCCGCTATGGTGCCGTCCCCGGGCAGGGGTGCGCTTACCAAGCCGGAGAACCCAGAGTCTTTCAGCTTTTCCACCCCTACGGCCATAGCCACGTCGAAGGCGCCCGAAGCCACCGCGTAGCAAGCGTTTCGCAGCGCTTCGGAACCAGTGGCGCACATGTTTTCGAGACGGGTGACAGGCTTGTTCTCCAGGCGGAGCACCCGGGACAGGGTGAGACCCGACACACCTGAGCCCATCGTCCCGAGCCAGTATGCGTCGATGTCGTCCCTGTCCACGCCGGCGGACAGCATCGCCGCCTGGGTGGATTCGATCAGCATGTCGTCGGTGGAGCGATCCCAGTGCTCCCCGAAGTTGGTGCAGCCCATGCCGACTATGGCGACTCTGTCTCTGATTCCCTTCGATGCCATTTGCTACCTCCCGTTGGATGTTGCGTGTGGTGCTATGCCTTCGTGTGGAACGGCCAGTTCAGATGAGGACTGGCCTCGCCTTCCAGAAGTAGTTGTGGATTCCCGAGGCCGTTGTCAGGCGCCGGAAGGACATCTCGACCCGGTCTCCGATAGCTACCTTGTCAGGGTCAGCGTCGGTCAGCTCACAGCTGAGCCGGCCGCCGCCGTCGAAGTCGATGACGGCTGCGATTACCGGGGGGCACGGCGAGAACGCCAGGTGGTCGACGGTGTAGGTCGCTATCGTCGCCGTCTTGTCGGCCATCGGCTCCTCGACCATCCGGTCTACGGCCTTGCAGCTGACGCACACCCTGACCGCGGGAAGGTGCACCGTCGAGCACTCTTCGCAGCGGTGAGCGACGAAACCGTACTTGTAGCGCGAGGATCGGTGCGTCGGGGGTGCAGCCGGGCCTTGCGGGTCCGGCCGCCTCGGAGGCTCCTTGGAGAGCAACCCCCGCCACGAGAGGAAGTCGGTGTAACGCACCGGCTTGCCACCACGCTCGGCCTGAGCGGCGACTGCCAAGTCCGGGCGGTGCCGTGCTATCGCTTCGGTCGTCCGCAGCGCCATCGCCGTAGCACCGTCGGCGAGTGTCACCACCGCTATCGTCTCGCCGGGTTTTGCCATGTCGAGAACGTTGGCGAGGATCAGCCCAGCCTGGGCGGCGCCTGGGTTCCCGATCGAGGTGGTCATGTCGTCGGCGACCCGCCCGGCGCCGCAAGACGCGGCGAAGGACCGTACGGCGCGCCCGTGAAGCCCGGCTACGACGACAACGTCGATCTCCGACGGGGACAGCCCTGACTTCTTCAGCATCTCGTTGAAAGCCGACTCGGCGAGCGGAACGTATACGTGCTCGCCGAAACGCTCCTCCCACACCCTCGACGAAACGGCGCCAGGTAGACGCCAGCGGTCAAGGAATTCGTCGGTGGCGCTCGCCTCGGCCACGACCTCCGCTATCGCTTCGGGATCATCTCCGAAAAGGAAAGCGGCTGCTGCGTCACCTCCGTCGCGCTCGTCGGCCCCGCCCGGCAGGCCGGTCCTCACGTCCGAGACGACCACCAAGGTGGGCCCAGGGGCCTCAGCCCCCATGAGAAGCGCTCCGGCCGCGGAGCGCACCGAGCCGCACACGTCGACAGCGAGGCACCCAGTCGGCAGTCGAAGCGCGGCGTGGAGCACGTTGGCGTTCGTCTTGTCCAAGTACGGCGGGTTAGCCGTGGCGTAGAGAAGTCGTTGCGGGGCGCCGGCGTCTACCGCCCGTCTCAGGGCCTGGCGGGCAGCTTCCACGCCCATGGAGGTGGGGTCCTCGTCGTAGCCGGCCACGGCCCTGGAACCTTTTCCCCCTCCGCCGCCTAGAGCAGCGCCGATGTCGGCTCGGATCAGACGGTGACGTGGAATGTAAGTCCCGTATGAGATCAGCCCCACCATTGCGCCTCCTTTAGATGCAAAAACCTATACCAGCTACAGCGTAGGTGCCCGGCGCCTGCGGCGCACGAGGTCGTCCAGCATGCCAACTAAGGTTAGCTGAGCTAAGCGGACCGACTCCGACTGGCGGGGTTAATTGACCTTGTGGTTAATATTGAGCTGACGAGGCTGGTCTTAACCATAAGCTGGCCTTAACCATAAAAGAGCTTGGGGAACAAAGCATGGACTTCGAAGGGCGGGTGCTGTTCGTAACGGGCGGTGGTTCGGGTATAGGCGCTGCCACGGCGCGGCGCTTCGCCGCTGGTGGGGGCGCCGTTGCCGTAGCCGACCTTGACGCCGGCAAGGCCAAGGACGTCGCCGAGTCCCTCGGCAACGCCGTCGGATTCGGCGTAGACGTATCAGACGAGGCTTCGGTGCGCGATGCTCTGTCGGAGTGCCGGCAGAAGTTGGGGCTCGTGGACGCTGTCCTTAACGCGGCAGGTCACGCTGAGTTCGGCGTCATCGAGGACTGGTCCTTCGAACGCTGGACGAAGATGATGGCAGTGCACGCCGGCGGGACGTTCCTGGTGTGCAAGCACGTGGTCGGTCAGATGAGAGAGAAGGGCGGCGGGGCGATAGTGAACGTCGCGTCCGTCGCCGCCCTCGTTGCCCAACAACGTAACTCCGTCTACGGCGCGGCCAAAGGGGCGATAATGTCCTTCAGCCGCCAACTGGCATTAGACCTTGCTCCTGACATCCGGGTGAACACGGTGGCCCCCGGTAGGGTACGCACCGGGATGACCGAGCCGATCATGCTTTCGCGCGGCGAGGGCAGCGTTGAGGAGGGGGCCAGGGCGTTTGGAGCCGCGAACCCCCAAAAGCGGGTGGCGAACGCCGACGAGATCGCAGGCCCGGTCTGCTTTTTGCTCTCTGACGACGCCAGTTTCGTGACCGGCACCGTCTTGGTGGCCGACGGTGGAGAAACCGCTATTTGAGGCTCTCCGAAAGCAGAGGCGAGGTGCCAGCCAGGGGAGGCGGGGTGGACTAGGCGTCGGTCGAGAGCGCTTCGAGTAGTTCGTCGGCTCTCGCGAGACGCTGCTTCACTACAAGTTGAATTGGTTCGTCAAGGCCTGCTGCCACCTCGTCAAGCGAGATGCGTGCCGCTCGTACAAGCTCTACGACACTGTTACGGCCGTCTAGCACAGCTGAACGCATTCGCTCTGCGATAGTGGTTGCGAGACGTTCGTCGAACTCCCGCGCGAAGGTCTCGTAGGAGACCGACATTAGTCTCGCCGGGATCGCCTCTGCTATCAGCCACAGCGGCTCGAGGGCCAGCTGCCTCCAGCGGGCTGGTTGCTGCAGGCTCGCCACACCTGCTGCAGCCAGAGCCGCTGATGCTGCCACAAACCCGGCCCGCTGCGGGGGTTTAAGGAACGGCCAGTAGAGGCCCGCCACGATAACAGCCGTGCTTCCCACGTCGAAGAAGGGGTAGTGCTGCTTGCCACGGGCGTCCGCCGGATAACGAAGTCGCGGAGTGGTCGACAACGTGCACCCGGCGCTCACAGCTAGCACCGCCGAGAGGATCCTGGCGTGCCGGCGGTCGCGGTCGCCAGGCGGGTCGGAGTGCACCTTCCAAGCGAGCGCTGCCATGGCGCCAGCCCACGGCACGACAGCGGAGAGGGGCGCCCCGCCATAGGCGTCGGAGGTGAGAAGCAGCTGCCACAGAGCACCCAAACCCAAGATCACGGCAGCGGGGTCTACCGGCCCCGCCTTCCAAGTCGGATCTGCGCTCAACACGATCGGGATTCCGTTGACGACCAGGTGCCGTGGCGCTCCGGGCACCGCAGCCTCGTCGGTGTCGCTCACCGACACCTCAACTCGGCCGTACAAACCGAGGCTGTCAAGGCGAGATTCGAGCTCGGCCGCCTGGCCCGCCGACACGACTACCGTTCCGTGGCCGGGCGCCACGTGAACGACTATGTCACGGTCCAGGCGGGGCGTGTCGTTGTTGCGCTTCTCCCAGCGCAGCAGGGCATGACCGAGGAACACTTCGGCCCCGCCAAGCTGTTCGCTAAGCGATGCACGCCACCCTCTCAGAGCGCCTGGGTCGATCTCTGCGGGCATCGACGCGTGCCCGGCGAGGAGCGGCGCGATCGACCACAGCCGGTCTACGACAGTGTCCGCTCCGAACGCCACGGACGCCTGGCCGGCCAGGAAAGCATAGGACTCCTGCGCTGACAGCTCCCGGTCGAAGCGCGCCTCGGCAGAACGGCGGGACCGGATCTGATACGAGCGCAGTCCCCATCCTGTCGCTACTGCGACTACCTGCCACACAAAGGCCTGCCAGCCGGTCCGCTTACCTCGAAGTTTGCGAAACCCTGCCACGACTGCGGCCTCGAGGGCCGGTATACCCACCGCTGCGAAGCCGAACCTGAGGCCCGCTTCGATCCCGAGGGGTGTGACGCCCAGGGTCGCAGTGTCGAAGGGCGCGTCGAGCGCCTCAGACCAAAAAGCCACGTCGACAAGGTCAGCAGCCAAACGCTTCTTCAGGTGGGGGTCGCTTCGGCGGTTCAGCGCAATGTAGGTGGCGAGGTCGGCGGCCACGCAGGCAGCCATCGCAACACTGTGGTGCCGGCGACGCCGCGAACCCAGAGCCTCCAATGTAGAGGCCCGCGCCGCAAGCCGCATGAGCGCGTGAAAGCGCGGGCGTGCGCGAAGCATCGCCTCGACAGTCGATCTTGAAGCTTCTACCTCAGCCCAGCTCAGCCTTCTGGCCCTCACACTTAGAGTATGGCCGAACGGCCCGGGCGGGCCCGTAATGCAGCCCACCCTTACGGGGCAAAAGCGGAAAATGCCCAAGTTGACCGATCATCGGGTCGAGATCTGGGTCGGAAGCGAACATGTCCGACGCACCGAGATGATCCGAACCGACGAATTGATTAGGAGAGCGACCAGCCCGATGGCATCGTGGAGCTACCGGCAGCCGGCCGATCTGCACCAGGGGTCTTCCAAGAGGACCCGGGGAGCGGACCTAGGTCGCAAGCCCAAGACTCCGAACGCTCGTAAATACGAAGGTCGCAGATTGGCCGTTGCGCTGACAGCGCTGTCGGGTTTGCTGGCCCTGCTGGTAGCGCCCGCATCCCCGGCCTCAGCTACCTCGGTCTCCACCCAGGGCAGCCCGGCAGCGGCGACAGAACAGGCTCAGGTCTCCCAACTCGAAGCCGAGATCGCCACCGAAGGGACCGCTCTGCAGCAGCTGGTTGCCCGCTCGAACCAGGCTCAGGCCCACCTCGCAGCCTTGCAGCGAAGTCTCGTAGAGGGGCAGGCACAACTTCGCTCCGACCGTGCGGGCGAGGCGGCCGCCGCAGCGAAGCTGCGGGCGGTAGCACTCTACGAGTACGTCAACGGCTCCAAGTCACTGGAGGACACCCTTACCGGCAGCGGGTCGCTCGAAGCGAAGGCTGACGCCGCCATGGTCGAAACCGAGTACGTGACCGCCGCAGGCGTCAATGTGAATGACGCCATTCACGCTCTGAGCGCCGACGAGAAGCAGGTCTCCGAGACTCAGGCCCGCACCAAGGCCCTGGCAGGTGCCGCGACACAGGCCGTGAGCACCCTAGATGCCGACCGCCAGGCCGCCCAGCAGGCGCTCGACGCCGAGCAGTCGACGCTCGCACAGGCGAAAGGCAACCTCGCATTACTCTTAGCGCAGTCGCAGAACCAACAGTCCTCGGCCCAACAAGCCGACGAATCGACCCTTGCCAGCCAGGCCCGGGCCGCCCAAGTTGCGCAGGCCGGGGCATCACAGCCGGCCCCACCACAGGGCGCGAGCCCTGCCGTCGACGCTGCGGTCGGCCCGCAGCCCGCCCCTCCGGGCCTGACCACCCCTCCGAGCGCTCCTGCCCCGCCGAAGGTTCCCGTGGCGACGCCACCCCCGGCGCCGACACCGACCGCAGCCCCTACCACCGCGACTACCACCGTACCCGTGACGACCACTCCCGTAACGACACCGACGCTCAACCTCGACCAGGCTCCCGCCCCGGTTGCGCCATCCCCCGGCTCTTACTCCAACCCGCTGCGTTCCGTCCAGGCCCTCTACCCCGAACGCGTCGACCAGGGCGTCGACTACAGCGGCTACGGGCCTATCTACGCCATCGGCGACGGGGTGGTGCTGTCGGTCACCAACTCCGGCTGGCCCGACGGAACCTTCATCGCCTATCGCCTGACCGACGGGCCGGCAGCAGGGTTAACCGTCTACGCCGCCGAAGACATCCTTCCGTCTGTAACCATTGGCGAGCAGGTGACGTCCTCGACTGTCCTTGGAACTATGTTCGAGGGCCCGAATGGGATCGAAACCGGCTGGGCCAGCTACGCCGGCACGGGAGCGACGATGGCGTGGGGTGCCGGGCAGTTCGGCGGCTCTAACTCGACGGCGTTCGGCTACAACTTCTCACAGCTGCTGAGCTCGCTCGCCGCCCCCCCCGGAGTCCTCCAAAACGACCCGGCCACCGGAAACCTACCGCCAGAATGGCCGCAATGGTGACACGTGCTGGTGCTCAGCCTCCCGTCGAAGCGATCCCGGGGTCCTCGGTCTCGGCTAGCCATTCGATCAAGTCGCAGCGCGCGCGCGCGACCCTTGAGCGTATGGTACCCACAGGGCATTCACAGACCGTCGCCGCCTCCGAATAGCTGAGACCAACTAGCGCCGTCAGCACGAACGCGGAGCGCCTGTCGGGGTCTAAGCGGTCCAGGAGGTCGCCCACTACGGCCGCGCTCGAAGCGTCGGGCTCGGCAGCCCTGCGGGCGAGGGCCGGAGCGCACAGATCGGTGTCACGCCGGCGCCGCCTCACCGTGGAACGATGGTGGTCGAGGCACACGTGACGGGCGATGCCGAGAAGCCAAGTCTTGGCTGTCGAGTCGCCCCTGTAACCCGCTAGTGACCGCACAGCTCGCACGAAAGTCTCCTGCGCCAGGTCGTCGGCGCTCGACGGATCCGTCAGCCCGCAGCAGAACCTCCACACCTGGTCGTAGCTGGCCTCCACGAACGCCTCGATGGCGGCCAGGTCGCCGGCGCGCGCCCCTATAGCCAGCCGGGTCAGTCCGTCCACGCCCGCCAACCTACCCCGACGACGCCACTGATCGCCCGTCGACCACCAACGCTCTCTCCGACCCGCCCGGGAAATCCGACTACCTCGGGGAACTCCACGACACCCCAGGACGACAAATGAACGTGCTACACAGACGACTGGACCTGACCCACGGCGGGAGATGTCGCGCATGCCTGGGATGAACACCGGGCTGAGCGCCACCAACCCGGTGGTAGTAGCCGCCTTTCACAGACTCCTGCTCCGCCAGGGTCTCGTCATCTTGCTGGTGCTGGCCGCCTTGTGGGTAGTGTGGAACTTCCTGCGCTCACGCCGCCTGCGCGCCTCCTCGGCGGCTGGGGAAACCTCCGGTGCGGTCCGGCGGACCGGCTCGGCCGGCGCGAACCTAGCCGGCAGCGAGCCGGCAGCGCGACGGGCGCTGCGGGTGTCGTTCGGTCTCATCTGGATCTTCGACGGGATCCTCCAGGGCCAGGCGTCAATGCCCCTGGGAATGGCCCCGAACGTGATCGGACCTGCTGCGTCCTCGTCGCCAGGCTGGGTGCAGCACCTCGACAACGCTATGGCCACCATATGGAGCTACCACCCGATCTCGGCGCCGGCCGCGGCCGTATGGGTTCAGGTCGGTATCGGATTGTGGCTGCTCGTAGCGCCGAGGGGTAACTGGTCGCGCCTGGCCGGAGTGGCGAGCGTCGGGTGGGGCTTGGTCGTGTGGGTGTTCGGCGAGGCGTTCGGGCAGGTGTTTGCACCCGGCCAGTCTTTCCTCTTCGGCCTGCCAGGTGCCGTGCTGTTCTACTGCGTGGCGGGAGCGCTCGTCGCTTTGCCCGAGGAAGTCTGGCGTTCGGCGCGGACCGGGAGGAGGATCCTCGGGGCTATGGGCGTCTTCCTGGTGGGCATGGCGGTGCTGCAAGCCTGGCCGGGCCGGGGCTTCTGGCACGGCGGGACCACCGGGCAACTCGCGTCGATGGTGTCGGGCATGGCACAGACCCCACAGCCTCACCTCACCGACAGTGCGGTGTCTGCGTTCGCCGGCTTCGACGCAGCCCACGGTTGGGGCGTGAACCTCTTCGCCGTGGCGGCCATGGCAGCGCTCGGAGCGGTGATGGTCTACGCCGGCTTCTTCTCAGTCCGGCCGAGACTCCTGCGGGCATGCCTCGGCGCCGCGGCGCTCCTATTCCTCGCCGACTGGGTTCTCGTGCAGGACTTCGGCTTCCTCGGGGGTGTTGGGACCGACCCGAACTCGATGATCCCGATTCTGATAGTCGTCTTCGCCGGCTACGTGGCCGTGACTCGCCCAGCCGCCCAGCCGGCGGCGAACGTGGTCGCGATCACCACGCCCGAGGCCACCCGATCCGCTCTGTCCATGCTGGCGTTGGACCCGACATTCGCTCTGCGAGTAGCCGCTTCGGTGGCGGCGGTCGCCGTGGTCCTCGTCGGCTCCGTGCCGGCGGCGTTAGCCGCCACTGATCCCAACGCCGACCCGATCCTAGCCCAGGCGATCAACGGCACCCCCCAGACGGTCGACGCGCACGCCCCGAACTTCACCCTGATCGACCAGAACGGCAACCCTGTGACCCCAGCTGACCTTTCCGATAAGACGGTCGCCGTCACGTTCCTCGACGACGTGTGCACCTCGACCTGCCCGCTCATAGCCCAATACTTCCGCCAGGCCGACAAGCTTCTCGGCCCGACCGCTACCAAAGTCGAACTGGTGGCTATCAACGCCAACCCGGTGTTCGTGGCACCCGACTACCTGCAGGCCTTCGACCGCCAGGAGAACATGGCCTCGCTAGCGAACTGGAAGTTCCTGACCGGTTCCTCCCTGGCCCATCTCGAAGCCGCCTGGCGGGCCTTCGGGAACGCTACCGAGCTGTCACCCGGAGGGGCGATGGTCGGCCACAGCGAGTTCACAGCGGTCATCGGCCCCGGCTGGACAGTGCGCTACGTGCTCAACTCCGACCCGGGCCCCGGCACAGAGGCGACGCAGTCCTCTTTCGCCGTAGTCCTAGCTGACACCTTGAAGAAGGTTGCCGCAGGGTCGTGAGAAGCTCACGCCGAGTATCTCGCCGCCTGCCCACCGTGCTCGGCGCGGTGGCGTTGGCGTCCGTCCTGTCCGCTTGCGGGGCTAGCAAGACTTCCGCCTCTACAGGTAGCGTCAATGCGCGGTGGACTCTGCCCGTCGCCTCGTCGACGATAACACCCGAAGGGGTGTGGGCGACCGTCGCAATGGGACATCTTCAGGACCCCCTCAACACCTTCTGGCAGCTGCCTTTCCGCCAGGCCGGCAGGACCACATGGACGAACCAGGTCGCAGCGACCGCCACCGCCACCAACGGCGGACTGATCCTCGCCTCGGCAGGCGGGACGCTTCTAGTCGGCATCCGACCGTCGCTAGATCTCACCTTCTCCCCCCTGATATCCACTGAGACCGGAGGCCTCAAATGGTCCAGCGGACTGTTAGACACTGCGCTGATACCCGCCGCCGGTTCCCTGGCCGTCGAGTCGAGCGCAACCGCCAGCCCCCCAGCCGCCAGCGCTATAACCGCCAGTGGCGGTGACAGTAAAGTCGAATCCGACGAGGGGAACCTGTCGTCGTGGAGGGCCGTCGGCGATCTTCGCTCGCTGAACTTGAGCGCCGCCGGCAGGAGTTGCGACGCGACTTCTCTCACAGCCGTGGGATACTCAGGCACCAACCTCGTCGTCGGCGCAGCCTGTGCAAACGCCGGGTCGAACGGGTTGTTCACCCTCGGCACGGACGGCTGGCAGACCACCGGACCGACGTTGGGCGCTTCGACCGGATCGGCGGTCACCGTTCTAGCCGCTGCGTCGCAAGGCGCCAGCCTACCGGCAGCCACTCCGGAGGCGTTCCTGCTCGGCCTTACAGGCCCGGCTGGTGAACCCCCCCGCCTGTTAGTCGCTTCCAGCTCCGACGGCACAGACTGGCAGGCGTCACCCGCTATCACGGTCGCTTCGACCACGGCGGTCGTCTCGTTCGGGCCGGCCCCGGGCGGGGGCCTGTTCGTGCTGGCCAGAGGACCCGGCGGGGCGATCAACCCCTATGTGACTGACGGGTCGGGCGCCCAGTGGCGGCAGCTCCCCGACGCCCCACCGGGCACGGCGACCCTCGCCAAAGGTCACGGGGGGACGCTCGAAGCCCTGTCCGTCAACAACACGGTGTTGAGCTTTTGGACCTTCGAGCCCGCTGGAAACGAGTGGGTCAGGTCACAGACGATGCACGTGAACATCGAGTTCGGGTCGTCCAACCCGTGAACCTGGCCGCCTCGCTGCGAAGCGCCACCCGAACCCAACGGGAACGCCGTACTCTAGCGAGACACTGGACCCTCGCAAGACGCAGCGCTGAGGGGCCCACCTGTGAAGAAGCTCGCGAGGCGCTGTCCTGCGAGATCGACGGGGAGCACCATCCGGTTACAGCCAAGGCCCTGGACCACCACCTCCAATCCTGCGTTTCTTGCAGCGAGTTCGCGTGCCGCGCGCCGTACCTGCGCTTGGCAGAGCAGGTCTTCCTTTCCAGGAGGCCTCCGCCGCAACTGCTGGGCGAGCTGGCCGTCGCCGCCGCCCAGGACGCAATTGAGCGTCACCCAAAAGCGACCAACCGGGCGCCCCTAGCCACGAGAAGGTCGTTCAACGCGTCGCCACCCCGAAGACCCCCTCTAGCGTGGATGCCGAGCCGCGCGACCGTCGGCGCCTTCGCCTTAGCTGGGGGGCCAGCGCTGGCCGCCGTCTGCGCTGCGGCGCTAGGGCCGTGGTCGTCGCACGCTGCGATCACCGCCCATCTCACTTCCAACGGCTGCATAGCCCCACTGCTAGCCCGTCACCTGTGGCCCGGCTACTGACCCCGCCGACCACGGCTCATTCCGCCGGCTCGAAGGTCAAAGGCAGGCGGCTGGGACCCCAGATTCCTACGGTCGGCGGCTTCCATTCGATCTCCCCGTCGACGCGTAAGCCCCGCATGCGCCTGGCGAGGATAGGCAGAGCCTCTTGAAGCTCCGCCCGGGCTAGCGAAGCCCCGAGGCAGAAGTGGATTCCGCTTCCGAAGGTCATCTGCGGCTGCCCTTCCGGGCTGCGGGTGATGTCGAACCGGCCAGGGTCGAGCCAGACGTCAGGGTCGTGGTTTGCGGCCGCAAGGCTCACCATTACGAGAGAACCTTGCGGGAAGACCACATCTCGGTACTCGACGTCCACCGAAGCGAACCGGGCTGTAGCGCGCACAGCCCCGAGGTGACGGAGGCACTCCTCGGCGGCCGGGGCGGCGAGAGCCCGGTCGTCTGCTAGAGCTTCCCACTGTCGGGGGGCGCCGGCTAGCAGCGCCACCGAGCAGGCGAGCTGGTTGCGCGTCGTGTCGGTGCCGGCCATCAGGACGGCTTCGGTCATCATCACCAGCTCGGAGGTGCTCATCCTGTCGCCCTCCTCTTCGACGGCTATCAGCCTGCTGAGCAGGTCATCGGCAGGGGATTGCCGTCTCTCTTCGATCATCGCCTCGACGTAGGCGTCGAGGTCGGCCATCGCCGCTTCGATAGCTGGCAGGTCGTTTGCGACGTCGTTGTTGAAGATCCTGAAGATGTCAACCGCCCACGCGGAGAACAGCTTCCAGTCTGACTTGGGGGCGCCGAGAAGTTCGCATATCACCGGGATGGGGTACGGTTCGCAGACGTCTGCGACCAGCTCGCACGACCCGCTCGCTGCGACGCCGTCGACTAGGTCGCCGATGACTTGGCGCATGAACGGCCTTAGCTTCTCCGTGGCCCGGGGTGTGAACGCTGGGGAAGCCAGACGCCGAAGCCGGCTGTGCTCCTCGCCTTCCATCGCCAGTATCGACGCCTGGCGACGGCCGCCGATGGGGCGCTGCACCCCGGCCATCTCGGGGATCAGGGAGATAGCAGAGTGGAAACGCCTGTCGCGCAGGACGGCGTTCACATCCTGGTAGCGGGTCACCGCGTAGCCTAGAGGCGTCCTCACCAGCCAGTGCTTTCCGGCAGCCTCGGCGAACGCCGCCACCATCGCCTGGCGGTCAAGGCCGAACACGTCCACCTCGGGCAGGTCCATCTCGGTTGCTACTACCGCCATAGAAGTACCTTTCTGGTGTGGTCGTGAGACTAAGGCTACGCCGGATCAAACGGCAAGTGGCTGGCACGCCTCGCACGCGTAGGCAAACTGCCCTGCGAGCATCCAGCGGCGGATAAGGCCTCCACAGCGGGCGCAGAAACGCTGGCCGTACACGTAGCAGGTCCGGCTGTCGCGAACCTTGAGGTCCCGGCGCCGGTCGACGGTTCGGATCCGTCCGCCGTCGGCGACTCCCGCCCGGAGCATCCTGACAGCGCAAGCCCACATGTTGCCCAGGTCGTCGTCGCTCAAAGTCGAGGCTTGACGGTCGGGGTGGATGGCGCAGGCGTAGAGGATCTCGGCTCGGTAGACGTTTCCTATCCCTGCTATCACAGACTGGTCGACGATGACCGCTCCGACGGGTAGCGCCATTTCAAGGATCGCCCCCAGCCCTCTCGGCGCCTCGTCGACGAGGATCGGGTCGGGTCCCAGGGCTGCGGTTATGCGATCGCGGGCTGCCGCGTCGACGAGCTCGCACACTTTCGGACTGCGAAGGTCGAAGGTTAGCGAAGGGGAGGAGACCTGGAGCCAAGCTCCGCTGCGGCTCCGCCCGCTGCGCTTCGCAGCGCCGCTGCTCCCGCCGCGGTGGTAATCGAAGCTTCCGTTCATCCCGAGGTGTACGTGAAGCACCCGCCGGGCGTCGAAGTTGTAGAAGAGGTGCTTACCGTGCGCCTGAAGCGACCTGACAGTCGCACTGTCCAAGGCCGCCGCTCCGGTTTCGAATCGGCGGTTCGGGGATGACACCCCGACAGGAACCCCAACCAGGTGGGGGGTCTGCTCAAGCACCTTGAAGTGCGCTATGTGCCCCTCGGGCATGCCAGCTATCCAGCGTTCAGTGGAACGCGTCGGCGATGGCCCGCACTGCTGACGTGAGGATCGACTTGGACGTGGCGAAGTTGAGCCGCACGTGCCCCGGCCCGTCCCCCCGGAACGGCGACCCGGGGTTTGTCGCCACACGGGCCTCGCGCCGGATGACGTCGGCGGCTTCGCCTTCTAGGCTAAAGGCGCTGAAGTCCAACCAGGCGAGGTAGGTGGCCTGTGGGACGGTGTAGCCGACCTCGGGCAGGGAGTCGTCCAGCAGGTCGCCAAGCAGACGCCGGTTGGAGTCGAGGTACACGAGCAGCTCGTCGAGCCACTCCTCGCCGTCCCTGTAGGCGGCGAGCGACGCGCGGATACCGAAAGTCGACGCTCCGTGGCTCCTGATCGGCGGGACAGCCTTCCAGCGGCGCATGTCCGCCTCGTTGGTGAGGATCATCTGCGCGCATTTCAACCCGGGCAGGTTCCACCCTTTGGAGGCTGACACCAGGGTCACGGAATGCCCCGCCGCCACCGGGGAGATAGACGCGTAAGGGACGTGGCGTTCGCCGGGGTAGGTGAGCGGGCCGTGGATCTCGTCTGAGACGACCCGCGCCTGGTAGCGCTCGACGACGTCGCAGAGACCGGCGAGCTCCTCGGCGCTGTAGGAACGCCCGAGGGGGTTGTGGGGGTTGCACAAGATGACGCTCCCCGCGCCCGCCTCGAATGCTGCGGCTATCCCGTCGAGGTCAAGTCTACGCAGATCCCCCTCTTTTGAGTTCGGGACCTCGACGACGGGGCGGCGAAGGGCGGCGAGAACGTCGAAGAAAGGCATGTAGGCAGGTGTCGGGACAACCACCGGGGATGCCGCTGGGGTGAAAGCGTCCAACGCGAGATCGACGCCTCTGAGAACGTCGGGTAGTGTGCGCACCCCGGCCGGGTCGATCTCCCAGCCGTAGCGTTTCCTCTGCCAGCCGGCCACCGCTTCGGGTAGCCCGCTGTCGGACCCTTCGAAGGGGTAGCCGACCTCCTCGCGTTCGACCGCCGATCTTAGAGCGTCGAGCACGACCGGGGCGGTACGGAAATCCATCTCCGCCACCCAGAGGGCTAACACGTCAGGCCCGTAGAGAGACCATTTGAGAGTTCCCCGTCGTAGCTGGCCTTCGACTGTAACGTCGTCGAAATCGAATGAGGGCATCGCTCTGGTTCAGAGACCGACCTTGAGCCCTTTGGGTACCACCACGATCCCGTCGCCTGTAAGGGTGAACCCGCGGGCTCTGTCCTCCTCCTCGTCCACGCCTACCCGCGCTCCGGGGCCGACGAGCACGTTCTTGTCGAGAATGGCGTTGCGGACAGTAGCGGACTCGCTCACAAAGCAGCGGTTCATTAGCACCGAGTCGGTTACGTGGGCCCGGTTCTCTACTCTCACCCCGGGGAACAGGACCGACCGTTCGACGGTAGCGTCGGACACGATCGCCCCCTGAGAAGCCAGAGAATCGACCATGCGGCTGCGGTGGTGCACGACCTTCGCCGGTGGCAGCGGTGAAGGAAGCGTGTGTATCGGCCAGTCCAGGTTGTAGAGGTTGAACACGGGGTGCACCGACACCAGGTCCATCGTCGCGTCGTAGTAGGCGCGGATGGTCCCCACGTCCCGCCAGTAGCCCCTGTCACGTTCTGTCGCCCCGGGCACGACATTGTCCTTGAAGTCGTAGACCTCGCAGTCCCCGCTGGCGACGAGCCTGGGGATGATCGACCCGCCCATGTCGTGCACCGAGCTTTCGTCGGCAGCGTCAGCTCTGACAGCGTCGATCAGCGCCTCCGCGCTAAAGCAGTAGTTGCCCATCGACGCGAGGATCTCTTCTGGCGAGTCAGCCAGCGGACGGGCGTCGGAGGGCTTCTCCCGGAACGCCGTGACCGTAGCTGACCCGTCCGTCTCGATAACTCCGAACTGGGAGGCGTCACGCAGCGGAGCCCTGATCCCGGCTATCGTCGCCGCAGTTCCGGAACCGATGTGCTGGTCGAGCATCTGGCTGGGGTCCATCCGGTAGATGTGGTCCGCTCCGAAGACCAGAACGTAGTCAGGTCGCTCGTCGAATATCAGGTTCAGGTTCTGGTGGATGGCGTCCGCCGAGCCTTGATACCAGTAAGGGCCGAGCTGCTGCTGGGCGGGCACTGGCGTCACGTAGTTGCCGAGCAGCGACGACATCCGCCAGGTAGTGGTGATGTGACGGTCGAGACTGTGACTTTTGTACTGGGTCAGCACGACAATGTGGCGGAAGTCGGCGTTGACCAGATTGGACAGGACAAAGTCGATGATCCGGTAGCTACCCCCGAAAGGTACCGCCGGCTTAGCGCGTTGGTCGGTGAGAGGGGACAGCCGCGTGCCTTTACCCCCGGCCAACACGATAGAGAGCACACGCTGGCCTCGTATCATCGTCTCTACCGTACATCGTCTCGGACGGGGCGCGGCACACCCCCGGCCGGTTAGCGTTGGGCCATGCGCGTAGCACTCTTCACTAGGGAGTTCCCACCCGACGTATACGGCGGCGCCGGGGTGCACGTCGAGTACCTGGCTGACCACCTTTCCCGACGCTGCGACCTGTCCGTGCTGTGCTTCGGACAGGCCCGCCCGGGTGTCACCGCCGCCGAGGCCGACCCGATGCTCGCCGGGGCGAATGCGGCCCTGAAGGCGCTGTCGACGGACCTGCGTCTGTGCGCCGCCGCCGCCGGCTGCGAACTGGCCCACTCCCACACGTGGTATGCGAATCTCGCCGGGCACCTGGCCAAGCTTCTCTACGGGGCGCCGCACGTCGTGACGAGCCACAGCCTCGAACCTCGACGTCCGTGGAAGGCCGAGCAGCTGGGCGGCGGGTACGCCCTGTCGAGCTGGGCGGAACGGACCGCAATCGAGGCCGCTGACGCCGTGATCGCTGTGTCAGCGGCGATGCGCGCCGACATCCTCGACTGCTACCCGGCGCTAGCCGCCGACCGCGTGACCGTCGTCCACAACGGGATTGACACCGACTTCTACGAGCCTGATCCCGCCACCGACGTAGTCGATCGTCTCGGCATGGACCCGACACGCCCGAGCGTCGTCTTCGTAGGGCGAATCACCCGCCAGAAAGGCTTGGAGCACCTCCTCGCAGCCGCCCGACATCTCGACCCGCGGGCGCAGCTGATCCTTCTGGCGGGAGCCCCCGACACCGCCGAGATAGCGGCACAGACCGAAGCCGCAGTCGATTCGCTCGCCCGAATCCGCGACGGTGTCGTTTGGGTCAGAGAGATGCTCCCCAAAGAGCAGGTGATCCAGGTTCTGACCCACGCGACGGTGTTCTGCTGTCCGTCGGTTTACGAGCCGATGGGTATCGTGAACTTGGAGGCGATGGCCTGCGAGACCGCCGTCGTAGCGACCGCTACCGGGGGTATCCCCGAGGTTGTCGCCGACGGCGAGACGGGCCTGCTCGTGCCGATCGAACAGGACGAGCCGGGTGGACCTCCGAGAGACCCGGACGCTTTCGCTGTTCAGATGGCCGGCGCTCTAAACAGTCTCCTCGGCGATCCAACCCGGGCGGCCTCGCTCGGCCAGGCGGGGAGAGCGAGGGCTATAGAGCTTTTCTCCTGGGAGGCTATCGCCGAGCGGACCATGGGCGTGTACCGCCGGGTTTTACAAGCCGGTGGTCACTCGTAGATGAGGCATCCGTCGTCTAGGTCGACTTTCGCCAGAAGGTCTTTCTCGGACCAGTAGTCCTGGCTGTGCTGCCATTCCGGCTTGTCGCCGCGGCGTGGCATGAGGTGCACGGAGCGCATCATGTAGCCCGGGTTGAAGTTCTCTGGGTCGATCCAGTCGAGGATCTGCATGTCCTTGTCGGCTCCGTCCGAGCGGATCTGGGGTACTACGCTTCGAGCTCCGATCTGATCCATGTGGGAGAGCAGGCGGCACACGAAGTCCGCTACCAGGTCAGCCCGCAGCGTCCAGCTCGCCCTGAAGTACCCGAACACCCAGACCATGTTCGCCACACCGGTGAACATCATCCCCCTGTAAGTAACCGTCCGGGCGAAGTCGACCGGCTGACCGTCGACGGTGAAGTCGATGTCGCCCAGCACGCTCAGGTTGAAGCCGGTGGCTGTGACGATCACATCAGCGAACAGTTCTTCGCCTGAAGCAAGGCGGATCCCCTTGGGGGTGAAAGTGTCGATCTCGTCTGTGACGACCGACGCCTTGCCCGCTGACACCGCCTTGAAGAGGTCCCCGTCGGGCAGGTAGGCGAGCCTCTGGCGCCACGGACGGTATCGGGGGGTGAAGTGGCGTTCGACGTCGAAGCCTTCGGGGAGTTGAGCGCGCACCGAGTTGATCAGTTCCGCCGCTAGGAAGTCGGGGTTGTCGAAAGACAGCTGGGTTATGGCCTGCTGGTCGTGGAGGATCTTCCTCCGGGCGATCTCGTGAACCCATTCTTCGGGGATGTCCAACTCGCGCAGCATGTCGGCCGTCTCGTTGCGGTTGGGTCCCGAAAAAAAGTATGTGGGGGAGCGCTGCAGGATCGTCACGTGGGCGCATTCGTCCGCGATCGCAGGGACGAGGGTGGCTGCGGTTGCGCCCGAGCCGATGACCACGACCTGCTTACCCGTCAGTTCGAACCCTTCTGGCCAGGTCTGGGGGTGCACGATCGTGCCTTCGAATTCGTCCATTCCCGGCCAGTCAGGGGTGTAGCCCTCGGCGTGGCGGTAGTAACCCTGGCACATCCACAAGAAACCCGCCCTGACCTCGAAGGTGCTGCCTGTATCGGCGCGCTGCACTCTCAGCGTCCAGGCCTTGTCGACGCTTGACCATGAAGCGCTAAGCACCCGGTGCTGGTAGCGGATGTGAGCATCTAGATGGTTCTCTTCGATCACCTCGCCCAGGTAGGAGCGGATCTCGGCTGCCGTCGCTATCGGCGGGCCGACCCAAGGCTTGAAGCGGTAGCCGAAAGTGTAGAGGTCGCTGTCGGAGCGGACACCCGGGTAGCGGTGCACCAGCCAGGTTCCCCCGAAGCTTTCGAGGCTCTCCAGCACCAAGAACGTCTTGCCCGGAAGGCTGCTTTGTAGGTGGTGAGCAGCGCCGATCCCCGAGATTCCTGCTCCCACGATCACTACGTCGAAGGCTTCCGCGTCGACGCTCCCAGGGTCATGTTCTGCTGTCGGAATCATTTCCCCGGCCAAATCAGCTTCCACTTGCGCCTCCTGTCAGCTTCGCCCAGGTTATCCACATCCGCCACGGCCCACATCCGCAACTGTCAGTCACGCTGACGGCGGAGCCCGTCGAGTGCTTCGCCGGCGACCCTCCAGGTCCGCCACTCGTCGAGAGGCGTAGCGCCAAGCGACTTGTAGAAGACCGCCGCCGGTTCGTTCCACTCGAGTACGTCCCATTCCATGCGCGCTAACCCCTGCTCGACGCAGATAGAAGCGAGCCCCGCCATGAGGCGGCGGCCCAAGCCAGCTCGTCTGGCATCGGCTTGGACGTATAGGTCCTCCAGGTGCATACCCGGACGGCCCGTCCAAGTTGAGAACGTCCGGTACCACAGGGCGAGTCCGACGAGCTCGTGGGGACCTTCGGCTACCAAGGCCGACGCCGCCGGCTGCGGTCCGAACAGCGCAGAGTGCAGCAGGTTCACGTCGAGTTTCACTGCGTCGGGTTCCCGCTCGTAGGTCGCGAGCGCCTTGACGAGCCGCACGATCTCGGCCTCGTCTCCCTCGCGGGCGGGGCGGATCAGGGGGCTGTCTGTCACCCCGCCATCATCGCGGAACATCGCCGCTATTCGACCGGCCTCTCGGCGGCGTGGCTGTACTGGGACCATGAGCCCGGGTAGAGCCTTCCTGGGGGAAAGCCGGCGAGCTCGAGCGCGATCAGGTTGAAACACGCCGTCACTCCCGAACCGCAGTAGGACACGACAATGGTCGTGTCGTCCACGCCGACGGCCTCGAAGCGCTCCCGCAGCTTTGCGGCCTCCAGGACCCTGCCGTCAGCGTCGAGGTTCTGCCGGCAGGGAAGGCTCCGGGCTCCGGGGATGTGCCCCCGGCGCGGGTCGATCGGCTCGACGTCGCCGTCGAAGCGGCTGCGGTCGCGGGCGTCGAGGAGGAGCAGGCCCGGTCCTTCCAGGTCGTCGATGTCCACCAGTCGGTCGCTTGGCCATTCAACAGAGCTGAACACACCAGGTTTTCGGGTGACCTCACCGACGTCGAGGGGTCCCGCGTAGGCTTCTATCCCGCCGTCGAGCAGGGCAGCGTCGTGACCGGTAACTCGAAGCATCCACACCAGGCGCGCTGCGATCACACCCCCGGCGTCGTCGTAGGCGACGACGGTCGTCGCGTCGGAGATCCCCGACCGGCGCATGCCCGCCGCGAAAACGTCCGGGGCGGGCAGGGGGTGCCGCCCTACCGGTGGGCCGCCCGGTCCCGCCAGGCAGCTTTCGAGGTCGACGAACACAGCACCGGGGATGTGCCCGCGAAGATAGGCTTCGTGTCCGCTGCGCCCGTCGAGGTACCAGCGAACGTCGGCTAAAACCACGTGGTCTGCACCCTCGGCGTTCGACGTCGCCTTGCGATCACTCAGCCATTGCATTGTGACGACCGGATCGACCATCGCCCGACTTTAGCCCCCCACCGATTTGGGCCCCGGACCGGTCCCGCTCGACGGCCGCCCCGCTCGACGGCCGCCCCGCTCGACGGCCCCTCAGCGCAACGGGCTGCCCCAGTCGGCCTGGTCGCGAACGGTGGCCTTGAGGACCTTCCCGCCCGGGTTGCGCGGCAGCGGGTCGGTTCGGACCACGACGTACTGGGGTACTTTGAAGTCGGCAAGGCGGGTCCTGGCGAAGCGGACCAGTTCCGCCGGGTCGACGCTGCGACCGGGCCGGGGTACCACTACGGCGCCTACTTTCTCGCCCATCATCGTGTCCGGCACTCCGACGACCGCCGCTTCGAAGACGTCGGGGTGACAGACCAGGGCGTTCTCGACTTCGACGCAGTACACGTTCTCGCCTCCCCGGTTCACCATGTCCTTTTTGCGGTCGACGATCTGGCAGAAGCCGTCGCTGTCGAGCCGGGCGATGTCACCGGTGTGCAACCAGCCGCCGACGAACGCCTCCGCTGTCGCTCCGGGTTTGCCCCAATATCCGGCTACCACGTTCGGTCCTCTTACCAGCAGCTCCCCCGCTCCGGTCGCGGGGTCCACGTCCGCGAGGTCCAGTTCGACGGGCGGTGCGGCGAAACCGACTGTCTCAGCGCGCGAGTGTGCCCAGTCGTGGGGCAAGAAGGTAGCCACCGACGAGGTCTCGGTAAGGCCGAACCCGTTGCCCAGCTTGGCATTCGGGAAAGCTTCGAGCATTCGGGCGACCTGCTCGGGGGGTGTCGGAGCCCCGCCGTAGGTCACCCAGCGGATCCCGGACAGGTCGAAGTCGGCGAAGTTGGGTTGGGTCATCGCAAGCCACAGGATCGCCGGAACAGAGGTGACCAAGTTGATGCCCTCTTGGACTGACACCGCCAAGAAGCGTTGGACGTCGAAAGACGCCATGACGACGGTCGTTCCTCCCAGGCGCAGCGTCGGCAGCAGCTGGCTGTTGCAGCCCGTCACGTGGAACAGCGGAACTGACACCAGGTTGCGTAGCTCTCCCTCGGGAAGGTCCATGAGGCGCCGGCAGGTCTCGACGTTCGACAGGAAGTTCTCGTGGGTGGTGACTGCCCCTTTGGGGAAGCCCGTCGTTCCGCTCGTGTAGAAGATCGCCGCCGGGTCTGCGGGTTGCAGGTTCTCCCGGACTGTGGGCGGTCCTTCTGGCATCGCCCGGCCCGGCTCGAAGACGTATCGCGCCTGGGAGTCGTCTAGGACGTAGGCGACTTCGGGCTCGGACAGGCGAGTGTTGACCGGGACCGCTATAGCGCCGGCCATCATCGACGCGAACAAGGCTACGCACCAGTCGACTCCGTTCCCCAGGCGGATCGCAACTCGGTCTTTAGGTTTGACTCCCTCTTGGACCAGTCCCCCGGCCACCCGGCGGGACCGGTCCCACAGCTGTCTGTATGTGAGCCGCTCCCCCCCGTCCTCCACGACCGCCTCATGGTCGGCGAAACGATCGACGCTCGCCGAAAGCATCTCGACCACCGAGGTCGCCAGGCCGCCGTACGCCAGTACTCCGTCGGCGCGCCTGTCGATCCCGGACATGTCGAAAGGTTCGATCGCTGCCTTCAGTCCCTGCTTTTCCACCATGGCGTCACCCCGACCTGGCCGTTGGACTTGTACGGGATCGAATCTAGCTAACCGTGCTCCGAGCATGCGTCGGGTATTCCCAGACAGTCGGCGGGTACTACAGTCGGGTTTTTCTAGCCGACGCTGCGAGGACTCCCCCATGACCGAGACTTTCCCGACGAAATCGCTGCAGCTGTCTTCGCTCGTCGAGCACCTCGACGGCTGGGGGCTCCCAGCCGAGGGCCAAGGAGGTCGGGTGGTGATGTTCCTCGACGAGGTGGAGGTCGCCCCTCCCGGTGACGACGAGGTGATCGTCCGGGTCGAGGCGGCCCCGATCAACCCGTCCGATCTAGGTTTAGCCTTCGGCGGGGCCGACATTTCTGCTGCAGTGTCGGAGGGAACGCCAGTTAGGCCGGTGATCAGCGCCCCGATCGCAGCTTCGGTCATGCGGTCAGCTGTCGGGCGGGTCGGGATGGCCCTGCCGGTCGGAAATGAAGGAGCGGGCACGGTAGTGGCCGCCGGGTCCTCCGAAGCGGCACAGGCTTTGCTGCACAAGACCGTTGCCGTGGCCGGCGGGGGCATGTACTCCCAGTACCGTCGGGTGAAAGCTTCGATCTGCGCCGAGCTGCCCGAGGGCACCTCGGCGGTCGAAGGGGCGTCGTCGTTCGTGAACCCTATGACGGTGCTCGGAATGCTCGAAACGATGAGAATGGAAGGCCACACGGCCATCGTCCATACTGCCGCCGCGTCGAACCTCGGTCAGATGCTCAACCGTGTCTGCATCGACGAAGGCGTCCCGCTGGTGAACGTCGTGCGCCGCGCCGGCCAGCAGGACCTCCTGCGCGAGGCCGGAGCCAAGTACGTTTGCAACACCGAATCGGACACTTTCATGGCCGACCTGACAGAAGCGATTGCTGCGGCATCCGCGACGCTGGGCTTCGACGCCGTAGGCGGCGGCAGGCTCGCCGGTCAGATCCTGGCCGCCATGGAAGCGGCGGCCGTAGCGAAGATGCCCGCCTTCAGCCGTTACGGGTCGGACACTCACAAGCAGGTGTACATCTACGGCTCGCTGGATCGCGGGCCTACCGAGTTGCACAGGAGCTTCGGCATGTCGTGGGGACTCGGAGGGTGGCTGCTGACACCGCTGCTCGCCAAGATCGGACCCGCAGCGGTCGACGCTATGAGACGAAAGGTCACCTCGAACCTCAAGACACTCTTCGCTAGTTCATACACCCGTGAAGTTTCTCTCGCCGAGGCCCTCAGCCTCGATGCTGTCAAGGATTACGCCCGTCAGGGGACCGGCTCGAAGTACCTGATCAGACCGCATTTGGCCTAGCTAACCGGCGGGTGGCGTTTCGCTTCGAGCGGCCGGCTGGTAGGTTCCGGGGGTGCAAGCTGGCGACCCTGCCCACCCTTCCACGGCGAAGGGGACCCGGGTGGTGCTCGACGATCTGCGCAGGTCCCAGAGAAGGCGGCGCATCGAGGATTTCGACGTCGGCGAAGCCGTCTACAAGGTGTACGTGACGGCCATAGTCGGAGGGATCTCGGTGTGGTTTGCGGCTCAAGCGGTCGGCGGAAGGCGGGTTGCCCCGCATGTGGTGGCCCAGGCGCTTCTCGACGGGCCCCGCCTCGTGGGAGCTTGCGTCGCAGCGGTGGTGCTGGTCGGTCTGCGTTCCGGGCTTCGCGGTGGCCCGCTGGCACTCGAGTCGGCTTTCGTTCGTCACGTCCTGCTCGCTCCTGTCGACCGCAACGCCGCTTTGAGAGTTCCGGCGTGGCGTCTGGTGCGCTTCGGTTCCGCCGCGGCGTCGGGCGTCGGGGCCGTGGCCGGCCTCCTCGCCTACCGGAGGCTGGGCGGTAACTGGGCGGCGTGGGTGGCGTGCGGTGCCGCCGTAGCCTCACTCGCCGTAGGCGCCGGTCTCGGCACGGCCATGTTGGTGTCAGGTCGCGGAACCAGCCGGCGATCCTGCGGGGTTGTAGCGACCGTGGTGGTCGCCTGGTCGCTGGCGGACGTGCTCGGCGGGTCGTCCACGTCGCCGGCTACCCTCCTCGGCGAGATCGCGTTCTGGCCGCTGCGTCTCAAGCCGGTGGGCCTGGTCGGAGCGGCCGTGGCGGTTGGCGTGGTCTTGGCTGGAGTCGCGTCGGTGGGTGGCACGTCGTTGGAGGCCTCGGCTCGGCGGGCGAGTCTCGTCGGGTTGATACGTTTCGCTGTCACCGTCCGTGATCTGCGCACGGTCGTTCTCCTACGTCGCCAACTAGCCCAGGAGACTCCCAGGAGACGCCCGTGGCTTGGAAACCGGACTTTCAGGTGGGTGTATCCGGGGAGTCTCGGCACCCCACCCCCAAGTGCGGGTGCCGCTCTGGGTGCGGGTGCCGCTGTGGGTGCCGGCGGGCGGCTCGTCCTGGCGGCCGGCTGGACGCGGGCGTGGAGGGGGATCCTGCGTTTCCCTGCGGGCAGGCTGGCGAGAGTCGCTGCGCTGAGCGTCATCGCCGGGGCCGCCGCGTACGGTGTCTGGGACGGCACGACCCCCCTGATCTTCGTCGCGGGCCTTGCGCTGTTCGTAGCCGGCCTGGACGTGACAGAACCTCTAGCGCAGGCGGTCGACCATCCATGGGCGACTGACAGCTATCCGCACCCGAGGGGCGCCTTGATGCTCGCGCTGTTACCGGCCTGCGCAGTGGCGATGGTGGCGGTGGGGTTTCTCGGGGCGATAGCCGCCTGGGCGTTGAGCGGGGCGGGGGCGTCAGCGTTGGAGGTCGCCGCGGTCGTCTGGGTTCCCGCCTCCCTAGCCGGGGTCGCCGGTGCGGCGATAAGCACTATCCAAGGGGCGCAGCCGACGTTCAAGGCGAGTGATTTCATGCTCCCCCCGGAGTTTCTCGGGGCTCGGATCGCCTTGAGGCTCCTTTGGCCTCCTCTGGTCTCCACCGCCGGCCTGGTGCCTCTGCTCGCCGCCCGTTCGGCGAGGTCCGACCCTGCGGGGGCTGCCGCGTCAGCTTCCCTTGGGGTTGTCGTCCTCCTCGCCGTGGTGGCACTTTGGGTGCGCCACCACGACACGCTGCACCAGGCGGTCACAGCGAGCCTTGAGGCCCCAAACGGCCCGGGGAGGCGCTGATGAGTCGCCAACGTGACGCTACGCTCATGGCTACTTCACAGCTGAGCAAAGCCTACGGCGATTTGGTCGCCCTGCAGCCCGTCGACTTGGCGGTGACGGCGGGACAGAGGGTAGCCCTGATAGGCAGAAACGGGTCGGGAAAGTCCACCCTGCTCAAGATGGCGGCCGGCCTGCTCGAACCGTCGAGCGGCTCGGTCACGGTGGGCGGGTACCCGTCCGGGTCGATCGAGGCCCGCACGGCGCTGTCGTACCTGCCCGACGAGCCGGTGCTCTACGACGACCTTTCTGTCATCGAGCACGTGGAGTACACGTGCAGGCTCCACGCCAGCGTCGGCTGGGAGGAGCGGGCTGTTCGACTGCTCGAAAAGCTGGGGCTCCTCGAAAGGGCGGAATCGCTCCCATCGACCTTCTCCCGTGGGTTGCGTCAAAAGACGGGGACGCTGCTAGCCCTGGTCAGGCCGTACTCGCTGCTGCTCGTCGACGAGCCTTTCGTAGGCCTGGACCCGTCCGGCCGGGACACGTTCGTCGAGCTCACCGAGGAGGCCGCGCAAGGCGGAGCTGCAGTCGTGGTCGCGACCCACCAGTTGGACTATGCGATGAGAGCGGACCGCTGCATCGCTCTTCGGGACGGGGTCAGGGTCTACGACGGTCCGCCCGGCGACGTCGACCTCGCTGCGCTCGTAGACTGACACCGTCGCGCTCAGCGGCCGGGGCGGGGCGGTCCCCGGGTTGCCCGACGGGGCGAAGGGCTTATGCTTTAGCCCTGGCTGAATACGCCAGGTCGGCGTGAGGTGTACAACGAAGGGATACAACATCCATGAGCCGCATTCTGATCAGCGGGGGAACCGTCGTCGCCGCTACGGGCTCCTTCCCCGCGGACGTTGCGATCGACGGGGAGCGGATCGTGAGCCTGTTTGAGCCTGGCTCGACCCTCCTCGGCCACTTCAACGCTGACCGGGTGATCGACGCCACGGGGAAGCTCGTCGTGCCGGGCGGCGTGGACGTTCACACTCACATGGAGATGCCCTCCGCCGGCACGGTGTCCGCCGACACTTTCGAGACCGGAACTCTCGCTGCCGCCTGGGGCGGCACGACGACGATCGTCGACTTCGCCGGGCAGGCGCGCGGCTCGGGACTGCGAGAGGCGTGGGAGGCGGAGATGGCCAAAGCGGAAGGCCGCTGCGTCATCGACTTCGGCCTCCACATGATCGTCAGCGACGTCAACGATTCGTCGCTCGCCGAGATGGACGGCATGGTCCAGGAGGGCGTGACGAGCTTCAAGCTCTTCATGGCCTACCCGGGCGTGCTGTACTCCGACGACGGTCAGATCCTCCGGGCGATGCAAAAAGCAGCGCAGTGCGCGGCGACGATCATGATGCACGCAGAGAACGGCATAGCCATCGACGTGCTGGTCTCGCAGGCTTTGCAGCGCAACGAACGCGATCCCAAGTACCACGCGTCCAGCCGGCCGTCGATCTTAGAAGGCGAGGCGACGCACAGGGCGATAGTGCTAGCCCAGGTCGCCGGCGCCCCGCTTTACATAGTGCACCTCTCGGCGGCCGAGGCGCTGTCGGAGGTTGTCGCAGCACGCGACGCCGGCGCGCTCGTTCACGCCGAGACGTGCCCGCAGTACCTGTTCCTCTCCGACGCGGCCTTGGACCAGCCCGGCTTCGAAGGAGCGAAGTTCGTGTGCTCGCCGCCCCTTCGCGGATCATCTCACCACGATCACCTGTGGCGGGGACTAGCCGGCGGGGACCTGAGCGTGGTAGCCACCGATCACTGCCCGTTCTGCTTCAAAGGCCAAAAGGAGCTCGGCCGTGGGGACTTCTCGCGCATCCCTAACGGTCTTCCCGGTGTCGAGCACCGGATGGAGCTGATCTACCAGGGGGTAGTCGAAGGTCGGATCAGCCAGGAGCGGTGGGTTGAGCTGACCTCCACGGCCCCGGCGCGGCTGTTCGGGATGTACCCGGCGAAAGGTGTCATCCAGCCCGGAGCGGACGCCGACCTGGTCGTGTTCGACCCTACGACGGTCCACACCGTGAGCGCCGCGAGCCATCACATGGCTGTCGACTACTCCTGCTACGAGGGCCTGAAAATGACC
>JAKBBA010000065.1 GCA_021808665.1 Actinomycetes bacterium
GTGCAGTTCGATGACGCATGCGGTATCCAACTGGATGTCGAACAGCTGCCGGCCCCCATCGTCTAGCGGCCTAGGACACCGCCCTTTCAAGGCGGCAGCACGGGTTCGAATCCCGTTGGGGGTGCTCCGAGAAACCGCAGGTCAGATGGGGTGCCCGGCGGCTGCGGTCGGGTGCGAAGGGGGGCTCCAACCGGCGCTCGTGCCATCAACGTGCCATCACGGATTAGATTCGTGCCATGGCACGGGCGCCGAGGGACCGGGGGACGGGGTCAGTGCGCAAGCTGCCGAGCGGCCGTTGGCAAGCCCGGATGCTGGTCGACGGCAAGCACGTCTCCCTCGGCAGCTCGGCGCAGAAGGCCGACGCCAACGCCGCCCTGCGCGACGCCCTCGGACGCCAGGACACCGGCACCTGGGTCGACCCTCGCCACGGCAGGATCACCTTCGGCACCTACGCCGACGACTGGATCGCCGGCCGGCACGACCTGGCCATGCGCACGAGGCACGATTACGAGGACCTCCTACGGCTGCACCTGAAGCCGGCGTTCGGCACTACCCGACTGGCGGATATCTCGGTGCTGACGGTCCGCCGCTGGTGGTCACGCGCGAGCGGCCCCGACGGGCACGGCCGGGCCCCCAAGACCTACCGGCTGCTGCGAGGGATCCTCAACACGGCCGTCGAGGACGGCCTCATCGCTCGCAACCCCTGCCGGATCAAGGGCGCCGGCGCCGACAACACCCCTGAGCGTCCGACGGTGACCGTCGAGCAGGTCTACGCCATCGCCGACGCCATCAGCCCCCGCTACCGCGCCCTGGTACTCCTCGCCGCCTTCACCGGCTTGCGCTTCGGCGAGCTGCGGGCTCTGCGCCGCAAGCGCCTCGACCTCTACGGGGCCATGCTGACGGTCGCTCCCGAGGACGGCAACGTCCAGCGAGACCGGAGCGGGGCGGCCCACTTCACCCGCCCCAAGAGCCGGGCCGGCGCCCGCACCGTCGCCATCCCGGCCCCGATCATCGAGGAGATGCGCGCGCACCTCGCGCTCGTCGGCGACCTCGGCCCCGAGGCGCTCGTCTTTCCTGCCGACAAGAGCGCCGACGGGACGCGGCCGTTCCACGCCGAGGCGTTTGGTAGGAAGTGGCGCAAGGGGCTGGCCACGGTGGACGGGCTACCCGGCAGCCTGGTGTTCCACGACCTCCGTCACACCGGCAACACCCTCGCCGCCGGCACCGGCGCCAGCACCCGGGAGCTCATGGCCCGCATGGGCCACGCCAGCCCCCGCGCTGCGCTCATCTACCAGCACGCCTCGGCCGAGCGCGACAAGGTGATCGCCGAGGCCCTCGGAGCGCAGATCAGAGAGGCGCAGGAGCGCTGGGCCGACCCCGGCCTCGTGACGCCACGTCCGTAGTCGCCCACGACACAGCTACCCCGTCGTTGTTGTCCCGACCAGGACGCACGTGGTCGCCGTAGTGCAGGCGGCCGCTACCGGTCCTCCGTTCGACTTGGTCGAGTCGCTCGTGTCGGGCACGGCGGCCATGGTCCACGTCGCCCCGCCGTCGTCGGTCGACCATGACGCCCCATTGCCACTGCCGTCGGCGCCTGCGGCAAGGCACGCCTGAGGTGAAGTGCACGACAGGCCAGTGAAGCCACCGACCGCGGGCTCCTGTGTCGCAGCGGAAGGGATTGTCGTCTTCGTCCACGTCGCGCCCCGGTCGGTGCTGATCCAAGCCCACGCCGGGCCAGGGTCAGCCACACCCACTGCAGCACAGTCCTCGTTGGAGACGCACGACACACCCACAGGGTCGGTGCTGCCGCCGCTGACATGCCGTTCGGCCCATGTGACCCCGCCGTCGACTGTCACCCAGAGGGCGTTGTTGGCACTGGCGTCATTGACGGTAGCGACGCAGAAGGTAACCGACCCGCACGAGAGGCCGTAGACGTCGCGGGCGCCCGGCGCCGGGTGCTCCTTCCACGCGCCTCCTGAGCCGGCATCTGCCGGCTGCTGTGACGACGTGGGCGCATGCCCGGCTGGGCTGGCTTCCGGCAGGGTCCCCCGAGCGCCGGCCGGCTTCGGTGTCGATGGCGCCGGCCGTTGCGCAGCCGACTTCGCTGTAGATCCGCAACCTCCGGCGGCAGCTGCGAGCATGACAGTGAGCAGCATGCCCAGCAGCCCGGCCGACCGCAGCCCTGCCAGTGCTCGATACCCAGCCGCGAACGTCGACCGTCCGTTCCCAAGTTGGCAGCGAGCCACGTCCCCCTCCAATCCTCACCCCCGGCGTTCGTGACTGTAGCAAGATCATCGAGAAGTCTTGGCGTGACCCTGCGTTCCCTCTCTCTCACTCCTAGCCCTCCCTTTTCACGCCGCCATTGGCCGGTGACTTGATGCCGTCATTCGGAAGGGGCGAGCGTGCCGACCGGTCATTTCGGCTCCTTGATAGAAGTCGCCCACGCGACGCTGACCGCCACGATGGATGAGAATGGTGGTATGTCCGGGAAAGCTCGACTCACTTTTGGTGGGAGGAGCCCGGTACTCGCGGAGCTCGCCGGCCCGGTTTCCTGGCTCGGGCTGTAGCGGTTCTACTTTCCCCTGCGGGCTAGGCCGGTGCCTTCATGCCGATTCTTTGCGCGGCGGATGCGGTGAACGGCGCGTGTGCCGGCAGGTTGTAGTTGCGCCATTCGCCTGGCGGCGGCAACTCTGCCCGTCCCTGGGTGGCTTTGGCCCGAACCATACCGAGGCGGATCTTGTGTTCCTCGCCCAGCTTCAGACCGCACTCGGCTTCGGCTCTTTTCGTCCAGTAGTCGGCGTATCTAGTCAGGATCTCGGCAAGTGAGCTGCCGAGGTCGTGTTTGGGCTGCACGTGGACCGACAAGCGAAGCGTGCGCAGTTCGTCGCCTGTCTTCTCGTCCATCCCGAGGGACAGGCGACGACGTTCCCCTCGCTTGGTGGGGGTGTAGGCGCCCACGTAGCGCAGACACACGTGGGGGATGTGCCCGACGACGGCACGGTTGTGCGTTCGGGCCTTGGCGAGCAGATAGCTCGCGGCATACAGGTTCGGGAGGTCGAACACGAAGAGCGAGAAGTCGCCGGTCTTGAAGTCGTGGAGGTGAACCGCCGTTCGCGAGTGCGTGAGGAACAGGACCCCGGTACCTTCAGTGAACGAGCCAAGCTGCTTCTGTTGACCCTGCGGGTTCTGTTCGTAGATGTACAAGGCGTCGAACGGTATCTGGATGATCTGCTCGCCGTCAGAGGGAGGGTAGGTGACGATGGCCTTCCCACCTGCGACCAGTCGGGGATAGAGCGGGTCGTAGGGGTCGTCAATGGCGCGGATGGCCACGAGGTTGTAGGTCATAGGTCCGAATGGAAGTTGCGCAGGAGGAAGACGGCGCCGCCGCCGAAGAGCACGAAGCCGATCAGAAGCGCGTACCTCCCTGTTGCCAGCGCGACGATCAGCGATGCGACAGCGATTACGACGCAGACGACAACCCAGACGGCGTTCACCGTGAAACCGATGCCGCGTGCGACGTTCTCGATGTCCAACTTCTTCGGCGCTGAGGTCACGCGCCAGTTGGTCTTTTGAGCCTTGGCCATTACTGCCCCCTCTATCCGTTCAGATCAGATACCCGATCCCGAAGTTACCTCGCCCGGACTCTGCCATCTGACCGGGCCCTGCTAAAACGCTTGTGCACCTCGGACAGCCGGGCTCGTTGGTCGTCGCACACCCCGGAGGCGTCAGGCCACATCACTTGACCACCCACGTCACCGCGTCGGCGCCACCACCGAAGGTCACCCGGGCCGCCTTTACCCCTGTCGGCAGCTGAAATGTCACACATCCAGTCTCGGAGGAGCCGGCCAGAAGTCCGAACTGGCCGCTGTCCTCCTCGAAGTTGTGGCAACCGGCCACATTGGACTGGTCAGCACTGTACGTCCTACCGTCCGACCCCGTGAGATCTACAGCGATGTTGACGTTCCCGGTGAGGTAGGTCGATGTGGTGTTCGTGATCGTGAACTCGGCGCTGACGAACCGATCACCCTGATCCGGCACATACGACGGACTGAGCCCTTCCGCCGGATCGATGATCTTTACCAAGGTCACGTCGGCCGTGTCTGCGGGGTTGCCGTCGAACCCGCCCGACGACACAGTCGCGCCTACCGACAGGCCTTTTGAGGCAGTGGTGGTACTGCTTGAGGCAGTGGTGGTACTGCTCGTGGCCGCCTGATACCCGCCGCTGGTCGTACCTATAGTCGGCGCTGAGCGGATGGGGGTGTTTACGGAGCTATTGCAGCCCGTCACCATCCCAATGCCTGACAAGACAGCAACCAATGCCAGCGCCCCCCGCCTGTTCCTGTTCAGCACCTTTGAGAACCCCTTTTGCATCCCCAGGGATTGTCTAGCAGATTGAAAGGCCTGCGGACACCCAGTTCCGAGTATAGGCGAGGAGCCCGTCGGCATCGGTGTGGGATCGAAGGGCTAGCTCCCGTAGGTCTGGACGGCTCCAGCGTCAAGTACAGGGCGGCTCGGGCGTGCGCACGATTCTCGCTTAGTGGAACTCGAGCCGGCCTTGGCCGTAGATGTGGAGGAACAGGCACCGAGGAGAAGGGCTGTGGCGATGAGCAGGCTGCTCCTACCTGTTGTTGCGGCCTCTTCACCGGCACATGGTCCATCTGTATCTCAGACATCTGACATCTTGCAGTGAGCATCCTCGCCTCCCTGTGCCACGGCATCTACGGTTGGGGTCATCACCACATGCTGATCGTCCACGACTTCGTAAGACTTGGTATGTAGCTAGCAGCGTCATGTTGAGCTAATAACTCGGACAATGAATCGAAAGGGCCCGGAGGTTGAAGGGCACCCATCGCCGATAATAAAGGGGTAGGAGCCGGTGGCGGGTGCAGTGAACGATCCAGAACCGCTAGCGGCGTCGGAGTTAGTGAATTGGAGTTGCCCACCATTGTTCGCCTGCTCCATCACATCCTGGTCGGTCGTCGATGGAGAGAAGACCAAGTACTGGTAGTAGCCGGATGCTGGGTAATTGTATGACCATGAGACCGACACAGCGTCGCCGGAACGGAGGTTGAGCTTCCACCACTGACCGGCCCACATCGGGCAGATACCGCCTTGCTGTGTCTCTCCCGGTGCGGATAGCTGTGCTGTGGGTCCATCGAGGAGGTTGACTGCGTAGCTGCGTCCGAGGTCAAGGACTGGCGCAGAGGCTATCGACGTACCTCCAGTCGAGGCCGTCTGAGATACAGATGACGGCGAAACAGAGGGCCCGGCAGAGGAATGCGAGCTACTACTTTCGGTCCCGTCGGAGGTGGAGCATGAGAGGGTCCCGGCGATGTAGACGGTTGCTTGATGGCCGTCGGCCGCTGGGGCAGTCTCGGTTACATCCAGGGTCCACGGGCCACCCGTCAGCGTCGCGTTGAGATCGGCCTCAATTGTGTCGGTGGTGACAGTCACGGCCGAGGTTGGCTCTCCGGACTGAACCAATGAGACTTCATCTTGGCCGCCGGTATCAGCTGGATTCCACGGTACGAAGATCCGCAGTGAGATGCTGCTACAGCTTGTTGACTGCATCGAAGCCAACGTTTCGGTAGCGGGTGATACTGGTGGAGTGCAACCACACGGTGCGTCGGATTGGGAGTCGTCACTCGTACTCACGGCATAGGAGAAGCTGGAGCCGTTGTATGAGTCCTGGATCGAGCCTCCCTGGTCGGGTGCGATTGTGGAAAGCTGGACCGTGTAGTTAGGGGTGGTCGTCTGCGGGGCAGAGGGTCGGCCGAGTAGCGGATCGGGGTTGACGAGGTGCGACCAGTCAAGGTCGCTGATGGCCTGGGCCGCGAGGGCTGCTTCGTTGTCGAGGCCGTGTTGGTTTGGGTGGAACGACCCGTAACCCCCGTCGATGTGGGTCCAGCCGTTGAGCCATTCTTGCGCTGCGCACAAGTTGTGGCGGGGCCCGGCGGACGGCTCGAACAAGTGAGGGTCGGTGTAGGCGATGCCCTGGGCGGGGTTGCCGGTGTTGACGTCGACGTAACGGACGTGTACCCCGTTCGGGGTCTGGGCGTTGATGGCGGTGACCGCTTGGGCGATGGTGGCGTTCAGGTCCCCGGCCAGGCCGCGGATTTCGGTTGCGTCCCCGATGCCGATCCCCCAGCAGCCGCCTATCTGCTTCTCCCACCAGTTCCAGTACTTGGGGAGCTCGACAAACTGGGGGTAGCCGAGCACAACGATGTTGCCGCCACGAGCGACAACCTTGTCGGCGACCTCGGTCAGGAACTTGCGGTAGGCGGCGCCCAACGCTTTGATCCGCTGGCGCATGATCGAGTTCGCCGGAGAGGTGTGGCCCGGATCGGAGGGTAACGGCGCCACGAAATGAGGTATCCGCCCGACATCGCCACTCATGGTCAGTGGCCCGTTCTCGATGGTTGCGACAAGACGGGAAAGGCCGATGCATTGCTCAAGGAACGAGGCGAAGCCGACGTTGTTGCCGCCGAAGGTGAAGGTGACCAAGTCGTAGGTTCCCATCGACGGGCTCCATTCGGGGTGACCCTCCCCGTCGTTGGCATTGATGAGGTCGGACGTGACCGCCCCTGTGCAAGCCACCAGGGTCGGGGCGGTGACGTTCGGGTGGGTGGCGTGCAGGTCGAGGTAGGCCTGGTAGGCCCAGGTCGTCGACCCCGATCCAGGCTCCGCTTGCGCGCATTTGCCTTTCGAGTGAGGGAGACCTTCGCCCGACGAGTAGGAGTCGCCCGCAGCGAGCCAGCTGATCGGTGCGGGCGCTGCTGCCGGCGCCGCTTGGGCGGCCGGGGCCCCTTCGAGCGTTGCCGTCGGGCCGGTCAGCAAGCAGACGGCGGCAAACACAGCGAGGATGCGGATCGGTTTCACTTGATGGCCCGGTCGGATCGCAGACGGGCCGTGACGGTATCGTGGACGACGCGCAGAGCGGCGTACGCCGCTTTGGTGGGAGCACCGGACGCGCAGGCGGCCACGGCGGCCGCCAGGTCTGAGGTCTCATCGGCGAACAGCTCGTCGAGGGCGCCGTCGGGCACCTGCAGCGGCTGGTTTGATACGACGATCGACGCCAGGCTCTTCTCGGTTGTCTTGCAGTCCGACGCCTTGGTGGTGGCAAGCACCTGACTGGCTATGTCGTGGATGTGTACCAGGGGCTGGCCGAGGCCGGCCAGGTAGCTGCGGGTGGCCGACGCCTGCCGTGGGGAACTCGCCGGCAGCTTTGGGACGGCGTGGCTGCTGTGACTACCGCAACCGGCCAGAACCGCCACTGCTGCGGCCACCGACACCGCAGCTCGGGTTCGTGTCCCGCCTCGCTTCACTGTGATACCCAACTCGTCATGCGCCCGCTTTTGCGACGCCGGGCCCCCCGACAGTAAAAGCGCATAGGCTGATCGCTACTGACAACGATGAGCTTCGCCGCAGCTTGCAGTTGACCAGCCCGGCTGCGGTCGAACTCTTCGGGAGGACGGTCAGCCAGCATGGGAGATCGACCAGGTCAGCGTCGACGTTCCTGTCCCGTCGTTCGGGATCCATCTGGCCGTTGTGGGATGGAATGCAACGGGAACGACGAAGGACACGCAGATCGTGGTCGTGTGCTGTGGGAGAACATCGAATCCGTCCGCTGAGCTGGAGTCGGTGAACTCGGTCGACAAGTTGGCGCCGTTAGTCGTGAAGGCACCCGCCGATCCAGCCGGCAACGTAATCTTGGGCATATCCTGGTAGATCAAACTACCGAGAGCTTTCACCGAGAAGACGAGGTCAACGATCTTCTGTCCGGGCTCGTTCTCAAGGAGCACCGCGCCCGAACCACGTGCGCCATGAGCAGGGTTGACGATCTCGGTGAGGGTGACTGCGGCGACCTTTTGCCTCGATGGGCCCTTCACCGTCATGCTGGATCCAATGGAGGCCCCACTGCTGCCGCCACAGGCGCCGGCCCCGACCGCGAGCACAGCAGCGGCCAAGGCCCCCACGATGCTGCGACACGCGACACCAGAACCACGGCTCAACAGACGAGTCTGGCGATCGCTACCGGCGTACGTCGGTGCCGGACGGCCGGAAGCGTTGACGAAGCGTGTCGTCATCGGCAATGTGGGTCAGCTTTCCGACAGATGGTTGCCCCAGCAGGAAGGGAGAAGGCGTTTCGGGGCACTCCAGTCGTACTGCGATACAAGACATAACTAGCCGTACTGTCGTGTTCGTATGTGAGATACCCGCCGACGAGCGCAGCGCATAACTTGCTCTGCCCTCCGCCTAACAGAGTGCCAATCTTGCAGGTCGAAGGTACAGCTGCGATTTGTTCTGTGTCCGTCGTGGTCACTTGTAACATTCCCTGCCCAAGCGAATCCTTTGCGAATGGCTGGAGATAGGCGTCCGTGATAAACGCGAAGATGTTGTTATTGACGGGCGTGGATTCGGTGGCACAGACGGTTGACGACGCGCCTGGCGGAATCCCGCAGAAAAATGCCCGGTAATCGGCCGAGCCCTTCGAGACAAGAAATGTAAGGACGCCGTTATTCCAAAGAGAAACGTGGGAGCCGTCTTCATAGATAGTCTGCTGATCGGTCGTTGACGACGTGGCATGAGTGCTGATGTGTCTGTAGAAGAGCGAACGGCCAGCCGAGGAGGGCGCATGCGGCGAAGTCCTTACTGGGACATCGCTCACAGAGGACGATGCCGGCGTGGCTGCAGTGGCAGCCGCGCTTGATGGACTGGCCTTGGCTGCGCCACACCCAGCGAGCGTAGCGATCGCCGAGATAGCGACCACAGCCTGCAAGACGCCGGGCGTCGACGGCCTGGTGCGGCTGCGCGGCTGGCTCTGGGACGTCACAGCTCGTCTCGGCTGCCATGTTGGACCGTCTGCGCCGCCAACGCGCATGCCGCCACTGGTCTCCGGCAGCGGGGGCGGAACATGCCGGCTAGGTCGGACTCGGCCATGCCCAGGGCGACCTGCCGGGTGGTGGCATAGGAGTAGAGGACGGTGACCAAAACCGGGGAGGCGACTGATGCCAACAGATTTACCCCGACAATCGCGACGACGAGCAGCGGCACTGCCAGGACCGCGGCGTGGGCGGCGATTAGCAGCACGAACAAGGCAACGACCGCGAACCAGACGACGGTCAGGAGTGCAGAGAGAACCCCCACACCGACCACCCCCTCACCTCAGGAGTCCCGTACAAGCATACGGGACCGGCTGAAAGCCTGTCTGATGGTCACGTCCTCAAACACGATGACCGGCACCATGAAGAACGTCAGCGCTGACCAAGCGACCGCCGCGGCCAACCCGACGAGGCGAAGGACGAACCCGAGCACGCCACGGCCCCGCTCGAGGCCGCGGATCAGCGTTGCGACGGTGAGCGAGATGGCACCCCATTGCGCAAGGATCTTCCATTTGGGCACGACCGCAGCGAACGCTTCTTTGTTGGTGCATCTGCCGCCATGTATCACTGCCCCTACCCTGACCACGATGACCGCCTGGCCGCCAGCGGAAACGGCGCCGAGAATGGCGACCGCCGCCAGGATCCAGACCAGCTCCAAGATTCCGGGCAGCGCCCGGGCGATCACCGACGCCAGCAGGAACACGACCACGATCACCACCGTCGAGATGGCCGGCACCGCCAAAAGGCCCGGCTGGGCTTTCATCAGCTCATAACAGCGCCTGGAAAGCGTCCACCCGACACTTGCGCGCTCGGAGAAACCGCGCCGCACCGGAGCGATCACCGGTCGCAACGGCAACGCGTTAGGCGACCGAAGCGCAGAGGGACGGGCAGGCGACATGTCGGCGCCAGGCTTCCCTAAGGCCCCTGCCAGGTCCGCACCACAAATCGGGCAGGGCTGCGGCGAGGCACCCGCCGCCAATCCTGCCAGTCCTCGCGTTATGAGATCGGCACCGCAGCGCGGGCACGAGGCCGGAACCGGTCCTTGAGATGCCGATACGGCTGGGACGACAGACGAACCGCAACGTCTACACAATGTGTCAGCGACAGGCGCCCCGCAATCCCCGCACATCCATCCGCCTGCGCCTTCAGACTCAGCCATCCATGCCCCCTCGCCGCTCATCTGCTAGCCCTTCCCTCGTAGCCGTCGCTTGGCCCGCTCCTGCTAACTGTCATCCCAGTTACGCGTCGACGCCCTTGGTCTAGCACCGGTCCTCCCATCGAGCCACCAAGACCGGCAAGGCGTGAACAGCGGGTGTCATAGGGTCGGGACGTCGGATGTCCAGGATGTTTGTTCTCCGGCTGACATGACCGTTGTCACGGAGTGCACCCAGTGCTTGGTGGTCCGCACCCGGGTGCCGGTCTCGCCGGCGTGGATCGTCGGCTCGGCCGCCAAGGTCTTGGTGAGGGCAGTGACGACCGGTCCGAGCCGGCCGGCCGTCTCCGCTTGCTGCCGGCAGGCCAGCCCCTCGGCACCGAGGTCGGTGACGACCGGCTCGATGCGTGGCAGGTCGATCACCTGGCGGATGACCTCGCCGACAACCGGGGCCTCCGAGAGGTCAGCACCCACCAACGACACGCGGGCGGCTCGGGCCGACCGTGGGATCCGGTGCCCGTCTCGACAAGTTCGCTCCCGGCGCTCACGGTCGCTTGCCCTGCGCCCCGCTTCGCAGCGCGGGCATCAGCTCGGCGCTCGCCCCGCTTCTTGCGGGGGGCCACCGCCTCCCCGCACGGGGGCTTCGGTGAATCGTGTCGGAGACCCCGGCCAGCTGGCCTTCAGCGCCGCCGCCCGGTCCGGCAACGCCTCGTTCTCCGCTCGCAGCGTGTCCATCAACGCCACCAACGCCTCAGCGAGCTACTGACGCAACGGCGGACCGGGCACGCCACCCGCCCACCCACCTCCCGCCCTCCGTGGTGGACCACCATCCGCGCGATTTAGCCTGATCGTTTACGCCTGCAAGATCCCCTCCATCAGGCCCAGCCTTCCGCAGTCACAGTGTCTTCGGCAGCGGACAGATCACGTCAATTCGCGGCGCAGCTACGCTCCGATGCCCACCGCCCTCACATGGCCGTACGCCGACACCTCCAGACATGACAGGTTTAGTCCACATGCGACCGCCGTCAGCTGCTCGTTCGGGCTTACCCCCTGGTGAACTGTCCACGTGCCATTGGCGAGACTCGCGTCATTTCCTACTCCACCGGAGCCGCCTACCGCCGCACAGATGCCCGCCTGGGGGCAGTCGATGGCTTCGAGTTCGGTTGATCCGGTTACTTGCTGCGATGTCCACGCCGTTCCGTTCCATGTGTAAGCGCCGCCAAAGCCATCTACCGCTGCACAGAACGTGGCTGTAGGGCAGGACAGCAACTGTGGCACGTCGCTAAGCGCGTTCGGCCCCACCGACATGCCGGCCGGGGTCCACGAGCCGTTGCTCCACCGTTGAGAGTTGCCTGAGCTATCCAAGGCCATGCAAAAAGTGGCGTTCGGACAGGACACGTCCTCAAGTGACAGCCCGGTTCCGGTCCCGTTGCCGGCCACGACGGCAACGGGCTGTGACCAGGTCGCTCCATTCAGAGTGGCCGCGTAGCCGTCACCATCGACGGCCATGCAGAAGTTCTGCGACGGGCAGGATATCGAGTCGAGCGCACCTGTACCTGGATATAAAACGGGCGTCCAGCGGGAGCCATCATATACTGAGGCCTCTTCCGCGGTCCCTTCCTCGCCGTAGGCGACGCAGAAGGTCTTAGTGGCGCACACGACACCGGTCGTCAAACTAAGCCCTGTCGGGCTCGGACCAGACCAATTCCTTCCGGAAAGGGTCCAAACATCCCCCTGCTGATCGACGAAGGCGCAGAAGCCTTCTGGCGTACAGGAAAGCTGGGTCACGAGGTTATCGGGGACGTTTGGCAGTGGGGACGGTTGAGAGATGCCTCTGAAGCCTCTAGAAGCGAGCGCAGTTGGAGCGGTCGAAGATTGCGAGCTAGCGCTGGCCCTAGACGCTGCAGTCCCGTGAGTAACCGGCTTCGATGTCACACTTGGTGGCGATGTGGACTGTGAGACACCGCACGCCGCTAAGGCGGATGCAGCTAAAGCGGTGAGTATGCTGGCAGCATTTCTCATCCCGCGACGCGGCTTACTGATCCGCATTTGGCTCACTTGGTTGCGGTGTCGTAGGTTTTCTCTCGCCCGCAGGAAGTCGAATCTGGGCGGTTGTCTGTCTGAAGTGAGCCACGCGCTCTCCCGTCAAAAGACCTAGTTACGTCGACGTAGCATTGTAGATCGTAATCGTGTCGGAGTTCTCCTGACTACTGATGCACCATCGGGCTGGAGTGCAAGCGAGATTGACGCCATGCTCGACGTCTGCGACGGCCGGGTCCACGATCACCTTCGTACCGTTGAAGATGGCGGGCGACCCGCCACCATCGGCCACAGTAGACATGAGGCAGAACGAAGGGGAGCCACATGCGAAGACCTCACTAGGAACTAGATTTGGTGCTGGTTGGAAACCCGACCCATTGTCGATGAGGATCCCTCCCCCCGACGACCCGGAAGCCATACAAAAGTCCGGAGCTGCGCAGCTGATCCCGTTGGGAAAGTCTTCTGAACTCTGTCCGTCCGAGACAAGCATGAACCGCGGGCTGGACCACATGCTCCCATCGTAGGTCCACAGGTATCCGCCATTGCCCCACAGGTAACACGCCTTCGTCGATGTGCATACGAGTTCATCGAGGACGCCCGCCTGGCCATCACCGGCCGGGAGTGTCGCGGTCGACCAGGTGCTGCCAACGAGGTGATCGAGCGAATACGTGCCGGCCGAGCCCCCTGCGACCGCCCAACAGTCTCTATCAGCGGGACAGGCCAAGTACCCGTTAAATCCAGACGGCTCTTTGATTGGGTTCCAGGTACGCCCGTTCCAACTGGCTGCTTTGCTGGCACCGGCGGCGAGACAGAATTGGGATGAGGAGCAGGCAACCGTCAGATCGTCCGCATATCCGTAGTTCTCGTCGGTATCGGGAAGGACGAGTCTTCCCAGACCGGCTGTTCTACCATCGAATGGTACGGCGATATCGCCGGCCACGATCATGCAGAATGTCCCGGCGCAAGAAATGCGCCAGATCGGGGGCAGTAGGCCGGAGGCGTGTGGGTCAGCGGTGCGGAGGGCTTGAGTGAGATCCATGGTGACTGTCCCAGCGACCGAGGCTCGCTGGGAAGTGGTCGGCGACAGGGTGCTGGCGCCACTAGCGGATCTCGAGCGGGCCTTGGCAGTAGGCGGCGATCCGCAGGCGCCAAGGAGAAGGGTTACGGCGATAAGCGCAGCCGCCGCTAACTTTCGCCGCGGATTCTTCACGGACGCATACAGTAAGGCACCATCTGCCCGACGTAGGCCGGTCGGACACTGCCGATGAGGCTAGCGCGACAGACAAGCCCCAAAGCACACAACCGCGGACATGCGTCAACGGCGGGCGCCCTACGACCCCCGCAGCTCCATCCGCGAGAGCGGACAGCCATCCATGCCCCTTCGCCCCTCATCCGCTTCCTTCTCTCCATGCTGCCTTCTGGGCGCCTGCCGACCTTCGGCCTAGTCACACATCAACATGCAGCGTCGTCGCCTTGGTCTAACACCCGTTCTCTCATCGCGCCACCAAGACCGGCAAAGCGTGAACGGGGGTATCGTCGGGGCCGTGAACGTCGGAGACTCGGTCGACCTTCCGGGCCTGTTGCGGGCCTGGCGGACCCAGGTGGCACGTGCCCGTGCCAGCCGGGTGGCGGCGTCGCTGGGGATCGGACGCTCCACACTGGCCAACTGGGAGTCGGGCCTGCGCACACCTAGCATCTACATGCTCGAAGCCCTCGACTCCGCCTACCATGCAAAGGGGGCGCTCGTAGACTTGGCGTGGGCGCTCGCCAGCCCCCAGGGCCTCGACGCACGCAGCGAGTGGTGGCACAACTACCCACCCAAAGGCGGCCCGGTGTGGGTTTGGGCCCGACCCGAAACCAGTGGCCACGTACGGTTCGAACTGCACTGGGGCCCGCTCGGCCTGCAGGTCCAGCGCCGCCTGGGCCCCCACGGACTGATCGTCAAAGTTGCAGCCTCGGTGGCCAACCCGCCCGTGCACGCCCGCATCGAACCGCGAGGATGGGTGGACTTCGGCCAAGGGCCCATCCCCCGAACTCTCGGCATCCCCACTCTAAACGCCCTCGCCCACGTCCGCCTCGTCGACCCCGCCGACGACGCCCTAGCGATCATATCCTCCCGGCTGCGGGGCGCCCTCGAGCGCGACGGAGACTGGATCGACAAGCTCGCCGCGTTCCTCGCCAGGCGCCGCGACCTCGTCACCGACGGGCTAACCCGCAGCACACCAAACCTCCGAGTCGTCGACCTCACCAGCCACACGCCGAGACCCGCGGACACCACGGCGCAGGCCTGGAGCGGTCCGAGGTACCGGGCACTGCGAGTGGCCCGCAGGCTCTCCCAAGCCGACGCCGCCACGCGCGCCACCGCTCTCAACCCCGCCCGACCGGTCAGTGACGAGCAGATCGCCCTCCTCGAAACCGGAGGCCACCCCCGAGTCCCCGATCTCCCCGCCCGCCTGGACGTCGTCTACCGGGCCGACGGCCACAGCCTCCGCCAGCCCATACCCACCACCACAGCCACCGACGGCAGCATCACCATCGCGCCGCCCCCATGGTGGACAGGACCGATATGGCTCACCCCCCACACCACCCCTGCAGGCGGCGGCAGCGAACCCGGCGAGATCGTGCTGCGCTGGCCGCCCTGGCAGCACCGCCTCCGCGTCCACCCCGCCACCACCCTCACCACCCGTAAAGCCCCCGGCGAAAGCCAACCCCTCCACGCCCAACTACCCGCCGGCTGGACCCTAAAGGCAGGTCTCGGAGCCCACCCCGACACCATCGACATCAACCACGGCTGGCACGCCGCCGACACCACCAACGGCGACCGCATCCTCAACCGCTATCTCCACGTCTACCTCGAACTATTCGACCGCACCCACCGCGACCTCATCCACCTCCTTCAGCGCCAACCAACAGCGCAACAAAACCCGTCAGAAACACGAACCGCCTGGTCCCGAACGGCCCACCACACCTCCACCAATCACTGACCACTGCACTGCATGCGCATGCCTTACGCAGCCCTGTGTACCGCCGGCTCCGAACTGGCTGACCAGAGCCGCCTGGACGGTCAGGTGCTCATTGGAAATCGACCCACCCGGGTTGCCGGGCACCTCGGCTACAAACGGCAACGAATTTCGGTTCGCCGGCCAGGTCCTGGAACAGGCGCAGCTACCAGATGACCGGCTTCCGCTCCCATTCAAAAGGGGCAGGTGATCAGACCGTGGTATCGCAGCTGGTAGGCCACCGCCTGATTCCACCACATCCGCCCTAGGACCGGATGGGATCAGACATTGTCCCAGAACACTCGTGCCCGGTCGCTTCTGGGTAGGCCCAGAAGTACCGACTGGGGCGAGCAGAACGCGCCGCCATAATCCGGTTCGGGAGGGCGGCGAGAGCAAGCAGAACGGCACCTATGGGGGCTCGTAGCGCGTCCGGACGGCCGCGAGTCCGACCGCCGGCTCTGGCGCGGGCTGCGCATGCAGTCGCGGACGACTTGGCGTCCCTCTGTGTGTCCCCGTCTTCCCGCCACCGTTTTCAATGGCCTCGCTCGCTCGGCTGTGTCAGCTGCGGCAGACCGGACAGCGGTCGGGCCCGGTGCTGAGGGTCGCAGTGAGCCACTCGTCGAACGGGTCGGGCGAGATCCCGCACACCTTGGCAAAGGCGGCCGTGAGGTTGGACCATCCGGGTCTGGGTTCCAGGTGGGGGCAGTCGGCCCGGTGGAGCTTGAGGTAGGTGTCCCTCGGTTGGCGCTCGCAGTTGAGGACCCAGCCGGCGGGGTGGTCGCGCCGCCAGCCGAGGTAGCCGTCGTCGTCGTCGACAAAGCGGGTGAGGGCGGCGGGTAGCCGGCTCCAGGCGTCGATCGGCACGGCAGCTCCTGGCGGTTGGTGGCGAGGCTTTGGATCGGGGCGGGTGACGCCGTGGCCGCGACGCTGCCACAGCGGGGTGTAGGTGCCCGAGTAGGCCCACAGGAGGATGTCGAGGATCCGGCACTCGGTTAGCTGGATACCGCGGCCGTCGAGCGCGTCGCGGAGCTGGGTGAGCTCGGCCAGCTGGTGGTGCAGTTCCCGGTGGTAGGCCCGGGTGAGGGTGAGCGCCCGGTCGGCGGCGTCGCCGGTGAGGTCGAGGGTTTCCACGTCGCAGAGGTAGGAGCGGACGACCTCGTCGAGGATGGGCACCAGGGCGGGGCGCTTGCGGTGCAGGACCTTGGTCATGCGGGGCACGCCAACCGCCGGCAACCCCGAGAGCGCCCGGTACAGCCCGTGCAGAGCGTCCCAGTACACCCGGTCGGCAGGGACGGCGAGAGTGGCGTCGGTGGGGACGCTGCGGAGGGCGGCAGCGACCTCGCCCCTCCGGGCGAGGATCCGGGCGGAGACGTCTGCTCCCATGCGGGCGATGATCCGGTTGGCGAGGCGCACGTCGAGAGCGTTCAGCTCGAAGGGATCCGGGCTGATCTGGTCGTAGCCCTGGTAGGTGCCGTCCACCTCGGCGAACTCGACGAGCCGCTCGAGGGGTGATCCGATCACCCGGCTGTTGAGCAGGCTGATCCGCTCGGGAATCATGGCCTCACGCCTTCGGCTTGCCGCCGGCCGGGAGGGGAAAGGCGACCGTAATGACCGGCGCAATCACCCGTACCCGCAGGCTCGCGGCGATCACGACCGGCCGGGCCGTCTCAAGCATGCTGGCGTCGCTGACCACCTGCCCCCCTCTCCTTGCTGTTCATTGCTAGCAGTCGGCTGTGACCGCCGGCCCATTGACCGGCGGGGGTGCCGACCTTGCGGACGACGAGCAGGGCCGCCCCGACCCGGAGCTTGGCTCGTGGGCGCCCATCGATGTTGATGGCGTGGCCGCCCTGTAATCCCGACTCCTCGGACCGGTCGAGGTGAGCCCGCGCCTCGTGGAACTGCCCTCACGTCGAAGGGGTGCCCCCGACGGCCCCGGCAACTGACAGGAGTGGCTCCCTCCTTTCTAGCGGCAAGGCTCAGCCTGCCACTGACCTCCCCAGGCCCTACGTGGCCCACGGCCCGTCCGGACCCACAGCAAGCAGAACGCGCGATCGACACTCCAGCCGATCGCCGGTCCGTATGGTGCCATCAGGCACGTCGGGTGCTGCCATCGGCAGGCGATCAAGAGCAGCGTCGAGCTGCTCGGCGGTGTCCGCTCCTCGGCCCGAAGCGTCTGCCCAGTTGAACGAAAGCCCGCAACGCCGAGCGACGCACCAGAACGATGTCTCCCGACCATCCGGCAAGAGCGCAGGACGGCATGGATCGTCGGCAAGGGGTCGCGCGGACGCAGGAGTGGAGGGTGACCTCCATGAGCACGGCGGACCCAACGGCACCTGCTGGAAGCCACACCGGCCCTGCGCCGCCCCGGACTGGCTGGAATCCGAGGCAAAACCGGACGCGGTTACAACTTCGGACAGCGTGCCGAACGAGAGTTGAGCTGGTCACTCGCCATGCCCCGAGCGCCGGAAGACGCACCGTCTCACCGCCTGGCAGAAGCGGGGGGCCCTACTCAAGTGCGAGACCGTGAAGCGCAAGGGCGTCGACGAGGTCTTTGTCGTCGCGGCAGAGGTCGGCGACGTCGATGACCCCGGGGGTAGTCGGCTCGAAGATCGCCCAGTTCCTCAGGTCGTCGCCGTGCTTCGACAGGTACGACAGCCCGTTCCAGCGACGCTCGCCGGCGGCGGTCTGATCGAAGACGTAGCGGGCGACCTCCCGGGTGAATACCCGTGGCGCGCTGAGCCGGAGTGTGGCGGCATCGAGGTCGTGAAGCCCGTGGTGGACCACTC
>JAKBBA010000295.1 GCA_021808665.1 Actinomycetes bacterium
ACGAGAGGGTTCAGCTTGATACCTCTGAAGATGTCCGGCATGGCGATGAGCATGATCGACGAGTCGATCGTCGCCATCAGCACACCCAACGTCACGTTGAACAGCGCAACCCACTTGTATCCATCGCCCGGCGCAGCGCCGCCGCTAGGCGTGCCGGCAGAGGCTTTCGTCGTGGAGTTTGTCAAGGACAGGCTGAACCTCTCATTATTTTCCTTTGCTAAATACTTTACCCGGGCTACCAGCCCAACAACCTCGTCGCAGTCGGAAGATCGACGGACTCACCGGGGACAAATGGATGGGCCATCGCGCAGCGGATCATCTCCGCCGGGTTCGCCTCGCTGACGGGCGAGTCCGAGCCGGCCCGGACGTCCACGCCGGCGTCGAGCAACGACCGGATCCGGATCAGCCAGCCGAGCTCGACCTGGGTCAACTCCCGCTCGTACTTGGCGCGCCGCGCACGAAGAAACGACGGGTTTACTACCACGCGGGCACCGCTGCGGGCGATCGCGTCAACCTGCTCGGGCAGGCACAGCGCGTTGTGCTCGATGCGATCAGCTCTGCCCGGCGGGGGCGCCGACTTGGAGAAGGCGTCGAGGGTTACCTGAAGCGTTTCTATGTCGACGACGTGCACCGCCACGGGGAAGCCGGCGTCGTGAGCCTTGGCGACCTCCGACTCGATTTCATCGGCTCCCCCCGGCAGCGGCATCAACTTGACGTGGCCGACCGACACGGCGCCGCGACCCCGATCAGCGACTGCGCTTGGGGCGCCGTAGACGGTCGCCCCGAACGGCGGGACCTCCTGCACGTGGGCGGAGCCGACCATCATCTGCACTCGTTGGACGACGACACCGTCACGCGACCAGCCCGCCATGAGATCAAGCTCGCCAGGCCCGTTGGTGTGGGTAGCGTCTACGAAGCCGTCGATTCCCATGGCCGCCCAGCGCCTGCTCAGCGAGGATGCTGCGGCTTCGAGCGTCGCTTGGTCGAGCCTCGGCACGCGACCGAGAAGGTCGTGTCGGTCGAAGAGGACCCCGTCCGGATGGTCCTCGACGCCAAGCTCACGAAGAGCCGCCGAGTTGAGCACGGCGACGTGACCGCTGCGATGATGAACCACCATCGGGCGGCCTCCGGTGCCGAGTCGATCCAGGTCGTCTCGTGTCGGATTGCACCCTTCGTCGAGCAGCGCCTCGTCGTATCCCCACGCCCGGATCCACCCACCGGGGGCGCTACGGCCCCAGCCAGTGGTGCACGTCGCGGCGAGGCGTTCGACGACTTCGGGGACGCTACGAGCGCCCGACACGTCCACTGAAATGCTGGCGGCGGCGCTCGACAGGAAATGCACGTGGTGGTCCACATAACCATCGACATAACCATCGACATCGCCGTCGCGTCGTCGTCTGGTGGTGTTCAAAGCTCTGCTCAACCTATCAATGCCGGTAAGCTCGCTCAAGAGTCATTCGGTGAGTCAGATGTAGATACGGGTAGTGGGACACAGACATGTTGTTGAGTGGTGAGCGTTTCGCAGCGATAGTCCTTGCACTGGGCGCCGCCGCATCGTTTGCCGTTTCGAACGTGACCCAGATGTCCGCCATAGCCCGCCAGCCCGCGCGCGGCGAGAGCGACCCGGACGGCCCCAACTCGGGCAATGTCGGCGACGCGCGACGAGAGGATGGCACTGGCGTCAGGTCAGAACCGCAGACACCCAAGGCGATAGACGGCGGCCTCCTGGTCCGTGTCGGGCGCGACCCCGTGTGGCTGATCGGCCTCTTGGCGTCGGTTGCCGGTTTCGGCATGGAAGCTATAGCGCTCTCGATAGCACCGGTCGTGCTTGTGCAGCCTCTGATCGTGGCGGAGCTGGCCTTTGCCATACCGTTGGCTGCGGTCGTCGCCAAACGCAGGCTCGGCCAGGCGGAATGGACCGGCATCGCGCTTGTCAGCATCGGGTTGATGACACTTCTGGTCGTCGTTCACCCCTCCAACACGCTGATCACCGCCACGCCCGGACGCTGGCTGGTCCTGTTCGCTTCAGTGGCGGCGATCGTCGCAGCGCTTCTCGCGTTCTCGAGACGGGCTGGCAAGATCGTCAAGACAAGCCTTTTGGCGGCTGCCGCGGGGGTGACCTTCGGGCTCCTGTCGATCATCACGAAAGCCACGACTCACCAGGTTCAAGTGCACGGCATCGGTTTTCTTGCGACGTGGCAGCCGTGGGTGCTTGCCGTCCTCGGGATCATTGGAATGACCCTGACAGTCAACACCTACCAGGCGGGCCCTCTGGCAGTGTCACTTCCGCTGCTCGACGTCGGCGAACCCGTCGCCGCTTCGCTCATTGCGATGCTGGTATTCGGGGAGAGCGTCGGCCGCATCGGCGTGTCCGGCGACGCTCTGCTCGGTGTGGGGATCCTTTCGGTCATGGCTGGGGTTGCGTCACTGGACCGTTCGCCGATGGTCCGCGGTCAGGTCGCCTCCCCCGGACCGTCAGTGTCGGACACGAAGTCGATCAACGACTCGACTGCCCCCACGAGCGACGGCTCCAGGTCGGCGTAATTCCCCACTCGGGCGATCAGGCTCCGCCAGAGTCTTCCCGGGTCCGGCTCGCGCATAGCCGCACAGATCCCCTCCTTCCAGGATTGCCCCTTCGGTATCGTCGGCCAGCGCTCGAGCCCTACAACATGAGGCCGGATCGCCTGCCACACATCGACGAACGGCGTCCCGCAGACCCGGACGTCAGGCCCCTCCAGCGCCGCGGCGATCCTCGACTCCTTGCTGCCCGCCACAAGGTGGTCCACGAGGACGCCCAGCCGAGCGTCGGCCGCCGGTCGGAAAGCTTCGATGAAATCCTGCAGGTGGTCGATGCCGTCAAGGCGCTCCACCACTATCCCCTCGACTCTCAGGTCGTCGCCCCACACCTTTTCGACGAGCTCGGCGTCGTGGATTCCCTCCACCAGGATCCGGCTCGCCCTCGCCACCCTCGCCCGGGCCGGACCGGCGTCGATCGAACCCGACCGCGTACGGTTGAGGGCCCCCCCTGCGGGCATCTTGGCGGAAGGGCGCTTCGGAATCACCAAAGTGACCGTCTCCCCGCCGAGCGCGAACGCCGCCCGGTGCATCGCGAACAGGCGCTCCAAGCCGGTGTTGGTCGAGCGGACGACCACCGCAGCCTGGTCGAAGCCGACGACCACCCCAGTAAAGCGCGATCCGAGGTGCGTGACTACCAGCCCCGGTGTCGCCTCGACCTCCCTGTAGGTGCGCCCCTGCCGCCATTCGCCGTCGATAGGACCCGACAGG
>JAKBBA010000021.1 GCA_021808665.1 Actinomycetes bacterium
CCCTTTGGGAGGCGATGAAGCTAGCCACGGTCACTTCATCGCCTCGGTCACCCAACCGACCACGGATCGGTGGGGTGGGCCGTCCGGCGAGGTGCCAGCAGGGCTGGTCCTTTTCCGGGCGGCCTCCCCCCGAACCCGCCGTGCGAGTTTCCCCGCAGCGGGCTCTCCAGTGACGAATGACACCCAGCACCGCTTCAGCGTCTTGCATTTCGCATACCTCGCGGCCGCGTCGTGTCAGTCACCTGGCCCCCTTCGCCCTGTGGAGGGCTTTCCCGTCCTCCCCGGCGGGACGTAACTCCCGCGACTACTACGGGGCCTCCGTCGCCATAGGGCTCGCGCCCCGTAGGCGATCCCGCGTTCGTCTCTGCCGTACTTACAGCGCGACTTAGGCGTCCCACTCATCTCCTTAAATGCCCTCACTGGGCATCGCCGGATGCTCTGGAGGTTGCGCCGACCCTCAAGCGTAGCCAGCGCAGAACACGGCACCGGTATCAGACGTCGTTGCGGTGGACGGACCTTTGCATCAACTGGAGATTGGGCTTCAGGCAATCCAGCTTTCGCCATAGCACGCAGGGTCCCCCGGCACCCCGAACTCGACGCCCGAGATCGACCACCGGTTTTCTGACATGCTGCGGTCCCCCTTGCCTTTCGGCTCCGGGTCAGTCATCGGACACAAGGATCTTCCTCCAAATCCATCCCCGACTCAGCCAGGGGATACGACAAAGCGCCTCGCGGCGCACCTTGAGGACATCACGCTCCATGCGTAACTCAGCGTTCCAAGCCCGCAGACGGACCAGCCCCCGCCCGATCATCGAACCCCAAGCCCTCAGCCTCACCCCGGCCGATACGACCCCGGGCAACCCAGTTACCCAACGTCCCCTCACCAACACCGATATCCCGAGCAACCCAAGCGACCGACTTACCCGTCTCGGCGACAATCCGAACCGCCCCCTCCCGGAACTCCTAATCGCATTTTCCGACGAACCCCAGACATGATCACTCCTTATAGTGCATACCTCCACACTTCCAGGAGAATTTCTCAGCCGCCCAGCGGGTCTCCAAGAAATGATGGAACCCTTTAAACACGCCCACATAGTTCCGCCTTGTCGACACCGCCCGCCCCTGCGCCGCCAAGCCGCCCACCACCCGATCCACGTCGCTTGCGGTCACCTCCCACGCCGGGCGACCCAAAGCAGCCAACATCCTCTCCAACACCCCGACATCGTTATCGATCGTCGCCGTCGAAAACCCACGCGGCGTCCACGAAGCCACGAACGCCTCCACGCAGTCCGCCTGGAAACGCTCAGGATCAGCCGGAACGCCCGGAGCGACAACTCCACCGTTGAGCACCCGCAAACCGGCCACGCCCCACCGCACACTTTCCGCTCACCATAAAACTTCAGGTGACACCTAACAGTAGCCAGTCACACCACCAAAAGCGCGGGCCCTCGAACAACCCGAAAAAGCCCAGCTAGCTCGCCATTTCCACCCGCCCGAAGATGTGACCGTCCCAAAACCCTCGCCGCCCTCCCCGGCCCACAGCCCGAGGATGTCCCCGGTGCCGTCGGCGGTCACACCGACGGCCACGTAGATCGGCCGGTTCGCGACCTGGCCCTCGCCGGTCTTGACCACGATCGCGTCGATAAAGATCACCGGGCCGGCCGGGTCGGCCGGCCGGTTCTGCCAGTCCGACATGGACTCCTCACCGCGGACAACAAACCGTGACCGTCGGCCACGACCTCGGACGCTTCGCGGCCACCGCCCTCACCACCGACCTGCAACAACTCTTCAACCCCAACACCCGACAAGACAAAAGACGCCCAACCGACTAGAAAGACACACACCCAACGAGGGAATTCCGTGACGGAACCGCCAGGGAATTACGTGACGGTAGACACCACGGCGTCGCAAGAACCGTTGTCCGGCTGAATGATTGTCGACACCGGACGAAAATCGCTGCAGCCGCTCCGCGGGTCAGAATCACTTTCAAGCCACCCGTAGCGTTAATCCCTGCCCGGAGTGAGCTCCGCAGAGTCCCAGATGTACGCTTGTCATGCTATGGCGCCTAGGTTCTCAGATCAGCCACGTGAAATTCACCGTGAGATGGTGTGGATACCCGGGGGAAGGTTTCGAATGGGGTCTAATAGTACCGAGTATCCAGAGGAAGGTCCGGTGCGCCAGGTAAGCGTCGACGGATTCTGGATTGACATTACCCCAGTAACGGTGAGGGAATTCGGCCATTTCGTCGAGGCGACTGGTTATGTCACGGTTGCAGAGCGCGAGATCAATCCGAGCGAGTACCCCCAGCTTGATCCCTCGCTTCTCCGGCCGGGCTCTCTGGTCTTCAAGGCGCCTCCAGGCGGTCGTGTCGATCTGAGCAACTTCGTAAGCTGGTGGAGTTACGTGCCTGGTGCGGACTGGGCTCATCCCAGCGGTCCCGATAGCGATGTGCTAGGACGCGAGTTACACCCTGTGACTCATGTGGCATGGGACGACGTGCTGGCCTACGCGACTTGGGCCGGCAAGTACCTGCCTACGGAGGCGGAGTGGGAGTTCGCCGCACGAGGAGGACTTGACGGCGCCATGTACGCATGGGGAGACGAGTTCCAGCCGGGGGGCCGGATAATGGCAAACACGTGGAGGGGTGAGTTTCCATTTCTTGATCTCAAGGCCGAACACGAGCGCGGTACCACTGAGGTAGGGGCGTATCCACCTAACGGCTACGGCCTTTTTGACATGATCGGAAACGTCTGGGAGTGGACGTCGGACTTTTACACGTTTCGACAAGAGTCGATAGTTACCGGGTCGTGCTGCGGGGAGGTGAATCCTCGCAGTGACGAACCTTCGTTTAGCTACGATGCCCATGAGCCTGGGGGAGCCCATATTCCGAGGCGCGTCGTCAAAGGCGGGTCCCATCTGTGCGCGCCGAATTATTGTCAGCGTTACCGGCCAGCTGCTCGCCAGCCCCAGCAGGTTGAGTCTGGCATGTCACATCTGGGCTTCAGATGCATCCGCCGGGTGTCGCCCACATAACCTCTCCGCCTACGATGGTGGCCTCGACCTGTGTCTCGTCGAGCGTTCCCCGTTTGATAGGGTCCTGGTTGACGACAACGATGTCGGCCAAAAACCCTGGGCACAGACGTCCCCGCCGGTTCTCCTCGAAGGCCCCGAATGCGCAACCCTGCGTTGCTAGTGTCCATGCTCGGGCCACGCTTACAGCTTCATCGGCTCCGATGACAAGACCCGAGGCGGTTGTGCGTTCGACGGCTGTCCGCATGTTAGCGATCGGGTCGAGGGCAGCGTTCGGATAGTCGGTGTTAATCTGCAGCGCGATCCCAGCCTTAATCAGGGACGCTACCGGTACCATCCTGTTCGTGTCGTCATGCCCGAACATAACTGGCCAGGTATCGCCGTTCGCATAAAGGAAGGCGGGTTGAGTCGACACGACGACCGCCAGCGCGCGCATGCGTTCGACCTGCCCGGGTAACGGCGCCAGGTAGGCATGCTCGAGACGATGTCGTAGCGCGCGGGACCCTTCAAGTTGTGCTGACACCTCGAAGGAATGAAGGGCCATATCAACTGCCCGTTGGCCGATCGCGTGGACTGCAATCTGTAGGCCACCTCGGGTAGCTCCAGCGACGAGAGCGTCAAGACTAGTCGGCTCAATACGCACGATGCCGTGGTTCTCCGGATCATCGAGATAGCCGCCATATACCGCCGCGTTGTGGAGCGTGCACGATCCGTCGATACTTACCTTAACCCCGCCTAGGCGGAGCCAGTCGTCGCCGAAGCCGCTTCGCAGACCGATGCGTGTCAGGTCAGCGAGCGTCGCTTGTCCTTCGACGACGCGGACGTAGAACACTATTCGTGCCTTGAGACGGCCCCCCTCGCGGAGGCGCTGGTAGTCGGCCATCTCGTCGGGACTCTGAACTATCTCGTGGATCTCAGCGATACCTGCCTGGCTGAGCCTTGCTATGCCGGCCTCAAGAGCGTCGAGTCGCCGCCGTTCGTCGATTGGTGGCACGACCGTATCTGCGCGTGTGGCGTCGAGACGTAGCTTGGCAGTCTCGTGGAGTATCCCGGTCGGTACTCCAAAGGCGTCCCGCTCGATTCGGCCACCTCGAGGGTCGGATGTGTCAGCAGTAATCGATGCTGCTGCGAGAGCAGCGGAATTCGCTGCGATCCCGTGCTTGCCGACGGTCCTTAGGATGACCGGCCGGTCGGCGCACACTGAGTCGAGCTCGATCCTGGTCGGCAGTCGACGTTCGCGTAGGGCAGCGGCGGAGAGATTATCGCCTTGGATCCACGCGTCTGTTGGCTGACAGGCCCGCCTTTCGCCGACGAGGTGAAGCACCTCGCTAAGCGAGGTTGGAGCAAGTGCGGTAAAATCGAGGAAATGGGCTTCGAGTTGCGAGGCGCGATGGTAGTGGGTGTGGCTATCGGTGACGGCCGGTAGAACTGTTCGTCCGCCGAGGTCGATTTGATGTGTTCCCGCCGGGGCTAACCTGCATATTTCAGAGGTCGTTCCGACTGCTTCGACGCTGCCCCCCGATACGAGGATCGCTTGTGATGCGGGGCCATCGGGGGTCGGGTAGACCGTCCCATTGACCAGAGCCAGCGCCGTCCGGGGTCTGTTGGTGCTCATGGTGCGGTGCGTCCACCGGCGAGGGTGCCGTCCCAACGGCGGAAGAGGTCGTGATCTACGCCTATTACGTCTAGTACCTTTCCGGCGACGAAGTTGATCAAGTCCTGAGCTGTCTCTGCGCCGGCATAAAAGCCGGGGCTTGCGGGCAACACGACTGCCCCCTCGCCAGCCAGGTCGGCCAACTGCAGCAGGGTAGACCTGCGCAGCGGTGTCTCACGGACGACCAGCACAAGAGGTCTCCTTTCCTTTAAGGTCACGTCTGCCGCACGCTGCAAGAGATCCTTGGAAACACCGAGGGCAATCCCTGCTACCGAAGCAGTCGTGGCCGGCACCACTATCATGCCCTGCGTGCGGTACGAGCCGCTGCTCGGTCCCGCTGCCATATCATCGACGGCCCAGATGGTCACGCTAGCCAGGTCACGTCCTATCCATGTGCCGAGATCGTCGCGCCAATGCGACGGGCGGAAAGTGATACCGGTCTCGTCGCGAAGAGTGAGTCGGGCTGCCCGGCTCACCACAAGGTCGACGTCCTCGTCGGCGTCCAGCAGACCCCGGATTACGGCGCCGGCATAGCCGGTTCCACTGGCACCCGAGATGCCAACGATCCACGGGCGGCGCTTGGAACGGACACTACTATTCAGCGTCACGTCGTCTGGTACCATGTAATGACGCTATGACGCGTGCTGGAGTAAGAGGCAGCCGGGTGACTCTGGCAGCGAAAGGCCGGAGCGCGTCTTCCACTGCGTTGGCTACCGCCCCAGGGACCGGTATGAGACCTCCTTCCCCCGCACCTTTTACTCCGAGGGGATTGAGCGGGCTGGGTGACACGACATGAAACAGTTCGGGCCGGGGAACTTCCATCGCCGTCGGCAGGGCGTAGTCGAGGTAGCTCGTCGACAGTGGCTGCCCATCCTTAGCATATGCCGCCTCCTCGTAGATGGCGTTGCCGACCCCGTGCGCGAACGCCCCATACATCTGGCCGTCGACGATCATCGGGTTAAGCACTACGCCGCAGTCGTGGCCGAGCACGCTGCGCCGCAGTTCGATCAGGCCGGTCTCGACGTCCACGTCAACGATCACGGCACAGATCCCGCTTGAATAGGTGGCCCGGGGCGGCTTGAAGTAAGAGGTCACCTCCAAGGCGACCGGCAGAGACGGGTCTACCGACATTCCGTGACGTCCAACGTTGACTGTGCTCGCAATCTCGTCCAAGCCGATGCGACGATCGACAGCCCACGTGACCGACACTTCTCGCCCGGCGAGGTCGACGTCGTGGACGTCTACGCCTAGCAGGACGGCGCCCGCCTTGATCACGTCGCGTCGCAGCTCCAGACAAGCCTGGTGGAGGGCAGGGCCGGCGGTAGCGGTAACCCTCGAAGCGAAAGTTCCCTGGCCGAACGGCATCGTCGCAGTGTCACCGTGGCGCACGTCAACGCACTCCATATCGACACCGAGAGCGTCCGCGGCGAGCTGGGCGTAGACCGTTTCATAACCTTGGCCTTGGGGCGAAGCAGCGAGCGTCACGAGTATCCTGCCGCTGTTGGTAAGACGAACTCGGGCACCTTCGTAGGGGCCGAGTCCAGATCCTTCGACGAACATGGCAAGGCCGAGGCCCAGGAACTGACCTTTGATCCGGGCAGCTGCCTGCTCCGCCCTGAACGCTTCGACATCTATGCGGTCAAGCACCCCTCCGAGTAGCGCCGGGTAATCACCACTGTCATAAGTCAGAGGCGACCCGTCCCTGAATTTCAGGCCGACAGCATATGGGAACTCACCCGGACCGATCAGGTTCCGGCGGCGCACCTCGTGAGATTCGAGACCGAGATGCTCCGCCATGCGATCGATGATGCGCTCGGTGACTGCGACAGCCTGCGGGCGGCCAGCCCCGCGCAGAGAACTCGTAGGAACCATGTTCGTGTAGCAGGCAACGAGCTCAGAGTGGATGTTGGGGATCTTGTACGGCCCAGGCAGCGTCGACATCGTGATAGTCGGAACTTGCAGGCCGATGCAATACGCCCCCTGGTCGTGCTCGAACACGTCTTTTAGGACCAATATGCGTCCCGTGTCGTCGAAGCCGAGCTCGACCCGGTGGGTCTGGGAGCGTTCCATGGTGGAACTGACGAAGCTCTCCCATCGATCCTCGATCCACTTGACTGCGACCCCAAGGCGCATTGCGATCCAAGGGATGAGGGCTTCCTCACCGTAGAACTGGGCCTTCGGACCGAAACCCCCGCCGATGTCGACTGGGGCCACCACACGTATCTCGTCCTCGGTCATGGCGTAGAGGCTGCAGAGCATGTGACGGACGTAATGCGGTGTCTGCGTGGCGTCCCATACCGTCAACTCTCCTGAGGCTGGGTCGAAGCGTGCCGCCACCGCGCGGCCCTCCATCGAGTGGCCCCCGCCACGTGTTATCACGAAGGTCTCGCGCAGGACATGCGGGGCCTCACGAAGGGCAGTGTCGGGGTCACCGGAGCGTTGTACGATCCGCACGGCGACGTTGTCAGCTGTCCCTTCGTGAACCAAGCAAGCACCCTCGGCTAAAGCTGCTTCAGTCGAGCCGACTCCTGGGCGCGGATCGTAATCGACGTCAATCAAGTCTGAGGCGTCTTCGGCCAGTCGCCTATTCGACGCCACGACCACGGCGACCGGCTCTCCGACATAGCGCACCGCGTCGACGGCGATCGGGTAGCGGGGAACGCGCTTGAGGTCAGGGTGGGTGACCTTCGGCGGGAGGTCCCGAATGATTGGCGCTAGATCCGCAGCAGTGAAAACACCTATGACGCCTACAGCTTTACGAGATTCGGTAGTGTCAATCGACCTTATACGTGCACTTGGGTACGGGCTGCGCAAGATCGCCGCCTCGTAGTATTCTCCCATATCGAGGTCATCGAGGAATTGACCGGCGCCTGTGAGGAGCCTGTGGTCCTCCCGTCTTGGGGTTCTCGTCCCTACGTAGCGGTCACGGACGGTAGAGCCCAGGTGGGTCACGATTCGGCCCCGACCGACACATCAGCGAGGGCCAGGAGAGCGTCGACAAGGCCGACATACCCAGTACATCTGCAGATGTTGCCGCTCAAAGCCTCCCTGGCCTGCGCCTCGCTGGTTAGTGGTCCCTGTCGCAGGCGGGCTGTCAGAGACATGAGAAACCCGCTAGTGCAGAACCCGCACTGAACAGCGTGGTGAGCCTCGAACGCTTTTTGGAGCGGCCCCAACACGTCATTTGCGGCGAGTCCTTCTACCGTCTCGATGGAGCAACCGTCGGCTTGGGCGGCAAGCATGAGACAGGATCTCACTGCCTCGCCGTCGACGATCACCGTACACGCTCCGCAGCTTCCGTGCTCACAGCCTAGGTGAGTTCCGGTGAGTCCTAAGTCCCGTCTCAACAGGTCCGCTAAGTGGACCCGGACATCGGTGGCGACCGTAACCGGATCTCCGTTTACGGTTAGTGACACCTCTATTGTGTCGTGTCCTGAAGTGGTTGCGCCGGACTCGTCAGGCAATGTTGGCTCCTTGGTCTCCACGGATCTGCTTAAAGCAGCGCCGGACTAGAACGCCCGCCAGCTGCCTCCGGTAATCTCCCGTTGCGTGGAAATCGTCTGGGGGATCGACACTCCGGCTCGTTGCGTACTGTGCGTCGAGCAGGGCAGCGTCCCCGAGGTCGCTGCCGACAACCGCCTCGGCAGCAGAGGTGACCAAGAAAGGAGTCGGCGCTACTCCTGAACAGACGACACGCGCGGTCCTTACTCGACCCTCGCTCATTTTCACTACGACTGCAGCACCAACGATCGCGAAGTCGCCTCGCCGGCGGCTGACTTCCATGAATGCTGCGTGATGGCCGGGCCCCGGGTCGGGAACGATCACGTCAGTGAGAAGTTCTCCGGCCTCGACTGCGGTGGTGAAGTGGAACTTGAAGAAGTCCGCCGCGGCCAGGTGGCGTCGACGTTTCGCGCTGGCCACGACGAACGTGGAGCCGAGCGCTACCATCAAAGCGGGCAGTTCCGCTGCGGAGTCGGCGTGAGCTAGGCTTCCGCAGACCGTTCCGCGGTTGCGTATCTGGACGTGTGCGACCTTCTCCAAGGCATGGTGGAGGACCGGGAAACGCAGGCCTATGTCAGGGTCTAGCTCGACCTGTCTTTGGCGGGCCATCGCATGGATTCGAAGACCAGAGTCGTCCAAGTCCCAACCACGGAGCTCGACTACACGTCCGATGTCCACCAAATCGGTTGGGGTAACGAGTCGGTAAGCCATCATCGGGAGCAGGCTCTGGCCTCCTGCGAGAACTTTCGCTGTGTCGCCCAGATCTTCTAACAGGTCCAGCGCCTCGCTGAGGGTGGAAGGTCGGTGGTAGCGAAAAGGGGCGACCTTCACAGTTCGGACCTCGTGTCGGCTGGCACTGCCTGACAGCAGCCTGACTGCGGAGTTGGCGGCGGAACCGTGTCACCCGAAAGGAAAGCCCTGATGGCGCTTCGCAGGGCGGAGCTTTCTATTAGCGCAAAATGTCGAAGCCCTGGCCACACTTGAAGGGTCGCTCCTGAGATGCCGGCGGCCAAGTCGACACCCATCGACGGCGGTGTCGCAAAGTCCTCCTCACCGGTTGCGACTAGCGTGGTAGCCGTTATCGCCTCAAGCGTGGAGCGGCCGTCGTAGGCGCCCAGCGCCCGGCAGGCAGCCGCATGCGCCTCCGGGGATGTTGAGAGGAAGATTCCTACTACAGCGGAGACCGTTTCGGGATGGTGGCGTCGGAAGGACTCCCCGAACCACCTGTCGGTCTGGAAGGGCACTTGCATCTCCCTGGTGGTCGTTTCAGCGGCGCGAGCCCTCTGCTCCCAAGCCTCGGGAGCGTTGGGACCATACCAAGCTGTGGTGTCACAAGCGACGAGGCGTCCCACGAGCTTGGGGTGCCTTGCCGCCAGTGCGACAGCCACCGTGCCGCCCATGGACATGCCGATGACGTCCACGGGAGCCGGCTCGCCGCCAGGCACGCCGAGCGCGTCGATCAGGCAGCAAATGTCGTCGGCCATGTCCTCCACGCTGAAAGCCTGCCAGTCCCACGCACTGCGCCCGTGTCCTCGCAGATCGACGGTGACTATTCGCCGTCCCGCGGCGAACTCGGAGAGTACCGGCTCCCACATGCCCGAGCTCAGCGCGAGGGAGTGGAGCAAAAGGAGCGGCCTACCCGTACCGCTTGTACGATACGCAAGTTTCCCCCACGGACGGTCGAGGAACGAAAAAGTCCCGCTCAAGAGTCGCACCGCTTTCCTGACGATGAAGGTCGCCGGCGCTCGGACAGGCGAGTTGCGTTGGCGAAGCAGATCGCATCGTGGGCGTCGGGCGGCAGGTCGGCTTCGCGCACCGTAGCTCCAGGGTGAGGGTCGCCGATCTGGAAGGGGCAGTCGCTGCCGAGCATCACCCGATCAGCGCCGACGCGCCGAACGAGTAGCTCGATGGACATCGGATCCAAGGCGACCGTGTCGAACCACAGCCTGCGCAATATCTCACCAGGAGATGATGTCATAGCGGTCTTGTCGCGCAGGCCAGCGCGGAGTAGACCATCGAGGCGGAACGACTGGTAGGGCAGAAAGCCGCCGCCGTGCACGACGATCACCTGCAGGTCCGGTATCCGGTCGAAAACCCCGGCCACCATCAGCTCGACTACAGCAGTGCTAGCGTCGATAACCCGACCCGAGACGTTCTGCGCGACGGGTGAGGTGAATGCGCAGGATGGTCCGTTGACCGGCGGGTGGAGCATTACGGTTATCTGCTCACGGGCGATCTCCTCCCAAAAGGGGAAATACGACTCCGACGCCAACGGTGGCCCAGGAGGAGCTGAGCTGACCATGACAGCCGGCGCCTCGACACGTGACATCAAGATGTTCGTCTCCTCCAGAGCTGCCTTGCCTCCCGCTGAGATGTCGAGGAAAGGGACCGGCCGGAGGCGTCCGCCGCTCGTCTCGACCATTTCACCCAGAGCGGAGTTGACGGCGCCCACCCATTTTCGACGTTCGCCGTCAGGGAAGGTGGCCCAGGTGAAAAGATCGAGCCACGGTGACACCCACTGCTGGCCGATGCCTTCGCTGTCTAACCACGAGATTCGCTGCGAGGAGGAAACCATCGCAGGAGCGATCGGCCCGAGACGGCTCTGCCCGTAGACGAGTGAAGTCCCGTCGAGCTCCAGCCCCGGAAACTGGCCCTCTTCGACCGACTCCAAAAGCGGGCCAGGAACCACATGGGCGTGAATGTCGATATCTCCGGCTTGGCTCATCAGTCACTCTCCAGGCGAACTTCGGTGTCGGCGTTAGAAGACCGAATAACCCCCGACCCCACGAGCGCTCGATAGCCGGCCATGATCAAACCCCGGCTCATTGCGGCTGCCGCTGTCTTGTCACGCTCCTCGTAGGCGATCAGAAGCCGTCGGTGATCCTCCACCGACCGTTGAAGGCGTCCGGGCTGCGATAGGCTCAGATGGCGGAACTGCAAGGTCCTTATGCCGAGCGTTCCAACCATCCGCTGCAACTGTTCATTCCCGGCGAGACGGACTTCGACAAGGCGGAACCCGACGTTGTGCCAGAAGTAGTCGTCGACAGCGCCGCGGGCGGCGTCTTTCTCAAGGGCCGTCTGCCAGCGCCAGAGCTCCGCTAGATTCGTAGTAGGGCATGATTCGACTATGAGTTCGCTCACCAGAGTGAAAAGAGCAGCCCTGATGTCATACACATCCTTTGCCTGGCCTAAAGTCACTTGCGCAACGTAGGGGCGTCTGTGGGGTGGGACGACGATAGCTCCCTGTCGTTCCAGGTCTGCGAGGGCTTCACGGACGGGAGTCCGGCTGGTGTTGAAGCGGCGTGCCAGGTCGACCGAGTTGAGACTGTCGCCTGGATTGAGGTGACCCTCTACGATGGCAATGGCAATCTCGTCGAAGATCTGCTGCGCCAAGGGCGCCCTGTCGGCGTCGTCACGCATGCTCGCCAGCATGAGTGTCCGCCGGTCGCGCAGCGCCGTGTCAGGGTCGAGGGGTATCGCTACTCCCCGCGCGTCGGGCGCTACGTTCCCGACGATGACGTTCACTCGCGGGAAGCGTCTAACGGCCCCGTCGGGACAGGCAACTGTTGCGACACCGTTCTCCACCATTGTCAGCTCTCCAAGGCCGGCCAGCGTCGACGGACCCGCTCCAGCGCTGCAGGGTCAGCCTCCGCCACAGGGGGAAAATCACCGAGCCGCTCGAAAGGCCGGCAAGCGTCGATGAGCATTCGGCTGTTATAGCTCGGCTGGCCGGCCCGCCGGAGAGGATCTACTCTGCTACCCCACGACCTACGCATGACATCGACGTCCAGTTCAGGATCGCAGCGTGTCGAGACGGCCCACATGACTTCGTGCAGGTCGCGCGGATCGACGTCCGAGTCGACGGTTATGACCAAGCGGTTCATATACGCAGTGGCAGGGTGCTGAGCGGCGAGATACCCAGCTTGGCGGCTATGTCCAGCGTAGCGCTGCTCGAGCGCGACGGCGATGATAGACCGGCCGCCGCCGGCCTCGTGGCACCAAACCCCTGCGACTCCTCCCAAACCGGTAGCGATAAGGGCATCGGTAGCCATCGCCGACTTCATGACCGACCTCATATAGGAATAGTCGTGGGGTGGCTTGCCTGGGGGCGCCCCGAGGTTGATCGGGTCGCTGCGATGGTAGATAGCTGCGACATCGACGCATAGAACTTCACTGGTGCCACCGGAGTAATAGCCGGTCCACTCGCCGAAAGGGCCTTCTGGGCGGGTCCGATCCGGATAGACCCAACCCTCGAAGGCCAGTTCGCTTTCCGCGGGCAGTGGAAGTCCCGTGACCGGAGCGGTGACGACCGGGACGGGGGCTCCCAAGATCGCTCCCGCATAGTCGTACTCCGAGACACCGGCCGGTACTTCGGTTCCTGCGACGACGAGGAGCACCGGGTGGTGGCCCAGCGAAGCAGCGATCGGCGCCCTGCCTTCTTTCGCGAACCACCTTCGTAGGTGCTGCGAACCGTGCTTGCCTGCCTCGATGTTGACCGTGACGCTACGTCCGCCGTCTTGGACCTGGATACGGTACGCCCCGAGATTGGGCACCCCGCTGTCAGGGTCAGCCGTAACCACAGCACACCCTGTCCCGATGTAAGCACCGCCGTCACCCTCGTGCCACACCGGGCACGGAAAGGTCGTGAAGTCGATGTCGTCACCCGTCAAGACATGCTCGAAGATCGGGCCGGCGCCAACCGGTACCGCCGCGAACTCGTTTACCCGCTCTGTCCACTCGGACGGCTTGCCCCGCAATGCGCCGACGAGGAGGCTGTCTGACAGGTCGTCTCCTAGCCCAAGGCCGGCGCCCATTAGGTAGGAGCTCGACAGTGACCCAGTCAGCACGCGCATCCCCTTCGGATGACCTGGGATGTCGTCGAAGAGCAGCGCACGCGGTCTGCTCCGCCGGTAGTTGACCTGGCTTGCGGCACCGATGTCTAGTTTGGCGTCCACCCCATCGAGGCGCAGCAGGTCGCCGCTTGCGTCGACTCGGTCGACCCAGGAGCGCAGGTCGAATACAGACGGTAACGTCTCCATCAGTTCAACGGCTCCATGTCGGCGGCGGTCTCAGCCAGCGCGATGATCTCCCCGAGACGCTCTGGGGGGACCACAACCACGCCGTCACCGTCACCAAAGACGACGTCACCTGGGCGGGCGACAACCCCACCAAGAGCTATGGGTACGTTGATTTGACCCGGCCCGTATTTGTAAGGGCCGGCGGCGGTTACAGCCCGCGCAAAGACGGGCAGACCGAGACGCTCCAGGGCATCGCGGTCACGTACGGCCCCGTCTATAACCACACCGACAGCGCCTCGTCTGAGGGCCTTCGTCGCCATCCTTTCGCCGAAGAGCGCCCTGGTCTCGTCGCCTTGGCCGTTCACGACGAGAACGTTTCCGGGCTCTAACAGGTCGAGTGCCCTATGTACGAACAGGTTGTCACCGGCGCGGGTCCACACCGTGAGCGCCTCGCCGTGGAAGCAGGCCCCTTTCCATAGTGGCCTGATCGAGGAGCTAACTACTCCCATCCGATCCATTGCGTCACTCAAGTCGCTCGTGGCAAGGCGACCGAGACGGACCATGTGCTCACTCTCGATGGTCAACTACATACCCCCTCGGTAGAGGCAATGTGCGACGGTCGTATCCAGTCAATCATCGCCTATGAGGCCGCGTAGATGTACTGGGACACGTTTGCGGGCGCCGTGGTCTTGTCTTTGGCTGCGGCTCGGGAGAACGCCGCCTGGATCAGCGACGGCGTGACCACAGGGGTGGATTTCCACACGTTTAGGAAGAAGTTGTAGGCGATCGCAGCGTTCGCCGCGCTTGTCTGCGGATTGTACTTTTCAATGGCTGCTTCGGTCTCGGTTGGATGCGAGCGCAGGTAGGCGAGGTTAGCCACCTCGGCGGCGTAGAAGTCTTTGATGACTTGTGGGTGGCTGGCAACGTAGGAGGATGTCGCCGAGTACGCGCCCACCGCGTAGGGGAGATTGGACAGCGAGGTGAGCACGTGCCCGCCTACCTGGGTGAGCGACTGGGCCGTGGGTGGCTGGAACAGACCACCGGCCGCCGCACCGCTTCGTACAGCGGAGATCTGTTGCGCAGCTGATACCAAGTATTTGCGGGTCACCGACGTCGGGCTCATAGAGTTCTCGTTAAGAAGGTCGGTCAGGCCGAAATCAGTTTCTGAACCCTGCGTAGTCAGTGCCAGCGTCTGACCTGCCAGTTGCTTTATTGAAGTGATGTTCTTGTTGACCCACAGTTGCAAATTGTAGGTGCCTTCTGTCAGGGCGATGAACTGAAGCGATTCGCCTTTTAGAATCGCACTCGCGACGCCGTCGGCCACGGCTCCCCCGATCTGGGCGCTACCGCTTATGAGTGCTGAGACGAGGTTAGCTGGCGTTATCTGCTGAAGCGTGACATTGAGGCCGTATTTCTTGAAGATGCCGTCGGCGACCCCGACATACAGATCGGAATAGCCGGCACCGGTCGCAGCGTAAGCGACGGTTATATTAGTCAACGGTGCTGCAGCACTCGACGGCGAAGAACTTGCGACGGTAGTCGCCGGGCTAGCAGTCGAGGTTTTTGACGAGCCGCAAGCGCCGGCAAGCAGCGCTGTCCCTACCACTATAGCGGTCATCCGTCCCCGTGTCTTGATCATGACGCTCCTTTTGGCTCTTAGTGAACTTGTAGATCGTGGTTGTAACTGCGCTACTGCGCTACTGCGCTTGCGACCAGGAGATTACGCGCCGCTCGACGGCGCCGACGAGACGTGTCAGTGCGAGTGCGGCGATGGCCACTACGACGATCCCGGCCATCGCGGTACTCATCTGGAAGTTGGATGTAGCGTTCTGCACGAAGTAGCCGAGGCCGTTGGCGGACAGGAAGAACTCAACGACGATTGCTCCGACCAGGGTCCTGGCTATCGACAGGCGGAGCCCGGTCAAGATGAAAGGCATCGTGGCTGGAAGCAGGATCGACGCGAAGAAGCGCCATCGCGAAGCCGAGAAGACCGTGCCCACTCGAAGATAGTCGCGGTCGATATTGCGCACACCTGCGGTCGTGTTGATGATCAACGGCAGTATCCCAGCCCAGACGACGACGATGACCCGCGCCGTTTCGCCGAGACCAAACCAGAAGATGATCAGCGGAAGAAAAAGCACGTACGGCACCGAGTTGAGGATGCTCACAATCGGGTCGCTCATCTGACGCAACACCGATATCCGTCCGAAGATCAGGCCGAGGGGGATACCCACCACGACTATCACTGCGAGGGCGAGACCGACCTCCGTGGCAGTGGTAGCTATGGGCGTCCAGATGGCGCCGGAACTAATCAGGGAGATCTCCTTTTGGAACACCCGGGTTGGATCAGAACTTATGTGGATGTCAACAATTCCAGTCATCGCCGTGATCTGCCATGCGCCGAGCAGAATTAGGACTCCGAGCGATCCGAACAGCAATGAGGCTCGCGGAATTCGCTGCCCGATGCCGGAAGAACGAAATGTCAACCGTGGATCGAGGTTAGTGTCGTGAACGGGCCCCTGTTGTTGTCCGGACGCGAGGGTAGATGACGTCACGATGCGGTTACCTCCCTGACTTGCTGTGCGGCGGCGACTTGGACGCCGTGACCGCTACTGGTCGCGGCAGTAGATCGACCGTAGAGAGCGTCGAGTATCCTGTCGTGGTAGGCGATGAACTCGCTGGTGGAGCGCAAAGCGCCGCTGCGAGGGCGAGGTAACTTTACGGCGATGTCTGCTGTAATGGTACCGGGGGCCTTGGAAAAGACGAGGACCCGATCGGCTAGGAGTACCGCCTCGCTGACATCGTGGGTGACGAAGACCGCCGTAGTCGACTGCCCCACTGCAGAGCCATGCCAGATCCTCACCAGTTCCTCCTGCATCGTCTCTCTCGTCTGCGCGTCAAGCGCCCCGAAAGGCTCGTCGAGTAGCAGAAGTGACGGTTCGGTCAGCAGTGCCCGAGCGAGGTTGACACGCTGCCTCATGCCCCCAGACAACTCACGTGGACGGCGATGCGCCACCTCTCCCAAGCCAACCAAGTCGATGAGTTCTTTAGCACGGGCCTTGGCGCGTTCATCGAACCTGCCCTGAGCCTGACAACCAAAGATCACGTTCCCGTAGACGTCACGCCACGGGAAAAGCGAAGGGCTCTGGAACACGAGGCTGCGGTCCCTGGCGGGCGAGTCAATAGCCTTTCCGTCGACTCGGATCTCGCCAGCACCTACGTGCACGAGTCCAGCCAACGCCTCGAGGAAAGTGGTCTTACCGCAGCCGCTGGGGCCTACGAGAACGACGAACTCTCCTCTGCTAATGACCGTGTCAAGGTCTCTACAGGCCAGGATCTGCTCGCCGCGCCGCCTGCCTGGGTACCCCAAGTACACGTGGTCGACCTCGACGGCAAGATCTTCTCCTCGCATACGGCTCGTTCCCCCGGAATGGTGTCTAACTGTCGCCAGTTGAGGGTAACGGCACCTGTTCGGCTTGTCAAGGCGTCACGGCGCAAAGGGCCTTCCGCTCGCTGAGAACGGATAGAGGTACTGCCAGCAACCCTGGTTTAAGATGGTTTAGCAGGCTAGTTCCGTACTCGTAGCGCCCAACTAGCCAAGCGGGAGAGGACTTCCTCCGACGCGGGGAGGCGGCATGGAGACTTGACCGAACCCACTCGGACTCCTAAAGTGTCGACGATCGACAGTAATACCATCGGTTTAAGTCGAGTTCAGGCTGGGAGGGACAAATATGGACTTCGGTATTTTCGACCACACGGAGCGCAAGAGCGGGCAGGCCATCGGAGAGGTGTACGCCGAGCGGCGCAGACTCGCGGTGGCGGCAGAAGACGCAGGATGTTTCTGCTATCACGTCTCCGAGCACCATGGGACTCCGCTGTCGATGGCGCCGTCACCGGCGATTCTCCTCGCCGTGCTCGCCGCGGAGACAAGGCGCATGCACGTCGGTCCTTTAGGAGCCCTTCTTCCTCTCTACCAGCCGCTTCGACTGATAGAGGAGATCTGCATGCTGGACCATTTGAGCGGCGGAAGGCTCGAGCTTGGCATAGGGCGCGGCGTCAACAAGATCGAACTCAAGTTCTACAACGTCGACATGGAGAAGTCGCGGGCGATGTTCGACGAGGCATTGCAGGTAATAATGCTGGGCTTGACGGAGAAAGTCCTCGACTTCCAGGGGGAGTTTTACGACTACGACATGGTCCCTATGGAGTTTACGCCAGCCCAGCGGCCACACCCTCCGATCTGGTACCCGACGAGCAATCTGCAAAGCGTTGCCTGGGTAGCACAGAACGGCTTCAACACGATCTTCGCTGGCGAGCTTGACCACATCGCTGAACAGGTGCAGGTCTATAAGGAGACTCTGAGCCCGAATCTTAAAGGAAAGACCAGATTCGGGTTCCATCCCTTCGTTGTCGTCGCCCCGACCGACGACGAAGCGTACCAAGTTGGCGAGGTCGCCTATCGGACCCACCACGAAAACCTGTCGCACCTTCGAAGTTGGAAGGGGAGAGCAGGCGAGATGACCCGGAAGCAGAACCTGCAAGCCCCACACGACCTGCGGAGCGCCGTTGACGAGGGTTGGGCTGCTGTCGGGTCGCCGTCGGCTGTCAGGGACCAGCTCGCAACGATCATCGACAAAACCGGCTGCAACTACGTCCTTTACACACCAATGAGCGGCGACACGCCCCTCGACTTCGCCCTGCGTGCGCTTGACCTCTTCGCCGAAGAGGTCGTCCCACATCTACCCTGACAGACGGAGGTATCGTGTACGACGCTATCCAAGCTGAGACAGTCCTCATACCTACCGACGCCGAAGTCATCGAGGCTTATCTAGCCACTCCGCTCGGACCCGGACCTTTCGGATCCGTTGTGGTGGTCCACCACGCTCCGGGCTACGACGAAGCCACCAAGGAGATCACCCGGACACTTGCAACTGCCGGCCTGATCACCCTTTGCCCGAACCTCTATAGCCCCGAATCGAACCCGGGCGACGACGCAAAAGAAGTGGCCAAGAAGGTCCGCTCCTCGGGCGGAGTGTCCGACGAGAGAGCTGTCCGATACGTCGACGCTGCAGCCCGCTATCTGCGGGCGCGCCTCGCAGCCAACGGCAGTGTCGGAGTCATCGGTTACTGCACGGGAGGCCGCCAGGCGGTCCTCGCTGCATGCCAACTCGAAGTCCAGGCCGCTATCGACTGCTACGGCGCCTATGTGACACGCTCGACAGCGCCAGGCGACCCGCTCCCAAGAGCATCCATTGCCGAATACCTCGTCCATCTCGGTTGCCCGCTTCTCGGACTGTTCGGAGCCCAAGACCCGGCCCCCTCCATCGACGAGGTCACAGAGTTAGAAGCGATCCTGAAAGAATTAGGTAAAACGTACGAATTTCATATCTACGACAACGCCGGTCACGCATTCTTCTCCGTGGATAGCACCAAATACCGTACCGAGGCGGCGCTCGACGGATGGAAGAAGGTTCGGGACTGGTTCTCTTCGCATCTGACGCTGCCGTCCGCCGGTTGAACCCTTAAGGCGAGATTCCCTTGCACGATGAGCCAATAGCGTGCCTCCTCGCTAAGCCGAGACGGTCGCACTCGTAAGGCACCACTATCGACCTTATACTCTCCAACCCTTCGGGAACCGTGCCCGGATGAACTCCATGTTCTTAACTAGCACGGGGATCACTCTCACCTGTAAGCCGTTGCAAGACCCCCCAGGTTGCTACCTTCTTACCCTATTACCTGGTGGGACAGGGCGAACCCACAGCGACAAGACCATCTGATTCCAGTCAGAAAACCCCCACGTGAGGCCCCCGCAACCGGCAACCGTCAGATCCCGCGACAGGCCGTTGCAAAAACCGTTACAAAATGGGCCGGCACCCCACCCCAAGGGCACCCCGCCCCCTCGGACACCCCTCCTGACCAGGGATTTCTTGGTGCGCTCGGAGGGACTCGAACCCCCAACCTTCTGATCCGTAGGAGGATCCCCCAATCCCAACCAGTCCCCCCACTACCCGCCACGTATAATGTAACTTCATGAAATGGGCTCTGATGCTTCTGGGCTTTGTCGCTACCGGTTCCCCCCGTCCCTGCCAGTCTTGCAACACCCGTTACAAAACCCGTTACAAAAACACCACCCGCAGCATCCCGGACCGTCTAAGCGAAAATCAGGTGAAGGGCTATCATCGGGCAATGACCGAGTTACGCGTTGTGATCCCCGACGAGGTCGCCGAACGCCTCGCGTTGACAGCAGCCGAGCAAGGCACCTCAGCCGAGGACATCGCAGCCCAAGTGCTCACCTCCCACACCCCACCAACGACAGCCAAGTCGTTGCCGTCTTGGATCGGCGCGATTCGCTCCGGACGAAAAGACCTGTCAGAACGCCACGAGGAGATCATCAAAAGCGAACTCGGCAACGCCAGTTGATCATCGTCGACACAGGCCCACTCGTAGCGCTGCTCGACTCCGACGACCGCCACCACCACCGATGCCGGACGTGGCTGGCGAACAACACCGAGCCCCTAGCCGTCCCCGTACCAGTAATAACCGAGACCTGCTACTTCATCGAACGAGACAGCGGACCGAGCCTCGAAGCGGACTTCCTGGACACCTTCAACTCCGGCGGAGCCTTCGAGATGATCGACCTTCACCCCCACGACTGGCTACGAGCACGCGACCTGATTCGAACCTACGCCGATCTACCCCTCGGCGTCGTCGACGCCTCAGTAATAGCAGTAGCCGAAAGACTCGGCGCAACCCACATCGCCACACTCGACGTCCGACACTTCACCATCGCCCGACCCAGCCACCACCCCAACTTCCAACTCCTCCCATAAACCCCCACGACTAACACCCATTCCAGCGCCCGGCCCGACCATCACACCTCGTGGGCATCCAACACTCCAAGCACACAGCACGACGAACAGGCCGGTGCTGATCGCTGACGTTGACTACGGAAAGTCGCTACCCGGAGTTACGCTAGGGGTGGATCTCTCCCTGAGCATGTCGGCAAGAGCAAGTCGATTCCCGATGGCCAGTCGCGACGACTGCCAAGTCGGCGATGCGACACAACCCCGGAGGCGCCCGAGAAACGAACTGCTGCGATACCGACGGGTGCCAACCACTCCCACCAGGCACTCTTGAGCACCAAACCCACGAGCTAACGGGTTGGGGTCCGCCCGGCTCCACCTACGCAGCAATCGGCATCACCCGCACGCCGTAACACCATGGCCGTCAACACCGTGAGATCTGTTCGTCAGGACGGTCATCACACCCCGGCAGGACAGCGCAACGCTCTGACTTCGCTATCAACTCCCCGACCGAGTCGACGGTACCGGCCACCCGTTGCAGCCGCTCTCGGATAGCTAGGGTCACTGGGGCACTCGTGTTCTCGCCGGTCGGACACGGCTGCTGTCGGCCTTTGTGTTCAACCTCTGGTTCGGTGACGCTAACGGTCACATTCTTGCACGACCTGCTCGACCGCATTGAGTCCGAGCGTAGATGGCCGATCCCAACATCCCGACCGAACTCCTAGCCCTAGCCATCCCCGGCTGCGCACGGCCCCGGTGACTGCTCTGTAGCACCTGGCTCTGCGCCGCTGCATCTCCCTGCGACCTCGCGCTAAACACGCCGCGAGTGTGTTAACAGACTAATTGTGCCTATCGCAGATCGGTAGCTCGACTGATAGCAGCAGATGCTAATGCTATGGCCGGATCAATCACGACCATGCCCGCTGGGCGCGTGCACTGCTCAATTACGGTCGAGAGTTCTGTACAAGCGGCTATGGCGGCCGTCGCTCCGCTATTTTTCAGTTCTTCGAGAAGGAGTTCTACTTGGGCGGACACCTCGTCGCTTGTGCTTCCTGCTTTCACGGCAGCTACTACATCCATCAGGGATCTCTGCGACCCGGCGGTTAGCGTCGTGACTTTGAATCCTCGCTCATCCAACGCCCGCTGATATAGTCCTGCTGCGAGTGCAGCGTCCGTCGCCATCAGTCCCACACTGCGGGTAAGGCTAGGTGCTGTTTCCTGCAGCATGTCAAGCGTCGCTGTCACGATGTTGATGAACTCGACTGGGTACTGCGCAACTATCGCCGGCAGTACGGCGTGCACTGTGTTACACGGGGCTACTATGATCTCGGCTCCGCACCGGACAAGGTTGTCGATTCCCTGCCGCAGAGATGGGGCGAGGTCGTCTCCACCATCGAGAATGGCCATCTGGCGGCTCGGTATTGTGGGATCCGCCCAGATGACCACTCTCACGTGATCTTGGTCTCGTTTCGCTGGGGTGAGTCTCACGAGCTTCGCGTAAAAGTCCACGGTGGCGGCTGGGCCCATACCTCCGAGAACTCCGAGAATCCGCGAGCCGCGACTATTCATCCTCAAGGACCGTCTCAGCGTAGGCGTAGAGAGCAGGTGAACCCCCAGTGTGAACGAAAAGCACGTTGCCGTCCTTGGGGAAAGCCCCTTCTTCGATCAGACCTAGCAGGCCCGCCGCAGCTTTTCCCGTATACACCGGGTCCAGAAGTATGCCTTCCTTGCGGGCGAACAGGCGGACTGCCTTAGCCATCTCTTTTGTGGGCAGTGAGTACCCTGGCCCGACGAACTCGTCGCGCACCGTCACCTCGGATTGCGGTATGTCGCGACTTGCGCCCGCTAAGCGACCCGCTTCGTTAGCTAGTGAGTGAACACGCTTCTCTTGAGCGGACCGTTCGGCTCTAACGCTGATACCGGTAACGGGTATGCCAGTCTGATTTCCGTAGAATCCTGCCACGAGCCCGGCATGGGTACCGGCTGAACCGCTTGCGCACACGACGTGGTGGATCGGCAGTGACATCTCGAACGCTTGGCGGTAGATTTCCTCGGCGCACGCCACATATCCGAGCGCGCCAAGAGCGTTCGATGCACCCCCGGGGATTACGTACGGGTGGCCGCCCTCGTTCTCCACGTGCTTAGCAATGGCTGTCATCTGTTCCATCAAGTCGACTCCCGGAGTGGCAAGGGTGACAGAGTCAGCCCCAAGAAGCCTGAACAGAAAGTTATTCCCAAGAGCGTGAGGACTATAGGAGTTCTCTACCCTTTCCTCGATCAGAAGATGGCACTTCAGTCCCTCTTTGACAGCGGCAGCGAGAGTGAGCCTGCAGTGATTCGACTGCACGGCGCCCGTAGTGATGACGGTGTCCGCGCCTTTGCTAAGAGCATCTCCGATTACGAACTCTAATTTTCGGGTCTTGTTCCCTCCGGACGTCAACCCGAGTTGATCATCACGTTTTATGTAGATGTTCGGACCGCCCAGCAATCTCGTTATATTAGGCAAAAACTCGATTGCTGTCGGACCGCTAGTGTAATGCCGTCTCGGAAAGTTCAGTAGGTTCACTGTTTTAACACTCTTTTCGTATTGTACTGGCGGTCATAAAGACCCACCGGCTTAGTTAATAGTTCGAGCTTCGGCTCGCCCTCTTAGGCGCGATAGCACCTTTCAACCAGTCTCTTCGGGTGCGTAAAGGGGTGGCTGTCGTGACTAGCGAACGGCTATGTGGTTAGTTGGCGAACTTCTCGACGCGGACTTCGGCTGCCAGAGCGTGTCCTTCCATGCCTTCAAGATGAGAGATCCTGGCTGCTACAGCTCCGATGCTATGGCTCGCTTGCTTGGTCATCCGTTGATGGGTGACTGTCTTTAGGAACTTACCTACCCACAAGCCGCCGCTGTATCGGGCTGCGCGTTTCGTCGGGAGGATATGGTTCGGGCCTGCCGTCTTGTCGCCGTAGGTGACTGTGGTCTCCTCGCCGAGAAACAGCGAACCATAGTTGGATAAATTTGCCAGCCACCAGTCAAGGTCCGCGGCGTGGACCTCGACGTGCTCACTCGCGTACTGGTCGGCTACCGATACCGCTTCGTCTCGCGTCGATGTGACTATCACCTCACCCAGAGCATCCCAAGAGGCACCCGCGATCGAAGTCGAAGGAAGTCGCGACACGACGCCGGGTATTGAAGCCAAAGTACGTTCCGCGACGCCGGTGGAGGTAGTCACAAGGACTGTAGGAGAGTCCAGTCCGTGTTCAGATTGGCTGATCAAATCTACAGCCACCAGGTACGGGTCGGCTGTTTCGTCGGCGATGACCAGCGCCTCGGTGGGGCCGGCGAACACGTCTATGCCCACCCGACCGTACAGTATCCTTTTCGCTTCGGCCACGTACGCGTTGCCCGGTCCGGCTAACACGTCCGCCTCGTGACCTGTAAAGAGGCCGAACGCTAAAGACCCGACCGCCTGCACACCTCCGATGCACAGTATGTAGTCAGCGCCGGCCACAGCCATCCCATAAAGGGTTGCGGGATGAATCCCAGCGTCCCCGCGAGGCGGGGAACAAGCAACCACGGTAGGAACACCCGCCGCCTTCGCCGTCGCTATGCTCATAGCCGCCGACGCTACGTGCGCGAAGCGTCCGCCCGGCACGTAACAGCCAGCGACGTTCACGGGAATGTGGCGGTGACCCGCCCACGAACCAGGCGAGATTTCGATCTCCAGATCGAGCAGCGTCTCGCGCTGGCGGTCAGCGAAAGTCCTCACCTGCTTGTGCGCGAACTCGATATCCTCCCGAACCGTTACCGGTAACGACTTCCCCGCATCGGATATTACCGCCTCGCTGACAATGAAGTCGTCGGGATCCCAAGAATCCAGCTTACGCGACAACTCCCAGGCGGCCTCCTCGCGCCGCCCCTCAAGCTCGGCCAGCATCTCCCGAACAGTCGCCTCAACGCCCACTGCCTTACCCGTCTCAACGGCGGACGCCCTCTTCAAGTACTCAACTGTCATACTCCGCCTCCATGATCTTTAGATATGTGCTTGACAGAATCAAGAATTATTTCAGCTGCGATCTCGCAATCCTCCAGCGGCAATGTTGGAGGTACCCTCATGTCACACAGAGTCGATAGCAGTTTGCTGGCCTGAGGCACGGGCTGCTCCGTCCTGAGAAACTTCCATTGGTCAGGCCGGCTCGTGAAACCCTGCATACGTGCCCGGCCGAACCAGTTAAAATGTAGACCCGCTCCCGCGCACCTGTCTACAAACGACTCCATCTCTTCTATAGTGAACGAGGGGATGTTGAACTGGATCGAACTACCGACAAAGCGCTCCCGATCGTCTCGTCTCGGGATCCTGATCAGGGGCTCCTTGCCTAGTAGTGTGGCAAGCAGGCCGTATCGCCTGTTCATGGCGGCGATCCGCTCAGGAAGAAGCCGCAACTGGGGGCGTGCGACGGCAGCTGCGACTGCGTTCATCCTCATGCTGTAATTCGGTGTCTCGTCCCGGATCCTCTCGAAGACGTCCTGTCCCGGCCGTGCCTTGTGCTGTTCATAGAGCATGTAGCTTCCCGAGTAGAGGATGGCCTTAGCAGCGACATCGTCGTCGTTAGTAACGATTACCCCACCCTCACCGCTGTTCACATGCTTGAACGTCTGGAAGCTGAAGCACCCTGCCACTCCGAAAGTGCCGCTCGGCTTACCTGACCAGGTAGCCCCGAACGTGTGCGCGCAGTCCTCGATGAGCTTTACATGAAACTCTCGGCAGAGCCTCACCACCTCATCCATGTTCGATATGTGCCCGCGCATGTGCGACAACAGCAACCATCGTGCTCCGCTCTCTTTTGACTTTGCTTCCAGGTCCTCCAAGTCCATGGTGAGATCCTGAGTAGTCTCGACGATCACAGGTGTCCCACCCGCATGGTCAATGGCACCAGGCACCGGCGCCAACGTGAAACTGTTAGTAAGAACCTTATCGCCAGCGGCCAGCCCCGCTGATCGCAACGCTAGAAACATCGCAGCCCCGCAAGAACTCACAGCCACCGCGTACCTGCACCCGGTCATTTCCGCCATCTCGACTTCCAGCAGACCCGCTTCGTCAGGTCCGCCAGACGCTTCCTCACAGTAACGGAACAGACGTCCCGCCCGCATGAGCTGACAGGCTCGGTCAATACCCTCCTCGGGAATCGGCTCGGGGGTGGTCAGATCGAACTCGAAGTGCCTACGTGGAAGACTGAGCATTTCAGTGACTCCCGGCTAGGGCCGCGGGATCGATGTGCTTGAGAATCTCTCGTCTGAGGTTTAGGTACTCCGGTGTTACTGATTCGCCGCGTGTGCGTGGTCGAGGTAGGTCGACCCGTAGATCGGCAACGACTCGACCTGGTCGCGGTGCCATTACGATCACCCTGTCGGCGAGAATGATCGCCTCGTCGATATCGTGCGTGACGAATAGCACCGTCACGTGGATCTTGTCCCACAGTTCGGTGACGAAGATCTGCATGGCTGCTCGCGTTTGGGCGTCCAATGCGCCGAACGGCTCGTCCATAAGCAGAACTTCTGGTTCGATGACCAGCGCCCTAGCGATGGCTACTCTCTGTGCCATGCCACCGGAAAGTTGATACGGCGGGTGCTCAGCGAAACCTTCCAAGCCGACTGCGGAAATGAGACTGTCGACACGTGTCATGTCGATCTTTCTTCCATCCCGGAATCGGAGGCCGAGTGCTATGTTCTCCCTAACCGTCAACCAAGGATATAGCGCCGCCTCTTGGAACACGACCGCACGGTCGGCGCTCGGGCCCCGCACTTCTTGGTCGTTCACGCGGAGCTGTCCGCTGGTCGGTCGTTCGAAGCCCGCCACGAGGTTCAAGAGGGTCGTCTTACCGCATCCGCTAGGGCCGACGATCGTGACGAATTGGCGGGCCCCGATGTCGATGTTGACGTCCTGCAAGGCCGCCACTTTCGCACCTCGGCCAGAAAAGACCTGACTCACATTTGAGATTGAAATTGTCATTGTCAACTTCCGCTGTTCATAACCGCCTGCACGTACGAGCGATCAATCATTCCTGACACCGACGTCAGGACCGGAGCGGTCGGACTGAGCGAGTGCAGATACTGTGAAGCTATGATCAGGCTCTTTGCGACCAGCGAGTTCGAATTGCTCGTCCCCAAAGCATCCGGGCCCAACTGTTGTGAGACATCGAAATTCTCCGTTGTCTTCGCTTCAAGCTTCGCTTCGGTAAGTGTCTCTCCTGTATCCGCTAGCTCAGCCGCCAATGTAGAACTTAGATCGTTGCGAAAGGCCAGTACGCCCGCGTTCTGCGCCTGAATGAACTCGTCTACTAGCTGAGTGTGCTGAGCAGCCCAAGACTTGTTCACGACAGAGAGGTTGTTTATTGGATATGAACTGAGGACACTCTTGTCATTAGCTATTTCGACACCGCCAGAGGAAAGCAGTGCACCGAGCACCGGGTACCAGATATAGGCGGCGTTTATTTGGCCTGTCTTCCAGGCAGTCTCTATCGCCTGAGGAGTCAAGTTGAGAGTTTTTACCGCTGTAGAGCTGAGACCTGCCTGCTGAAGCACGCCGGTTAAGGCATACGAGGAAGTGCTTCCCACGACAGTGGCAATAGTCTGCCCTTTCAGTTGGGCGACCGACGAGATGTGCGACGAGGCGCGCACGACTAACGCCTGGTCTGTGAGGCTATCCTCGTCGTCCCAGATAACGGCAAGGGGTACGTGCGTTGCCAAGGCAGACGCAACGGGAGGATTCCCTATCCCGGTCATAATGTCAACAGATCCAGAGCCCAACGCCGTAAGCGCCGCTGGCCCTGAACTGAAGTACACGGTCTTGATCTTCGCCTTAATGTATTTCTGCCAATAGCCGAGACTCTGAGTTGCCTGGGTCGGATCGACAGCCCCGTTGTTTTCATATCCTATGACGACTGTTGTGTTAGAACTCCCGCTACTGCTACTTCCGCCTGTGGTAGCTGACGTACCAGCTGAAGTTGCGGAAGAGCTAGCAGTTTTGCTGCTACTTGAGCATGCTGATACGGCGGCGGCAGCCAAAAGTCCGGCTGCTGCAACTGATACTAGCTTTTGTGGTTTCAATTTTAGTCTCCTTATATTCTAGGTGGTCAGTAAGCAGATCTATTCGCGAAGTGGACTAGGACTTTCCTTTCCATGGAACAAAGATCCGCTCCAATAGGCGGACGATTAGTTCGGTTGCGTAGCCACACGCTCCGATAAAGATAATTCCCACAATGACGATCGCGACTTGCAAGTTTTGTCCTGCTGCCTCCACGAGCCATCCAAGACCAGAGTTTGCGGCCACCAATTCCGCCGCTACTAGGCAGGTCCATGCGACGCCGTTAGCTACTCGGAGGCCGGTGAAGATCTCTGGTAGTGCAGAGGGCAATATGACACGGTAAAACATCTGCCATTTAGTGGCCCCAAGACTTTGGGCCACTCGGAGGCGCACAGGCGGAATCGACCGGACCCCAGATAGCGCGTTAATGATGATAATAGGCATCGTTCCAGCAGCGATAAGAATCACTTTTGGAGACTCGCCTATTCCAAACCATACCACAAGAAGTGGAATGTAGGCGAGTGGAGGAACCGGGCGAAAGAATTCGAGGAACGGATCAATTACCTCAAAAATCCAACGAACTCGGCCCATCGCCAGGCCGATTGGGATCCCAATGACTGCAGCCAAGAGGAAGCCAAGGGCTATCCGGTAAAGGCTAGCCGACAGGTCCGCTTCGAAAGTGGTGCCCCCAAAGCCATGATTCAATAGAGATATGAAAGAAGTCCAAACCGCCGGTGGATCAGGTAGAGCGTAAGAAGGAAACACCTTTACGACGCTGAGAATCCACCACACACCGATCGCAGCAATTAGGACTACGACAGAGATAGCGGTCTGACGCAGGCGCCTCCGGGAGGTTGACGACGTGCTGAATAACTTTACTCGCTCGTTCAATATAATCTGATCGGCCTGAGCGCTAACTTGCGTAGCTTCAGACGACATTAAGGGACTGCTAGCCATCAGTCCACCTCTTTCGATGATGAGTGTTTACAGACTGGTCGTTCATGGCTTATAGAGAGAAATCATGATTTGCGGGTGCTGATCGTTATGTCGATTAGGTTTTAGGTATTATGTTAGATTCGAAGTCGATTATGGCTTTTATGTCTGCAGGATACATACCTTTTAGGGCTGACAGAATATTGGTGATAGATGATCTGAGGTGCACCCGAGAGGCCTCTGCTGCAGCTTCCGGGTTCCTAGCCTTGATTGCCCTCCACACGTCCGTGTGATGATCCGCCCACTCGGTTACCAAGTGGCGATCAGACCACGCCCGCTGCCGTGCCTCGCGCAGTATCGGAGCGCCAGCGAGATCGAGTAAGCGCAAAGTAGTGTCAACCATGAAAGGATTCCGACAAACCTTCGCTATCGCAGCGTGAACACGAATGTCAGTGATCGCTTCAATACTCGGTTCGTTCACAGCCAAGGTCATCCCATAAATAAGTGTTTCCGCCGCAACCAAAGCTGCCGGGGACGGGTTCAGCGCCGCTAAGGCTGCTACGGCGGGTTCCGTAAGGTAACGGGCCTGCAACAAGTCGAGAACCTCGACAACACCGAGATCTCTCCCGGTCGTGTAGGTCGGCTCCGGATGCTGAGCTATCACCCGCTTCGCAGATCCTCGGACAGAGTCAATGTAGCCAGCGAACTGAAGTGCACCAAGCGCCTCCCGAATCGTCGGACGGCTAACGCCGAAATGCCGAGACAACTCGACCTCCCCAGGAAGCTTCTCCCCTAGAGGGAACCTCCCCGCCCGTATCGCAGCGAGGATCTGCTGAGCAATCCGAACAGCTATAGGAGGCTCTACTCGAATCGGTTCGAACTGCATCGGCTCAGACACCACTCCCCTGCATCTATCCCATCCCTAAGTGCACGATAGTACTTGTAAAGTTGCCTGTCAACTAGACAAGTCGAATTTTCGGAGAGGCCTGCCTCGGATCCTGCGACTCACGTGAGGCCAATAGGCCAACACAACCGCTCAGACCTAGTAGGAGCGTGACACCCCTCCGATTCCATATTGGGAGTGCCTCACGTCAGATCAGAGAGTCTCGCTGCCACCTGCCGTCACCCCGAGCGCAGGTGGAATCCGGCTTGCTCTCAATCCTGCCAGTCACCACCATGACGCCGTCGACCAATGCTCGACTGCCGAACCGGCTGAGGTGAGTCCAGGAAGCCTTCGTGTAGCTGACGAAGGAAGCGTTGACCCTACAGCGGCAGAAAGAACCGCCGGGGGCTCTGCTCGCGACGCCCAGCATCCATGGGCCCGCGGAATAAGAACCTGCACCGGCGGAGCCCAACAACCGATCCCCGCTAGAACAGAGCGAAGCCACAGCGACAATACCATCTGATTCCAGTCAGAAACCCCCACGTGGGGCCCCCACAACCAACGGCTTCCAGATCCCGCGACAGCCCGTTGCAAAAACCGTTACAAAATGGGCCGGCACCCCACCCTAGCGGCACCCGCAACCCGCTGACACCCCTCCTGACCTGGGGTTTCTTGGTGAGGTCTTCACAATTGGGGCTGACCTGGTGGTTCGTGGCGTGATCGAGCGGTCGACCGCGGGCTAAGCGACTCATGGCCACGCGCTGTCCACAGCTGAGGGCTCGGTCAGCGTGCGCGGTGCCGGGTGCGGTCGTCGGGTGATGTCGTGTCGGCTTCAAATGCGGCGATGCCGATGGCCTCGAGGCGGGCGAGCAGTTCTCGCACGCGGTGGTCGTTGTCGACAAACGCCCGATAGCGCTCGGCCTGCTCGAGCGACAACCACCGCCCGACGGTCTTCGCGGCCACCTTGCGGGTCCACTGGTAGTAGGGGCCGTGTAGGTGGGGGGGATCCTTGTGACAAGCGCAGTTCGACCGGCCACAGCGTGTCCGGCGCTCGCCGATTGATCCAGGGAGCACCTTTCCAGAGCGGGCGATCGTGGCGAACTCGGTCGCGATTGCGGCGAGCTCGGCCCGGCGCGCGGCGTCGAGTTCCACTCCGACAGTTTGGCAGGGGGGATCCACCTCTTCGCCCATCTCCTACTGTATATATACGTCAGTGGACATGGTCGGCACCAAGCGAGGGGTCAGCGAGACGATCTGCAGGTACAGCCCGCGCTCGTTCTCGCCCGAGGTCGCCGCCTTTGCACGTGCTGTGGTCAGTGCTGTCGAGCCGCCGCGTCCCGAGCGTGCAAAGGCGCTCTTGTTCGCGGCCGCCAAGCTCGCCACCTACGGCTCCTCGATCGGCCTTGAGCTCGACGAGAAGCTGCTTTTCAGCGAGTCGGTGATCGAGCGCTTCATCTGCTCACCGCACTCCGGGAGCGCCCCGACACGACGAACGCTGCGGACGAACTTGCGCTTTCTTGCCCGCGAGAGCCCCGAACACGTACCGCCTCAGCCACGACGCCTTGCCCGCGAGAAAGCAAAGGCTCCGTACTCGCCGGCAGAGATCGCCTCCTACCTCGCCCTCTCAGACGCCCAGCCAACCAAGCTTCGCCGCGCGAAGGCGTCCGCGCTCGTCTGCCTCGGGGCAGGTGCCGGACTCGTCGGGGGAGAGCTGCGCTTGGTTGCCGGCAACGACGTCGTCTGCCGCTCAGGTGGCGTCCTCGTCCTTGTCGCCGGCCGGCGTCCACGCGTCGTGCCGGTCCTTCCTGGCTTCCACGACCGCCTGGTCGAGACGGCCGCGTTCTTCGGTCCCCGCTACCTCGTCTCGGGTGTCAACCCGGACAGTCACAACGTGACGAACCCGCTCCTGCGGGCGCTCTCGGGTGGCGAAGACCTGCCCCGTCTCGACACCGGACGGCTCCGTTCGACCTACCTCGCCGTGATGGCTGAGACGATCGGCCTGCGGGCGTTCATGGACGCCGCGGGGATCACCTGCTCGCAGCGTCTCGGGGATCTCGTGGCGGGGCTCTTGCCACGAAGCGAGGAGGAGGCCGTCGCGCTCTTTGTTGGTCGGCGCTGAGCGTGCTCGCACGCCTGGAGGCGATCCTCGACGACCCTGTGCTCGCGACCGAGATCGCCTCGATCGAGGCGGCCCTCCCGGTCGGGGTGCGAGCTCGCCAGCTCCGCGTGCGGACCTTCCTGCTCGGGATGGCCCTCACCCAGCACGACGGGCGTCCAGCACATCTCCGCCGCGTCCATGCGGCGCTCGTGTCGCTCCGAGAAGCCGACCGCTCACGCCTCGGGGTCGTCGTCGAGCACAAGGGCTGCCTGCACCTGCTCAGCTATTGCCAGGTCGAGTACCTGAACCACCTGGTCGAAAAGGTGCTCGGGAAGCCCACCCCCGACGGGCTGGCCACGAAGCGTCTGCAGCGCCTCCTCGACGCAGCTCTCGCCGCCTCGGTCCCAGCCATCTACAAAAACGCCTCCTCCTCCCTCGCGCTCGACTGGACCGACGTCGCGAGCTTCGCCCATCCACCCGGCAAGGACGGGATCTCCGCCGATCCCGAAGCCTCCTGGGGGCACCGGAGGGGAGGAGGCCCGGGCGAGAAGAGCGAGCTGTTCTTCGGCCACTACGCCAACCTCGCGACGATGGTCGCCGAGGAGGGCGGAAAAGAGGTCCCGGAACTCGTGAGAGAGATGACGCTCAGCTCCTGCGACCACGACCCGGTGCCCGTCGCAGTCGAGGCGCTCACCACCTGCTTCGACACCGGGGCGCTCGTCCCCGGCGACCTCCTCGCCGACTCGGGCTACGCGCACCGTGTGCCCAGGCACTTCGCCCTCCCGCTGCGGGCAGCGTGCGCCTCGCTCGTCGTGGACCTGCATCCATTGGACCGCGACCCACAGGGGACCTTTTCCGGCGCGGTGCTCGCCAACGGCAACCTGTACTGCCCGGCGACGCCGACAGCGCTGTTCAGCCTCTCCCCACTTCCCCGCGGTGCCTCCGCCGAGGAGACCGCCGCCCACGACGACAAGTCCGCCGAGCTCGCCGCCTACAAGCTCGGACGGATCACGAGCGACGACGAAGACGGCTACCACCGGGTCATCTGCCCTGCGGTCGCCGGCAAGCTCCGCTGCCCGCTGCGGCCGGCCTCGATGGCGCTCTCCTACACTCATCCCACCGTCCTCTCCCCGCCCGAGCACCCGCCGGCGTGCTGCTCGAAGCAGAGCGTCACCGTGCCAGCCTCGGTGAACGCGAAGACGAGACAAAAGCACGACTACCCCGGGAAAGCCTGGCGCCGCTCCTACGCGCGCCGCAGCGCCGTCGAGCGCTCGAACAGTCGGATCAAGGACCCCGCCACGGTTGACATCGACAAGGGCTGGTGCCGCGTCATGGGCCTCGTCACCCCGAGCCTGTTCCTCGCGATCGGGATCGTCGTGCGCAACCTCGCCCTTGTCGACGCGTTCGAGGAGCGACAAGCCGAGAACACGCGCCGGTGCGCTGCTGGCCTCCCACCGAAGACGCGCCGTCGTCGCCGAAAGAGCCTCGCCGAGCTTGCCGCGGCCAACGCCCCGCCATAACAAGACGCGACCACCGGGCTGTGGAGCACCAGAGATGACACGCGCCCCGACGCAGGCAACAATCCGGGCATCCTCCGCCGACACTCGGCGAAGCGACTGTCACACCCAAAATGTGAAGATGGGGGAGGTCAAAATGTGAAAACCTCGTGGTGCGCTCGGAGGGACTCGAACCCCCAACCTTCTGATCCGTAGGAGGATCCCCCAATCCCAACCAGTCCCCCCACTACCTGCTATGTATAATGTAAAGTCATAAAACGGGCTGTAATACTCCTAGGTCTCGTCGCTACGGGTTCCTTCCGTCCCAACCAGTCCTGCGCCGCCCGTTACAAAACCTGTTACAAAGACACCACCCGCAGCATGCCGGGCCGTCTAACCGAAAATCAGAAGGTAGGCGGGGACACTGGCCGTTGGAAATCACTACCCGCTCAGACGGGACCAGCCAGCCTCGCGAACCTCGGCACCCCAGCCTTCCCAAAATAGACCACCCCCAAAAGCGGACATCGACGGTCGACGCCTGTCGGCGGCCATGCCGACCTAGACCTCGACAATCTCCTTGTCCATGGCATCACCGACCCTGCCAATGCTTCCGGTCATGCCGGCGTTGATAAGAGCTTCGTTGAAGGCCAGGGAGGCGTACTCTGCGCCCTCCTCAAACCACCCCAGCCACAACCCGCACCGTCACCACCGTCTAAGCCGCCGCTCTTGCGGTGGTCACTGGGGCACTGCGGCATGGCCGCCTATGCGGCCTCCCTGCTGCTAGTGACGGCCCACACCAGTAGCGCTCGGCCATCGCTAGCGTCCCAGCAGCGCTAGCTCACGCCCAACGGGCGCCTGGCCAAGCGGCAATCTCCGCTCCCCGAATAGATCCGGGGAGAGCACGGCGATCGGGGGTAACCATTCACCTTGTCAGGCGGCGTGGGTGACGGGTGGCATCCATGGGTTGCCGGTGAAGAGGCCGGTGAGGGCGTCGATGGCGGGGATGTCGTTCTTGCGGGTGGTGGACAGGTAGCTGCGGACGTGGGCGAAGCGTTCGGCTCCGGCTTGGCTTTTGAAGCAGGAGCTGATCTTGCGGTGGAGTTTCACGGGCCGCAGGTCGCGCTCGGCCTGGTTGTTGGTCATCCCGACGGCCAGGTTGTTCATGAAGGCCAGGATCGGCTTCTTGTGGGTTCGAAAGGCGACGGCCAGGTTGTAGGACTGTCGGGCCAGGGCGTCACGCTTGCGTCCGGCGGGCGGGTCGGGATTGGCGGCCAGGGCGGCGGCGACGAGATGGTCGTATCTGGAGTTGAAGGCGTTGCGGGCGGCCGGGGCAAGGGTCTTGAGTCCCCGGTGGCGGGCGTCGTCGCAGGCGGTGTTGATCTCCACCAGCAAGCCGGCGAGGCCCTCGGCCCATGTTTTCTGGGTGGCCACAGTGGCGGCCTGGGCCAGGTCGCGTAACAAGTGAGCGGAGCAGATCCCGTGCCGGGCGGCGGTCAGTTTCCAATACAGGGCGAGGCGGTCGTGGACGATGACACCGCGGTATCCGATGAGCACCCCGGCGGTTCGGACCGCTTCGAGGCCGCGGGTGGCCGAGGCGTGGATGAGGGTGTAGCTGGCGGTGGAGACCACGTGCATCCAGCAGGTGACGGTGCCGATACGGTCGGTGGTCTCATCGGCGTGGAGCACCGGTAAGGTCCGCAAGAAGGCGACCAGGGCGGCGATGAACCCTTCGAGGCGCCGTCCGGCCTCGGCGTAACAGGCGTCGACGGTTCCCGCCGAGATCTTCAATCCGAACAAGTCGGCCATGGCCTCTTGGGCTCGGCCGACGGGAATGTGTTGGCGGGCCAGCAGGTAGACCACGATCGCTTTGACCCGGGGCCCGTAGCTGACCGGCGCCCGCACCCCGTCTGGAAACGCCGCTGCGGTCGTCGTGTTACAGCAGCCGCAGCGGCGGGTCTGGGCCTGATGCTCGGTCACCGTTGGGGTGACCACCGGCAGGTCGACCACCTGCCGGTGGACGGTGGCAGTGACCTCGGCGTCGGTCAGCGACCCGCCGCAACCAGCACAGACCGCCGGGGCATACACGACGACCTCGTCAGGATTCTCCACCATCGCCAACGTCGTCCCATCACCGCCCGGCTGCTTACCCGGCCGGCGAACCTTGCCGTCGCGGGAGCGCTTCGCCCGGCGGGCCTCCGCTTGGCGAGACCGCTCGACCGCCGGATCCCGTGAGGGAGGCTTCGAGGAGTTCCCCGAGTTCTTCGCCAACTCGGCCCGCAACCGCTGGTTCTCCGCCCGCAACTGCTGATTGTCGACCTCGAGGGTCTCCAGCCGGGCCAACAGCCCAGCCACCAACTCGACCAACTCGGCCTGCGACAAAGCGGCCACTGCGTCGGGCGTGGACGGCAGGCTCGGATCGGGCGAAGTCGGAATTCCCCAAGCTACGCGACCCCTGCGATCAGACGGTGGACCCCACCTGAATGGTTACGATCGGGGACACACTTCGCAAAGGCTCGGCATCAAGGTCGATGACACGCCGCAACCATGCACGTCGTGGTCGCGTAAAGCAGGAATACAGCGACTAGCGCTCAGTGACTGCCACTTCCCACCCCAGTAAATCCGCCTCCCAACTACAAGCTGCTAACAGTGCTTAATCTCGCAGCCCCAGCAGAGAATACACCCTCACGATATCATCAGCTGCCGAGATGGTTAAGGAAAGCATGCAGGAGAACCTAGAAGCAGTAGGAATCGCGGTCCGTGAACTGCTCTCGCGGGAGTTACCAGCCCTTGGAAACGACTGGTGGAACACTGGAGTCATTTCCGCCCTTAGCTACCAGCAGCGCTCCACGGTTCTGGAGCGGGGATGGACCTCGCTGAGTGACCTCGACGTTGCTGCCTTGCTCCGCGTACTCGATCAGAACTGGGAACTTTTCCGTCGCCGCAACCTCGTATCATACGAAGCGCGCAACTGGCTCAAAGAAGCCATAAGCGTTCGCAACCGTTGGGCCCACGGCGCTCCAGGCAGCAAGCCAAGCGCCGAACGCGCATACCGAGACCTCGACACCCTCGCATTGTTAGTCGACGCAATCGCGCCGGGCAGCGTCCAGGCTGAACTACTAGCCGCAGCCCGCAGCCACGCCCTCCTGCAAGTGATGCCTCGCTCAGCGGATCTCGGTGGGACGGAAGAAGCGGCCGGGCCCGCATCACCCTCAGGTCTGTGTCCCGGCAGCACGGTGAGGTTGAAAGCTCGACCGGAACTCGTCGGAGTCGTCACTAAGGTCACCGAGTCGTCACCCGAGCGGCAGGTCACGGTCTTCCATGGTCAGGGCGCACCACAGACCTATTTCGAGTCGCAGGTCGAACTCGTCGACACGGCAAAAGCGGAGCATCTAAACGCCGAGGAAATGAAAGCTCGCCTGACAGCCCTCCACGTCCTCCACCCGTCAGTCAGCAGGCTTTACTCGCTAAACACCGGGCGGATCGACTACGAGCCGTACCAGTATCGACCGGTAATGAAGCTGATCAACGCTGACCGCCCGCGTCTTCTCATCGCAGACGACGTCGGTGTCGGTAAAACGATCGAGGCGGCGCTCATCATCAAAGAACTACAAGCCCGTCAAAAGCTCGAATCCGTCCTGGTGATCTGCCCCAAGCCACTTGTCGTTGAAGACAAGTGGCGCTCAGAGTTGAAGCGCTTCGACGAGGACTTCGCCCACCTGAACAGTGAAACGCTGCGACACTGCGTCGATGAGATGCATGCCGAAGGGCGCTGGCCGTCAAGGTATCGGAAGGCGATCCTGTCCTATTCGCTGTTAGACGAAAAGTTGCTTCTTGGGGAGGCTACCCGTCATCGGCGACGTCCCGGCCTCGTGTCGCTTACACGCCCGGTCAAATTCGACCTTGTCATCGTCGACGAGGCACACCACGTGCGCAACAGCGAAACATGGAGCCATCGCGCCGTGAAGTACTTCCTCGACTCTGCAGAAGCTGCCGTTCTGATCTCGGCTACGCCAATCCAGACTGGCTCCCAGGACCTACAAACCCTGCTCCGCCTGCTCCGCCCCGACGTTTTCTCCCAGCCGGCCGCCTTCGACCTCATGCGAGAACCGAACGGATTCCTAGCCAATGTCGACACTGCCATACGCGTCGCCTCCGACGGATGGCAGCGAACCGCTCTCGCTGAACTCGACGAGGCCCTAGCGACGACGTGGGGTCGCCATGTGCTGCTGGCAGACCCGCGTGCCCAAGAACTCCGGGACCTCCTCGAGCAAGAGCAGCTCTCCGACGCAGATCGCGTCGGGTGTCTGCGTCTCACCCAGACGCTAAACACATTCTCCGGCCTGATCAACCGAACGAGACGACGCGACATCGGCGACTTCACGACACGCAAGCCCGAAACGGTCGAGGTTTCCTTCACCGCCGAGCAGAAAGCCGTTTACGATGACCTCCTGGATCTCGCTAGCCGAATCAACGAAAGTCGCGGGCGCGGGCAATCAATCGACTTCCTGCTATCGACCCTCAAGCGGCAAGCATCCAGCTCTCTCAACGGACTAGGTCCATTCATCGATGATCTCCTCAGCCACAAGTTATCTGCGGAGGAATTAAGCGAAGCGGACACCGACCTCGACCTTCTCGACACGACCCCTCTGAACGCCTTCAGCGACGACATTCGCCAGCTCGCCAAGCGCGCCAAGTCGCTCGTCAGTGACCCAAAGCTCGACGCCTTCCTTCGGCTCGTCGACGAGAAACAGGAGCTACCGAACAATAAGCTGCTCCTCTTCAGCACATTCCGTCACACCCTCCGCTACCTTCACCAGCACCTTGAAGCGCGCGGGAAGCGGGTCGGCCTGGTACACGGAGGTGTTCCGGACTTCGAACGCCGCGAAATCCGGTCACGTTTCGCCAAGCGCAGAGAGGAACCCGACGCGCTCGACATCCTTCTGTCCTCCGAGGTTGGCACCGAAGGCCTCGACTACCAGTTTTGTGACGCGCTAGTGAACTATGACATCCCGTGGAACCCAATGCGCATCGAGCAGAGAATTGGTCGAATCGACCGGCGAGGCCAAATAAGCGAAACTGTCGCTATCAGAAACATGGTCGTCGCAGATACCGTCGACTCCGTCATCTACCACCGCTGTTTGGAACGCATCGGCGTCTTCAGGCAGTCACTTGGCGCGAACGAGGAGATACTCGGCGAACTCACCCGCGACATCCGCCGCATCGGGGACGACTTGAGACTTTCCCCGTCCGAACGAGCGGAACGTCTCCGACAGCTCACTGACAATACAATCGCCAGAATCCAAGAGCAGCAGGAACTTGAGGAGCGAGAGGGAGCTCTGTTCGGGCTCACAATCAAGAAGCTCGATCAGGAAGGCGTCGAACAGGTAACAAGTCCCTGGCTAGCTCCCGAGCAGCTGGCGCGTCTAATCCGTGTCTACCTAAGAGACCGAGGATACAAGCGTGCAGATGCACTGTTTGAGCGCCCCCTCGAAGTGTTTCGGCTCAGCATGGACCTGCGCTCCAACCTTGCAACGGACATCGATCCACTACTACCTGCCAGCTCATCGCCTTGGCAGCGGTGGCTGACCAACGGAAGCGGCGATACCCGCAGGCTCACATTTGACCCGGCCTTGGCTGACAGCGACGACATCGAACTGCTGTCCCCGGTACACGACTTCGTGAGAGCGGCCGCCCGTGCTCAACACCCCTTCGGGCCTGATTCGACAGTCAACCTTAAAGTCGACACCAAACTGCTACCGAGCGGGATCTACCCACTAGCAGTGCACACCTGGAACTACCTGGGGTTACGTGACGACCTCGAAGTAGTCGTCACGTCAGACACCGACGAACACTCCGAGCTCATCGCAAAGCTACTTGAAGCAGCGACCGACTCCGAGACACCCCGAACATCGAATGAGATAGAAAATCTCGAAGAACGTCACTACCTGACCTGGACCAACGGCAGAGTGGCCCACATCGAAAGAACTCGACTCCATATCGAGAAGTGCCTCGCCTCCCTAAAAACAACGCATATAGCCAGGCTTCAACTCCTCGCCGACCACGTCGCCAACGCTACGCACGAGAACATTCGACGGATGCGTGAGTCTGAGCGCCGCAGCGCCGAGTACGACTTCGAAACCCGATTCCAACGCCTCGCCGAACAAAGAGACCGGAGCGACATAACCTCAACCATTCTCTTCTCCGGCACCCTCGAGGTACGCGATGGCGGAATCTAACAACCTCGACGAACTCCGCAAGAGGCGGCTCCGTTACGTGGAGTCCGCACGCGAGAACGCCTTCGAAGACGGACTCCGCTCCCTCTTATCAGACCTCTACCCGGACAACGCTCATTTCATCTACGAGCTCCTGCAAAACGCTGAAGGCGCTCGCGCCACAACAGTCGAGTTCGATCTCGGCAACACATCACTCACAGTCACTCACAACGGAACCAGACCGTTTTCACTCGCCGACATAGAATCGATAACAGCAATCGGAGACTCGACCAAGAGAGACGACGAGACGCAAATCGGAAAATTCGGCGTTGGCTTCAAAGCAGTCTTCGCCTACACAACCCGGCCCGAAATCCGCTCCGGAGAGCACTCCTTCGCGATCGTCGACCTATTCGTACCACTTCACGTCGACGGTTTCGCGCCACCCGGACGAACCACCTTCACCATCCCCTTCGACCACCCCATGAAGCCGCCCCAAACGGCGGCAGATGAAATCCGGCGCGGCCTGACCGAACTGGACGAAAACACCCTCCTGTTCCTCCATAACATTAACACTGTCACCTATGTACTTCCCGACGGAGCCATCGGCTATATCGAACGAACCTCCAGTGACAACTCAAAGATCACGATAAACAAAGCCCAAGGCGAGGAGTTCATCGAGACCCAATGGCTCCGCCTGGTCGAACCCGCAACGCTGGCCCACTCAGGACACAACCCACTCACGGTCGCAGCAGCCTTCAAACTAACGACCGTCGGACCACTCCAATCCACTACCACAGACAGCCGACTCCGAACCAGCCATGCTCGCCTCCGGATCGTACCCGTCGAGCACGGCAACGTCTGCGTCTACTTCCCCGCAGCAAAGGAAACGTCCGGACTGTACTTCCATCTCCACGCCCCCTTCGCATCGACCGTCGCACGCGACAGCATCCGCGACCATCCCGGAAACATCCAGTTCATAGAAGTCATCGCCACGGTCATCGCGAACCACCTTCCGCAGCTTCTCGAAGACGGCCTGATCGACGACGGCCTCCTAGAAGCGCTACCCAATCAGCCCGACCCGCTGGCCTATCCCTACACGCTTATCAGAGACGCCGTGATCGAAGCTTTCAACACCCGTCCGATCACACCTGCGCGAGGCTCTGGCTTCGCCCCTGCCGCCGCCCTCGTCACCAGCCCTAGTGAATTCCGCAACGGGCTGCGCGAGAGTGACCTCGCAACCCTCGCCCGCCTCGCCGAAATCGATATCCCCGATGACAATCCCCGTTGGATACGCGACCGCGGAGGGAGAGCCGGACAATTTCTAAAGGACCTCGACGCGGTTACCTTCGGGTGGACCGAAATGAACCGTGTCCTCAAAACGGTCGCCCGACAATCCAAATACTTCGGAAATGAGGACGTCGAAACCGGGGTTCCTGAGTGGTTAGCATGGTTGGGATCCAAGGACAACCTGGAGATCCGAGACCTCTACCAACTCCTAGGCAAAGGTTGCGCGGATCGCAAATTCCTCGGTGCAAACCTTCAGGAGATCCCTCTCATCCGGCTCACTCGGCACGGGAAGGTGGAGCATGTGAAAGGGCCGGGCCACTTCCTCCCATCCGACCGGGGAGACAGAGAAGACTCTCGCGTACCCGTCGAACTCGCATATTTCGACGACGATTCCGAATCGATCGCAAACAACCTCAGATCCTTCTACAAAGCTGCCGGCGTCATCCGCTGGGACGAGAGGGCACGGATCAGCCTGCTCCTGGACGCCTACCGTAACGGGGAGTTTCCCGACGTCAATGAACGATCACGACTCGACAAACATATCGAAGACATGTCGGCTTTCGTGCAGCATTGGCTTGCTGAACCCGCTACTGCTAAAAGCCTATTTCAGTCTGTGAGGTTCGTACTTCACCTAACAGACACAGGCCAATACGGCTGGGATACGCCTAGCAAGATCTACCTCGACGAGCCTTTCCGCTCTAGCGGTCTCTCAACGCTTTACCAAGAGACCGGTACCAGGTTCGCTCTTCCAGGGATCTACCTCGACATAGATAGGATCGCCGACTTCTTAGAGGCCATCGGAGCAACATCTACCATAGAGATCGCAAGAAGCCCTCTATCGCGGAACCCGCAGTTCGACGCGTCTTGGTCATCGGGAAGGCACGAGAACTCTTATACGGTCAGGACTGACTGGGACATTCCGAGCTTCGACACTATTATAACCAAAGCTGACCCGCGACTGCTCCGCGCTCTTTGGGAAACTCTGTGGGCTGCGCCCAAGAAGTACGCATTCGCCTGTTACCGGGCAAACATGCGCCACGACGCCCACCACTTCGAATCCCTCCTCATACAAAAGCTTAAGGACAATCCGTGGATCCCAACGCCCGACGCCAAGTTGCAGCGCCCACGAGACATCTCCCTTCACGACTTGCCGGCCGACTGGCCACCGCCGCCTGCGGACTCAGTGGCCGGGCAACTTGACTTCGCCGCTGAGACCCGAACAGGTCGTGAGAGGGAGTCTGATTTGCATCACTTGGCTCGATCACAAGGCATCGACTCCGACTCTCTCGCCGCTGCCGTAGAGCTTTGCCGCACCGGGATTACTCCCGAGCGTCTACGCGAGCTCGTGGACTCCGAGATGGCAAGGCAACAATTCCCTGAAGGAGCTTCCGAAGACCCAGATCGGCGCTTCTGGATCGCGACGGATAGCGCGCTCGCCGCTCCCGAACATCAAACTCAACTCCAGTTACGCAGCGTCGTCACAGGAAAAAGCCAGATCCGCGAAGAGGCCCGCGGATACCTGCGAGAGATGTACACCGCCAGCGACGGACGTATGCACTGCCAAACCTGTCAGGGAGTGATGCCGTTCAAACAAGACAACGGCGAATGGTACTTCGAGGCAGTCCAGCTGATCAAAGACCGGAAATACCTCCACCGCGTCAACCACCTAGCCCTCTGCCCGCTCTGCGCTGCCTTCTACCAATATAAGCGTACTCCAACCGACTACGACCTGATGACTGCAATCCTCACCCGCACCGTCCCTCCCGGGACGGGATCTATTACACTGCCTATCCTCTTCGACGGACACCAAAAAACGTTGATACTCACCGGCAAGCACGCTATCGACCTTCAAGCGACCCTCCGGGTCGCCGGCCAACCACGCAACCCATAAACTCTTCCCGAGCCTTCACGCACAAAACAGCTACCAACCAACCGGCATGAACCAACCGCAGGCAGCGCGATACTCCTAACTCTAAGCTAAGGGTGGGCGGTCTCGGTCGGCAGATGCCGGGAACGGCGCAGCCCCGAGGGGCCTGAAGGCGGCCCGCACCGGAGCCGGTCGACTCCCGCCAGCGGGGGCCGGGGGCCTCCCCCCGATAGGATCGGGCTGTGGAGCGCACCGCTGTGGACCAGAAACCGGCGGACCAGAAGGCGGTGGACCCGAAAGCGGTGGACCTGGTGCGCAGGGCGCTCGCCCACCTGCCCGCCAAGGGCACCGACCAGGCGCCGTCGACGATGGAGCAGCCGGTTGAGGCATACCTCGACGTCGGTCGCTTCCATCACGAGGTCGACCGCATCTTCCGGGAGCTGCCGCTGGCGATGGCACTCAGCCTCGAGGTTCCCACCCCCGGGTCCTATGTGTCAGTCGAGGTCATGGGCACCCCGGTGCTCCTGACACGCGACGGAGCCGGCCGGCCCCGGGCGTTTCTCAACGTGTGTCGTCACAGGGGCGCGGTCCTGTGCGAGCCGGGGGCGGGGTTGAGGTCCCGGTTCACCTGCCCGTACCACGGGTGGACCTACACGCTGGAGGGCGAGCTCGCCGGCATCTTCGGCGCCTCGGCGTTCGGCGAGGTCGACCGAGAAGGGCGGGGACTCACGGAGCTGCCGTGCGCCGAGCGCTCGGGCCTGGTCTGGGCCTCGCTGAACCCCGCCGCCACGTTCGACATCGACGAATGGCTGGGCGATTTCGCGGCGGAGCTCGACACTCTCGACCTGGCGCACTGGCACCTGATCGACCAGCGGGAGTTGGTCGGACCCCCGGGTTGGAAGGTGGCCTGGGACGGCTATCTCGAGTCCTATCACCACAGGTGGGTGCACCCGCAGACGGTGGGAAAGCACACCATCCCCAATCTGATGCTGCACGACTCCTACGGGCCCCACCAGCGGATCGTGTTCGCCCGGCACGAGTTGGCAGACCTGGTCGGCCTCCCCGAGTCGGAGTGGCAGGACCCGGGGCAGTACATCCGGATCATCCACTCCGGCTTCCCGAACCTGTCGATCTCCGGTGTTCTCGGCGACCACGCCCTTGTCACCCAGCTCTACCCCGGGCCGACCATCGCCACGACCGTCACCCGCCAGACGGTGCTGGCGGCCAGAGCCGCCGCCACGCCCGAGGAACACCGGGTCTCCGCCGCTTTCAGCGAGATGGTGCTCACCGCGGTCCGCCACGAGGACTACGCGGTCGGCGCCCGGATCCAAGCGGCGCTGGAGAGTCGGGCCAACCGGACGTTCCTCTTCGGTCGCAACGAGATCGCCCTGCAGCACTACCACGCCTGGGTCGCCCGCTTCGCCGAATCCCGCTAGCCACGATCGACCGGTCAGCCGGTCGGCCGGTCGGCCGGTCAGCCGGTCCTGGCGGGCACCGGACGCCAGCGCAACGGCAGCTTCGCCAATCCCCGGAGTATGAACGTCTCTGTCGTCTCCGGCTCGCCGGCAAGCTCGAGGTCGGCCATGCGCGGCAGCAGGCGCTCCAGGGTCACACGCGTCTCGAGACGGGCGACCGGGGCGCCGATGCAGTGGTGGATCCCCCACCCGAACGCCACGTGCGAACGCTGAATGCGGGGGTCGCGGTCGAGACGGAACTCGTCGGGGTGCTCCCAATGGCGAGGGTCCCGGTTCGCCGCAACGAAGAGCAGCTGCACCTTGGTCTTCTCCGGGATCTCTTCGCCGCGCAGGCGGGCCGGGCAGGCGTTGGTGCGGAAAAGTCCCTGCACCGGCGAGTCGAAGCGCAGCCCCTCCTCGATCACCGCGTCGATCACCGAGGGGTCCGAGCGCACCCGCTCCGCCAGATCCGGCCGCTCGGCGAAACGGTAGAAGAGCAGGCCTATGAGGCTCGTGGTGGTCTCGTGCCCGGCGACCAGGAGCTGGTGGCCCAACCGACGAGCTTCCACTATCGACAGCTCCCCGGCACGCACGGCGAGCAGCATCCTGCTGATGACATCGTCTGGCAGCACCGTCCCGAGCAGCCCCTCCTCTGTGGCGTCCGAACCGACGAGCAGCGCCTGGCGCTCCGCCAGTCTGGCATCGACGTAGTCCCAGATCGAGCGGGTCGCCTCCTCGTAGGCGGCCATGTCACCTCCGCCGAGCGCATTGACCACCGCCACAGACCAGCGCTTGAAGTCCTCCCGATCCTCGGCGTGCACGCCCAGCAACTCGCCGACTACCAGCGCCGGGAACGGGAAGGCGAACAGGTCGACGAAGTCGCCGTGACCGCGCTCCACGAAACCGGCGGCCAACTCGTCGACTAGCGCCTCCACCCGCGGGCGCAAGGCCTTCATCACCGAGGGCAGGAACGCCGGGCGCAGGACCCGGCGTTGCCGGGCGTGGTCAGGGTCGTCTGCCGACCCCAGAACGCCGCCGCGCTGGGAGAACACGCCCGGCCCGTCACCGTTCTGCCACAGCTCCGGCTGCTTGAGAGCAGCCACCACGTCGTCGAAGCGCGACAGCACCAGAAAGGACGGTTCGTGGTCGACCTCGTGGTGCAGCGGCCGATCCTCCAACAACTCGTGCAACCACGGCCCCGGCTCCAGGTCGCGACCATGATCCACGTGGCGATTAACCGACGGCGACGCCAAGTCGCTCATAGCAGGATCCCTCCCGGTAGTGACGTGTCGCCCGGAGCGACACCTCCTCCGCGTGACCCTAGCTGCGCAGCCCACGCTCCTGCCGGCCCGTTGGGCTCGAGGACATCCTCTGGCCACCCACCCCGGGCCTCATATCGTGGGCGGAGTGGGATCATCGACGGTCGACCTCGTCGAGATCGACAAGAGGGTGCTCGCCGAGCTGGTCCACGTCGCGTCCGAGACGCCCATCCCAACGAGGTGCGCAGTGGCCGGCGCGACCGGAGACCCGGCGTCCTTTCCTTCGAGCGACGCGCTGTCATCAGTGGTGGTATCCATCGATCGGTGGTGGAAACGTCAGGGGGACAGCGAGGCTGCGCGAGGCCGGCTCGAGTGGCACCCGTCATCGATCCCCGTCGACGACGCGCGGCTCGCGGGGGTGACGGCGGGCGGGGAGGTCGCTGGCGTGCACCGACGGATAGCTGGCATCGTGGAACAGCTTGGCGGTGAGGGTAAGCCTCTCTCCGGCGCCGACCGCAAAGACGGCGGCTGCAGCCACGCTACCGGCGAACGGACCGACCACGTAGGACCAGAAAGAGGGGAAGTAGGCGCTCACCACGTCCGGGCCGAAGGTGCGCGACGGGTTCATGCTGGCTCCGGTGTAGGGCGCCCCCGCCCATATGAGACCAGCCAGGACACCGGTACCACTGCCGGGATCCAGCGGGCGGTGCGCGGTGAGGACACCATGGCGAACACGGTGAGCAGCAGCCCACAGGTCAGTGCAGCCTCGATGCCCGCCACATCCCACCCCGACAGGCCCGCTGCCGGCTGGGTGCGGGCCGTGTCGACCGTAGCGGCCCATCCGTTCCACACCCGGGCGAAGGCAAAGGCAGCCAGCAGCGCCCCAGTAGTCTGCGCCAGGGCGAAGCCGATCGAGTCCCGTAGGCTCGTGTGCCCGCGGAGGAAGAAGCCGAAGGTCACCGCTGGATTGAGGTGGGCGCCGCTGCGCCGACCGACCGGCGAGGTCGCCACCACCGCCGCCAGCGGCCCGAAGCAGGCGCCGATGACCACCAGACGAAGCCCGCTCGGCAGAGCCGAGTGCAGAGGCGACCGGCTGCTCTCGAAAGCGGCCACCGCCCCGAACCCGACGAACAGCTGGAACGCGGTTCCGACGAGCTCGCACCCCCAGTCGAGGGGATGCCAACCCGGGGATCTCTCCTTTGGTGCCGGTCGTTCGTCTGCCCTACCCGTCAGGGTCGGGCTCGGATGCCCGACGGCGCCGTCTCGGAGGTGGGATGCCACCCCCCGTAAGTACCCGCTCGGCACTCGACCCAACGGGGGTGTCGCTGGCCTGGACAGGGCCGCCCGCGGTCGGGCGGCCCTGTCCTTCATGGGCGGGGTGCGGACGTGACTGCCAGGGCAGCTGCCCGGTTGGCCCGCGAGTCGAGGAACTGGCTTGCCCCGTTCCTGGACGCACTGTCCATAGCCGGCCCCCGTATCCTCGAGCTGGGAAGCGGCGAGCACTACGCCGACTCTGCGGTCCTCTCCGAGCGGGGCTTCACGCTGCTGGCCTGTGATCGCCGGCCGGCCCACACTACGAGCCTGTCGGTGCACGCCTTCGCAGCGGACATATCCAGACCTCTTCCGGTCAGGACGGCTGCTGTCGACACCGTCCTCGCGTCCCTGTCACTGCACTATTTCACCTGGGCCACGACGGTGGAGATCTTCGCGGAGATCCACCGGGTCCTGCGACCGGGCGGGGCGCTGCTGTTCCGGGTGAACGCCGCAGACGATCTGAACTACGGAGCGGGGATCGGAGACGAGATCGAGCCCGGCTACTTCCGCAGCGACGGCAGATACGGTGCGCCGTGCAAGCGCTTCTTCACCGAGGACACAGTCCGGGCCGCTCTCACGGACCTTTTCGAGGTGTCCCACCTCGAACACCGCAGCAGCGACCGCTACGGGGCAACCAAGCAGGTCTGGGAGTGCCTCGCCCACGCGACCTCGGCTACACGCGGCCCCGGCTGGTCATCCAACCGGAAGCCGGCCTGACCGGTTCAGCGGAGGATCTCGACGAGGAGTACCCATGCATCCGCGACTCCCGAGATGAAGCAGAGCAGCGTGGCGACCATCTCGTACCAGAACCCTGCGCTGCTTCCCGCTGCGAGCAACGCCCCGGCCACCACCGCCACCACCGCCGGAGCGAGAGCAGCCGAGGCACGGGTGGCGAACTCGAACACCGGCCGCCCCTCAGCGACCCGGCGTCCTGAGTACAGGATGCGGCCGATCATCGCTACCAGTACAGCCGCAGCACCGAGGAACTCTCCGCCCAGTGCGTGCCGGCTGGCCTGAGGAGTGGCACCCACGAGACCGATGATGACCGGGAAGAGGAGCAGCAGAATGGCCTCCCCCGCCCGTCCGGCCAGACCGGGGAGGGAGAGGATCTGCTTCAAGTTGATCGACAGCGCCACGAACACCAGGCCGGTCAACGCCGCGCCCACCCCAGCCTCGGTAGCGAAGAAGGTCTGCCAGTCCATAGGGAGAGTCATTGTGTCATAAATTATGACGCCAAGAGACGGGTGACGCCGGTGCCGAGCTGCCCCTACTTCTCGTAATCCGGCTTCGTTCCATACCGGCGTGCCGGCGGAGACGGAGCGGTCCGCCAAGGCAATCGACCGATCCTGACCAGCCGGCGACCTGGCGTGAGCGGCTCGGGGGCACATACGCGAGGATGTGCGACATGACGATCACGGTCGAGCCGGTCTCGGGCACGGTGGGGGCGGAAGTCCGGGGCGTGGACCTGTCGGCGCCCCTCGACGAGGCGACGGTGGCCGAGATCCGCCGGGCGTTCCTGGATCACCACGTGGTGTTCTTCCGCGACCAGGACCTGAGCCCGGAGGCGCAGATACGCTTCGGCCGCTGCTTCGGCGAGCTCGACACCCACCCGTTCGTTGGGGGGATGGACGAACATCCCGAGGTGATCGAGATCGTCACCGAGCCGGACGACTCGTTCAACTTCGGAGGCGGCTGGCACACCGATGTCACCTTCCTGGAGGAGCCCGACCTGGGCTCCATCCTCTACGCCGTGGACGTCCCCCGGTACGGAGGCGACACCCTCTTCGCCGACCAGCACGCCGCCTACGACGCGCTGTCCGACACGATGAAGGGCCTCCTCGAGGGGCTGGTGGCCAAGCACTCGGCCGGCCCCCAGTACGCCGAGGGCGGCTACTCGACCCGGTCCAGGTCAATGAGGATGAAGCCGGCGGACGATGTCGGGCGGGTCGTACGCCACCCGCTCGTCCGCACCCACCCGGAGACGGGAAGGAAGGCGCTGTATGTGAACCGGGGTTTCACCATCGGTATCGATGGGATGCGGGCGGAGGAGTCGGCGGCGCTGCTCGGCTTTCTCTTCGAGCACGCCGTGAGGGAGAGGTTCACCTGCCGCTTCCGGTGGTCGCCGGGATCGGTAGCCATGTGGGACAACCGCAGCGTCCAGCACTACGCGCTCTACGACTACCGCGGCCAGCGGCGCCACATGCGACGCATCACCATCAGGGGAGACCGGCCCCGCTGAGGCCCCCACGAGCCGCAGGCGGGCGCGCTGGTCTACGAGCTCTGCCCACCTGCGCCCCCGCCGCCCCCACTGGGAGATCACGGAGAGTGACGGCGAGGCCGCCCGGTCGACGCCTCACCGGCGGACCGAGCCTGCAACGCGCCCGGACGGAAGGACGGTGACGCCTCGACGCCCCCAGACCTGCGGTGCTGACGGTACAAGTACGCCGAACGGGGGAAGGAGTGGTTCATCGAACCGCCCCACACCGCCGTTGGTGAGTCAACCGACGAAGCCATGGCCGTCGCAGACCCGCTGTCCGCTCTACCCTCCCATCTCCCTCCCCGGATAGAAGACGACCAGGAGCTCCTGGAGATCATCGAGAGCAAGGCGGCAGCCGAAGCGGGCACCGACGAGAACCACGCCTACGGTCGGATGGGACCGCGATTCGACCGGAAGAACCCTTTCGTCGTAGGGCTGCTGGCGTCACTCGGAGCGGCCGTCGCCTTCGGGATCGTGTGGTTCATTATGTCTGCGGCACAGGTCCTGACCCTCCTGGGCCTGGCCCTCTTCATCGCCGTCGGGCTCGACCCTGCGGTGACCTATCTCTCACGCAAGGTGATGCCCAGGTGGGCTGCGGTGAGCGCGGTCATAGTGGCGCTGCTCGGGGTCGTGGGCCTGTTCCTCGCCCTCGCCATACCTGTGGTGGTCACCCAGGCAACCCACCTGGCCGACAACCTCCCCGGCTACATGCAGCACCTCCAGGACCACAATTCCGCCCTGGGTCGGCTCAACTCCCGCTACCGCGTCGTGCCGAACCTGCAGAAGATGCTCAGCGGTGGCGGAGGCAGCGGGTCCTCGATGACCAGCGGGGTGATGGGTGTGGGCAAGGCTGTGATCGGAGCGCTCACATCCACCGTCCTGGTTCTCACCGTGGCCGTATACGCCCTGGCGGACATGCTGCGGATCAAGCGCGGCCTGTACCACCTGGCGCCTCGCAGCCGGCGGTCGAGGATGGTCGTTCTCACCGACGAGATCCTCAGCCGGGTCGGCGGCTACGTGCTCGGGAACCTGGCCATCTCGGCGGTGTCATTCGTCGGCACGTGGGCGTGGTGCCTCGCCACGGGCGTTCCCTATGCGCTGCTGCTGGCCCTCCTGGTCGGTCTCTTGGACCTGGTGCCGATCATCGGCTCGACTGTCGGCGGGATCGTCGTGGCGCTGGTCGCCCTCACCGTCTCTCTCCCGGTGGCGGTAGCGACGGCAGCGTTCTACATCCTCTACCGCTTCGCCGAGGACTACGTGCTGACACCCAGGATCATGGGCAAGACCGTCGACGTCCCGGGATTGGTAACCGTGGTCTCGACCGTGATCGGCGGCGCAGTGCTCGGCATCGTCGGGGCGCTGGTGGCCATCCCGCTGGCCGCCGGGATCAAACTGCTCCTGCACGAGTTGGCGAAGCCCAGGCTGGAGGAGATGTAGTGGTATGCCTCCCGAGTATGGCTGCTCCGCCGGACAGCGTGTCGGGGGTGGCCGGGCGCGGCTCGGGGTGCTGAAGTCAACGGCGGCGGAACCTATCCAGATACGCCGCGGCCACCGACCGCGACTCCGGATCGCGAAGTGCCGTCACCAGCGAATCGGCGTCGTTCCAGGACCGGGCCGTGCCAACCATCCCCTCGGCGACCGAGTTCGTGTGGCGTTTGGTCGCCGCCAGAGTGAGTGCGGATTTGCTCTCGAGCTGGGCGGCCAGGGCCTCTACCGCAGCGTCGAGCTCAGCTGCTGGTACCACCCGGTTGAGGAATCCGGCGGCCTTGGCCTCCGCTGCGCTGAACGGCCGGCAGGTCATCACCAACTCCTTCGTCAAGGCCGGCCCTATCTCGCGGACCAGCCGGGGGATCCCACCCCAGGCCAGGGGAATTCCCAGATCGATCTCCGGGATCGAGAAGCGCACATCATCTGCCGCGACGCGCAGGTCACAAGCGGCGGCCAGGACCAGCCCTCCACCCACGCAGTGGCCCTGGATCCTGGCGACCGTCACCGCCCGCATCGCCTCGATAGCATCCGCCATGCGCCTGCCGGCGTCAGCCGCCTCCCGGCTGACACTCGCAGATGGAGCCGAACCGCCCTCGCCGGAGAAGGCAGCCAGGTCGGCGCCGGCGCTGAAAGCCCTTCCCCGGCCGCTCACCACCACCACCTTGACCCCGGCGATCGAGTCGAGATAGCCGGCCGCCTCGACCAGCTCCAGGAGGGTGGCCGTGCCCAACGGGTTGAGCTTGTCGGGGCGGTCCAAGGTGATGGCACCTCGGCTTCCCCTGTGGGTCACCTCGATGGTTGAGAATTCCATGGCCCACGATGGCACCTCGGCGGGCGACTCTCCAGTGCGATCACGGATCGTCAATAACACGCAACCAGCGCGACGCACCCCGGTCGATCCACTCGGAACCACCCTGTCCCGTCGCCGCTGGGCCGGGCGCCAACCAGCGCTCGACCTCCCATCGTAGGGGGCCGACTCGGCAGGGATGCCCTGTCAGACGACCGATCCCATTACCTGTACCACACCGCCCTCGGCGTCGGACACCGACGATCCCGGACAGCCCCGGTGAGCCGCCAGCACATTCCTGTGACCGGCCGGGACGACCCCACCGTCGGCGGTCGGCGTCGAGAACCAGGCGACGGCGTGACCCATGTCCTCGCAGAGGTGGAACGGAGGAGAGTACCGCTCGGTCCACATGATCGACGTGGAGGCCAATCCTTGGCACATCAGCCCGACCCTGATCCTCCCGACCGGACGGCCACCGACCTCGGCGCTCCACCAGCCGTGTCCATCCGCCCGGATACCGAGGTGCTCCGCTCGCCCCGGCACCCACGGGTAGCGGACCCGCACCGTCATACCCTCACCCTCGCCGCTGAACGGCGCTGCATACTCCGGGCCCTCGGCATCGATCGCTCCCCACACCGAGAAGATGGCGATCTTGCCCGTAGGCTGCGCTCCCTCGGTCTGCAGACCGAGATATCCGGCCTCGCCGCCGACGAGCGCTATCTGGTGACTCCAGAAGTAGCCGACCGGAGAAGGATCGGTACGGGGCTCGAGGTCCCAGCTCATCTGTTCGTACCCTGAGCGAACCGTCGGCCACGACCAGTAGGTGTAGGTGCCGACCGGGACCGCCGGAGGGCGAGGACGCAACAGCGAGGCGATCTTCACCACATCATTGCTAGCGGCTCGAAGCTGCACGACGTCGACTCCTGGCCGTCGGTCCAGCCGGTGTCGGCACCCGGGCGGCTTCTGGCCGCTCTGAGGAGCCGGAGTGAGGTCGGCAGCTCCGCAGCTCCTTCGGCTCGGAGAAGTGGCGGTTCAGGTCCCGGCGCGCGCGAGGTCGTGTGGTCCGGCGGCCGGATAGCCGCCGGAGTTACGGATCGCGTCGCCCCATCGCCCGAGCAGGGTGATGAGGGGATCGAGGTCGTCGCCTAGAGCGCGCACGATCGTGTCGCACTGGCGGTCGGTCGCGACCTCCACCTCCTCGCGGGCCGCACGGCCGGTCTCGGTCAGACAGCCGTCGGCCATGTAGCCGTGCGCCTCGAGGCGCTCCGTGGCGCTGTCGAGGTCCTCCCCGACCCATCCCCGGGTACGGATGTAGGTCCGTGTCGGCAGACCCCAGTAGAGCTCGGTCAACAAGCCCATTTCGACCGGGTCAAAGCCGGCTGAGGTCCACGCAGCCGTGTGTGCGTCGCCCCGGTACTCGCGGAGGCAGTCGGCGAGCCTCCACATGTCGGCCATCGGCTCACCCGGGAGGCCCAGAGACGCTAGCCCCGCATACAGCGGCTTGCCCTCGAGCCGGAGGCCCTCGCACGCCCTCGAAAGAAGCTCGGTCACCTCGGAAAGCCCGTCAGGGCTGGGTCCGAGGACGCGTGTCAGCTGCGCTACAGCACCCTCGGTCCTGACGGCGCAGATCGTGGCTGCGTCGGTGAGCGCCCAGCCCCGCTCCACTGCGGGAACGACCACCGCCGGGTTGAACACGGCGAACGCAGCTGCGACGACATGCCCGCTGACCTGACCCATCACCGACCCTCGGCTAGTGAAATACGCCGGGCCGTCCGGAAGTGCGACACCTCGCGCCGAACCGGGGCTCGGATCGAAGCCGAGAGCGGCATAGCCGGAATGGCACTCCGGTGAGAAATACACCTGCCCGGCGACAGGCTCGATCGCAGCCGCCAGCCGACGACATGCAGGCCAGGTGTCCGATGAGGTTGTCACCGGGAACAGACCTTACCTGCATCGCACGTCCCGGTCCGGTCCCACACCACGGGAAGGTAAGGGATTCATTCCCACACCCGTGGTGCGGGCACGCGACGTGGATCAGGGCACGCTTCGACCCGTCGTAGTAGTGGCACCACCGTTGCCGGCCCCGGCGCTCCTCAGGAGCCGGCGGAGGATCTTTCCGGACGGAGACCTCGGTACGGTCTCCACGAACTCCACCGCCCGCAACTTCTTGTACGGCGCGACCCGGGCGGCCACCCACTTGATCATATCGTCGGCAGCCACGGGCTGTCCCGTCACGACGTATGCCTTCGGGACCTCACCGGCCGCCGGGTCGGGAACCCCGACCACGGCAACGTCATCGACTGCCGGATGCTCGAGCAGCACCTCGATGAAGGCCGAATCGCTGGCTGCCATCCCCCTCTATCCCGAGCTTCGGAACTGCCCGGCCCCGAGCGCTCCGCGCATCCTCGAGATCTTCACCAGCGTCCAGCGCCACCGCCTGATGCGCGGGGACGACGTCGTGCAAGTCTTCGAGCCGCAGCTCACCCCGTTGCAGCTCAAGGTGCTCGACCTCTTGCACGTGCCTGCTGTCGCCTACGCATCGGTCGCCGCTCTTTGACCCAGGCTGATAGTCGCGACCTGGGCCGATGGGGGGCTATTTCGTCATCGAGAAGTGCGGAACGTCAGTCCAAATGGCGGGGGAGACCATGACATGGGGATGTCGTCGTCGACTGGTCCGAACTCAGTGCCGAGAATCATCGCTGAAGGACCCGCCAGGCGATGTAAGTACGTCTCAGAACGTTCCATTGCGCGCTCGTGAGGAGGAGGTGACGGGTGACGCTGAGCCGGCGATCTAGCACCTGCGTCTGCTCGCAGCTCAGCGCTGGAGCCGTTTGCCAGGCGTCGATGTCGCCTAGCGCGCCGGCAGCCGCAACCTTCGCCGCCACCTCTGCCAGGGACGAGTCCGCCGTGCTGAGGCCAGACCTGGAGGCAAGTAGGGGACTGAGCTCCCGAAGGGCCTCGAAAGTCGTCCAGTGGGCAACCGGGATCACCCGGTCCGTGGCGAGCGTCGCGGAGAGTTCCTTCTCCGCGACGCTCTCCTGCTCAATGCTCTTGAGTCGTGCTGGGCTGACCAGGACTATCCCGATGCGCGAGTTCCCGAGTCCCTTGTCGATCTCGCGGCTCAGCAGGGTGCCCAGGGGGACAACTTTCTCGCCATACCAGGCCGACCCACCGCTGGACTCCAGGCTGTTGCACAGCTCGGCCGCTTTGCGGACTACAGGTTCGATGGGCCACCACTCGGTCGGTGAGTAGGTAACCGAGCCGCCAGCCTGGGTTCGTCCTGACCTCCTACCCCCAGACGAACTGCCGCCACTGGAGCCGCCACCGTCGTACGCCGACCCGCTGCTGTGATGCGACGGGACCGGTGGCGCGTACGAAGAGTATGACGAGCGGGAGTACCCGGAGGAGCGATAGCCGCACTGTGGGTAGGATGCAGCCGCAGCCGCAGCCGCTGAGCGGTGGCCTTTAACAGGTGCGGTGCATGGCGACATGCCTCCCAGGCCACAAGGGGCCTCCAAATGGAACGGTGTGTTCGTAACACCGATCTTCTCCATCTCGTGTGAATCGTGATCGCGACCGTGGACAGGCGGTCCCGCATCTGCCCAGGGAGGTCGAGGATTTGGTGACCCACATCGCGACCTGGGACGCGCTCTGTCATCTGCTCGGCCGGTGCAACTTTGTCTCCGGTGCAGACTGCAAGCTCGCCGTCCAGGAGAGCATGGACCACATCGACCGCCGCGGTGGCCGGTTCGTCTCGACGCTCCTCGCCAGCCACAAGGGGGGGTGCGTTCTGCGCCTTGGCTCGTCACCCACGAGACCACTTGGACGAAGGCGATGCACCGGACCGGGCGACTGCGCGCCGGTCCTGACGACGTCTACGGGACCACGAAGCACCGTGGCCTTAGACGGAAGGCTACCGGCTGGTGAGAGTACGGTCCTCGGCCAAGGTCGAGCGTGACGCCGAGTCGAGGAGACGACGCATCGCCGGAGGATCGCTGCGCTCGACGAGCTCAACCAGCGCCTCGCGTCGCTACAGACCCGGATGAAGACCGTGCTCGCCGACGAGACCGCAGCCCGCAATGCGCTCGAGTACGCCAGCGCCTGGCTATGGACCACCTGCAGCGTCGAAGAGACCGCGGAGGTTCGTCATCGTCAGGAGTCACGCGGTCGGCCAGGAGCCAACACCGCCATCGCCGCCCACCCGCCCGCGCCACCGAGGGGAGTGCACTTCTCGGTCGCCGACTACGGCGTTGCTGCTGACGCCTGTTTCGACAGCTGCTGGCCGCTCATCACCAACGACCGCGCACTGAGCGGCGCCGAGATGCTCGTCGTCTCCAAGTCCAAGTACCGGCCCAGCCTCGAACGTTGCCATCACATCTTGAAGGGCGACCAGCTCGTCCGTCCGGTCTTCCTCGACGACTCGGGGCGCATCGAGGGGTTCATGGCCTGTCACTTCGAAACCCTGCTCGCTCAGGCTCTCGTCGAGCTCGTGGTTCTCCGGATAACGATAGAGCGGGACATCAAAGAGTTCCCCCTCTACCCTGCGGACCGCGCCTGTCCCATACCGAGCGTTGCATGAATCTTCGAGGTCTTCGCTGGTTGCTCCCGACAACACCTCGTCGACACTCACATCTCGCTGGTGCCGACCTCCCACTACCGGTGATCCCACGGGGGACGCAAAACCTCCTCCAGATGTCCGGAAAGCCAGCTCTACAGGTCGGTGAATAGTCAAAACAACCGGGGACTCCTTCTCCGCTCTTTTCAACTCAGCAAGTCAGCCACAAGACAGCCCCAGCAAATGTTGGCTCAGAGGCGGCCGGGTCGGTACACTCACTCGCCGGTGCACAGAGACGAGATATGAACGAGGACCGGGGCTGGTCACGGCGGAAGACCATGATGTGGCTGGGCATCGTAGTGCCTGTAGTCGCTGCAGTAGCGGTAGGTTCGACGCTGCTAGTGACATCGTCGGGGTCGCACTCGAATAGCGCCCCACCGACTACAACCGTCCATCAGGCGGCGTCGGTGAACACCACCCCGGTCACCAGCGGCCCGGTCGAAGGGCCTATGCCGCTGCCGTCAGGGTCGCCTCCCTCCCCCGCTCTGGCGACGCTGCTCCCACCGAATGAGCATGTGCTGACCGAAAGCTGGGTGCGCCTCGACGGCAAGACACCCCAAGTCGTGGTCACCGACAGCGATCAGTCGGCCAGCAGCCCGAACGGCTACTCCACCGACTTGGTCCTATTCGGCTGGGACAGCTTTGCCAAGCGGTGGGTTAACATCTTCGACGCAGCCAAGACCCCCGCGCCGGGCAACGACGGCACCAACGAGACCATCCTGCCGGCCAGCGCGATGGTGAGCGACCTCACCTACGCCACCATCACCCCCACCCCGGGCCGAACCGACCTGGCCTTCTGGGCCGGGATCTCCTCCGGCACCAACGCCCCCTTCGATGAGTACATCGTCCACTACGACGGCCAGACCGTCTCGGTCGTCTACTCCGGCAGCGGAGAGGGAGGAACTGCGAAGGTCGTCGGCGTCGCCCCGAGGCAGCAGCTGTCCATGACCGCGGAGTGGGTTGACCCTGTCGACCCGGAGTGCTGCGCTGTGCGTAACTTCACTCAGACGGTCGGCTGGAACTCCAGCCGGGTTCCGGGAGCGACCATCCCGACCGGCTACCAGGTGCTGGTCGATACCCGGTCATGGATGGGCGTTTACGTCGCCACCCGGACCGGCTTCACCTCCTCCGCCGACTCCTCAGCGACGCCTCCGCCGGTAGTGATGAGTGTTGTGCCGGGCAGCCCGGCCGCCGGCGTGCTTCAACCAGGCGACCAGCTGCTCTCAGTCTCGGGCATCCCTGCTCCGACGAACCCATCGAGCATCGGGCCGCCCGTCATCGACCAAATCGACTCCCAGCAGCCAGGGACCCTGGTCGTGCTGTCTATCGAACGGGGCGGCCAGCAGCTCACTGAGAACATCAAGCTGTCCTCCTACGCTAATCCGGCCGAAGCGCAGGCGAGCGCCCCCACCCCCGGCTACCTCGGCGTTCAGGTAGCCGAAAGCTCGCCGTCATCCACTCCGGGCGCGTACATCGCTGGGGTGGAGTCCGGTGGCCCAGCGTCCCAGGCCGGGCTGGAGTACGGTGACGTCATAACCTCGTTCGGAACTAACCGGATCACCACGTCCCAACAGCTCCAAACGGTGCTGCTCGCCAGCCCATCGGGCACGACATCGCAGCTGGTCTACGTGGACAACTCCGGCACCCCACATGCTGTCACCGTAACGCTCAGCACTTACCCCTCGCCGGGAAGCAGCAACAACGCGACCGTCCAGGCGCCCTTCGTCTACAAGATCTAGCCGGGTCGCTCCTAAGCCGGGAGGCACGTCGAACTGCTGGGCAAATGGCGGCGCTGAGGAGTCATCATCCGCCTGGATCTATACCAGGCGTTCGCTATCTCCAGTTATAGCTTGAAACCACCCCCGCCGGCGGCCGCTGAGCAATCACCACGGTGCTTATGATCATGCCCCGGGTAGAAGGCCCGCGATCGCAGTTCGTTCGTGTCAGCTGACGGCGTGGTCTTGTCCGTTTATGAAGGCTCGGATGTGTGCTTCTGCGGTGGCGGCGAAGCGTCGGAAGGCTAGGCCGGGCGATGGGAACGTGATCTTGGTGGGTGTGCTGTTAGTTGCGAGTGTCAGGCATGTGGCGCTGTATTTGCGTTCAAGTACCAGCCGATCGCATAACACTTCGTACCGCTTCGCGTAAGACGCCCCAGCGAAGATGGGGTCGACGGGGAAGTACGGTTCCACGTTGCGGATCGGGGTGTGCACCCGTTCGTTGTCTTCTAGGAGGAAGAAGTAGCCGATGAAGGGAGCCAGGTGTTTACCGAAACGGCCTTCACGGTAGGCCGTCCAGATGTCTTCGGCGTTACCGATGGCTTCCTCGGTCCGGTTGTTAAAGTTGTTCCCGAAGCTCGGGCCGACCTGCGACTTGAACTCGACCGCTGCTAGGAGTTGCCCGTCGACGACGACCAGTAGATCCCATTTCTTCTCCGGGCGGTAATAGCCCGGCAACTCCAGCGCCGCTCGAACCTTCACATGGCTAGGGTCGAGTCCCGCGTCCACGAGAACGTCCGTGAGGAGGACTTCGAGCGCGCCCATCTGCGCTCCTCCCGTGACCGCACCCCGTGTCCCAGCGTCGATCCGTCCCGAGTCGACCTGGCGCTGCTGTTGACGGGCGCGTGAATCCCAGAACTTCTGCACCGCATCCCGGAAGCGCTCGTCGAGGTCCGCTAGCACCCGAAAAGTCCCCGGGCGTCCTCGATACGATACGCGGCGAGAGCCGCTCCGGTAGCTTCGTCGACGTTACGGTCACGAAAAGCTTTTCGGAGGGGATCTTGGACGTCAGCGGGCAGGGTGTCGGGATCGGGAACCCGTATGCGGCGCAGGTACTGCGCCTGGAAGCGCAGCGTCCCGCCCCGCATCTTCACGCAGTAGGCCTCGACGAACAGTTGAGCGACCCGCGACAACAACAGACCGCCTAAAACTTCGAGATCCCAGCCCTCAGATGTCAAGTAGTACAAGTTGTGATGCGGATAAGTCTCGCCAAAGTCGAGCGTCGGGTTGCTCGCAAGTTTCATGTCGGGAAAGTACAGCTTCGCCTTGCCGACCAGGGCGTGGTTGACACGGTCGATTGTCCTGTACCAGCCGCGCACGTCGCGCTTAGCGATGTTCCGCCGGGCCAGTTCGTGGCGGTGATCGTCGAAATAGGAGCGCAACAGGGGGTAGGCGCCGAGATCGACAAGGCCCTTACCGTCCATCCACGGGTCTATCAGATAGTGACCCGACCAGCGCAGCTGACCCGTCTTGGTGTCCGCCGCCATCGCAAGAGGGAGTAGACGGTCAGGTTCTACCAGAGACCTGTCGGTTGTGATGTACACGCTGTCGAGGCCTGTGGCGACACCGATACCCACTTTGGTCCCGGTGAGATCACTCTCAAGCGGGCGGAACTCGTCCTCCAAGCGTTGCAACACGGCCAGGCGGCCGGGCTCGACAGACGGCCACGGGCCCCGCCCGCCGAACCAGTGCGGCGTCTGAGTCGCCGTGAAACCCCGCAGTTTCGCGTCCCCTCCTCCAGCGAGATCGACAAGCGACCCGGCGATCGTCGAACCGGCCGGGACCGCATCAGCATCGGCCCCGGCGTGAGCTACAAGCACCTGAGCTTGGCGGGCTCGGCGGATCACGATCACCGCCGGGTACGCCGACACGTCGTCATCAAAAGCTGGGGCGTCGTGCATTTCGATGACAACCTCGACGCTGAAACACTGCGCTACCAGGCGGCGAAGTTCCGCCCCGTAAGCCGCTCGCATCCACCGGTCAGCGCAAATGAACGCCAACACGCCGCCATCCGCCAACTGCCGCAAACCCGCCTCAATGAAGCCTACGTAAATATCGCCGCGGCCGACCATCGTCGGATACAACCGCCGGTACGCCGCGAACGAACCCTCCGGAAGGTCGTCGTAGCGGATATAAGGAGGATTACCCACCACGAAATCAGCCTTGCGGTGTCTCCCCGACGAGAGCAGGTAGTCACCGACCGTCACCCAACCCTGCGCTACCGACCTCGCCGTTCGCGCGTCGGCACCCCGGCGGCGCAACTCGGCGACGACAACGTCGACGACACGGCTAGCGGAGCGCTCTTCAAGCTCGTATGCGCGCACAGCCTCTCGCGCTTCGCAGAAAGAACGGCCGTGCCTTTCCAAAGAATCCACAAGGCGTCGTACAATCGGGACGAGGAACGCGCCCTCACCGGCCGACGGCTCGACAACACAGCGGGCGGCCAGGTCCACGTCGGGTACATATCCCGCAAGGTCGAGGATCAACTCCACCACCCACTCCCTCGTGTACACCACACCCTTCGCCTCCCCTACCGAGACGACACCCCCAGCCCCACCGTCAAGCCCGACAAGCGCACCCCCAGGACCCTCAGCACTCAGGGCACCAACGTCGAAACCGAAATCGAGCTGGGCCTCCTCCACCCTCACGCCGCCACCCCGCAACCACCGTTCGCAACCGACCGACACGTCCTAACCCCCGAGGTCAGCAGCGGCAAAGTAGTCATGCTCCGATGTTACGAGAACCGTACGACAGCCCGACCCTCTCAACCCAGACCGAAACGGCAGCCCCCACTCAACTGGAGCCACGGTGACAGCAAGCTCCTGGTAGCCGGCCGAACACTCCGGTGAGCAGGCGCGTCATGCCGCTCGTTGGGTAGGTGAGGGAAAAGAACCGTACCGGGTCGCCGTAGTCGGCGTAGGCGTCCGGGTCGGCGACGACCTGTTCTAGCCGGGCGGCGAAGTCCACCGCAGAGACGGTCCCGGATCTGACATCGTCCCTTGGAACGCAGGTCTGTTGGAGCGGCTTTAGTGACATGACCGCGAAACCCCTCGTCATCGTTGCTACAGCCGACCACTTCGGCGCTCGCACCAAGATAGGCGCTGGGCGTGACGGCATCGGTCCCGCCCATCCCCGCTGCTCTCACCGGCGGCGGGCCGTTTACAGTCCGACACCGTCCGGGACCGCCGCCACCATCGACGGGCGACCTGTCGCTTCGTCTGTTGGGGCAGCGGCTGGGCTTGACGCTTGGTGCTGTGAGGCGAGTTGCAGAGCTCGTTCTATGGCCGCTTGGGCTCGCCGGCGGTGTCCGAGGGCTTCGATCGTCTTGGCGGCGCTGTCGGGTCCTAGGGTGCGGGGGTCGCTGGTGATGTTCCATCGGTCGCGGTAGGCGGCGACTGTCGACATCGCCTGCGTCCACGCCTCGGCTGCCGCCGGCTGGGATGGCGGAGAGCCCAGGCGGAGCGTCCACGCCTCGCGTTGTTGGATCGCTCGGGCAGCGAGCTGGGCCGCTCGGCGTTGCATGGCCTGGTCGCGTTCGTCGAGGGCTCGGGCGATGTCAGGGTCAGACACGCCGACGGCGCGGGGGATCAACCCGGCGATCAGGTTCGTGGACGCTTGGCGGCGCGACCCGGCGGCGGCCGCCCAACGGCCGACTCGCTCGTGGAGCACAGCGGCGGGGTCGCCGGCACCGGCCAGGTTCCGAGCGGCGACCAGGGTGGGGAAGGTCTCTTCGACGTTCAAACCGCGTGCTTCGGCGTCGCGCAGCGCTGCGATCAGCGGCCCGTACGCCTCGCTGGAACAAACCGCTTCGACCTGGCCGGCGGTCAACCCGGCGTCTTCTAACAGCCTGTCGTAGCGTTCGGTTTGGCCGGCCCGGGCGAGAGTGGCGTACTCACCGGCGAGCGTCGCGAAGTCGGTGGCTTGGCGGAGGTTGCGCCGCAGCGCCTCGTGGGCTGAGATGTCGGCCCCCTCGTTGGCGAGCACACCGGCGAGCACTTGCGTGGCGTCTAGGGGCTCGGTCATGTTGTCGTGGGAGGTGGCCGGGTCGGGGTCGTAGCGGGTGTCCACGTACAGCCTGTTCGATTCCCGGCCGCGTGTCGCCGCCACGTAGAGAACCTCCCGCGTGACACCCGGCGCGATGAGCGCGTGGGCGGTGTCGACGGTTCGGCCCTGCGCCCGATGCGCGGTGGTGGCGTAGCCGAGCTCGACGTGTTCGGCCACGTAGTCAGCGGGGAACACGACTTCGCCCCCTCCCCCGGCGCGTCGCGCTGCCATCGACCCGTCGGGGTGGGTGGCGGTGACCACGAAACGGTCCCCGTTTTTCACCCACCGCTTACCGGTCACGAGGAGGCGGTTGTTAGCCCGGGCTACGACGACGTCGCCGACTCCGGCGTCCCCCCCGCCGGCGACAGTCAACCCATTCGCCGACACGGCGCCGCTGGCGACGCGGTCGCCTCTCGCGCGGCGGTTCAGGTCTGCGACGGTCGCGGAGTCCGAGGCGATCATGAGACTGGCTCTGCCCGCGTCGACGTCGGCTCTCCACGCCTGGTAGAGGGCTTCGAGCATCGCCTCACGGTCGCCGTCAGTCACCCGGCCGTGGGAGATGTAGGCGTCGATCGCCGTTTCGGATCCGAGGCGCAGCTCGACGCTCGCGGCCTTCTCCCACGCCGAGCGGAACCGGCGGACGTCGACGAGCTCGGGGACCAGGTCACCCCGATCGGCGACCAGCAGCGAGAACGCCCCGCCCGCTTCGACGGCGGACAGTTGCGCCCAATCCCCGGCTAGGAGCACTTTCGCCCCGGCGTGGACGGCTGCTGTGACGAGCTCGTCTAGGCCGAACGTGCCGGCCAGGCTCGCTTCGTCGACAATCACCAGCTGGCCGGCGTGGAAGCGACGTTCCTCGACCGCGTGGCGTGCCTTTTCCAGGCGGTCTGCCAGCTTGGCGGCCTGCGCCGACCGAGGGTGCGGGTGGGCTGCGACAGCAGCCGCTAGGCGGTCCCAGCGGGCTGCCAGCTCTGGGATGCGTCGATGCTCGGTGAGCCATTTGGCGGTGTTCTCCGTGGCGATCCCGAGCTCGTCGCCGAGCACTTCCGCTGCCGCCGCGGAAGGAGCGAGACCTATGACCGAGCCCGGCCCGTGGCCGGCTTCCCACACGGCGCGCAAGCCTGCCATCGCCGCGGTTTTGCCCGTCCCGGCTGGACCTACCAGCACGTCGATACTTCGACCGGAAGTGGCGATCTTCTCGACGGCGAAGGCCTGGTCCACGCCCAGCGGGTAGTCCCGGCCGGGCAAGTTCGCTTCGAGGACCGCCGCGACAACACCTACCGCCACCGTCGGCCCGCCAGTGGATCTGCCCGCTTCGAGGAGCCGGCTTTCCGCGTCGAGCAGGTCCTGCGTGCTGTACGTGACACGCCCCGACGGGTGCAACCTGGACGTCCCGTCCTCGCGGATATAACGGGCGGGTGTGTGCGTCGACGCCGGCGGGGTGAGCACCAAACAGCCGTCCACCGCCAGTTCAGTGATCCTCTCCGCTGCTGCTACCCGGTCGTCGGGACTTGCGAAGCGGACCCCGTGCAACGTGCGGTGCGCCTCGGCGAGGAGGTTGTGGCGGCCGAAGGTAGCGTGGCGCTCCCCGACCGCAGCGACTACCGCTCTGGCGGCGTCAGCGACGATCGGCCCGGCCAGGTCATCAGCGCGAAGTAACGGCAGATCGTTGCGGCCTTTCAGCCCCGCCACCCAGGCCACCTGGTCGTCGCCGACGTGGCCGGCGGCCCGCTGCCTCCACTCGCCGGTCAGCTCGGCAAGGCTTCGGTGAGACTTGCCCGGACGGGTAGCGACAGTCGCTCGTTGGGCTATGCGCATCTGCTCGACCGGGCCAGGCTGGCGGCCGTGCACCCTGGCGAACGACTCGGTCAGGGTCTCACGGTAGGAGGCGATGGTCGCTGCACGCTGGGAGAACTCGGCCATCAGCATTTCCGACACACCCTCGATCTCGTATCGCGGTCGGCTCGAACGGCGCCGGCCGCGGGCCTCCCAGCCCACCCCGAGCGCCCCAGTCAACAGGTCCGAGAAGACCCCTTGGTGAAGTTCAGACAGGGTTGTGGTTGCTTTGAAGATCGACCTGGAGTCCAAAGTGCGCCACTTGCCGTCCGACACGGATTTCGCCCGGTTCCACACCACCACATGGTCGTGCAACTGGGGGTCGTCAGCTCTCGACGTCCAATGGGTGAAAGCGGCCGCAACGACACCCGTGACGTCCTCCTCTACGATCCCGTTAGCACCCGAGCGGGAACGGAACACTTCTGCCTCCGCCCATCCGATCACGTACTCGACGGCCCGCCTGTGACAGTCGTAGATGACCGCCTTGGTCCCCTCATCCGCGAGAGCCCACGCCACCGACACCGACTTGGAAGGGGAGAAAGTCAAGTCGAACCCTGCTACAGGCAGCCCGCCCCGAGGGGCCTTCGGCGTGGCCCCGAGAGGCTCGCCGCTGACCGGGTCAGCGCAGCCGGCGAGCATTGCCTCCAGGTGCGACTCGTCGACTTGCGAGCCCGCCTCGACGCCTCGGCCGCCGTCAAGATCCCGCAGCCCCCGGCCGAGAAACACCCCCGGCGGGGTGCCCGACGACGCGTAGTAGCGCGACAGCGGAGACGACCGCTCTGCCGCCCCGTCGCCGCGGGCCACTGACTCCATCAGATAGCGGTAGCCGCCGCCCAAACTGATCCGGCGAATCGAGATCACGACACACCCGCCGGTCCAAGTTCGACCGGTCCGAACACGGCCCGCCCGGCGCGAGCCACCACCGAACCGGCGCACCCAGCCTGTCACGGCTGGCGGGCTTGGCCCAGCCGGCGGAAGGGAAATGTTTGGTAGAGGCGTGCGTCCGGCTCTCAGCGCCAAGTGAGAACCTGGCAAATCCGTCACGCTCAGCGTCGAAGCGAGGCGACGATACGTGCGAGTAGCCGGGCGGCGTGGTAGCCGACAACGACTGCGATAAGGAGGGCGACTGCAGGGTCGAGCCAGTAGTCACCTCCCGTGACGTAGATGATCCCTCCGGAACTGCG
>JAKBBA010000296.1 GCA_021808665.1 Actinomycetes bacterium
GATCGGCAGGGCTGCCTCGGTCGTCGACGCGGCACGCTCCATCGACGGGGTCGACTCGGCTGAGGACGTGACAGGCCCCTACGACGTGATCGTCAGGGCGAGCGCACCTTCCATGGACCAGCTGGGTCGGCTCGTCGTGAGCAGGCTCCAGTCCATCAAGGGGATAACCAGGACGCTCACGTGCCCGGTTGTGAATCTTGGTTACGAGACGGACGAGCCCGCCGGAGTGCCGGGATGACGACCGAACTGCCAGACGACGACAGCATCGAGGTAAGCGCCCCGAAGCGTGACTCCGTCGGTTTTCCTGCGGTCGCCAGCTCGCTGCGCCTCGCAGGGCGCGAGATGGGAGTCCGTCGTTCCCTGGAAAGCCTCCTGCATCTCAACCACGCTGACGGCTTCGACTGCCCGAGCTGCGCCTGGCCGGACCCCGACCCTGAGCACCGCAAGCTCGCAGAGTTCTGCGAGAACGGCGCTCGGGCGGTCGCGTGGGAGGCGACCCGGAAAGTCCTAGGACGAGACTTCTTCTCCGAGCACTCGATCGACGACCTGCGATCGCGTTCCGACCTGTGGCTGGAAAGCCAAGGCCGCCTGAGCGAACCGATGTACCTGGCGCCAGGCAGCGACCGCTACAGTGCCATCTCGTGGGAGGACGCCACCGGCTTGGTCGCTCGGAAGCTCGGGGGGCTCGCTGACCCCGACCGCGCAGCCTTTTACACGAGCGGGCGCGCCAGCAACGAAGCCGCCTTCGTCTATCAACTCCTCGCCCGCCGGCTCGGCACCAACAACCTTCCCGACTGTTCCAACATGTGTCACGAGTCGAGCGGAGCTGCACTCACCGAGACGATCGGGATCGGCAAGGGCTGCGTCACCCTCACTGACATAGAGGACAGCGCCGATCTGATCCTGGTTGTCGGGCAGAACCCGGGTACCTGCCATCCGCGGATGCTCACCTCGCTGGAGAAGGCCAAGAAGCGGGGGGCGCAGATCGTCTCGGTCAATCCCCTCCCGGAGGCCGGGCTGGCCCGATTTCACAACCCCCAGACGCCGAGAGGCTTGCTCGGCCCCGGCACCCGCTTGGCCGACGAGCACATCCCCGTGCGCGTAAACGGCGACTTGGCCTTCTTCGCGGGGCTCAACCGCTTGCTGCTCGACTCGGAGGGCGCGGGCGATAGCTCTGCAATCGATCGGGATTTCATCGAGCGGTACTGCGATGGCTTCGACGACGCCGCGTCGGCATGGCGGTCCCTTAGTTGGCAAGATATCGAGGAGCAAAGCGGCGTAACTCGATCGGTGATCGAGGGCGTCGCCCGGAGGGTGCTGCGCTCGCCGGCCGTCATCGTCTGCTGGGCGATGGGTTTGACGCAGCACCGAAACGCGGTCGCCACGATCCGGGAGGTAGTCAACTTCCTGCTCCTTCGAGGCAACATCGGCCGCCCTGGCGCCGGACCGGCACCCATCCGTGGGCACAGCAACGTCCAGGGTGACCGGACGATGGGCATTTGGGAGCGGATGCCCGATTCGTTCCTGGACTCCCTCAGCACCGAGTTCGGATTCGACCCGCCCCGGCGCACCGGTTTCGATACCGTCGAGACGATCCGTGCGATGCGCGACGGGAAGATCGACGTCTTCGTCGCCCTCGGAGGGAACTTCGTCGCTGCGACTCCCGACACCGAAGTGACGGCGGCGGCGATGGCGAACTGCGCTCTGACGGTCCACGTTGCGACCAAGCTCAACCGGTCCCATCTCCACCACGGCTCGGAGGCGCTGCTCCTGCCGTGTCTCGGACGCAGCGAGCGCGACGGGCGGGGCGCCGAGGAGCAGTTCGTTACCGTCGAGGACTCGATGAGCATGGTTCATGCTTCAAGGGGACGTCTCCAGCCGGCGTCGCCGGGACTGCGAAGCGAGGTTGCGATAATCTGCTCGATTGGCCGCAAGGCCTTCGGAGACGACATCGGCTGGGAAGCGATGGCCCGGGACTATTCGCTGATACGGCGCCACATCGGCCGGGTAGTGCCGGGTTTCCACGCGTTCGAGGAGCGGGTAACCAAGCCAGGAGGCTTCACGCTTCCGCGCCCTCCGGCCGACTCGCGAACGTTCCCTACTTCGACCGGCAAAGCGCGTTTTACGGTGAACGCCATCGACGGCGTATCGGTACCCGAAGGCCACCTTCTGCTTCAGACTGTGAGGTCCCACGACCAGTTCAACACGACCGTCTACGGCCTCGACGACCGCTATCGCGGGATCAAAGGTGGACGTCGTGTGGTGTTCGTCAACGGGTCGGACCTGAAGGCCGGGGGCCTTGAGCCAGGGGACTTGGTGGATATAGTCAGCATCTGGGAGGACCGCGAACGGCGGGCCGAGCGCTTCCGAACCGTCGAGTACCCGACCCCGCAAGGCTGCGCAGCCGCCTATTTCCCCGAGGCGAACGTGCTTGTTCCGTTGGACTCGACCGCCGAGGGGAGCAACACCCCGGTTTCAAAGTCGATAGTCGTACGCTTGGTTCGCTCGAAGTAACCGAGCGACGCCGTCTCGGTCAGCGCAGCGCCCCGATGTCACGGAGCCTCGCAACGTCTGCTTCGCCGAAACCCCAGTCGGCCAACGCTTCGTCGGTGTCGTGGCCCGGCTGCACCGGCGGACCCGAGATTTCTGGGGCGCTGCGCGAGAAACGCGGCGCCGGCGCCGGCTGCGTTATCCCTTCGACTTCGACGAACGTTCCCCGCAGTTTGTTGTGGGGATGCTCCGGCGCTTCACCCGGATCCAGCACGGGGGCGAAGCACACGTCGGTACCTTCGAGCAGCGCGCACCACTCGTCACGCGTCTTGGTCCGAACCAGCGCCGCCATACGCTGCTTCATCGCAGGCCACGCTGCCCTGTCGTGTTGGTCTGCGAGCGCGCCGCCGTCGGTGTCCGCAAGCCCTGTGCGCTCGAGCATCTCGGCGTAGAACTGCGGCTCGATCGACCCGAACGACACGTAGCGGCCGTCAGAGGTTTCGTATACCTCGTAAAAGAAAGCCCCGGTGTCCAAAAGGTTGGTGCCTCTCGCTCCCCAGGTGCCCGAACCCCGAAAGCCGTGGAGCATCGCAGCCAGTAGCGCCGCCCCGTCTACCATGGCGGCGTCGATGACCTGACCTCGTCCCGACTTGGAGGCTTCGAGGAGGGCGCAGACGACCCCGAACGCAAGGAGCATTCCCCCGCCACCGAAGTCGCCCACCAGGTTCAGCGGAGGGACGGGAGCCTCGCCTTGACGTCCGATCATGGCAAGGGTTCCG
>JAKBBA010000066.1 GCA_021808665.1 Actinomycetes bacterium
AGCCGACGTCAACACCCTCAAAGCCGACGTCAACACCCTAAAGACCGACTCGGGCAAGACCAGGGGGAAGCTCTTGGAGGAGCAGGTCCGTCACAACCCTGGAAGGTTCCTGGGCCGGTACGCTCGCCGGCTAAAGGCATTGTCCGTCGACGACGTGCTGGACTCTAACGGAGTGGCCCTCGACGACGAAAAATATGGCGTCCTCTCGCGAGCAGACGCCTTCCTTGCCGGTTCCGAGCGAGGAACCGGACATGCGACCGTGATAGTAGTCGAGGCCACATGGCGGGTTTCGACAGACGACGTGAAGCGAACAGCCGCCTGGGTCAGCCTCCTTAACTCGGTCGGTGTCCTTGCCCGTGGTGCGATCATCTCGGTGGAGCCCCCACGTGACAGCGTACGCCGGGCAGCTGAGGCGGAGTCTCTGTGGGTAGTCGTCGACTCCTACGACCAAAGCGCCGCTTGAGCACACCTGGTAACAAACTGCGACCGTGAAACTACAACAAGCGGTCGAGCCCGATCTGGCGGACTCGCGCGCAGTAAGCAAAGCTCGCAGGGTGCCATCCGATGAGGGTCTCCACCCGAGCGCTGCTGCGGTCGCTGCCGTCCTCGCCGAGCTCGCTCCGGGCGCCGAAGTACGAGAAGTCGACTCGTCGACGCGTACGGCCGCCGAGGCGGCGGCTGCGCTGGGATGCGAAGTGGGCGCCATCGCGTCGAGCCTGGTGTTCATAGCCGATGATGGCCCGGTGCTGATCATGACTAGCGGCGCCCACCGAGTCGACGTCGACGTCGTCGCCTCACAGACCGGTCTGGCAAGGCTACGCAAGGCGACCGCCGCTGAGGTGCGCGCCGCTACCGGTCAGGCCATAGGAGGAGTCTCCCCCGTCGGGCATCCGAGTCGTCTGCGCACCGTGGTGGATATAGACCTGTCTCGCTATCCAAAGCTGTGGGCGGCAGCGGGAACACCTAACGCCGTGTTTTCCACGACTTTCGAGCAGTTGATTGAGATCACTGCCGGCACGGTCACGCAAGTGGTGGCGACCACCGACCGACCACAGTGAGTACGGGAGCAGTCTCCACGTAGCGACTGGCCTCGCGAGGGGAACCGAGGCAGGCTCCGGCCACTTCAGGGTTGCTGCCACCACCCAACGTGGCTAACATTGTTAGCCACGCCGCCCAGGTGATACCGAAAGGCCCCTAGCTGTGTGCCCGCTATGTGATTGTAAGGAGTCGACCGTGAACGATCCCATCGCCGCCCGATACCGCAAGCCGGGCTGGTTCACCCAACACGTCTTAAACCGCGCCGTTGTAGCGTTAACAAGGGCCGGGTTGAGCGTCTGGGGGAGCCGCATTCTCGAAGTGCCGGGCCGCACGTCAGGGGAGGTACGCCGGGTGCCGGTGAACCTTCTGTCCTTGGACGGCACGCAGTACCTGGTGTCAGCACGAGGCACCGGCCAGTGGGTCCGCAATGTCCGTGCCGCTAACGGCCACCTAGACCTGCTCGTAGGCCGCACCCGCCGGCACTGGGTAGCTTCCGAGCTCACCGACGCCCAGAAACCTCCGGTGCTGAGAGCCTACCTGCGACGTTGGAAAGCCGAAGTCGGGGTGTTCTTCGAGGGTGTCGACGCGACCTCCAGCGACGAAGAGCTAACCGCTGCCGGGCCGAAGCACCCCGTCTTCGTCCTCCACACCGCCTAGTGGCATCCGGCGTAGCGACCAACCGCGTAGTCGCCGACGGCCCACCTGCCGGCGACCCGAGAGCCGCGGCCGGCTCGAAGGCCGCTTATCCCCAGCCCACGACGGCAAGGCCGGCGCCCAGAGACCACACGGCGCGTGCAGCCGAGATAATCGACACCGCCCGAGCGCTCCTGGAAGAAATAGGACCCCGCGGCCTGACCATGCGCAAACTCGCCGACGCCCTGGGTATGCGAGCCCCGTCGCTCTACAAGCACCTGCCGAGCCGCAGCGCTCTAGAGGTAGCTCTAGTCGAACACGGCCTCGACGAGATCGGCGGCGCCCTCCACGGCGCATTGGCCAAATCGACCGCCGATCCGATCGGAGCCCTGCTCGACACCTATCGCAGCGCGGGCTTAGCCAACCCCCAGCTGTACCGCCTGGTCACCGCCAGTTCGTTTCCCCGTGGGCAAATCCTCGACGGGCTCGAAGCGTGGGCCGGCGAACCATTCTTCCTCGCTACAGGCGACTCCCACCTGGCCCAAGCCCTGTGGTCTTTCGCTCATGGAACGCTCATCCTCGAGCTCGACGGTCGGTTCCTCGGCGGATCGGATCTGGACCGGACCTGGCAGGCGGGTGCTAAGGCGTTCAAAGCGGCCTGCGATGCCAGCAACCCCGGTGGCGTAACGTCGCCGGCTTCGGACTAAGCCGCCGTGCAATAAACTCAAGTGTTGTACCACGATCCTGTGGTACAACAGATTACGGGGACTCAAGAAGCCTCTGAGCAGATCGCTCGCTTGCCCGACAGTTCAGATGCGCAAACCACCAACACGTCTATGCCTCTGCCGGTCGCGCTTCGAGACGCAGCCGCTGAGTTAGACGGCCATCCCCTAGCCGCCCACCCCGAAAAGTGCTCAGCTGCGTTCAGGTCGTCACCCAACGAAGGCGCCGCGCTGTTCCAGCCGGCATCCAAGTCCCGACCACGGTTCGCGTCGAGGCCGGCTGGGACCGCACAGCCGACCCGTGGGCGTTCGCGAGCCACCTGAGATAGCCGACGTCCCCTCGACACCGCTCAGGCCAACCTCACAGCGTCGACCCGAGAACGCAGCCCGGCGTCGGCAGCTGACCCTCACCTCGGTGCCGTCATCCGATCCAGCGGCGTCGGGCACATCACCGTGGTTACAAGCGACACACGGGACGCTCGTGTCGTCGCAGGCGACCGACCGATCACCGTCGTGACGATCTGAGCATTTCCGGCGTGGGCGCATCGCCTGCGCTAGGAGCCGGAGTCCTAGGAGCCGGAGTCCTAGGAGCCGGAGTCCGATGTGGCCGCCCAACAGGGAGATCCCCACCAGCCCGTCAAGCTCGCTGCGACCACCCCCCTTGGTCACGATACCGAGATGGCAAGCGATGGCCTCCCGGATAACCTCCTGCTGGGAGCACCCTGACCGTCGCGCCGCGCTTCGAACGGCGTCCTCGACCTCAGGGCTCAATCGAAGGTTCATCGCTACACCCTTATAGGACCACTGTGATACCACTATGGGATCGCGGGATTGGGGACGCGAAAGACTACGGCTTGTGGCAGGCGAACGACCGGGTGATCCCAAAGAGGATCAACCCCCCAGTCGATGATGCTCTACACGGATAGGATGTCGCCGGGAGGCCTAACAATGGCTATGGATAGCACCAAGAGCCCCAAGCTGCGGGGATCTTTCAGCTTCGAGCCCATTCTGCACGGCGGCAGGGAGGGGCCGGCGGCCGATGTCTGCGACGTCGACGAAGGGGAGCCTGCGTTGTGTCGGTGATAAGGATCTCGAGGCCGAGACGAGGCTGGTCGTTATCGCCCGCGACTGTGCTCCCTGGCGGCTTGCTGGTTCGCCTCTTTCGGCTTCACTTCAACTACACGGTTCTTGTCGACGACCGCCCTGTTGGCCGGATCGGAGAGGGCGAGGTGAAAGTATTCGAGGTGGATCCCGGGCAGCACCGGCTGCGCATACGGTTCGTGCTGCTACGCAGGTCCAAGGAGATACGGATGTCGCTAGAACACGACGAGGAGCGCGAGCTCATCTGCGCCACCAGTGGCATGGGCTGGCCCACCCTCCGGGAAGCGTCCCCTGAGGAGGCCTCTGACATTCGGGGATCGTCCCTCAGCGAGACGCCCAAGCCACGGGACGCCGATCCGAAAAACTAGACTGAGACCTTGACCACGCTGCGGTGCCGTCTCGTTCCAGCTCGCCTTTCAACGTTCCTGATTTCTTTAAAAAGGATGCCGGGTCGTAAAGAAGGTGCTCGTGTCCATGGATGGGTCGGAGCATGGAAGCAAGCTCTCGTCTGGGGTCACCACGGTGCGCTCGCAGCCTCTGACACCAGCGGCGGCCGGAGCACGCCAAAGGGCGGTCGATGAGCAGTACCGCTTGCGAGCGGCTGACCGCACTGCTCGGCCAGCAGACCCAAGATGGCAGCTTCAGTGCCAGCCGGACGGCACCTGCTGGTGGCCTGCGCGTCGAGGTTCGAGGGGTTGGAGAGATCCGCCTGCCCGTGTCCCAGGCGCAAGCCCGCCAGCTGTGCGCTATCAGCCGCCCGGCTCGCTACGGGCGCAAGGAGCAGACCCTTTTAGACCGGACAGTCCGCGACACGTGGGAAGTGCCTAAGAGCCGGGTAAAGATCGACAAGCGCCGCTGGAACGAGACGCTCGGCCCGGTACTTGAACGGCTCAAGACCGGCCTCGGCCTTCCCGCCGAGACCCGGCTCCGAGCCGAACTTCATTCCATGCTCGTCTACGCACCCGGCCAGTTCTTCCTGGCACACCAAGACTCCGAGAAGCACGACGCCATGGTCGGATCTCTCGTCGTCGGCCTGCCCTCGGCTTTCAGCGGCGGAGCCCTAGAGGTACGCCAAGGCGCGGACACGGCAACTTACCGAGGGTCGAAGAAGTCCCTGTCGTTCGTCGCCTTCTACAGCGACTGCCAGCACCAGATCAAACCCGTCACCTCCGGGTACCGGGTAGTGCTCACCTACAACCTTCTCGCCGCCGGCGAGACCCGCCGCGCAGTGGTCGACGCCGACTGCGAGCTGATCGGCGAACTGGCCGGATGCCTCGAAGAGCACTTCGGCGGGCCGGAAGCCCCGAGACGCCTGGTATACCTTCTCGACCACCACTACACCCAGCGTGCTGTCAGCTGGTCACGATTGAAAGGCGGCGACGCCCGCACTGCTGCGCTGCTCCAAGCCGCCGCCGAGCGTGCCGGCTGCGACGCTGTTCTGGCATTGGTGGACGTGCACGAGACGTGGAGCGCCTACGAGCCGGAAGCGCCTTCCCGCTGGTACAGGCACTCCAGTTACGAGGACTGGGACGACGACGAAGACGACTACGACGGCTCTGTCGATAGCGGCGACGCCGGGGACTACGACCTCCAGGAGCTCATCGAGTCGGAGATCACCCTCCACAGCTGGATCGACCCGACCGGCACAGGCGAGGAAGACCTCGGGCTGTCGCTCAGCGACGACGAGGTGTGCACAGCCACCCCGTCGGAGGACCTAGAGCCGTACGCGTCGGAGTACGAGGGTTACATGGGCAACTGGGGAAACACCCTTGACCGGTGGTACCACCGGGGGGCTATAGCCATGTGGCCCCGCCACCAGGCGTTCGGCGTGCGGGCCGAGGCTGCACCGAACTGGGCGCTCGACACGCTCACCGCCCGGCTCCGCAAAGGCGACCTCCAAGGCGGCCGGGACATGGCCGCGACGCTTGCCCCGTTCTGGGACCGGGTGGCAGGCCGGGTGCGCACAGCAGGTTTCTTCACCAAGGCGTTGCGCGCTGCCCGGCTGGTCGAAGACCCGGACTTAGCCGCCACTCTGTTGGGGCCATTCCACCTCCAGATGCTCACCCGCACCCACGCCAAGGAGTTCAGCGCTGTCCTGGACGCCTACGGCGAGGATTGGACGGCCGCGCTGGTAGCGAAGTGGTCGCCCACGCGGGGCTACTACTCAGACTCGACAGCCCAGAACACCGAGGCGTGGATGGCTGCGCTACCCCAGCTCTGCGACGCCCTGGGACACAACAGCGGCGCTGGCGCAGCTGCGGCCCGGTTGGTGCTCGCAGACGCAAAGCAGTGGGCTGCCAAGAACCTAAAGGCCGCGCTGGGACAGTCCTCCCCCACCCGGCGCGACAAGAACCTTTCCGATCTCGGCCAGCCCGTCGCCGCCATGATAAGCGCAGCGACGCTCGCCGGCGCAGACGACCTTCGCGACGAAATGATCAGGCTCGCGTGCTCCGACGCCGGCGGAGTGCTGCACTGCGCTATCGCAGTCCTACGAGCGACTCCGCGGTCGCAGTGGACGGACAACGGTCTCGGGGTGCTGACAGCCCACGTGCGCAACACACTTGGTCAGCTTCTCGCAGTGCCGCAGCGCTCAGTCGGCGACTGGTCGATCCAACTGCCACCTGGGTGTGAATGCGAGTTGTGCTCCAAGCTGTCTACCTTCCTAGCCGACCCCACCCGAACCCACTTCGAATGGCCGCTCCGCGAAGACGGCCGCGCCCACGTGCACCGCCGTATCGACGCCTCCGAGCTGCCGGTCAACCATCAGACCCGACGCTCCGGCCGGCCTTACACCCTCGTGCTGACAAAGACTGAAGCCCTTTTCGAAGGCGACCGCCAGGCCCGCCGATACTTCGAGACCACGCTAGCCTGGCTCGAAGGACGCCCGGAGGGTCGCTGACGCGGCGCCCAGCGGGTTCGCCGCCCGGCGGATGCCCCGCCCGGCGGATGCGCCTACGGATGCCTAACGGTCGGCGTGCCGGCGACGTCTATCAGCCAGGAATACCGCTTGGAGTGAGCGGTTCACCGCTTCTCTCGTGGTTGACGCTCCCGGGATTGACGAGGCTTCCTTGAGCAGGTCGCCGTCGATGTCTACCAGTCGCTTGTCCACCACCTGAGCAAATTTGGATTATGGCACTGTGGATATACCCGGGCGGATGACCTGGTGACTTGGGGACGATCCCGGCCGAGATCGTGAGAGTCGAGCAGTCCCTCGATGCCGCACTCAGCTAGGCGCGCCCGACGGCGCCCGGCGCTCTCCACCGGGTGCCATCGCGTCCGCCCACCCTGTCATAGCCAACTTCCGCGCAAAGTCCTGTACGTGAGACGCCCGAAGGCGGAACTCCGCCTCGACGACAGCCGTTCGGGGACCCGAACCGTCGTCGAAGGCGACGGCCGAATCTACCTCGTCATGGGCCGGGCGACGGCCGGCGGCGGTGAGGCTCGGGAGGATGCGGACGGCTAGGGGGCACCACCGGCGCTGCGGCGCTCGGATGGCCGTGTCGTGCTCCTCGCATCCGCTCCTGGAGTTGGTGGAGCTCGTGGAGAGCGTCTCGGTCCTTCGGCCGGCCGGCGAGCTCCTTGGAGGCGACGATTGCGTCAGGCTGGCGACGCGGATGCGCACGCCGGCGTAGTCGAGGACCTGGACTATGCGGGCGAGATCAGACTCGGGGGGCTCGGACAGGGTCCCAGTCCCAGTCGAGGTGGGTCCACGCCGGGCCGTAGCGTTCCTCGTGCTCTCGGGCGCGTGCCTCGAGCTGCTCGAAGGTCAGACCCGCTGCGCGCTCGGCGTCGATCTCCTTCAGCCAGGCGAGGAGCTTCTCCTTGGTGTTGATGACTCGCCCGTCCCAGGTGACCGTGACGTCGTCCTCGGTGGGCGGCGGGGCGTGTCGAACAGCCTCCGCGAGCTCCTGGAAGGTAAGGACCAGCTCCGCCTCACTGTCGTCCTGGCGGCTCACCTTGCTCACATCTCCAGGTTACCAGCGTCGACGTCCCCCCCAATGGGAAGCCCTGACCGAGTTTGTGCGCCGCCGCCATGCCTACCAGCGTACCTACGCCGGTACGGAACGGTGTAGGTGAGGGCCGGGTCGGTCTTCCCGGCCCGGCCCTCGTGCGAGCCGCCGGTCTCGGCCAGCCGTTCCCAGGTGACCACGGCGATGTAGACCGGCTCAGCGTCGTCACGCTGGCCTTCAGAGCTCCAAGCTCGTGGCGCACGGCACCGAGATGCTGCTGCACGACCCCAAACTCGTGGCGCAGGGCTGAAAGTTCCTGGTGACAGACAGCGAATGTCCGGATCGCCGACGTGGTGAACTCTGCGAAACGCTCCGGTAGCTTCACCAGTTCGTCTTGTGGATATGGTCCTTGCATAGTCACAGTCCCCTCCCCTCTTAAGCTGGGGATATCCCGGTCTGGCGATGTGGGTCTGACCTTGCCAGGAAAGTGCCCTATCATGTTACTTCATGATGTTATCGTAATATCCGAAGTCTCACTTGTGCTTTAGAGTAAGTGTCGCCTTCCAGAGTCTGGGCTCCAAGTCGCAACGCACGTCGCCCAGAGAGGGCCGACCGGCAGGCTGGAAGGCCAATCCGAGCTCGCAACTCAGCTATAAGACTGAGAGGAAGAACCCACTAGACGTGACAGATATCGCGGAGATACTCGACCCGGCCGCCCTGGAAGTCCAGATTGCCGGCGGGCTGATCACCCGACGCCGGCTGGCCGGTACGTCGATCGTCGTGTACAACTACACGGCGCGCGCCGCTTCCAAAAATTTGTGGACCGTCGAGACCGTTCACTGTCGAGGCCTGGTCGTCGACGAGGCTTCCGGCGTGGTGCTGGCCCGGCCTTTCGCTAAGTTCTTCGACCTCGACCACACCTCCGTGCCCACTGGCGGTCCGATCGTCGCCTCCGAGAAGGTGGACGGTTCCCTGGGTGTCCTCTACCGGCGCTCTGACGGTTGGGCGATCACCACCCGGGGCGACCCGAACTCGTGGCAGGCGGCGGCAGCCACCGAACTTTGGAGGAACCGGCATGGGAGTGTGACCCCGCCTGACGGTGTCACCTGGCTTTTCGAGATCGTCCTACCGGAGAACCGTGTCGTCGTCGACTACGGGGAACGCCGGGAGCTGATCGGCTTGGCCGCAATCGACATCGCCACCGGACGGGACATCGGACTGCCCCAAGGCTTCGACGGGCCTATGGCCGAACGTGTCGACTGCTCGGACGGGCATCTCGCCGAGATACTCGGCGAGATGGAGCGCCAAGGAAACCGCGAAGGACTGGTCCTCCTATGGCCCGACGACAACGTGCGCGCCAAGGTGAAACTTGCCGCATACACAAGGTTGCACCGGCTGCTCTTCGCCACGTCCACGAAGACCGTGTGGGAGGCGCTCGTCGCGGGTGATGATCCGCTCGCCGGCTACGACAACACCCCAGACGAGTTACGGGCTTTCGTAGCAGAACGTGCGCAGCGGATGCGCCGCCGTCACGAGCAGCTGGTCGCCGGGGCCGAAGCGTTCGTCGACAGGCTGGGCCCGCACGTGAGGGCCGACCGCCGGCTGGCGGCGCAAGAGATCAAAAAGGCGGCGCAGCCGGGACTGTGCTTCCTCGCGTTGGACGGCCACACGCAAGGTTTGCGGGACGCCGCGTGGAAGCTGGTGCGCCCCGCCCGGGCCGAAATGTTCGCCACAGAAGACGAAACCAACGATTGAAGCAACCGCACGGTAACCCACCCGGACAGACGGGGCGGTCACCAGAATCCACTTCGGGGCCAAACGAGGAAAGCCCAGCTGGCCCGAAGCTTCGCCAGCGGCAAATTAGGAGAGCGCGTGGACGTCGAGGTCGAAGCAAGAGACTCGCGAGTAGGATCGTCGAAGGGACCCGACGGGCGTCGCTTGCCGGGCTACGAGCATCATACGAACTGAGCAGACCGGACACGAAAAGGCGAGGATGAGCGACACCGAGACACACAAGATTGAGACGCTCACCTGGGAAGACTTCGGCCGGGCCAGCCGCCAACTCGCCCAGCAGGTGGCCGACAGCGGGTACCAGCCCGACCTGATGGTCGCCATAGCCAGAGGAGGCCTTCCCATAGGAGGAGCGCTCGCCTACTCGCTCGGCATGAAGAACTGCACCGCTATCAACGTGAAGTTCTACACCGGCATCGACGCCCGCCTCGACGTGCCCGTCCTGCTGCCACCCACTCCCCCACTGGTAGACCTGGCGGGACTCGACGTGCTCTTAGCCGACGACGTAGCAGACTCCGGCGAAACCCTTGCCATGGTCGTCGACATGCTCAAAGGCCACGTCAACGCGCTACGCACCGCCGTCCTCTACCACAAGCCGCGCTCGGTCATAGTCCCCGACTACACCTGGTCCACCACCAGCGACTGGATCCACTTCCCCTGGGACGAACCCCCGGTAGTCCCCAACACCCCACCCGACGCAGGCTAGAGCAGGCACCGGCCGCCGGCAGCGTCGAATCAGCCGGGCGGCCTCCTGACTGGTCGACCGGATCTGCTCGGCCGACATCCGCTAGCTCAAGCTGCGGGGCAGCGGATCGCCTCCGCCGTTGCCGCGCAGACCGCCAGCAGCGTGTGAGGAGCGTCGCAGCGGGAGGCCTTGATCTCTGGTAGTCCACCACGACCGGGTTTGCGCTCACAGCGCCGAATATCCCCTGCCGATCTCAAATGACATACCGGTCGGGCGCTGGCTCGTCGAGTCGAGAGTCGCTCAGCATAGCGAGGTGGAGCTAACTACGTGGATGCTCCTCCTACCGGCGTATTCTTACTCCGGTAACCGGAGCATGGCCGCTAGCGGTACTTTCCGGGCTATTGCCTGTGAGGTGGTAAATGCGCAGGTGGGAGGGGGTGTTTCGGTCCGGTCTGCGTATTACCTAACCGAGGGAGGTCTGGATCGTTTGGTCAGGGTTTAGCCTTGATACACCGCGTAGCGGCATGAACTGACGCTCGCGTATCCGCGGAAAATGCCCCCATTGCTGGGAGAATTGCGGTTACTGACGCCGTAGTTCTCGCCCACAAAGGAGGCACTTTCTGTGAAGCCAGTATCGCGCGGCATCGACCGCGTCGCGGTGACCTTCGACGAGCCCAACCTGGTGGCCAACGCCGGGCTGTTGCTCGTCGCCACGCTGGCCACACGGCTCGGCCTCGAGCGCCTGGCCAACGCCACGATCGATCTCTCGGGGCGGGTCGGAGGCTTTCAGCCCGGCCGAAAGATCCTGACCATCGTGCACGCCATGGTGGCCGGCGCCACCCACATCGACCACGCCGACATGCTGCGGGCCGGCTCGACCGGAGAGGTGCTCGGACATCGGGTGATGGCGCCGTCGACCCTGGGCACCTTCTTGCGCGCTTTCACCTTCGGCCACGTCCGCCAGTTCGAAAAGCTCGTCGGCGAGGCTCTCGCGGCGGCGTGGGCGCTCGGGGCCGGACCCAAAGACGAGCGCCTGGTGATCGACGTCGACTCCACCATCGACGAGGTGTACGGCAAGAAGAAGATCGGCGCCGCCTACGGCTACACCAAGGTGCTGGGCTACCACCCGCTGCTGGCCACCTGGGCCAAGACCGGCGAGATCCTCCACGCCCGGCTGCGCAAGGGTTCGGCCAACACCCAGCGCGGCATCAAGCGCTTCAGCGAAGAGCTCATCGCCCGGGTGCGCCGGGCCGGGGCAACGGGACAGATCGTCATGCGCTTCGACTCGGGCTTTTGGTCCAAGGACACCATCGCCGTCCTCGAGCGCCTCGGCGTCTCCTACACCATGGCCGTGCGCACGAACACCAAGGGCCTGGCCCAGGCCATCGCGGCCATCACCGAAGACGCCTGGACGCCGATCGAGTACCCCGAAGGGGGACAGGCCGCCGTCGCCGAGACCACGTATAAGGGCATCCGCCTCGTCGTGCGCCGCACCCGACTCGTCGGTCCCCAGGCCACCTTGTGGCCCAACTGGCGTCACTTCGCCTTCTTGACCGACCTCGACGGTCCCGCCACAGAGATCGACGCCTTTCACCGCCAGCACGCGACGGTCGAGCTCGCCATCGACGACTGGAAGGAGGGAGCAGGCATGGAGCACTGCCCCTCGGGCAACTTCAGCGCCAATGGGGCCTGGCTGTGCTGCGCCGTCCTCGCCCACAACCTCATCCGCTGGAGCGCTGCGCTGGGCGACCTGATCGAAGAGAACGAGACGCTCGTCGTGGCGCGCACCTTGCGCACCCGCTATTTCGCCGTCCCGGCCCGCCTCGTCAACCGTTCGGGGCGCCCCACGTTGCGCATGCCGACGCAATGGCCCTGGCGTGTCAAGTTCTCCCACGCGCTGACGAACCTGCGCGCCGTCGCCTTCGCTCCGACCTGAGCACCGTCTGCGCGGACCGGCGTGGCCGCAGACGAGCACCCCACACGCTGACAACCGAGCGGTCCAAGAGCCTCTGGTCGAGCACGTCTCGACACACGAGCGGCGGCCAGAAGTCCTAACCAACTTTCCAAAACTGCAACAGGGACGAACTGATATGGGCCTACGCGGTGGATCGAGGCTTAGTTAGGCGACTCAGGCTACTTTCGCGAAGCATTCTACTCCCAAGCCGGTCTCAGCGGCGCGCCCAAGACCGTCCTCGCCGACGCCGACTACTGCTCGGAGGACAACCTCGCGGCCGTCGAGGACCTCGGCCCCGACGTGCTCGCCGCCACTGGTCGCGAGCGTCACGGCGAGAAGTTCCAAAAGTCCCCGCGGGCCCGATCCCAAAAGACGCCACCCGTCGTGAGCGAATGGCTCGCCGCCTGCGGACGAAGAAGGGGCGGGCCGACTACGCCCGCAGAAAGGCGATCGTCGAACCAGCCTTCGGGCAGATGCAACTCCGACAGCACGCCGGCGCGCTCCGCCTGCGCGGCCGGGCCGGTGCCCAGGGCGAGTGGACCCGCCACGTCATCTGCCACAACCTGCGCAAGCTCGCCAACGCAGGCGGAATGGCCGTGCTGGCGCTGGCATGAGGGGCTCGCAGTCCCCGTGCGGCCGTCTTGGACCCGGCACACGGCCCGTCCTCACCCTCGAATCGAAAGTGATCACGCCGACATCGGCATCTACGTCCCCCCGAACTGGTGCTGCGCCCGGTTCAGACCCACGCTCCTAGGCGTTGATGGCCGGCTGACCGGGCGGCCTCGACGAGCTTGGCTGTGTGTTCGGCCTGTTGGCGGTGGACTGGCAGAAACTGGACTGTCGTCCGGAAATCCGGGCACATCAAACACGCGTTGGGATGGGGACAGTCTTGTTGGCGCGGACGGCCGCAGTAGCCGTAGCGCTCACGGCTCGATCCGATCAAGGAGTTCGCCGGCACCGTCGAGGCCCACTGGGACCGGATCCTCGCTTGGCAGAAGCACCGGCTCAGCACCGGGCTCCTCTAGGGCACGAACTCGCTCGTGCAGGCAGCCAAACGCTGGACTCGTGGCTACCGCTCGAAGGAGAAGAAGATCACCTTCTCCTACCTAATCGCCGGCAAGCTCCCAGCACCCCAAATCCACACGATCAAGCGAGAAACCCTATTTCGGCCCACACGGGTGGGCCAAAATAGGGACTTGTTCAGCTTGGTGGATTGCGTCAAGATGCTACCCTGAGGGATCGCGTTCATAGAGTTGCGGCATGTGGCCGTGTCGGCCATGACAAGCCCTTGCGGGGTACGCACGAGGGAGGCCCAGCATTGAGAGGTGAGGGAAAGAGGCCAAGGCGGCTCTCGTTGCTCGCGACGAGCGCTATCGCACTCGTCGGGCTTGTCGCCTCGGCGGCAACATCCAACTTCGCTAGCCTGGCCGCTGTCGCTGAGACGACACCAAGCTCGGCAGTGGTCCGCCTGGCTGGTTCGACGGTAGCGACGTTGGGCTCCAGCCACGTTACTCCGCTCAAGGAGAGTCGAGCGGAGCTCTCGCAGCCGGTCAGCGTCACAGTAACCTTGAAGCGGGCCAACCAGGTCGGCTTCGACTCCTATTTGGCAGGGGTCGAGAATCCCTCCTCAATACTCTACAAACACTATCTGAGCCAGGCTCAGCTGGTCGCTGCGTTCGGCCCAAGTGCGACCGCGTACGACTCGGTGCGCTCGTGGCTGACCTCGGAGGGTTTCAGCGTAGTCGAAGGCTCCGCCGACAGGCTGACTATAACGGTGAAGGGCACCCGGGCCGTAGCCGAGAAAGCCTTTGAGACCACGATCGACGACTACAGCCTCGACGGCCGCGCCGTGTACGCCAACAGCGAGGACCCGGCCATGCCCGCGTCTATAGCTGGCTACGTACAGTCGGTCGCAGGCCTCGACAACATCGCTCGACCAGCGGCGACCCCCAAAACTGCCAGCGTCGCAACATCAGCTCCGCGACCGGCGAACGTGAGGGATCCGAAGCTTGTCAACCAGACCTGCATCGGGGCGATTCCAAGTCTGATTAGCCGGATTGGCGACCTACAAAACCTCACCAGCGTCTTGACTGGCAGCAACGTGGACTGGTCGGTAGTAGCCGGCGTCCTCGGTTTGATGTCGGTTGCCCTGGCCAACCTCTTGGCTCCGCTCACGGTCGTCGCAGGTTCGGTGGCGGCCGGCTGGCAGGTCGGCACCTGCCTCGCTTACTGGATCGGTTACTACAAGAACACCGGCAACCCCAACCCTTTCAAGTTCGGCACGAATGGTAAGGGGAATTGGGGGTTCGGCGACCCACCCCAGAAGCTAGGTCTGCTCGAATATGACACTTTCGCACCTTCCGACGTAGCAGACTGGCTTTCCGTCGAAGGTCTCTCTTCGAGCCTCCTGAGCCAGCTGAGCTCGCAGCCGGTCGACGGTGGGGTAGCCCGGCCTGGCCCGGACGAAGCCGAAGTGCTCTTAGACATCGAAGCGGCGATTCTCGCCGACCCGACCGCCAACTACGTAGTCTTCGACGCTCCGGCGTCGACGTCGTTCGAAGCGATGTTCAACGCTATGCTAGGCGACGGCGTCACGGTTATCTCCAACTCATGGGCGCAGTGCGAGGACCAAACCAGCTCAGCCGAAGCCGATGCGATCAACTCAGTGCTCGCCGAAGCGGCCGCGAGTGGGGTAGCCGTGGTCAACGCTACCGGAGATCACGGGTCGGCTTGCCTAGACGGCAGCGGCGACACGGTCAGTGTGCCCGCCGATTCTCCCAATGCCATCGCCGTCGGGGGGACCACCCCTGTGTACGGTCCTGGCCTGGTTCACGCCGGGGAGTACTGGTGGGGAGACCCGGTGGCAGGGGGCGGCTCGACCGGCGGGTCAGGTGGTTACGGCGTGTCGAAATACTTCTCCCGCCCCTCCTTTCAGGACGGGTACACCAATGCGGCTGGGAGATCCGTTCCTGATCTGGTGGTCGACGCAGATCCCAATCAGGGGCTCGAGATATGCGAGGCCAGCTCCGGCGGCTGCCCGACGGGAGTCCTCTACGGAGGGACAAGCATGGCCGCGCCGGAACTGGCCGGTTTGATCGCCTCGATGAACGCTGACCTCGGATCGGACGCTGGAAACCTCGATCCTCTATTCTACTCGGCGGCAAAAGCCTCTCCTGGCACCTTCAACTCCATTCTCGGCACCGACGGGGACTTCTCCCACGTCGGACTGGGTTCGCCCAACTTCGACCTGATAGGACGCTACGTCACCGGCCAAACACTCAGTTCTGTTGACCCGAGCCTTTCGAAAGTTGCCACGTTGACAGGCTCAACCCCAGCCGACGGAACGGCAGGCGCTTTAGTGCACGTCGTGCTTTACGATACTTCTGGATTCCCGGTACCAGACAAAGCCGTGACCCTTCGAACCGGCAATTCACGGACGGCGGACATAACAGCGATGTCCGGCACCACCGACACTTCGGGAGAGGCCTCCTTCGAGATAACAGACACCGTCCCGGAGACTCTAACCCTGATTGCCACAGACACCACCGACGGTGCCGTGCTCGCGAATCAGCCGACAGTAACTTTTGTTCCTCCGCCCGCCGTCAGTGGCAGTGTGACCGTCAGTCCCAACGACGTGACCGCTGATGGGTCGACGGCCGCTACCGTCACCGTTACTCTACGTGACGGCAAGGGTCAGCCTGCGGTATCCAAGACCGTGTCGGTATCGGAGGGGTCAGGTCACGCAGTGATCACCGGCACAGGACCGACCCCGGGGGTTACCGGCAACGCAGGGACCGCGACGTTTACCGTGACAGACGAGACGGCCGAGACGATCACCGTATCCGCGACCGACGTGACCGACGGGAATCTGCCGATACCGGCGGCGACTGGAACTTCGCCGTCGATCACCTTCACCGGTGGCTCCGTTTCGAACAACTGCCCAATTCCGTCCGTAAGCGCCGCTACCGGCTACCAACTGTCGAATTTCGCGAGCGGGTTCTACGACGGCAGTCTCGCACACGTGGTGGGCTGCAGCGGGGTCGCCGCCGCAGCATGGGACTCGTCCGGAAGCCTGTTGGCACCAGATTCACTGACTGGAAATGTGTATAAGTTTGGACCCAGCGGAGGAACCGCTAACGACGCTAACAAACTCACAGCCACAGCGTTGGGACTGTACCTTTCGTCCGTGGTCGTCGGCAAGAACGGTGATATATACGCTTTGCAGACCTATACTTGCCACGCGACGACGTGCCCCTCCACCGCTAACGGCACAGGGGACGCCGAGATCTACCAACTCGACCCGACCACCGGAGCCATTGAGCGGACGGTCGCATGGGACCTCCCGTGGGACAGCTGGCTTGCAGTCGATCCGATGAGTGGCAACCTGTTCGCCGGCAACAGCATCGACAATTACGTTACCACCCCTGACATCGTGGAGATCACAGACCCCGGTCCGACCAAAGGGCCAGCAGACTGCTCGCCGGGGGGTTGGCCGGCTAACTCCCAACCACCGAATGCGGGAGCGACCAACTGCGTTGTCTACGCTGCGCCAGGTCAATCCGACGACGGGGTCTTCGCACCAGATGGCACCCTGTACGTACGCGGAGCTGGCTCCATACCCAGTCTGGGACGGGACATCTGGAGTATCACAGGGACCGGCAGCGCCAACCCGGGCGTGTCCACCCTGGTCAGCCAAGGAGTAGGCAGCGGAGGCTACATGGCGGTCCTCAACTCGGGTTCGGGTCCTGGCCGAGCTACTCTCGCTGTCAATGACGGAAGCGGCATCGAATCGCTCAACCTGGCAGACGGTGCGACGTCATCCCTCGTGAACGGCGCTGGGCAGGTCGAAGGCGTCGGCCCGGACGGGTGCCTTTACGTCGGAGTCATCAACGCTATCGACCGACTATCGCCCAACGCCGGCCGGTGCACATTTTCCTCTGGCTCATTCGCTCCCACTTTGACGTTGAGTCCACCCTCTGCTCAGGCAACGCAGGGATCACAGGCGACGTTGACCGCAACCATTGCCGCTGCCGGGGAGACGACTGGCACTCCCGTTCACTTCGTCGTAACCGGAGCAAACCAGCAGCCGAGCCTCGTACTTGCAGGGTCCGACGGCACGGCCACATTCACCTACACGGGCGTTAGCACCGGCACCGACACGATCCAAGCTCTTGCGACACTGGACGGTGTCGAAGTCGCTTCCGCTCCAGTCCAAGTGACCTGGTCTGGTGGGCTCCACGTGGCTTCGCTGACGATGAACGCAAGCCAGCAGGCCGGCGCGGCTGGGAAACCGGCAACCCTCATAGCCAACCTGCTAGACGTGAGCGTGTCACCACCTTCCCCGATAGCCCACGCGGCCGTGACCCTTGCGCTAGGGACCCAGTCCTGCCAGGCAACCACGGACACCAACGGCAACGCAGAATGCCAGGTGACTCCCACCGAGCCCGGTCAACTGCTCGCTGCTACCGCTTCTTTCGCTGGAGACGCGTCCTACACAAGTGCGACCACGTCATCCGCTTTCGTCGTGACACCCCTCCCTGCGAGCGTGACAGCCCCCCCTGCCGGTGGCTCCGCCTCTGTTGGCTACTGGCTAGCAGCATCAGACGGAGGAGTGTTCAGCTTCGGAGACGCCAACTTCTACGGCTCGCTCCCATCGATCGGTATAGCCGCCACCAACGTCGTCGCGATCACCCCAACCCCCGACGGCAAAGGCTACTGGCTCGCAGCATCAGACGGAGGAGTGTTCAGCTTCGGAGACGCCAACTTCTACGGCAGCATGGCGGGAAGACCGCTAAACCGCCCCGTCGTCGCGATCACCCCAACCCCCGACGGCAGCGGAGACTGGCTCGCA
>JAKBBA010000297.1 GCA_021808665.1 Actinomycetes bacterium
GCCGTCAAGGTGGCCGACGACGCTAAGGAGCTGGCTGCGACGCCCGCTTTGGACCCTGATAGCCCTCAGGCTCTCTCCGCCGAGATGAAGGTCGAGCCTCTCGAACTTGAGATAGGAACGAACCTAATCGACCTGGTCGATGCGACCCGCGGCGGGGATCTCCTGGAGAGAGTCAAAGGCCTTCGTCGCAAGCTCGCCTTGGAGAGAGGGATGATCATACCGTCGGTTCGCACCAGGGACAACGTCACCTTGGACCCCGACGGCTACTCGATTCGGATCAACGGTGTCGACACGGCCTCAGGCACCGCACCTCCCGGACGTTTCTTGGCGATCGGGGAAGGCCTGGACCTGGTTCCGGGGGAGCCGTGCACCGAGCCGGTGTTCGGCTTGGCCGCCAAGTGGGTTCCAAGCGAGGCACGCCAACAGGCGCTGGTTGCGGGTGCAACGGTGATCGACCGCTCCTCGGTGATCACCACCCACCTCGGCGAGGTGTGCGTCCGTTACGCCGGACGGCTGCTGTCAGCTCAGCAGGTCCGCCAGCTACTCGACCGTCTCAAGGCGACAGATCCTGCCGTTCTCGACGAGATGGCCACAGCCCAGCTGACCCTCACAGACGTCCACCGTGTCCTTTGCGCTCTGCTCGACGAGGGTGTCGCGATCAGAGACCTGGTGCGCATCATCGAAGCGATCACAGTCAAAGCGCGGGTCAACCGGGATCCGGAGGGCCTGATCGAGGCTGCCCGCCAGGCGCTTGGCCCTGCGATAACAGCCCAGCACGCCAAGGACGGCACTGTGGCGGCGATGACCCTCGACGCCGTACTCGAGCGTCAGCTTCTCGAGGCGGTCAAGACCAGTGAGCAGGGTCCTTACCTGGCGGTCGACGCTCGCCTGGCCGAGGCGCTCGTCAGGGAGATCCAGTCCGTCGCCACCCAGATCGAGGAGACCGGTCGGGACGCAGTGCTGGTATGCGCCAGCCGTCTGCGTCAACCTCTGCAGCAGCTCACGGCAGTAGGAGCAAGAAGAGTAACGGTGTTGTCCGTAAGCGAACTCGGTCCGCAAGTCCGAGTTGAGAGAGTAGGAGTGGTAAATGTCGCTACAGCGCCAGTTTGAGGGTCCTGACGTACGGGTGCTTCTCGAGGAGATCCGTACCACCTACGGTAACGATCCAGTGATATCACGCGCTGAGACGTTCAGGTCCGGTGGAGTGCTCGGCTTGTTCCAGCGGGAGCAATACCGCCTCGTCGTGGACGCCCCCGACGAGCTAGAACGCGATCCCTACGACCTAGCGGGCAGGGCGCCGGCCTCCAAGGCTTCTACCAAACGCCGCAAGTCCGGGAAGCATTTCGCGTCGGCCCCCGTCGCCGCCTCGAAGAAGCAGAGCTCCCGGCGGGCCCCAGGGCGGACCGCGCCCGTAGCTGCCTCCCCTTCGCGGGCAGCGGTCACTAACTCGACAACCGCCGCTGTCGCTCCGAGCGCGCCTGCCGTCCGCGCCAAGCCGGCACCGACGACCGATCTGCGCTCCTACGTCGGCGAGTCTCGAAGCGCTGCCGGCGCAAACGCTCCCGCTGTGCGCCGGCCTGCCCGGGTGCCTTCTGCCCCCGCCGACATCTTCGCCGCTATGGCCGACCTAACCGAGGACTCCGACCTCGTCGGCGTCGCTCCTTCGACGAAGAGCCCTGAAGTCCAAGCCTCAGGCGACCAGAGCTCCTTCGAGAAAGTCTTGAGCAGCGTCGCCCGCATGACAGGAGCTCCCGAGCACTCTGCCATCGCGCAAGGCGAGTCGGGGCTCGCCGCAGCAGCAGCCGGGTCGGATCACGAGTCCTCGTACGCAGCCGGGATCGCCACTGACGAGCCTGAGCTTCTAGGTAGCGAGCTGTTCCTGCCGACTGACCTGTCGACTGAAGACCTGGTAAATCTGAACGGCACGTCGCAGCTCGCCCTAACCGCCCGCCCCGTAGGCGCGGAGGTCACCACCAAACAGTCGGCTTTGCGGCAAGAGCTGGTCAGGCTCGGCCTCGAAGCGGAATCGGCGACAAGGGTCGAAGCGATGCTCGCCGGCGGATCTAGCACCATGGCGGCGTTGTCAAGCCTGTTCGAGACCATACCTGCTGCTCCTCGGATCCCGAAGCGTCCCGGCTCACTTGTCGTGGTCGTCGGAGCAGGCCAGAGGGCCATAAGCGAGGCTGCGCGACTCGTCGCTCAAGAGGGCTGGGACCCGTCAACCGTCGGTGTCGCAAGTCCCCGAAGCGGGGAGCTCCCCGTCCGCGAGGAACTGTACATGCGCGACGCCACCGACGCCACCGAGGTCGGACCCAGCCTTCGGCGCGGCCGTGTCGGAGTGGTGGCTGTCGATTCGCCTAACGGTTCCGACTCGACGGTCTGGGCGCGTCACCTGATATCAGCGCTGCGCCCGACGATGGTGATCGGCGTGGTGGACGCACTGCACAAAAGCGAGGACGTAGACCGATGGGTGGAAGCCATCGGCGGGGTCGACGCCATCGTCGTCGACAGGATCGAAGCGACCGCCTCACCTGCGAGCATCCTCAGGCTCGGCATCCCCGTGATGCGCCTGGGCGAACACCCATCGACCCCGGCCAGGTGGGTAGCGGCCCTGGTCGACCTTCTAAGTGAAGAGTCCAGGTCCTTCGGCGAGCCAGCTCGGGCGAGGGTCGTGCGCCTCGGCGACGTTCGTGACTTCACTGAGCGGGAAGAGGCGTCGTCGCAAGGTACCGACAGCGCGGCCAGCGGCAGGGATCTGCTTACGACGGCGTCATCGGCGACGGTGAGCCGTATCCGCCCGGTCGACTGGTCTCAGGTCGCGTCGAAAGTCACCGACGACAGTGGGAACCAGTCGGCGCTGAGATGAGCGTCCGCCACCCAGAGCTTGTCATAGCCGGAGCAGTCGCCGTCAGCTTGCCGATGGCGCCGGGAATCCTAAACGGTGACATCAGCGGCGCCGTCGCCGGGGAGCGTTTCTTGATAGCTCTGATCGGCTGTTGGATCCTTGGCTCGATGATCGGCTGGGTGTTGCAAACCTACTCCCAGCAAGCCACCCGGGCGGAGCTGAACCGACTGGTCTCCGGGCAGAACAGCCAAACAGGCCAGCCCGGAGAGCAGCGGAGCTCCCCTACCGGAGACCGCGCCTGAAGGGGGATTCTGCACACGACGCGGCTTTCGTCCCTATGGGGTATCTCAAGCAGTTTCTGAGGTCCACCGAGAATCGGAGAGCGCTTCCGCCTGCGGCAGCGCC
>JAKBBA010000022.1:0-19894 GCA_021808665.1 Actinomycetes bacterium
TCAAGCCTGTTCGAGACCATACCTGCTGCTCCTCGGATCCCGAAGCGTCCCGGCTCACTTGTCGTGGTCGTCGGAGCAGGCCAGAGGGCCATAAGCGAGGCTGCACGACTCGTCGCTCAAGAGGGCTGGGACCCGGCGACCGTCGGCGTAGCCAGTCCCAGAAGCGGGGAGCTCCCCGTTCGCGAAGAGCTGTACATGCGCGATGCTACCGACGCCACCGAGGTGGGACCAAGCCTTCGGCGAGGCCGTGTCGGAGTGGTGGCTGTCGACTCGCCTAACGGTTCCGACTCGACGGTCTGGGCGCGTCACCTTATATCAGCACTGCGCCCGACGATGGTCATCGGCGTGGTGGACGCAATGCACAAAAGCGAGGACGTCGCTCGATGGGTGGAGGCCATCGACGGGGTTGACGCTATCGTCGTCGACAGGATCGAAGCGACCGCCTCACCTGCGAGTATCCTAAGTCTTGGAATTCCCGTGATGCGCCTGGGCGAACACCCGTCTACTCCTGCCAGGTGGGTCGCAGCCCTGGTCGACCTTCTAAGTGAAGAGTCCAGGTCCTTCGGCGAGCCAGCTCGGGCGAGGGTCGTGCGCCTCGGCGACGTTCGTGACTTCACTGAGCGGGAAGAGGGATCGTCGCAACGTACCGACAGCGCGGCCAGCGGCAGGGATCTGCTTACGACGGCGTCACCGGCGACGGTGAGCCGTATCCGCCCGGTCGACTGGTCTCAGGTCGCCTCGAAAGTCACCGACGGCGCTGGGAACCAGTCAGCGCTGAGATGAGCGTCCGCCACCCAGAGCTTGTCATAGCCGGAGCAGTCGCCGTCAGCTTGCCGATGGCGCCGGGAATCCTAAGCGGTGACATCAGCGGCGCCGTCGCCGGGGAGCGTTTCTTGATAGCCCTGATCGGCTGTTGGATCCTTGGCTCGATGATCGGCTGGGTGTTGCAAACCTACTCCCGGCAAGCCACCCGGGCGGAGCTGAACCGACTGGTCTCCGGGCAGAACAGCCAAACAGGCCAGCCCGGAGAGCAGCGGAGTTCCCCTACCGGAGACAGCGCCTGAAGGGGGATTCTGCACACGACGCGGCTTTCGTCCCTATGGGGTATCTCAAGCAGTTTCTGAGGTCCACCGAGAATCGGAGAGCGCTTCCGCCTGCGGCAGCGCCTCGTAGGAGGACTTCGGATGATTGTGCTAACCCACTTCGGAACCGGGAACCGCATAGCGGTGAACGTCGACCTGATCGAAAAGGTAGAGGAAACCCCTGACACGGTAATAACGCTTGTCAACGGAACCCGCTACCTCGTCCAGGAGACTCTCGACCAGATAATCGACGAGCTCGTGGAGGTAAAAGCGAGAATCCTCCGCTTGTCGAACTGTACGCCCGAGCCCTTAGATGGAAAGAAGCTCCGCCTACTGCGCGGCAGCCAGGCATCAGAGGATGGCGGCGATCGGTCCACTGACGTCGAGTCGATCCAACCAGGCGGTGATGCCCGATGAAAGGCGCCTTGGACAGACTCACCCCGATGGCAGTCGGAGGTGCGCTTGCCTGCGTCTTCCTTGCGATGCTCCTCGACGGATCGAACCCTGCCGTACTGTTCAAGCCGGCCCCCCTGCTCTTGGTCTTCGGTGGGACAATTGCGGTGGGAGCAGCAGGATTCATGAAGCGCGATGTCAAGGAGATCAAGGGGATCCTCATGTCAGCGTTCGGGGTGCCCGACCCCGATACCTCAGAAGACATAGAGAGGATCTTCCAGTTCGCCTCTATCGCCCGTAAGGAGGGCCTGCTAGCCCTCGAATCCGCGTCCAAGGACATAACAGACCCTTTCGTGCGCCAGTGTGTTCAACTCGCCGTGGACGGCACCGACCCCGATGAGATGCAGGACATCCTCGAAGGCGAGATAGCTGCAGCCGAGCAGCACCACAAGATGGGGGCCAAATTCTTCCAAGACCTGGGTGGATTCTCACCGACCCTCGGGATTATCGGAACCGTCGTAGGCCTCATCCATGTGTTGCAGAACCTCAACAACCCTGCGACCATCGGCGCAGCGATCGGCTCGGCCTTCACGGCGACACTGTGGGGTGTCATGGCCGCGAACGTGTTCTGGCTTCCGATCTCTAACAAGCTAAAGCGGGCGTCACAGGTTGAGGTGCAACGCAAACGGATGATCGTCGACGGCATGCTGGCCGTCCAGGCGGGAAGCAGCCCGCGGATGATCAAAGCCCGCATGGAATCGCACCTTCCTCCGGGGACCAAGGACGAGGCGCTGGCAGCATGAGCAGGCGCGCACGCCACCAGGACCACGAGGAGGAGGTCGAGAACGGCGAGAGATGGCTTTTAACCTACGCCGACATGATCACCCTGCTGCTGGCTCTCTTCATCGTTCTCTTTGCCATCTCGTCGATCAACCAGAAGAAGTTCCTCGCCCTAGCCCTCGGGCTGAAGCAGACCTTCGACCCCAAGCCGGGGGTCCTCCCGAACGGCTCGGGTCTCCTCGCCAACGCGAGCCTCACCCAGACCGCCGGTACCCAGTACAAGTCGCTCGTACCGAATCCCCTAGGCCCGACTACTACCACCACAACAGTTCCCTCCTCGGGGAGCGTGTCCAAAGCGTCGCTGGCAGCCCTGCAAGCGCAGATCGACAACGCACTAGTCAAGCAGGGACTTGCAAGCGACGTCACCCTGCAGCAGCAGACCAGGGGCTTGGTGGTGCAGGTGCTCGCCGACAAGGTCTTCTTCGCCACGGACTCCGCGAGCCTGGGTTCGGTCGGCAATGCGGTGGTCGACACAGTGGCCTCAGTGCTTCGCAGCGACACTTACAACATAGACGTCGAAGGATACACAGACAACCAGCCGATCCTCGGAGGCGCGTTCAGTTCCAACGAGGAACTTTCCGCAGTGAGAGCTGTGAACGTCGTACTTCGTCTCGAGAAGGTGGACGGTATAGCTGCCACCCGCCTCTCCGCTACCGGATACGGGTCAAGCCACCCGTTAGCACCCAACACAACCCCCCAGAACATGGCCCTAAACCGCCGCATCGATATCGTCGTCCTGTCATCCCAAGGGAGCCAGCCATGAGCGCCACAGCCGAATCTGTCAAGTCGAAGTCGAAAGCCGCCGACACAGTTGAGGAACCACCGAAGAAATCCAAGAAGAAACTGTTCTTGATCATCGGGCTGATCGTGCTCTTGATAGGAGGATATGAAGCTAAGAGCATACTTTTGAAACCGCACTACAAGCCTGGGCAGGCCGTACCTGCAGGCAAGATATTTCCGTTGGACCAACTGACGGTAAATCTGTCTGACGGCCACCTCGTGCAGGTATCTATCTCCCTACAGCTCACGACCGTGGCTGTACCGGCGACGATATCGAACGACCAACCGGAGATCGAGAACGACATCATCGCGATCTTTGGGCAGCAGACCTACCAGGGTCTTCTAGCACCAGCCCAGCGCCAACTCGTGCAGAACGAAATCTTGAAGCAGTGCCAGAAGATCACCGGTACTGTCGACGGCGCAGCCGAACAGATCAGCGCCGTCTACTACACCGGGTTTGTTATTCAGTAGACACCGTTACTAAGGAGCAGCATTGAACGACGAACCGAGCCAGAGTCCACCCGACGAATGCTCCGGTCTTCTCACCTGCTTGGAGGACGAGCAGCGTGCACTCGAACAACTGCTGTTCAAGCTGCGAGAGCAGAACCTGATCCTAACCGCTGGAGACCAACGCTGGCTTGCCGCCAGCACGTCGGAGGTAGCGGCTGCAGTGGTCGAGCTCACCGACGCCGGGCGACGCCGCGAGATCGCCGCGCAGATGGCCCACAGCGCTCACCAGTTGCCATCCGGCGCGACACTCGGAGAGCTTGCCGACTGCGTCGACGATGAGCTCACCGGCCAGCTCATGCGCCAACGCCAGATCGCACTGCGCGACGTACTCGACCAGGTCCGGCGGTGCTCTCGTAACAACCGCCGTCTCCTCGCCAGCGGACTGGCAGCCACGAACGACGCTCTGGCGCTCCTAGGAGCCACCTCGAGCTACGACTCGAGCGGCGAGATGCTCCAAGACGGGCTCAGTGACATCCGAACCTACGACCTCAAGGCCTGACCAGTCATGAGCAACATTGGCCTCGACATCGCAGCCTCAGGTGTCAACGCTGCGCAGACGGCGATGGACACTATCGCCCAGAACCTATCTAACACCAACACCCCAGGGTACGTCAGCGAGACGGCGAACCTCACCGCCCTGTCGTCGGGTGAGCAGTCAGGCGTTGGAGGTGGCGTCGCAGTAGCTTCGGTCACCCAGAACAATGACAGCCTCCTCGCCGCGAACGCCGCGCAGACCTCGGCGGCATTGGCTCAGAGCACAGCCTTGCAGCAGACGCTCCAGCAGGCGCAGCTCGCCTTCGGCAACCCGTCGTCGTCGACAGGTCTTGGAGCTGATCTGTCGAGCTTCTGGCAATCTTGGAACCAGCTTTCTACGAACCCGACGAGTCAAGCGGACCTTCAAGCTGTCGTCGACTCAGCCCAAACCGTAACAACGGACCTCTCCCAGGCTTCCGGACAGATAGCAGGGGCCTCCGCTAACGCCTCTTCTCAGCTTGCAGCCACCGTCGGCCAGGCCAACACCCTTCTAAGCCAGGTTGCCTCCCTGAACAATCAGATAATCAAACAAGGAGCAACCGGGACGTCAGTATCATCCCTGAGCGACCAGCAAAACCAGCTCCTGACACAGCTGGCGTCGGATATCGGCGCTACATGGACTGCGTCGCCCAACGGCTCTGTCAACGTAGCAGTCGGGGGTGTGACCCTCGTCCAGGGGAACTGGTCCGACACACTTGCGGTCAACAATACCGGTAGTGCTTCTACCCCTAACCTTCAACTGGTTGCCCAAAGCTCGAAAGTGGCGCTCAACGCCTCCTCAGGTACTACTGCTGGCCTGTTGGCTGCCGTCAACGTCTATCTGCCTTCGTACCAGTCGCAGCTGAACTCCGTCGCTAGCAACCTGGCCACCTCGGTAAACACCGTGCTGAGCAACGGTTTCACGACCTCTGGCGCACCCGGGGTGGACATGTTCACCAGTTCGGGGTCCGGCGGACTTACAGCCGCCAACATCTCGGTCAACCCGTCGATCGTTGCAAACCCGTCTCTCATAGCAACGGCCTCGACCTCGTCGTTACCAGCAGCGACCAACGACGGGTCCAATGCACAGGCATTAGCGAACCTCTACAACTCTCCAAGCGGGCCAGACGCCGCCTGGCGAACGGCCGTGGTCAACGTAGGGTCCCAGGTAAGTCAGATAAACAATCAGGTACAGGCTCAGACAGCTACATCCAACGCGGCACAGCAGAACCTGCAGAGTGTCACCGGAGTCAACCAGAACACGGCACTAGTGGAACTCATGAACTTCCAGTCGACCTACCAAGCTGCCGCAAAGGTGATCACTACCGTGGACACCGCCTTGCAATCGCTCCTGGCAGCAGTATGAGCAAGCTCAGCGTCCCGTTTCATAGCTTGACGCATTCCAAAGGGAAGGTGGCACCGTGACGTCCCCAGTATCGACAGGAGTTTCCTACACTCCGACAGTAATAGCCTCACAGCTCGTCTCGTATCTGAATGCCGATCAGAGCCAGCAGGCCACCTTGGAGACGCAGCTATCGAGTGGCAACTTAGTCAACCAGCCCTCGGACAATCCCGCCGCTGCAAGTACCATTCTTGCGGCTAACTCCAGTTTGGCCCGAGCCCAAGAGTACTCCTCGAACGCTTCGGACGCCAGCGCTTGGCTGAGTCTCGGCACCTCTACCCTCAACTCGGTGATAAGCGCGCTGCAGTCGGCCAAACAGTCTGTAATGGCGCTTTCAGGGAACGCCTTGTCCAACTCCCAGGCTGCGGTACAAGGTACCGCAGCCACCCTGCAGTCGGTTCTGAGCCAGGTCACAGCTCTCGCCAACACCACCTACGGCAACCAAGCGATCTTCGCTGGGACGGGAAACGTCTCGGTAGCATACGACGCTAGCGGGAACTACGTCGGAGGGGGAAGCGCTCCCACCCGTACGGTAGGTCCTGGGGTGAGTGTAGCTATTGCTGCTACAGGCCCTGCCGTGTTCGGCTCGGGTAGCAGCGGTCTTCTCGGGTCGACTGGCATACTCTCCAAGCTCATCTCCGACGTGACTACTGGGACACCGGCCTCGATAGCAACCGCGACCACCACGGATATCGCCGCCTTGAACTCAGCTCTCCAAAACGTGACCAGCCAGGCTGGAGTCCTGGGAGCGACCTACCAGAGCGTCCAAACTTTCGCTACACAGGCCACCAACGTCCAGACAGCCCTTCAGACCCAGATGTCAGCCGTCGATAGTGTCAACATCGCCCAGGCGACGACAGCCCTAACGCAGTCGCAAAACGCCTACCAGGCCGGCCTGTGGGCGACCGCGCAGATCGAGCAGCATTCCCTCGTAACCTACCTGTAACCGGAGTAGCCAGTGCCGACAACCCTCGTAGACAGCTTGGTCATGATGAGCACAGCAACACCCGAGTCAGACGGGATTCCCGGCCTCGGGGGTCTATCAGAGTTGACGTTCGCTTCGGGACTGCCAGGGTTCCCCGACGTGCGTCTATTCGAGATAGTGAGTCTCGGAGAGGAGTTACTCCCTTTCGCCAGGCTGAGATCGACCACTCACCCCGGTATCGCCTTTACCGTCGTAGCACCGGGTCTGATCTTTCCTGACTACAGTGTCGAAGTCGACGAGGAGCACCAGAAGGCCCTCGGCATCTCCCGACCCGACGAGGCTGCAACTTTGGTCATGGTCACCGTTCCTCGTCCCCCGGGCCGTCCCAGCGCCAACCTCCTCGGGCCCATCGTCGCCAACCGCCACACTGGAGTAGCCGCCCAGGTCGTCCAGCACAGATCAACTTATGCAGTCGCCGAGGCCCTCCCCGCCTAAGCTCAACTCGGGAGCTCCAACTTGGCGTCAGGTCGTCTAGTCGGGAGCGCTAACTCTGCGAAGAGCTACCAGACCACCCAGATCCTCCTCCGGCTCGCTCAACGCACCGCGGTTAGCCTCCTGCATCTGCCGGTAGACCTCCTCGCGGTAGATGAGCACGTGCGGGGGAGCTTCGATTCCTATACGCACCGAGTCGCTGCTGACAGACTGCACAGCTACGAGAATCTCCCCGTCGAGCAGAAGGGCAGGACGGGACCGTTTCGACAGCACGTGCATCGTCGAGGCATCCCAGGTCCTTCCCCTCTTCGACAGCACCTGTGCGAGCTCGACCTCTTCGAGACGTTCCACCCGGAGTCCCTCCGGACCCTTCACGCTCAAGCAGACGTCGTCAGCGGCCACATACTCCACGGTAACGGTGATGTCATGCCCGACCATTATCGAGGTCTCAGCCCTCCGGCTCAACACGAGCATCGCGTTAGAAGGTTCGTTCGGCGACGATAGTTACTGTCCGCACGCTGACCCCCCCGACGATGTCGGCGATAAGATTATAGATCAAAGCGGCTACGACATTAGCTAGAGTCCCCGCTACGGCGAGGACTGCTCCTCCGGCAGCTGTGTACTCAGCCACAGCCGAGGCGTGAAGCACGAATTCTTTCAGGCTGAACAGGCTTCTAACCGACTTGTCGATCGACGCCAGGACTCCTGTCTGATCCGCTGCAACCCACAAGAGCATAGCAGCCACGACTATAACAGCAAGAAAAACAAGGTAGAGCATCAACGAAACTCTAATTACCGTCGATATGTTCACGTGGGAGACCGTGATGCTCCCGAGCTCGACCGGGCCCCGCCGAGATTTCTTCTTGGACGGGACTTGCAGATCGTGGTCGTCGCGGACCGGTACCTCACCGCTTACCCCAGAATCCTGCACTGCTGGCGATCCCCGCCGCAGCTGACGGTCCGCAGCCTGCGCGCCGCGCTCACGGGACAGTGAGGACGCTCCCCCTCTCAACGATCCGTACCCAGCCGGGACCGGGGAGCCCCACCCCGCTCGTGCATCTCCTGGTAGCGGCCCCCTAGGCGCCGGAGGCGAGCCTCGGCGGCCGTCGGGCGACGACCCGCCCCCCAGCCCGGCAGCCGGCTCGGACATCAGCCGGCGTCTTCCACGGCGAGCACCGGGGCGACCGACGCGACCACCTGTCCGGGGTCCAGTGTCACGATCCTGACCCCGGTGGCGTCCCGGCCCTGGCTTGAAATCTCGCGTGCGGCCATTCTCACCATGATCCCGGCCGACGACGTTACCAGTATCTCGTCTTCGAGCGAGATCATGAACGCAGCGACCACCTGACCGCGTTGGGCGGTGAGGCGGATACCCCTGACACCGACGCCGCCACGCCCCTGGCGGTTGAAGTGCTGTAGCTGAGTCCGCTTACCAAAACCCGCCTCGGTGACGATCAGTATCGAAGCGTCGTCGCGTGCGGGGTCCACGGAGACGACCTCGTCCCCACCGCGTAGTGCCATCCCCCGGACCCCCGCCGCGTCCCGGCCCATGGACCGGACTTCCGCCTCGGAGAAGCGAATAGCCATCCCGGCCTTGGACACCATGAAGATGTCGTCGTCGCCGCTGGTAACTATGACCCCGACGAGCTCGTCGCCGTCGCGGAGGTTAATGGCTATGAAACCTTCACGACGGGACTTGTCGTACTCGGAGAAGGTGGTCTTCTTCACCTGTCCGTGCTTGGTAGCGAAAAGCAGGAACTGATCGGAGGGAAACTCCCTTGTGTCGATCAGCGTCTGGACCTTCTCGCCGGCCTCCAGCGGCAGCAGGTTGACGATCGCCGTACCCCGGGCGGTTCTCTCCTTCAACGGCACCTCGAAGGCCCGCAGGCGGTAGACCTTGCCGAGGTTGGAGAAGAACAGCAAGTAGGCGTGGGCGCTGGTGTGGATAACCCTGGTAACCAGGTCCTCGTCTTTCAGCCGCGCCCCTTGGACCCCGCGTCCTCCCCTGCCTTGGGTCTTGAACTGGGAGGCTGCGACGGCCTTGACGTAGCCGGCTCTGGTCATCGTCACGACGAGCTCTTCGTCGTCGATCAGGTCCTCTGCTGACATGTCGCCGTCGTCGAGGGTGATCTGCGCCCTTCGCGGATTGGCGAACTCGGCGCGGATCGCCGTCATCTCCGACTTGATGACACCCCTGAGACGTTCCTCGTCACCGAGTATCGCCTCAAGCTCGGCGATCGTCTCGCGAAGACGGGCGAGCTCCTCGTCTAGACGGGCCCTGCCGAGACGGGTGAGGGTAGACAGTGCCATGTCCAAGATGTGCTCGGCCTGCACTTCGCTGAACTCGAACGGCTCTGCCATGAGCGCCGTCCTAGCAGCGGAGCGGTCCGCTGAGGCGCGTATGGCAGCGATGATGGCGTCGATCATGTCCAACGCCTTGAGGAGACCTTCGACTATGTGCGCCCGGTCCCTCGCCTTTCGCAGCCGGTACATGGAACGCCGGGTGATCACGTCCACCTGGTGGGCGATGTAAGCGCTGAGCGCTCCGACGAGGTTGAGAGTCCGGGGAACCCCGTCCACCAGCGCCACCATGTTGACCCCGAAGGAGGTCTGAAGCGGAGTGTGCTTGTAGAGGTTGTTCAACACGACGTTCGCGGCGGCGTCGCGCTTCAAGTAGACGACTAGCTTGGTGTCGTCACCGGCGCTCAAGTCGCGGATGTCTCGAATGCCGTCGAGCTCCTTCGCGTTGACCAGCTCGGCTATCTTCTCGAGGATTCCCTTAGGGCTGGCCTGGTAGGGCAGCTCGCTGACGACGATCTCGTCACCGGAGCGTCCTTCGACTATCTCCGCCTTGGCCCTCATCTTGATCGAACCGCGCCCAGTACGGTACGCGTCCATGATCCCTTGGCGTCCCAATATCAAAGCGCCCGTCGGGAAGTCAGGGCCCTTGACGAAACGCATCAGATCGTCGGCTGTCGCTTCTGGGTGGTCGATCAGGTGGATCGTGGCGTCGATAACTTCGCCCAGGTTGTGAGGTGGGATGTTCGTGGCCATTCCGACCGCGATCCCCTGGCTGCCATTGACCAGCAGGTTCGGGAAGCGTGACGGTAGTACCGAAGGTTCGTCCTCTTCATTGGTGTAGTTGCGCACCATGTCGACGGTCTCTTCGTCGAGACCTTCGATCATGTGCATCGCCAAAGCTGAGAGGCGGCTCTCGGTGTAGCGCTCGGCGGCGGGCGGGAAGTCCACCGACCCGTAGTTACCGTGGAAGTCGATAAGCGGGTGCCGCAGGCTGAAAGGCTGAGCCATCCTGGCGAGGGCGTCGTAGATCGCCGTGTTCCCGTGGGGATGGAACCGGCTCATGGTGTCCCCGGTGACCTTGGCGCACTTCACGTGGGGCCGGTCCGGCCGGTACCCCTGGACGTGCATGTCGAAGAGGATTCGACGGTGCACCGGCTTCAAGCCGTCTCGGACGTCGGGCAAAGCTCGCGAGACGATGACCGACATCGCATAGTCGAGGAAGGAGCGCTCCATCTCCTCTTGGATCTCGATCGGCTCGATGTTGCCCGGGGTATCCTCCGGTGGGGTTGTGGGGGGCGTGTCAGTCACGTCAGATGTCCAAGAACCTCACGTCGCCGGCGTTGGTGGAGATGAAGTGCTTTCGCTGCTCCACGTCGTCTCCCATCAGCTTGGAGCAGACCTCGTCTGCCAGGGCGGCCTGCTCGATGTCAACCCTCAGCAGGGTTCTTTTGTCCTTGTCCATGGTCGTCGATCCCAACTCCTGCCAGTCCATCTCTCCGAGACCTTTCAGGCGGTTGAACTCGGCCTTGTGGTTGGGCCGCTCGACCAGGAAGCGCTGCCTGGCGGACTCGTCCTTAAGGTACATCTTCTCCTTGCCTACCAGCGTTGAGAAGAGCGGCGGCTGGGCACAAAAGACGTGGCCTTCTTCGATCAACGGCCTCATCTGACGGAAGAAGAACGTGAGAAGCAAAGTCCGGATGTGGCTCCCGTCGACGTCGGCGTCCGCAAGGATTATCACCTTCCCATATCGAGCCTTCGAAACGTCAAAATCGTCTGAGAGGCCGGCGCCGACCGCTGCTATCAGCGCCTGCACCTCATTGTTCTTCAGCATCTTGTCTATCCGGGCGCGTTCCACGTTCAGGATCTTGCCGCGTATAGGAAGGATCGCCTGCGTGCGCGGATCGCGGGCACGGACCGCCGATCCGCCTGCGGAGTCACCCTCTACGATGAACAGTTCAGCCTCGTGCGCGTTCTTCGTAGCACAGTCGGTCAACTTGCCCGGCAGCCCGGCCCCTTCCAAAGCGGACTTGCGACGGGTGGCGTCGCGCGCCTGGCGTGCTGCTACCCGAGCCCTAGCGGCCTGAACGGCCTTCTGTACGATCTGGCGAGCTTCGGAAGGGTTCTCCCCCAGCCACTCGGCAAGCTTGTCGTTCGTGGCCCGCTCGACCAGCGACCGTATCGGCACGTTTCCCAGCTTCGCTTTGGTCTGGCCTTCGAACTGCGGCTCGCGCAGCTTGACAGCGACGATAGCGGTCAGGCCTTCTCGAATGTCCTCCCCAAGAAGGTTCTCCTCTTTCTCCTTGAGGAGGTTCGTCGATCGGGCGTACTTGTTCACCACGTTCGTCAGCGCCTTGCGGAACCCTTCGACGTGAGTGCCGCCCTCGCTTGTGGAGATACCGTTGGCGTATCCGTGGATACCCTCGTAGAAGCCCGAGTTGTACTGCAGCGAGACTTCTACTTCCCCCTCCTCTTCGGCCACCTTGAAGTAGGCGACCTTCTTGAACAGCGGCTCTTTCGAGGAGTTGATATGCCGGACGAAGTCGATGATCCCACCGTCATAGCGATAGACGGCGGACCTGTCCGAAGTCGCCCTCTCGTCCTCGAAGTGGATTTCAAGTCCCGCGTTCAAGAACGCGTACACCTGAAGTCTCTCCTTGACCGTCTGGGCTCGAAGCTCTACCTCGTCGAAGATCCGGCCGTCGGGCCAGAACTCCACGGTGGTCCCCGTCCTGGCAGCAGGGGCCTCTCCGACGACTTCGAGCCCGGTCTGAGCCTTGCCGCCATCAGCGAACTCCATGCGGTGGCGCTTTCCGTCACGGTCGACTTCAACGACCAAGCGCCGCGACAGGGCGTTCACCACTGAGACGCCGACACCATGAAGGCCACCGGAGACCTTGTAGCCGTCCCCGCCGAACTTTCCACCGCCGTGCAGCTTGGTCAGGGCTATCTCCACCCCGGTCAACTTCTGCTGAGGGTTGAAGTCAGTCGGGATGCCGCGGCCGTCGTCGACGACCCGGCAGCCGCCGTCGGCTGTCAAAGTCACATCGATGTGTGAGCAGTAACCCGCCATGGCCTCGTCAACCGAGTTATCCACGACCTCCCACACAAGGTGGTGGAGGCCTTCTGGCCCGGTGGAACCGATGTACATGCCCGGACGCTTGCGGACAGGCTCGAGTCCCTCGAGCACCGTCATGTCTCTGGCTGAGTACCCGCCCGTTTTGGAGCGCCCGGAAGACTGTTGAGCTGTCATTTGCATCACCATGGACGCGACCTTTCGAATTCTCTGGTTGGGCCATCTCCTGAGAAAGGAAACCGCAGGTCAGCAGCCCTGAAAACTACAGGTGTATCTTACCAGAAGGGTGTGTCCGAGCCCCGCCGCAGCACCGGTCAGCTGCGCCCGCCTCTCCCGACTACCACCCTGATGTCTTCCACAAGGCCTGGCCGTGTGGACGCATTCACAGTCAGGATTATATCAGAAGACATGTAACGCAGCTGAGTTGCCCAGGCTGGGTGGTCGACTTCTAGGACCAGGACCCCGTCGTGGAGGGATTTCGGCTTGGCGTGGGAAGCTATGTCAGCTCCTACCAGGCTCTCCCACTGGGAGAAGACAACGCTTAGAGCTGACGGGTCGGCCATCGATAGTTTACGTGTAACGCGTTCGAGCGCAGTGTTGATAGGTTCGGGGTCGCGCTCGGAGCGAGGTGTTCCCGCCGGCCGCCAGGTCGTCACTGTTCCAGCTTCCCGTTGGCGACTTTGACTAGGGCCGCGGGTGTGATGCCTTCGGGAAGCTGACCGGCCGTCGTCAGAATGGTCTGCCCGGCGGGAAGGTTCGCCATGAGCGCTTGCGAGCGAGCGGCGTCGAGCTCGGAGAACACGTCGTCGAGGAGGAGTAGCGGCGCAGTACCACGCGACTCAGCAACCAGACGATGACCTGCAAGTCTTAACGCAAGGGCGGCCGTGCGCTGCTCGCCTTGTGAAGCATGGGTCCGTGAGGGCATGCCCGATATCGTCAGCTCAACGTCGTCGCGCTGAGGTCCGCAACCTGTGACACCTCGGCGCAGATCGTCGCTGCGTGCTCGTGACACCGCGTCGGCGAGGGGCGCGTCCCAGCTGGGACGGTACGTCAACGCGACGCTGGAACGAGACCCGGGGCGGTCTCCATCGGCCAGCTGGCGGTAGGTGACATCGAGGATCGGGCCGAGTTGCGCGACGATATCCCTCCTGGTCTTTACCACGAGCTCTCCCACCTCGACCAGCTTGTGATCCCACACGTCGAGCGTCGATACCACGTCCGCCTGGAGCGTCCTGCCGGGCTTCCAACCGCTTATCTGAACGGAGCGTAACAACGAGTTGCGCTGTTTCAAAACACGCTCAAGTTCGGCGTACATGGCCGCTCTGCGACCCACCAAGGAAACGGCTAGATCGTCGATATAGGCCCGCCTCCCAGCGGGCCCTCCTTGTACAAGATCCAGATCAGCCGGAGAGAAAACCGTCACTACAACGACCTCAGAGAGGTCACCGATACGGCGAAGCGGCTGACCTGCGACTTTCACGAGGTCTCTAGCGCCGACCCTGACCTGAGCGTCAATGTTCACCCTGCGTGAACGTTCAGGGCAGACGATCTGGCCCCTCACGACAGCCGTGCTAGCGCCGATTCTAATGAGAGCCTCGGACGGAGACCCTCGAAGCGACTTCGACGTCGCTAGATATCCGATGGCCTCTATAAGGTTAGTCTTACCCGACCCGTTACGTCCGATAACGACAGTGGTCCCTGTCGGCGAAGGGGTGAACTCAGCTTGGGAGTAGCTGCGAAAATCCACGAGGGAGAGGTGCTCCACGTACAATGTCCATCACCTCGAAATATCCTCGACGACCACCAGATGGTGTGGGGGCAACGTCCACAAGCCACCCAAAGCGGTCAGGGTACCCGAACCGGCATGAGCAGGTACAGATAGTCGTCGCTTCCTACCGGCCTAAGAACTGCGGGCTTCAGGGCGTCGAGAGTATCGAGACACACCTCTTCCCCCGTGACCACCTCAACGCCCTCTATCAGGTAGGTGGGGTTGAAAGCCACGGTCATCTCCGACCCCTCGTATTTAGCTTCGACTTCCTCTACAGCGGCACCCCAATCATTGGTGACTACAGCCAGTTCGATGGAGTTGGGCCTAAGCGCCATCCTCACCGGTGTAGTGGCATCTCTAGCTAGAAGCTTCACACGACGCAGCGCGTCGAGAAGACCTTCGCGTCCCACCACGAGCCGGTTCGGGTAGCCGGACGGTATCAAGACGCGGTAATCAGGAAAATCACCTTCGATCAGGCGGGTCGTGAGCGTGGCGTGCCCGACTACGAAACTGGCGTCGTGATCACCCAACCGTAGGGTCGTCTCGTCGGCAGATGATGACAACAGGCGCTGCAGTTCGTTCAGAGCCCTCGACGGTATCAACACCTTCTGACCCTCGCCGAGCACGCTCACACCCGGAAGATCCCTCAGAGCCAGCCTGTAAGAGTCCGTCGCCACAAGGCGAAGCCCCTCTCCCTCTGCAGCTATCAGAACTCCTGTGAGTATCGGGCGGCCATCGTCGCTCGAAGCTGCCCTCGTCACCTGGCGCAGGGCCTCGCTCAGCCCGGTGATTCCACTCACTGTGGCGTCCTTGGCTGGTGCCGCAATCCGTGGGAAATCCGACGCCTGGTGAGTTCTGACGGTGAACCGGCTGCGTCCTGAGATCAACGTGAGGTCCTCGTCGTCAGCCTCGACTTCTACGGCTCCGGGGTCGAAGGAACGAACAATGTCGGTAGTGAGCCGTGCCGGGGCGACCGCTACCCCGTCTTGTCTTCCGTCGACGGTTGCCTCCACGGAGATCGTCAAGTCGATGTCAGTGCCGGTTACGGTGAGAAGGTCACCCTGGACGCCTAGGCGTAGCCCCCCGAGGATCGGCATCGAACCGCGCGACGAAGTAGCCCGCCCGGCTCCGCTGACTGCGTCCAAGAGGACGTCTCTTTCGCATCTGAACTTCACTGCACACGCCTTCCCTGCTTCTGTTCTTCTATATAGATAATTTTGGCAGGGTCAGTAGTAGGCCCTGTGAATTGTGTACAACTGAGACTATTCCCAGGTCCCGGACCGAATTTCTTCACTCCGGTTGTCCACATGCTTCCACAGGGATCCGACCGCGGGAAAGGAACCCTGTGGAAGACGACAACTTTCCCCTATGAACTACACCGCTTCGACACAGGTAAACCAGCGCTGTACCCACAAGTCACCGACCTCCTTTGACGGCTTGTATCAGTTCCGTGACCTGCTCGAAGACTAGATGACTTTCTTTCATGAGGCCCGCTACCTTCTCGACGGCGTGGATCACGGTGGTGTGGTCGCGGCCGCCAAACTCTCGCGCAATGGCTGGATATGAAAAATCTGTCAACTCTCTGAAAACATACATACTTATCTGGCGTGCTCTAACCAGCGGACGGCGTCGACTCGATCCGCAGATCTCGTCGACACTGAACCCGAAAGCCACGGACGTGGCCTCAAGTATCACCTTCGGAGTGATCTGACGAGGGCGATTCGCTTCGAGAAGATCTGACAGTATTGCCGAGGCGGTTTCCAAACTTGGGGCCTGGCGGTTGAGACTTGAGTACGCCGAAACTCGGATCAGAGCCCCTTCGAGCTCTCGTATGTTGTCGCGAACATGGGTTGCTATGAGTTCCAGTACCTCCGCCGGTATGGGGATCCTTTCGCTCTCCGCCTTTTTGCGGAGGATGGCGAGGCGGGTCTCCAACTCGGGAGGCTGTACGTCGGTGGTTAGACCCCATTCGAAGCGACTCCTCAAGCGGTCCTCAAGCGTGGCTATGGACCTCGGGTGACGGTCGCTGGACAAGACGATCTGCTTCGAGCTCTCGTAGAGCCAGTTGAACGTGTGGAAGAACTCCTCCTGAAGGGACTCTTTACCCTCCATGAACTGGATGTCATCGACTAGGAGTACGTCACATTCTCTGTAGGCGCGCTTGAAGGTCATCTGCGTGTTGTTTCGGATAGCGTCGACGAAGTCGTTCATAAAGGTCTCTGTAGACACGTATCGGACGCGCTTGGCTTGGAAGTTCTCGATGACGTAGTGGCCAATAGCGTGCAAGAGGTGCGTTTTGCCCAGACCGGAGTCCCCATAAATGAAAAGCGGGTTGTAGCTTTCCGCCGGGCTCTCGGCGACTCGTTGCGCAGCTGCGTGGGCAAAGCGGTTCGACGATCCTATGACGAAGGCGTCGAAGGTGTAGCGCTTGTTGAGCGAACTCGAAACCGAAGGCTGAGCCGGAACGACAGGAGGCTTGGTCGCTGCTTCGGAAGCTGAGGATGGAACTACAGAGGTCGCTGGCGTGTCGAGATCTGCGACTTCGAAGAGTGACATGTTCGCCTCAACCGATTTACGAACGACAATGTCGACTTTGAGAACCCTGTTGCTTACCGCCGAGAGAGTGTCTTCGATCAACGCTGAGAAGCGTTCGCCCAGGCGGTCTCTTACTATCGAGCTGGGAGCGGAAAGCGTGAACCTGTCGCCATCGACGCTGACCGGCTCCAGCCCTTCGAACCACGTCTTCCACGCAGCATCTTTAACGTCACTTCGCAGAACCTCACTACATTCCGTCCACAGTTGACCCGCTTCGTTCACCCGAGTTCAGCCTCTCCTAAGCGCCCGTTGTCCACAGAGTTGCACACACCTTGTGGAGAACTCGACCGTTAGAGTTTCACTCGACTTGAAGTTCAAGGATGTCGAGAGCACCAGTTCTGGGGAAGTTAGCCGGTCTCCAGCGCTCGACTGCGTCGCAACGCCCGTGGCGAAGGATAGCACGGATGCATTGGAGCCCGTTGCGTGGCGCCGTCCGTTTGCGTGGCTCGCCGCGAGGCCATATTGGGTTCTCAACGTCGGTCTCAGGCGCATCGTAGGGTGTAAAACATGGCGAAGCCCAACGTTGTCCACAAGAACGCCGAGTTTTCCACAGGGATTTCCACTTATAAAGCGGGGTTGTGAGTCTGGTGATCCACAAGGCGGATCGGCTGTGATGGTTACCCCATGGTCCAGTTCTTAGACCCAACGCGACGCAAAGCGACTTCCAGCCAACCGGCATCAAGCCACCAGCAGGCGCCGACGTCGGGCTCCAGAGTCCCCCCTCACAACCTTGACGCCGAGAGGTCCCTCTTGGGAGCGATGCTTCTCTCGAGGGACGCCATAGCCGCGGCTATGGAGATATGCGGATCGGAAGATTTCTACAAGCCAGCTCACGCGCACATCTTCGACGCGATAGCGACCCTTTACAGCATCGGAGAGCCGGCGGACCCGGTGACGGTGGCTGACGAACTCGCCAGAGCTGGGATCCTGGACCTGTCAGGGGGGTTGCCAGCCCTCATCGCACTGCAGGCAGACACTCCTGCGACCACGAACGCAGCGCGGTACGCCCGGATAGTGGAGGAGCACGCTCTCCTAAGGCGACTTATAGCGGTAGCGAGCGAGATCGCTGAGATGGGCTACAGCCTTCCTGACGACGTGGTATCAGCCCTCGACAGAGCCGAGAGCCTCGTCTTCGACGTAGCGGAGCGTAGGGTGACTGACAGTCTGCGGCCTCTCGCCGAACTTTTGGCTGCGAGCATGGACCGTCTAGAGCATCTCTATGACCGGGGCGAGTCGATAACAGGGGTTCCGACTGGTTTTATCGACCTCGACGAGAGACTCTTCGGTTTGCAGCCCAACGCCTTGATCATTGTCGGCGCTCGTCCTGCCATGGGAAAGTGTGTCAGCTGGGACGCCCGGATTGTCGATCCCGACAGCGGAGTGCTCCGCAGCGTCGAAGAGGTTTGCGATGCTAAGAGTGGAGTTTTGAGCCCTGTCGGCGCTGGGCCGGACGGCGTAGATTACCTCGGCTGGGTCCGTTCGGCTCGCGAGGCGACAGGGTCTGACTCAGGGTCTAGTCAAGATTGCTCGGTCAAAGTGATCAGTCTCCACCACGACCAGACCTTGAGGCCTTCGACGGTCGGAGCTTATGTCTACGACGGGCTCAAGCCCGTGTTCACGGTCCGAACCCGCCTCGGAAGGCGGATCAGGACCACGGCCAGTCACCCCTTCTTGACTCGGGCGGGCTGGCGGAGGCTTGCCGATCTGGCACCGGGAGTGGAGATAGCGGTGCCGGCTTCGCTCCCGGTTTCAGGGACTTCATACGCGAGCGATTCCGAGCTGGCCTCTATCGCCGCTGGCGTAGTCCGAGACGCCCGAATCGAATGCGATGACACCTCGGGCGGTTTGGGCCAGGGCATCTTCAAGCTTGAGCCGGGCGCTTTGAGGGCGTTTCTCGGCGAACTAGCCCGGTTCACCGCCGAGGCCGCCGGTACAGCGTTTGCATCGGATTCCTCGTTCCCGGCCGCTGGAACCCTGGTTTTCCAGGGCTGCTCTCGGCGGGTGGCGACGGACATCTGCCATCTGCTGTTGCGCCTTTCGTTGCTGTCGAGCCTGCGCCTAAGAGCAGTCGAAGTCGGCGGTAGGACCCTCGCTCTGTGGGAGGTGGAGATAGTCGGATCCCACCGGGGTTCGGACGTCTACTGGGACGAGGTAGTCGCAATCGTCCCCGACGGCGTAGACAGGGTGTACGACCTCACAGTCGAAGGCACCCATAACTTTGTCGCCGACGACATGGTCGTCCACAACACGTCGTTCGCTTTGGGTATCGCCGCCCACGCAGCCGTGGAGGCAAGGGTCCCCACTCTGGTCTTCTCCTTGGAGATGGGACGCGACGAGATAACCAACAGGCTATTGGTGTCGGAGTCGCGAGTCGACGCCAACCGCATGCGAAACGGCAAGCTGCAAGAGCCGGACTGGCCGAAGATCAGCGCTGCCGTAGGACGCCTGGGTGACGCCCCGCTGTTTATCGACGACAACCCCAACACCACGGTGATGGAGATCCGGGCCAAGGCTCGAAGGCTAAAGGCACGCCAGGGAGGACTAGGCCTCATCATCGTCGATTACCTTCAGCTGATGTCGGGCGGTTCCTACGAGAACCGCCAGTTGGAAGTCTCCTCGATCAGCCGCGGTCTTAAGATCCTTGCACGCGAGCTCGAAGTTCCTGTGGTAGCGCTGTCGCAGCTATCTCGCCAGTTGGAAGCTCGCTCAGACAAGAGGCCGGTCCTAGCCGACCTGCGAGAGTCGGGCTCCTTGGAGCAAGACGCCGACGTGGTCATGTTCTTATACCGCGACGAGGTCTACAACCCCGAATCCCCCGACAAGGGCACGGCTGAGGTGATAGTCGCCAAGCACCGTAACGGTCCTACAGGGAAAGTCCAACTGGCCTTCTTGGATCACTTCACCCGGTTCGTCAACATGGCCAGGGTGTAGCAGCCCCCTTTTTGGCGTAATGGCTAGAAGGGTGTGGGCATGGCGGCGATGATGTTGTTGATGTGGATGTTGTCGGCGGGGACCGAGCCTTGGTAGGTGGCGTCGCCGAAGCTGAAGACTCCCCCGTCGGACCCGATCAGCCAGTAGCCGTGGCCTGTGGGTGTGGGCATGGCGGCGATGATGTTGTTGATGTGGATGTTGTCGGCGGGGACCGAGCCTTGGTAGGTGGCGTCGCCGAAGCTGAAGACTCCCCCGTCGGACCCGATCAGCCAGTAGCCGTGGCCTGTGG
>JAKBBA010000022.1:19904-63566 GCA_021808665.1 Actinomycetes bacterium
GTGGGCATGGCGGCGATGATGTTGTTGATGTGGATGTTGTCGGCGGGGACCGAGCCTTGGTAGGTGGCGTCGCCGAAGCTGAAGACTCCCCCGTCGGACCCGATCAGCCAGTAGCCGTGGCCTGTGGCTGTGGGCGGAGCCGGGGAACTTACTGTCGGGGCGGACGCTGGAGATGACGGGGATGTGACGGTGGAGCCCCGGGATTTGCAGAGTACTCCCGCTTTGAAGATTGCCGCCGTCGGGGTTCCCAGGCCCGACGCCATGTCATAGCCGGCTCGAGCTGGGTAGGCGCCGTTGTTGGTACCGGTGTAGTCATTGTTCCCGCTCGTCACGTCAAAGAGGTCATTGGCGTGGGAGTACAGGGCCGAGTTGACAAGGCCCGAAGCATTCGCCGGGACGGTGGCAGCGCATGCTTGGTCTGCTAGCGCGACCGCTGCGGCCCACAGCGGAGTCGCGCCGCTAGTGCCTCCCACCGACGTCCATTGCTGAGCAAAGTAGATTCCGAAGCCGTCGTAGGGATCGGCAACCGCAGACACGTCGGGAACCTCTCGGCAATACGAACCGGCGGGAGCACCGCAGTCGGAGTTGGAAGACAACCCTTGGATAATGCCTTTGGCGGTCTGCCACTTAGGCATGCTCCAAAGAGTGGAGATGCCGCCGCCACCAGATCCAGACTGGGTCGCCTGATCATTCCATACCGTCTCGGAGGATCGGAACCCGGCGGGGGTCAAACTGAGCGTCGTTCCGCCTACCGAGGTGACATACGGGTCGCTGCCGGGGTCGTCCACTGCCAAGGCGGTAGAAGATCCCGGGCCCTGGTAGCAATCCTCAGACCCAGAGTCCCCTGCCGCCGCGAACACACTCTGGCCTTGAGTTGCCATCTGCATGAAGATGGCCTCCTCAGCTTGGGCACCGGACGCACCGAGGTCTGCTTCACACAACCCCCAACTGGTGGAAACGACCTCGGCAGTGTCGTCGTTTGCAATCTGAGCGTACTCGTCAAGCGGGCCCGAACCGCCATTATTGGGGGCCTCGTAGACGTCTACCGTCGCGTCGGGGGCCAACTCGATCGCAGTGTCGATGTCGAGAGTCGACTCGCCGCTACCGGTGCCAGTGCCGGCCCCGCCGTCGACGGGCACCTTTCTGACGGTCGTATGTATCCCATAGCAGGACTCGAAGGTGTTGACGTCGGTAGACGAAAATGGCTCCAGTTCGTACAGCGCGATGGTTTCACCCTGCCCGAAGAGTCCGTTGGTGTACGCTCCCGAGTCGAAGCCGTAAGCAGAGGCAAGCTGTTCGGCTGTGTAGCCGCCCGAGCTCTGAGCGCCGACACATGCCGGGGAGGTTGCTGAAGTCGCCGAGGAGAGATAGGCGCTGGCCGTGGCGACTGATGTCGTCGAGGTGCTTGCTGGGAGGGGAGCGCCGAGGATCTGAGTTTTCGCGATGGCGACGTCGGAGAGTCCGACGATCGCCGTTATCGCAGGAGCTATCGACGAAGGTACCTGAGGGGCGGTCTGGTTGGCGTAGGCGATTCGGCCGTCTGTAAGGCGGTAGTCGTGGATGCTGACACCGAGGGCCCGCTCTGCGTCGCCGACGGTTGTCGAGACCGGAATCATAAGGTCGTTCGTGTTGACCTGGCCCGGGTGAAGGCCGATGTCTTCAAGTTGCGAGGTAACAGCGGCGACCGTCGCCGGCGACGCTCCGAAGACTGGGCCAAACTCTCCAGGCGAGAGAAAGTCGTGGTAGCGAGGTGAAGCTGGGTCGTACAGCGAACCCAGGAAGTTCTGTAGCGCAACGGGATCGCGTGGAGCCAGAGCGAATTCGAGGTGAATGGGCGTCGAGGAGGAGTTCGGACCCAGATCGCGAGCCCGAGCAGGAACGACCACTGCGTGACCTATAGATACCGGCCGTTGCGGGGCATGACCGGGTGACGTCTGGCCTACTGGCGCCGGTGGTGATCCTGCGAAAGCCGCATCTGGTGAAATAAGGCCTACGGCAGCCAGCATGGTCGCAGCTAGCGCCCTGGTCACGGTTCGCATTCTCTACGAATAATCGTCGTCGACGACTGGTGTCTTGAGCAAGACCGCTGCCTTTCGACGTCGCTGCTTGAGAAGCTCAAAAAGGAGTCCCGCCGGTATACCGGCGGGACTCCAAGAGCTGCGTATCAGGTGGTGAACTAGCCCCGGACTACTTCTACGGTCACGCGGAACTCCACTTCGCTGTGGAGCTTTACGGGAACCTCGTGGGTTCCGAGGGACTTGATCGGCTCGTCGAGGTGGATCCGTCGTCGATCGATTGTCACTTTCGCCTGCTCCTCCACCGCCTCTGCTATGTCAGCGCTAGTGATCGAACCGAAGAGCTTCGCCTTCTCTCCAGAGCCGGCCCGAGCTTGAAGTCGAATGACCATGGGCACCAGACGCCGGGCGATCTGCTCACCGGCCTCCCGGTCCCTGGCGTCTTTGAGGTCACGAGACTTTCGCATGGCGTTGGCCTGGGCCGTTACGCCAGGAGTGGCGACGATGGCGTAACCTTTGGGAAGGAGATAGTTCCTGGCGTAGCCATCGGCTACGTCGACGATGTCCCCGCGCTTGCCGACAGTTGCCAGATCTGACCTTAAAACGATGCGCATCTAAGCCTCCTCGGAGTTGGCAGCGCTGGATACACCAGCTAGGACCTCGTCGTAGTCGTCGAGGTCTTCGTAATCGGAGCTAATTTCCGGCTGGGTCTCGTCCGGTCGGGGAACCCGAGGCGGACGACCAGGAGCGCGCTCGCTGACCGCCCGCTGCGAGTACGGAAGCAGAGCCAACTCCCTGGCTGTCTTGACGGCCACCTGCACGTCCCGCTGGTGTTGGGTGCAGTTACCCGACACGCGACGGGAGCGAATCTTGCCGCGATCGCTGACGAAGCGCCTGAGCAGGCCAACGTCTTTGTAGTCGACCCATGTGACATTGTCCTTGCAGAAAACGCAGACCTTCGTCTTGCCGCGAGGGCGAACGTCTTTGAGGATCCGCTTGGGTGACCGGTCCCTGTCTCGATCGTTATTACGTGCCATCTCTTAGAAGGGCTCCTCATCGTAGTAGGGGTCCCCTCCGGGAGGCTCGTTGTTCACATTTCGCGCGCCGCCATACGAGCCGCCTCCGTCAGGCGAGCGACGCTCGTTCTTGGAGATCGCAACGGTCGCATATCGGAGGCTCGGGGCGACTTCGTCCGCTGTGATCTCGATCTTCGAGCGCCGTTCCTTGTCCGGGGTCTCCCAACTACGCTGGTCGAGACGCCCGCTCACCAACACCCGGGTTCCCTTCGTCAGCGACTGCGCAGCGTTCTCAGCCAACTGGGCCCAGCAGACCACGTCGAAGAACGAGGTCGCCTCTTCCCACTCATTGGTCTGGCGGTTTTGCCAGCGACGGTTGACCGCCACACCGAAAGTAGCGGTGGCTTGCCCCGACGGGGTGAACCTCAACTCTGGGTCCCTCGTCAGGTTGCCGATGATGCTTACGTGGTTTCCGTTAGACATTTCTATATGGCTCCGTTCTCGTTCGTTGCCACCGGGTCACCTTCTTGTCCCGAGGAGCGGGCGGAGCTGACCGTGACCGCTTTGTCGGGGAGACGGATCACCTTGTGGCGGATGACCTCGTCGGCGAGTCCGAGCATCCGGTCGACCTCCTTCACCGCTGCAGGCTCAGCTCTTGTGTCGACTAGAGCGTAGAACCCTTCGCTTCGGTGATGGACCTCGTAGGCGAAACGTCGCCTACCCCAGCGATCCACCTTGGTGGCAGTAGCACCGTTGGTGTTGAGCAGCTGGGTGGTCCGGTCGAGGACCTGCCGGATGGCGTCCTCCTCCAGGCCAGCGTCGAGAATGACCATTATTTCGTAGTGCCGCATTGGCGGCTCACCACCTCCCTGTGGACCCGACCTTTAAGGTACGGGGCCCCGGAGCGTCCGGGGCAGGGTCTTATTGCAAAGACACGAAATCATACTCGAAACTGACGATGATGGCCCGCGGGGCAAGTCGAGTCCTCCGATGAGACCAAGGCAGACGAACTGTTCCTGGTCCCACGTTTCGGGGTGCTTCCGAGGACGCACCCCGATTGGACTCGAATCCCATTATCGCTTATGGGTGTGACATCGTGGTGATCCGTGCCTAGGAGTGGGACACGGGTGTCGGTGCGCCAGCCAGCGCTCGCCGAACGTCAAGCGTAGAAGCGAGGTGGTAGCTCTCCGAGTCGGACGGGAAAGCGCCGCAACGCACATCGCGTGCCCACGAGCTCACAGCTTTTACGGCGTCACTGTGAAGAGACGCGTAGCGTCTGACGAACTTGGCTGGTCTGGTGGCGTCCACGCCGAGCAGATCGTGGTAGACGAGGACCTGACCGTCGCAGTACGGTCCAGCTCCGATACCTATGGTCGGCACGCTGACCGCATCGGTGACCATCTGGCCGACGACGTCGGGTACTGCCTCTATAACGAGGGCGAAACACCCTGCATCCTCGAGGGCTAGCGCGTCGTCGATGAGAGAGCGGACTGCTTGGAGGTCCTTGCCCTGAACCCGAAAACCCCCCAAAGCGTTAACCGATTGGGGAGTCAGCCCAAGGTGTCCCATCACGGGAATTTCTGCGTCGAGGATGGCCTCTATGACACCCAGACGCCGTCGACCTCCTTCCAGCTTGACCGCCTGAGCACCGGACCGGATTAGGCGGGCGGCGTTCGTGACAGCGTCTGACGTTCCGGTGTGGTAGCTCATCCACGGCATGTCCGAGACGATCATGGGCCGGGGGCGTGCTCTGGCCACGGCGGCAGTGTGGTGGGCCATGTCCTCGACGGTCACTTGCAAAGTGTCTTCGTAGCCGAGAACGACCATGGCGAGCGAGTCGCCCACCAGGATTATGTCAACTCCCGCCTGGTCAGCCACCCGAGCGGCGGGAGCATCATATGCGGTTAGCATCACGATGCGATCCGGGCCACCCTTGCGGGACCTGATCTGCGGTGCTGTCGCACGTAGAACCTCAGCGCTCGACACGCTTGGACTGGTCGGATCGACCCGGGGGTTGGAACTCGACGTACCGGCGGGGTTGTCGAGGGCAGGTTCGCATGGTCCGTAGATGGTCAAAACCGACCTCCTTGTGCTCTGTCCGTCCAGCGCCACTGGGCTGCCAGCGGAATTTGTAAAAATGATCCTAGGCCCTACGCCACTCCCGGCGCTACGCCACTCCCGGCGCTACGCCACTCCCGGCCCTACGCCACTCCCGGCGCTACGCCAAACGAACTGGTGGCTCTAAAGCGAGAAGCTTCGAGCGAGGTGATTCCAAGAGCAGCTTGGGCAGACCTCGACCACGTAACAGACCATGTCACTGGAGCGGCGCGAGATTCGCTCCATCTCAGCGTCGGATGTAACGCAGACCCCTGACGGCGCCAACCTTGCGCCGAAGATATACGAAACGAGCCGGACCTTGGTCTCCTCGCAGATCGGGCACAGCTCTCTGGACTCGTGGCCCACATTCAAGGCCGCGCGCATCAACTCAGGGTGGGCATCGCAGATATCGAGGCGAGACAGCCTGCCCTTCCGGAACTCTCTGACCGTAGCATCGCGCGCTAGGCGGTAGTCGACCTGACCGGAAACGCGCCGGCCTTCTTCACGTCCGCGTAGGGCTCCCGGCGGCAAGCTGACCACCGGCGAAGGATATCAAGATAACCAGGGATGGCAGGGGGAGCTGGGCCAGGAAGGCCTCGAAGAACTCCCAAAAGGGCGATTCTTTCCGCTGATATATCAAATCGATACATCGTTCTGTTATATTGATGGCGTGCTTGAGCTAGCGATACTTGGACTGCTGAAGGAGCAGGACCTCCACGGCTACGAGCTCAAGCGCCGTCTGGTCGAGCAACTGGGTCTGGTCAGCGGTACTTCTTTTGGGTCGCTCTATCCAGCCCTCGCCCGCTTGGAGGCCGCAGGCGCGGTCAAGTCAGTCGAATCTCGGTCGCATCCTGCGCCGACGGTCCCGCATACCGGTTCGCTTGGAGGCGAGATAGCAGCTTTCAGGGTGCGGAAGTCGCCTGCGGGTGAAGGCAGCCGGCGAAGGAAGGTCTACGGGATAACACCAAGGGGAGAGGAGCTTTTCGCAGAGCTCCTCGCTGCGGGCAGCGGAGCGAGCGAGGACGAAAGGCTGTTCAGCTTGAAGCTTGCTCTTGCCAGGTATTTGCCGGCAGACGCACGCATAGGCCTCCTTGAGAGGCGTCGGGTGCAGTTGGCTGAGCAGGTGGCTCGACTTCGCTCCCGGCTTGAGTCAGTCCGGGATCGCTATGCGCTCAGCCTCCTTGAGCATCACCGTGACGCCACGCAGAGCGACCTCGACTGGGTCGACCGTATGCTCCTGTCGGAGCGTTCGCAGTCCGAAGCGACGTCTTCAGAGGCTACAGCCCGAACCCTCCCTGACGACCTATCCGACGGTAGCCCGCAGACGGTACCCGAGGGTCCGTCGATTGCCTTGCTGCGCGAGCCGCAGGCTGCCCAGCGTACAGATCACAGTCAGCATCAAGAGCAGTAACCACCAACTGAGCAGAAAGAACACGAGCTATGAGCAAAAAGATTCGGCTGGCTATCGCCGGCGTTGGCAACTGTGCGAGCTCCCTGGTACAGGGTATCGAGTACTACCGAAACGCTGATCCCAACGACAGCGTGCCGGGTCTGATGCACGTGACCCTTGGTGGCTATCACGTATCGGACGTGGAGGTGGTCGCTGCATTCGACGTCGACGCGGACAAGGTAGGACTCGACGCCGGCAAGGCGATATTCGCCGGCCACAACAACACGATCCGGTTCGCTTCTGTCGGCGAGATCGGAGTGACTGTGCAGCGCGGGCCAACCCTCGACGGTCTCGGAAAGTACTACCGTCAGACGATAGAGGAGTCTCCGGCCGAAGCGGTCGACGTGGCTGGGGTACTCAAGGAAGTCGGAGCCGACGTTCTGGTCTCCTACCTGCCTGTCGGCAGCGAGGAGGCGCAAAAGTTCTATGCGCAGGCCTGCCTGGATGCGAAGGTCGGTTTCGTCAATGCCATCCCGGTCTTTATCGCCAGCGACCCCCAGTGGGCCCAGAAGTTCACCGACGCTGGGGTGCCAATCGTCGGTGACGACATTAAGAGCCAGGTAGGAGCCACTATCGTGCACCGTATTCTCGCCAGGCTTTTCGAGGACAGGGGGTTGGTGCTCGATCGCACCTACCAGCTCAACGTCGGTGGGAACATGGACTTCAAGAACATGCTCGAGCGGGAACGGCTGGAGTCTAAGAAGATATCCAAGACGCAGTCGGTCACTAGTCAGATAGACAATGGAATCGCAGCTGACGACGTTCATATCGGCCCCTCTGACCACGTGCCTTGGCTCGAAGACCGTAAGTGGGCGTACATACGTCTCGAAGGCCGCAACTTCGGTGACGTTCCTCTGAACGTGGAAATGAAGCTGGAGGTGTGGGACTCGCCGAACTCGGCCGGAGTGATCATCGACGCCGTCCGCTGCGCCAAGATCGCCAAAGATCGGGGCATCGGTGGCCCTCTTCTCGGTCCATCGGCGTACTTTATGAAGTCACCTCCGGTACAGTTCCACGACGACGAGGCTCACCGGATGGTCGAGGCGTTCGCCTCCGACTCTGAGTGACTGAGGCTCCCTCTGCTGCGTGGGACCGCTTCTCGGCGGAGTACCAGCGTCGATCGGCGATACCCGTGGACACCGCCTATTACGGGCCTGACATCCCCACCGAAGGGCAGCTTCGCCTGCTCGGGGAGCTCAAGGGGAAGAGAGTTGTAGAGCTCGGCTGTGGTGGGGCTCAGAGCTCCATTGCTTTCGCTAAGGCTGGGGCTACTGTGATCGGGGTCGACTCTTCGGCGGCGCAACTCTCCTACGCCCAGCAGCTCTGCGCCCAGGAGGAGGTCAGGGTCGAGTTACGCCACGCTGACATGGCGGAGCTAGCCTTCCTTCGTGCCGACTCGGTCGACCTGGTGTTCTCGGCGAACGCCTTTCAGTTCGTGGAGGATCTGAACAGGGTGTTCCGGCAGGTTCACAGGGTGCTCAAGGTTGGTTCACCTCTGGTGTTCAGCCTTCCTCATCCGGCGTGGTCGGTCATCGACGAGGACCGCTCGGACCCCACGATCGGTAGGTCCTACTTCGATCGAGGTCCCGAACGAGTCGTATGGGACGGCGTCGAATTCACAACTTACCGGCATGACTTCTCCGGTCTGTATGGGGCCCTGACGAGGTCCAGCTACCGTGTCGATCTGATAGTAGAGCCGTCACCGATCCCTTCTACTCAGCGCAGCTGGCAGTGGAGCGACGCCATGGAGCTCGTTCCCCGAACGCTGATCATCCGGGCGAGGAAAGAGGGAAACTAAAGGATCGCCGCTTTGTGCTCTTGCCACCAAGCGTCTAGCCGGCGGCCTGCCTCGTCGGCTCCGAGAGGTCCTTCTTCCAGTCTAAGTTCGAGGAGGAATTCGAGAGCCGCACCCACGTCTTTCCCCGGCGGGATGCCTAGCCTCCGCATTACTTCAACCCCGTCGAGGTCCGGGCGGATAGAGTCCAAGCGCTCCTTAGTCTCCAGTTCGGAGATCCGGCGTTCGAGCTCGTCCATTCGCCGATCCAGAGCCCGGGCTTTAGCTGCATTACGGGTCGTGCAGTCGCTGCGGGTCAGTTCGTTGAGGCGACTAAGAAGGGGCCCGGCGTCACGGACATAGCGGCGTACCGCAGTGTCCGTCCACCCCATCTGGTAAGTGTGGAAGCGAAGGTGCAACTCGACTAGACGGCTAACGTCGTGGATGTCCTCGTTGGAGTAGTGCAGTGCTCTCATCCGCTCCCGGGTCATCCTCGCGCCGACCATCTCATGGTGGTGGAAAGATACCGATCCGCCGGTCCCGAACGACCGGGTCTTCGGTTTGCCTACGTCGTGAAACAAGGCGGCCAACCGTAAAAGCCGGTCGGGGGAAGTCTTCTCGACGACAGCGATCGTATGAGCGAGAACGTCCTTGTGGCGGTGAATGGGGTCGGCTTCGAGTGAAAGGGCGGGAAGCTCGGGGAGGAATTCTTCGGCCAGCCCGGTCTGCACGAGGAACCATAGGCCGGCACCCGGGGTCTCGACGACCATCAGCTTGTCCAGCTCATCCCTTATGCGTTCCTCTGAGACGATCCCTAGGCGCGACCTTGTCGCCTTCACCGCCACGATCAAAGCCTCGTCAGGAGTCAGACCGTACCCGGAGACAAACCTGGCCGCTCTCAGCATCCGGAGTGGGTCGTCGCTGAAGGAGACCTCAGGTTCTAGAGGGGTTCTTAGGCGTCCGCCCGCGAGGTCGGCGGTTCCGTCGAAGGGGTCTATCAGGCGAAGTTCGGGGAGGGATAACGCCATTGCGTTCACAGTGAAGTCACGACGGGAGAGGTCCGCCTCGACGGCGTCGGCGAAGACGACCCGGGGATGGCGGCTGTCGGGGTTGTAACTGTCGGCCCTGTGTGTGGTTATCTCGAAGGATCGCCCGCCCTTCTTCGCCCCTATCGTCCCAAAGCGCTTGCCTTGGGACCACACTGCGTCTGCCCACCCCGACAAAAGGCTCTCAGTAACGTCGGGTGTCGCGTCGGTCGTGAAGTCGAGATCCGCCTTGTCGGAGAGACGCCCGAGGATGGCATCGCGCACCACCCCTCCTACCAGGTAAAGCTTCAGCCCCCTCTCAGAGAAGAGCTGTCCGAGGTCTGCGGTCTGGCCGACAAGCGGACGGAAGCGTTCTGGGAGCACGGCGCTTAAGGATACCGGGGTTATCCATCATCGACGCCACAACGCCACCAACTGTGCTCTTCGGAGTCTATGGCCCGGTTAGAAGTCCAGCCGTTTGCAGAGCGACCCGGAAGTCGTGGGGGTTCGTGGCGGCCGCAAGAGCGGAGCGAAGAGTGATCTCGCCGCTTTTGAACAACGAGAAAAGGCTCTGATCGAAGGTCTGCATGCCGTGGTACTCGCCGTCGGCTATCAGTTCCTCCAGAGTCTCCTTGCCGTTCGACGAAGGGTCGGTGATCCGGTCGGCGATCCGGCCCGTGACGACCATGGCTTCGATGGCCGGAACTCGGCCCTCTCCCGACGAGTGCGGGACGAGACGCTGGCTCACGACGCCCTTGAGAACCCCGGCCAGGGTCAGACGCACCTGCTGCTGCTGAAAAGGCGGAAAGAAGTCGACGATCCGGTTAATCGTCTCCGTAGCGTTGGAGGTATGCAGAGTGGAGAGCACAAGGTGGCCGGTCTCGGCCGCCATCATCGCAGCTGACACGGTCTCGACGTCTCGCATCTCACCGATCAGGATGACGTCGGGATCTTGGCGCAGCACCCTTCGCATGGCCTGTTCGTAGTTCTTCGTGTCTGTGCCTATCTCGCGTTGGCATACCACCGAGCGCTTGTCCGGGTGGAGGATCTCAATAGGATCTTCGATGGTTATTATATTACCTGACCGAGTTTGGTTTATATGGTCGATCATGGCGGCGAGCGTCGTGGTCTTACCCGAACCCGTCGGACCGGTCACGAGCACCATTCCCCGACTCTCTTCGGCTAGGCGAGAGACGATCGGCGGAAGCCCGAGGTCGAGCACGGACATCGCAGCGGGGAGCACGCGTCGTAGCACCATGGCGGCGCTTCCACGCTGGCGGAAGGCATTCGCCCTGAAGCGGCCGAGCCCGTCTATCGAAAGAGAGAAGTCGGCTTCACCCGTGCGGTGGAACTCGTCGATCCTGTCCACGGGCATTATGACCCTTAGGCATTCCTCAACGTCGTTGCGTTCTACCTGGGGGAACGGGGTCGGGCGCAGGTCTCCGTTGACCCTCACCCGAGGCGCTGACTTGCCTTTGATGTGAAGGTCGGATCCACCCACTTCGGTCATGTGCACGAGGATGGCTCTCAGGTCAAGCACCTTTAAGGTATCGGCTGGAAAACACGAAAGTTGAGCGAAGCGTTCAGGCGGGCGCGATCGCGCGCCGATTGGCGCGTGGCTGTAGCGTGTTCGTGGTGATCCGCCAGAGCCTCAAACGTCGGACGTCGAGCGCTCCTGGCGTCGAGACGATTCGGATGGGAGGGCAACGCGCGCGGGTCATGCCTTTGAACGACGGCTCCTGGGCCGCTGTGATGACGCCCTCCCGGTCGATGACGCTAGTATCCGACGAGCTCGTCGAGCGATGTGTGGAGTGGGCACGTCACCGGGGTTTCAAGGAGATTCGAACGGGTGCACTAGGCGCGCTGGAGCAGTGCGTGTACCTACGAGCGGGTTTCGAGACCCGAAGTGAGTTGCGGGTTCTCGCCGCGGATTGCGGACAGCTTCGAGTCCCGTCCGATCACGGATGGGACTATCGGGAGTGCGGATCCGACATGTACGGAGCGCTGGCGGAGGTCGACCTGGCTGCGTTCGGAGAGGATGTGGGTCTCGGGCTTGCGACGCTTCGGGAGGTAATCTCGGCCACGCCGCAGGCAGCGGTTGGAGCGGTGTTCGACCGCGGCCGTGACCTATCAGGATACGCCGTGTTCGGGAACGCCTCGGCGATCGGGTACGTCCAGCGACTGGCAGTGGTACCCGCCGCCAGGCGGCGCGGCGCGGGCAGCGGGTTGTTAGCAGCAGGTGTTGCTTGGATGAAAAGCAGAGCCACCAAGCGTGTGTTCGTCAACACCGAACTGACCAACACAGCGGCCTTGAACCTCTACCGCAGTGCGGGTTTCGAGGATCAGCCGACGAACCTCTCGACACTGGCTTTGCGCCTTCGATGAGTCGGGTTATGCGCAGGTTGTTCTCGTCGATGTTGCCCTTATGGGCAGGGCTTGTGTCCGCAGCCTTGCTGACCGTGGTCGTCGCATGCTTTGCCGGGACAAGCCAGACTGCCTACGCTGCTGGGCCGAGGTCTCCCTCCACCGCCTCAGTAGCGTCAGGGGCCGCCGTTTCGAGCGAAGCCGGTAACGCCGTATCGACTACCCAGGTGTTGTCACAGACCCCGTGGATCGAAGGGCGTGGGACCTTTGACCTACGCCTCGGCTTGCCTACAGGCTCCGGTGACAGGCTGCAGGTGACGGTCTTCGACCGTCTGATAACCCGGACTGCGTTCGACCAGGCTGCGAGCGGAAAAGTCGGTGGGTACTTCTATCAGCAGGTAGTGGACGTTTCAGCCCTGTCAGTCGACCAAGCCGGGGGCGTGGAGCTGCCTTTGCCAGTGAACGCTCCGGTACAAGGGTCGGTTCTGCCGACGCTGTATCTCGGCGAGACAGGCGTGTTTCCGGTGCAGGTGCAGCTCTTCAGCGCTGCCTCTGTCCCCCTGAGCGCGCCCCAGACCCTCTTTCTCGAATATGCCAGCGGCCCAGGTTCGGTGTCCTCGGGGTACCAACCGCTTGCTGTGGCCCTCGTTGTGCCTTTCGTGGCTTCACTTGCGAGCGGTGCCCTACCAGGAGCTCCGCCGAGCATTTCGGAGTCGCAGCGTCTCAACGAGATCTCGGCGCTACTGGACGGGCCGCACTCCGTGCCGGTCGGGTTGCTGGCCGACCCGAGGACGCTTCAAGGCCTAGCCCGGGGAGCGGCCGGGGGCTCGAAGCTAGATGAGTCCACGCTTTCCAACCTGGCTGCTGGTGTGAAGAGCGGTTCGTTGACCATCTTGGCTTCTACCTACGATCCCTCGGCCATCACCGACCTGGAGGCTGTAGGCCTAGGCGGCGAGGTCGGGGCGCAAGTCAGTGCAGCGAAGTCCTTGTTCAAGTCGACTGTCGGCGTCACGCCCTCCACTTCCACTTGGGTTTTAACTGCAAGCGTAGGAACCTCTGCTCTTGACGCCCTGACGCAGCAAGGCACCACGAACGTCATCGTCCCTGAAGCTTCACTCAGCCCATTACCGGCCGCGGACACCCAGACCACTTTTGCGAGACCGATTTCGCTGTCATATGGAAACAAGAGCTTCACAGCGTTTGGCGCTGACGCCGGGCTATCGGCAGTGTTTGCTTCTAACCAGCCCGCAGTGACAGCAGCCAACAGGATAGTGACCGAACTGGCGATGATAGAAACCGAAGCTCCCGGGTTGAGGCGCGGCGTGGCCCTGGTGCCACCAGCCGGGTGGCGTGCTTCACCTCAACTTCTAAAGACGCTCATCGCTGGCCTCGCCGGGAATCCCCTAGCCGACCCGGTCTCACCGCCAGCCCTTTTCTCCCATGTCCCCACTGCGCCTGTGACATTGGACTTGTCATCTCGAATCCCACCTGAGGGTTCGTCGCTGCAGGCGCTTGCCGCTGCCGCACCGACCATTCTCGAAGGACGCCAAAAGCTGGAAGGGGTGACCTCCCTTTTGGGGGGATCTTCCTCGGCGTTGAGAGGCCTGCCCGATGAGCTCCTCGCCGCTGAGTCGGCTTCGCTGACGCCTGCGATTCGCTCTGAGATACTGCAGTCGCTAAACAGGGAACTAGCGAAGGCATCCGACAGCTTCGCCCTTCCACCGGCTACGGCGATCACGTTGACCTCGACGAATGGGCAGATTCCCATAACCGTGCTAGTAGCGGGATCTCTCCAGGCGCGCGTCGAAGTGAAATTGGTCAGCCAGAGGCTGCTGTTCCCGGTCTTTAGGCCGGCCGGAGGCTCCTGCAGGGTGCCAACACCCACCGAGGAGGTCTGCATTTTTGCTCTGACTAAGCAGAACACGACGGTCAACGTTCCCGTAGAGGCGAGGTCTTCAGGGGTCTTCCCCCTCGAAGTGGACCTTTACACACCGGATGGAACTCTGCTCTTGGCCAGCGACCACGACACCGTTCGAAGCACAGCGGTGTCGGGTGTGGCTATCGTCCTGGCTGTCCTAGCTGCACTGTCCCTAGCAGTGTGGTGGGGCCGTGATCTCAGACGAGGTCGGCGTCGCGGAGGGCTTGTTCCCTCCCCCTTCGACGACGTCGATCACGATCCCGTAGACCCCGAGCCGTCCGAGCCCGCGGTTCGCGTGCCGCCGCAGACCCCGGTCGACTTCGAATAGCGATGTCACCAACTCGAACGTGGCCGGGTCGAAGCTGAAACCGCAGATTCGGCGATCGCACGAGGAGAAGAAGCAATTTTGACAGGTATCCGGATAGTGACTGACAGTGCCTGCGATCTCCTTGACGAGACCCTCGAAGAGTGGCGGATTGCGATGGTACCCCTGAGGATCCGCTTCGGAGACGAGGAGTTTGTCGACCGCCAAGGGCTGTCTACCAAGGACTTCTGGTACCGCTGTTCTACCTCGGACGTCCTGCCCAGCACGGCTGCCCCGTCGCCCGGCCAATTCCAACGTGTCTTCGAAGAGATCGCAGACGAAGGGGCGGCTGGCATCGTCTGTATAAACCTGTCGTCGAAAATGTCAGCGACGATAGAGTCGGCACGCCAGGGGGCGGCCGAGCTAGCCAGTCGCGTTCCGATCCGGGTGGTCGACTCTATGACAGTGACCTTGGGCATAGGTTTAGTAGCTACGGAGGCCGCCCGCGTTGCGGCTTCTGGCGCCACGCTCGACGAAGTCGAGGACTGTGCTGTCGCGGCTTCTAGGTCGTTGAAGCTCTACGGAGCCATCGACACCCTGGAGAACCTGAAGAAGGGTGGGCGTATCGGCGGTGCTCGGGCGGCTCTGGGTTCGATGCTGGCTATCAAGCCGGTTATCGAAGTTCGTGACGGCGTGGTCGAAGAGGAATCCAAGCAGCGAACAAGGGCACGGTCGTTGCGCTACCTAGCTGACAAGGTGCGTCTAGCAGGGCCTCTGCGGCGCCTGGCGGTGTTCTCAGCTGACGCCGCCGACCGCGACGAGTTCGTCGGGATGCTCAACAACGTCGACGTGCCGGACGGCGACATCCTCTTCGGGGAGGTCGGCCCTGTGGTGGGAAGCCACGCCGGCAGAGGAGCTATCGGCGTGGCGTGGTTGCCCCAGGAGGGCGTCTAGCAGAACTGGCCACAAGGTCGACCCTGCCGGGCGTCGACCGAGGAGTACGCTTCAGTAGAAGTGGCCGAGACCGACGAAACCCTGCTCTCCCGAGCCGGTGACCTGCTGTCAGCTAGGTATCGGCTGGTGTCTCCCATAGCACGCGGTGGTATGGCGGAGGTGTGGGAGGCGGAAGACGAGAGGCTAGGTCGGCGGGTGGCGATCAAAGTGCTGCATCGTCATCTTGCGGGAGACACAGTCCTCCTCGAGAGGTTCCGTCGGGAAGCGGTGGCGGCCGCGCGTCTCATGCACCCCGGTATCGTCGCGACATTCGACACGGGACGCGAACGCGACAGCGCATACATCGTGATGGAACTCGTGCGCGGGAAGAACCTACGGGAGGTTCTCGACGGACGAGGTCGCTTGACGGTCCCCGAGGCGCTTGACGTGGCTCGTCAAGTTGCCGAGGCGCTCGGCTATGCGCACCAGGCGGGCGTCATCCACCGCGACGTCAAGCCCGCCAACATACTTCTGGTTCGCAACGACCGTGGCGACATGGAGGTGAAGGTCACCGACTTCGGAATTGCCAAGGCTGGTCACGCGTCTGGCGTGGACCTGACCCGCACCGGGATTGTCCTTGGGACGCCAAAGTACGTGAGCCCGGAGCAGGTCAGAGGCGACCATGTCGATGGCAGGACGGATCTGTACTCGCTTGGGGTGGTCCTCTACGAGATGCTGGTCGGAGCGCCTCCCTACAGCGCGTCGAGTGATATGGCGACGGCGATGGCTCACCTCAACGAGAGGATCCCTCGTCCGTCGTCGACGGTGAGGTCTATCCCAGGTTCAGTCGACCGACTCGTGGTGGAGCTTCTGGCGAAGCGCCCTGACAGGCGTACCCAGTCGGCAGCGGATCTCGTGCACAGGCTCGAGGAGATCAGCAAGGACCGCCATCGCAGTCGACCGGCGCGCCCTGCCGTAGAGACCCAGCTCCAACTCGATCGTGCAGACTTGGCGAGGACATCCCAGATGTCAGCGAGGCCATCTGACGCCGCGTTAGGTCGGCCGTCGGAAAACCCGCGCTCCAGAATTGTCATGACTCCTCTAGCAGCGCCGCCGCCTCCCCCGCCTGACATCGAGAACCCCAGGTTGATACAGGAGCCAGCGACTTCGCGGGTCGAGCCGACGGTCCAGTTCGTACCGTCGGCCGACAGTGCCCTGCCCTTCGACCGGACATCTTCTATGCCAACGGCCGTCTATTCGACCGGTCCGGATGCGACCCTGGGTGAAGGAGGGCGAGGTGGTTCGCAGATCACCATGGAGATACCGCTTGCGCAGCCGAGGCGGACCGGCCTGCAGCGGCGTGAACGGCGGATCGGGATCCTCGTCTTGGTTTTGCTCGCAGCCGGTGGGTTCCTGGCGGCAAGGCTGTTGTCGACCGGCACTGCGACGTCGGTCTTGTCACCTTCTTCGACGTCTACGCCCAAAGCGGGCTCGATCTCCCCGCCCTCGACCGTCGGCCAACTTTCGGTCCAGCAGGCTTCGGTGTACATGGTGGTGCCCGGTCGTCAAGCGGATAACCCGCAGGAGGCTGGGAACACGATCGACTACGCCTCGTCGTCCTCATGGTCGACAGATCTATACGCAACCCCGAACTTCGGCGGGCTCTACAGCGGCATAGGCCTTCTGCTTGATCTCGGGTCGTCGTCGAACGTTCAACGCCTTGAGGTTTCTTCGCCGACCGTAGGGTGGTCGGGGGCGGTCTACGTGTCTGAACGCGCCATTCCCAGCGGCAGCCCGGTTTCGAACTGGGGTCTGCCCTTGGACTCAGCGAGCGCTATCGACGGAAGCCATACCTTTTCCCTGAGAGGAGGCCACGGTCGTTACATACTGTTCCTGATCACCAACCTAGGCCCTTCCGACCGCGTCGACATCTCGAAGCTGAGAGTGTTCTAGAGGGGCGCAAGCTCGGTGGTTAGGCTGGGGAGCCATGACCACTTCCGGTAGTCCTCGCCAGGCGGCACCCGCCCACGATTGGCCCGACCAGGTAGCCCACCGCATCGAGTCCGTAGTCGGGACCGTTCGTGACAAGACGACGGTCCCTGTGACGCTCGTGGCTCGAGGTTTCGTCTACGGTGTCGTCGTAGGTGCCCTCGGGGTCGTGAGCTTCTTGCTGGTGGTCATAGCGCTAGTCCGTCTCGGAGACGTGTATCTCCCCTACCATCCGCTTTCACGTCGGGTCTGGACTGTGGACGCTGCTGCCTCTGCAATATTTCTAGCGGCTGGCGCGTTGGCATGGTCTAGAAGACGCCCGCGGGGCCGGTCTTAGTGAACTCGAGGAGGTTCCACGTTGTCGAGTATCGAACACGCTGCTGAACGAGACGTTCTTATCGTCGGATCAGGCCCGGCCGGGCTTACAGCAGCTATCTACACAGCCAGGGCGAACCTTTCGCCGCTCGTGTTGGAAGGCCAGCCGTCGTCCACTAGCGACCAGCCAGGCGGGCAGTTGATGCTCACCACTGATATAGAGAACTTCCCCGGCTTCGTGGATGGGCTCGCCGGCCCGGAGTTGATGGCCAACATGAGAGGTCAGGCGGCTCGTTTCGGAGCCGAATTCCTCACTACGAAAGTAGAGCGGGTCGACTTCTCGGCTCAGCCGCTGCGAGTCTGGGCTCAGGATCCTTCTTCCGGTGAGACCGTCGAGCACAGGGCGCGCGCTGTCATCGTCGCCACAGGGGCTCGCAGTCTCATGCTTGGCCTTCCGGCTGAGGACCGGCTCATAAGCCGGGGGTTGTCGACGTGCGCGACTTGTGACGGGTTCTTCTTCCGAGGTCAGCACATAGCCGTCATAGGAGGCGGGGACTCGGCCTTGGAGGAGGCTACGTTCCTTACCAAGTTCGCGGAGACGGTGACGGTCGTACACCGGCGTAAAGAGCTTCGAGCTAGCAAGATCATGCAGGACCGCGCCTTCAAGAATCCTAAGATCCGCTTTGTCTGGGACAGCGTCGTCACCGACATCGTCGGGGAGTCGAAAGTAGAAGGCTTACAGCTTCGCAACGTGATCACCGGGGAGGAGCAGTCTCTTCCAGTGACTGGAGTCTTCGTAGCAATCGGCCATGTTCCCAACACGGCCATCTTCGAGGGTCAACTGGATATGGACGCCAACGGCTATCTAAAGACGCTGCCCGGCTCCACCACCACCAACGTGCCCGGCGTATTTGCTGCCGGTGACGTCCAAGACGACCAGTACCGCCAGGCGATCACGGCTGCAGGTAGCGGGTGTATGGCTGCTATCGACGCCGAGAGATGGCTGGAAAGCCTGTAGGCCGTCGGTCCAGCTTTCTTGAGCGGCTGCGCCGTCTGGAATGGCTTCGCTTGCCACAGTGTTGAGATAGACGTTACCTCGAGAGATCCTCGGGTAGACGAAAGAAGGCGATATAAGTGGCAGATCCAGCCTTGAAGCTAACCGACCAAACCTTCGATGAGGAGATCAAGTCGTCCGAGGCGCCGGTACTGGTGGATTTCTGGGCCGAATGGTGCGGACCATGCAAGATGGTAGCTCCGATACTAGACGAGATCGTCAGCGAGAAGGCCGGGAGTCTGAAGCTAGCAAAGGTAAATGTCGATGACAACCAAGAGGTCGCACGACGCTTTGATGTGATGAGCATCCCGACGATGATTCTCTTCAAGGATGGCGTGCCCCAAGTGCGGATCGTGGGTGCCAGGCCCAAGGCCAAGATCCTCGATGAGTTAGCCCCTCACCTATAAAGCGCGCGATCAGAGGCCGCCTGACCTTTCGCTTCGTCCTGAGAGGACGGCGCAGCCCCCACCAGAACTTATCCACAAGGTTAATCACATCCTGTGGAGTTAGGTTCACCCGACAGACCCTTAAGTAATTCTTGAGGGGTCGGGGCGGTTCTAGGCGGGATCTGAACTAAATGCCTGGATCGGTCATCGTGCGGTAGATGCGTTCGAGGTCTTCAAGAGACGCAAAGTCGATGGTCACGCGGCCTCTTTTTGCTCCCAATGTGACTTTCACCGAGGTCGACAACCGATTAGAAAGTAGTTCCTCCAGTTCGAGTATCGCGGCTGGCGGTGGGTTGCCTCCAGGGCTATGAGGCCGTCGATCAGTGGTGCCGCTACTGTTTCGAGCCTTTACAGCCTCCTCTACTGCACGAACTGACATTCCATCTGACACAATCCGCTTGGAGAGGGCCTCTTGGAATGAGCGATCTGGCGTAGACAGCAGCGCTCGGGCGTGTCCTGAGTTGATCTGGCCGCTCCGCAGGAGATCTTGGACGGACGGGGGCAACTGGAATAGGCGCAGGGCGTTGGTGATCGCCGCTCTGCTCTTACCGACACGCGACGAGAGCTTCTCGTGGGTCAGGCCAAATTCCTCGATCAACTGTTGATATGCGGACGCCTCCTCCATCGGGTTGAGATCCTGACGGTGTAGGTTTTCGATTAGAGCATGCTCAAGGCGTTCAGACTCAGTGGCGGTCCTGACTATCACGGGAATAGAGGGAAGCCCGACTCGCTTCGCTGCTCGCCAGCGTCGCTCACCTGCAATCAGCTGGTACCGCCCATCCCCTAGATCCCTGACCAGGATCGGCTGGAGTACTCCAACCTCCCGTATAGAAGCTGCCAAGGATACGAGAGCTTCCTCGTCGAAGCTAGTCCGTGGCTGGTGTTCGTTTGCTTCAATGGAGTTGACCGGAATCTCGAGCAACGTTGATGCCTGCTCGCTTGCAACCTCTGTGGGTATAAGAGCGCCAAGTCCTCTACCCAACCCACTTCTTCGCGCCACCACTCACCTCCTTAGCTAGTTCCCTGTAAGCAATAGCTCCTCTGGACGAAGGGTCGAACGTAGTGATCGGCCGCCCGAACGATGGAGCCTCTGAAAGTCTCACGGTCCTCGGTATCACACTACGGCATACCCGATTCCCGAAGTGCTCCCGAACCTCTGCAGCCACCTGCTCAGCGAGCTTCGTGCGAGCGTCATACATGGTGAGCACGATGACGCTTACATCTAAGTTGGCGTTGAGATTTGCCTTAACGAGGTTCACGTTGCGAAGCAGCTGTCCGAGCCCCTCTAAGGCGTAGTACTCGCACTGGATGGGAACGAGTACTTCGCCAGCAGCCGCCATCGCATTGACCGTTAGGAGACCTAGTGACGGAGGACAGTCAATTAGAACGAAGTCAAAGTCGTCTGCGACGGCATCGATAGCGCGTCTGAGTCGAAGTTCGCGACTGAAGACTGGGACCAACTCGATCTCAGCTCCAGCGAGATCGATAGTGGCAGGTACTACGAAGAGGTTTCGCATCGAAGTGGGTTCGATGACGTCATCAGTCGGAACGTCGTGAAGGAGGACGTCGTAAATCGATGACTCGAGACTCCGTGCATTAACTCCGAGGCCAGTAGTGGCATTACCTTGCGGGTCAAGGTCGACTACCAGAACCCTATAGCCTAACTCGGCCAGTGAGGCACCGATATTGACCGTAGTGGTCGTCTTGCCTACACCGCCCTTCTGGTTGGCGATTGCTATACGCCTCGGCAGCTTATGAGCAAGACTTGATGGATGTAGAGGCCTGCCGTAGTCGTCAAGACTGCTGGTGCTGTTCTCGGAGATCTCTGGAACCTCAGATGACTGAGTGTCGAGTGAAGCCACCAGGAGCGTCAGATCGGGTGGAGCTGTAACAAGCGGCTCATCAGGACCAGAACGCTCATCTCGAACCGACCGGTCTCGGAAGGGCAGCTCAGCTGCATGGCACGGTATTCGAGAGGGCTCGTGTATTGTCAGAGATGGATCAGAATATGGGGCGGAATCTTGCTCGCCGACTTCATGAACAGGATTGGGAGGGCTCCCATACTGCTGATCCCCAGCCGCGGTCGAAGTTGGGTCTGCCGGTGGCGGCGCCGCTGAAATATCAAGTTGGTCGTCAGCCTTTGCGTACCGGGGGTCTTTGGTCATGTCGGCGTGGTCAGCTGACTCTGCCGGCGCCCGGAGTCCTGAGGATGCAGATGACCTCAGTCTGTCAAAGATCGAACGAGCCCGCCTGTCGCTATTATCGGGCTGAGTCATGTTCTCCATCCTTAGTCCTAGGTGCAGAGAAATCAAGAGCCTGCTGTTTCACGTGAAACATTCTCAGGGAGCCTCCCGGGACTGGTAAGGGGGGCAGGGGTGGGGTGGGTTCGATCGTGTCATACGCTCCGCTTGAAGACGGCAGGCAGTTGCGGGAGGGGATCCTCGTCACTCGAACTCTACTCCTGCCAGAGATTGACTTAGGTGATTAGGGCCGTACGTGGTTGGATCCCTGACATGGACCCCACATGGACCTGGGACTTGTCAGAGGATGCCTAGACATACTGGCTGGCGCCATAGGAGGGACGAGAAGGCCGCAGCCGCTCCGAAGCTGGTCCACCTCCCGCCGGCAAACCTGTGGGGTGACGGAGATTCAGGCGTTGAAGCCATGGTTGGGTCTTGGCCACAGCAAGCTCCACCGCCAGCCAGAGAACTACCAAGGAGCCTAAGACTGTGGAAAGCAGTGACCTGTACCGAGGCACTAGAGACCCACAATCGGACTTGTGTTATGCCAGTCGTCTCAGCCCGGAAGACTACGGAGAAGTTTTCGATAACTACCTGCCGGCCGACACTGCTCGCCGAATACTCCTCTAGCCACCGTCCTACGACGCGTGCTAAGCGAAAGTCCCGTTCCGATCCACCCTGCCTCTAGAAGTTCAGTCGCAAGCGTATGGGAAATGATGGTGCGAAAGCCGGGTGCCAACCTAACAGCTATCGAGACCTGGGCAAGAGAGGCTGCGACGGCGCCTGAGCATACGTTGCGGCGCCTTCGTCGTGCTGCACGGAGTAATCCGGAGAGCATCCTCTCTCCGGCCAGCTCAGCTCCAAAAGCCAGGGGAATGCAGATATCAACTAAGTAGAAGCACTCGGCTAACGGCCCCTTGGGTGATCGGCGCTACCCCCATTCGGTACGCGTGCCTGACCTATGAACGGAGCATCTCGGTTGCCAGCGCAACACAGGTCCCATAGCTGGACGCAGAGCGTCAGCGTTGCGAACAGTCGACCGTACGCTGCTGTCGAACCTCCTCAGGGTCTGACCCCTAATAGACCACTCATCGCTCGTCCAGCGAGAGGACGGCCATAGGCGCTGTGTCTATGACAGCATGCCGATTGGCTTGACCTCGCTGTAATGTTGGTGCCCCAACTCCGGCGCTTCGACTTCGACGGCCAACGGATCTGTACTTGGCCGCAGGCCATCAGCAAATGGAAGTCTCGTAACCACTCTGCGAATCGGGTGATGGGAGGGGTCTGGCTGCGAGGGGTTGGGCTGCAGGACTACCAACCTGGAGCTCGTAGGTCCCTGTTTGCCGACGTCGTCACTCGGATCGTAAGGAGAGCATGTAACTGACCAGGAGCTCTTAAGAGGGCAGGTTAGCGCTACTTGAGCGTGCTAAATCAACCTAGCGGACTAGGTGCACCTTCATGTCCGGTCACACTTCGGTATCCACACGAGCGGGTTTGTGGCGGCGGGTTGTACTGGATCGGCCCGTTGTCGATGCCAGTTCGAGGTAGGCTCAGTTCGAAATCGTCCCGTCTTGGGGAGCAGCGGAGACCAGGCCGGTAGCGGCAACTCACAGCTCAAGATGGCCTGTGTGGACGACCCTTTGGAGTTCCACGACGCCAATTCGCAAGCCAAGAGCGGCTTCGGGTGAGTCCCTCAGTCGCCTAGGTTCCCGGGTCTCGACAGTCCCACAGAGCCATCATGGCCGCAGCCTCTAGGTGATCTGCCTGGTCGAGACACTGTGGTACATAGGACTTGTGTAGTGGGGTACCTGGCTGTTGGGCGCCCCTCGAAACCGAGCCGCACGACCTCCAAGTCCCCCGAAGCGCCTGGAACGCAGCCCGTCGCTGGCGGGTCGCCCGCGTAACTGTTGGTGCCGAGCAGCACAAAATTGTCCGGGTCCGGTAACGCCCGCACCTGCAGACCCAGGTGTGGTACCTAGGGGCGAAGGTAGTCATGGCTGCAAGCTGACCTCGCTGCTAGGGCTGAGGCTGCGGCATTCTAGGCTCTGCATGTGGCGACTGGTCGGGTTCGCGCTTCGTCGGGTCCGCTACCTCGGGGATGTCCCCCCACGCGCTGTGACCACCAGCCCCACGCCAGAATACTGATGGCTGCGCTCATATCCGCGATCGCTTGATGTCCGCAGGCTTGGCACTCGAACACCGCTTGGCTCTCGCGGTTTTCCGGGATGGTGTGGCCGCAGTCAGCGCAACGGCGCAACGCGTGAGTGGGATTCACGGCCGCTACACGACATCACAAGTAGCCGCTTGTCTTGAAGTCGACGGAGGAACGTCGACCACGACCGGGCGTGAATCGCCTGGCTCAAGCTGTGTTTGTGGACGACACCGAAGCCGGGCGCTTTGAGGGTGCCCTTAGCGGATCCGACCATGTTCTTGACCGCAAGATTCCCGACGGACATCAGATCGAACCGGCGGACCAGGCCGGCCGAGCGTTGCGCCTCCCCCGCACCTAAACCGGGGAGGGCAAGTGCTCGCCGGTCGACGGCGTGACCGTGGCCGCCATTCCCAACCTGGACCGCCGCTCACCTTCGGCTCGGGCGCTCCGCTTTCACAGTACCTGGTCGAAGCCCCATACCCCTGCCGGTGGACCGACGATGAGCCTTCCGCTGCCACGAACTCGGCGGGTGTCCGCCAATTGGGACGTCCTCGCCGCGCCCGAAGGGGTCGGCCACCGAGCGGCTCGATGACACGTTGCCTGGTTCAAGGCAAAATTCCACAGGGAACGTCAGTCTGCGCAATGCCGGGCCAGCATCGACACCTGGAGCGGATCGGGACGCAGACGGTAACGATGTGCCATCGGGCTACATGGCCAAGTTCGGACTCTCGACGGAACAGCGAACCACTTCGAGCGGACTGCCACCGACATAGGACACGAAGCACGACGGCGACCACAGGCGCCACATACGGCGTAACTTTGAGAACTCCGTTTGCAGCAACCTGGGTGACCGGGCCTTCGCCAGTGCCACCAACACCGGACGCCAGACTTCGGGTACGACATGAGTTTACTTGGCCGGATACACCGTCTTCTTCGAGGCCTTGCACGGTCAGCGTCGCTGCGAAATGGCTGAGCAGCTGGCGTCGTTCGACACACTCAGGGCCTCGTCTAGGCGAACTACTGCTTGAACTTGGTGCTGAGTTTGGCGGGCGAGGTGAAGTGTTGTCCCGGTAGGATGGCCGCTGCCGAGGCGGCTGATGTGCCGCTTGACGGGCCCGTGGGAGTCGAAGTTCCAAGCGGGGTAAGTGAGCACGTGGGCGAGTGCTCTCATAGTCGACGCCACTGCCTGAGTTGGAAGTTATCCGAATCCGGTCCGCTCTCGTTGCGCCACATTGGTTGGCGCGACACCAACCTGAGCGCGCTAGCGTTCCCGGGCGGTTTCGGCGTCAGGATAGGGGTCTTGATCGCGTGGTCCGGGCCCACGGTGCGGGAGGAGGACCATGATCACCAGGACTGCCAGCAGCTTTGGTCCCTCGTCCATGACTCGGAGGATCCGTCGGAAGGTCATCCTCGTATGTGGGATCGGAGGGGTGGCCGTGCGAGGTGCATTGGTCGTCACCGACCATCACCAGCGAAGTTCTCCTTAGCGGCAGCACCGTGGTCTTCTAAAGTAGTGATCTGGCCTACCTGGTTGAGGCAGTGGCCGCCCTACCGAAGGATTCGCTGGTGACTATCGGAGAGGTGCAAGTTACCGTTTAGGAGGCGAGTTGTCTCCGCTGGCGGTACGGGCGTCAGCTGAAGTGTCTTGTGATTCCAATGGCAGACCTTGCCGGCGGATGGAGGGCTGGCAGAGGCTGGTTGGCCATCGCGATTCTCCCATGTAGGAGCTTCTAGTACAGTCGGGTTCGTACCTCGGATCGGCTGACCTCAGCGGTGAACTGGCGTCTATTCGCGTCTTGCCTCTGGACTACTTCTCGATCGCGAGACGTGATTGCCGAAGAGCGATGCAAGTGGTCAGTGCCGTACGTGACCCCGGTGGGCAGCCACCGCCAGGGAGTTAGTCATTATGTTGTCCACTCGCGTTCCTGTGGATCAGGTCAGCGCGCACCCGCCAGGATACTCACACTTCCCTCAGTTGGGCGATGGCGACACCGAATTCGAGTAGTTCAGTAGCCACGTAATCGGTGGGTGTTGGAGGTGCTACACACCTCCGGCTGGCGAGAGAGAGCCCACCCTAGAAGGGGGCTTGCTTCCGCGCCCCCATTTGTGATGAGTGCGATGTCCCAAGACATCGTGGACAGTCGAGACGGCGGAGGGTAGCTGTTAGAAGGATTGCTGTGCCGGGTATTTGGCCGCGGCGCGGGTTGAGCGGGGGTGCCTGGCGACTCGCCTTCTTGACTCAGCGGCCGGATGTCGAGCTGGGCAAAATGATGACCTGTCTGCCCTCTGGGCTTGGTGGTTGTCAGGTTCGTGGAGTCTTGCCCGTGCTGCAGGCTGAAGCCCCGGTCTGGGTGGGCTGGCTCTCGGTCTAGTAACGGACGAAGAAGTGGACTAGGTCTTTGGGGCGACGCGTTTGAAGCGGGAAGTTCTTTCCGCACAACGAGCGCTTGGGGTCTGGTGTAGGGCGTGAGCTCTCCCAGGGTCTGGTGTTGGTGGGGCTGGTCGTGCTAGGTGGCGATTCTAGGTTGGCGAGTTCTGCCCGGAGCCCGCAGCGGTCGTTGTGCAAAGCGGTACCGATGATAAGGCTGTCGCTCAGTGTAGGGGACTTGAGTTCCAAGATTCCCGGCTCGGGGTATCAGGGGGTCACGACTTCGACCGCGGTCGCAGTCTGCCGAGTCTGAGGGATATGCATAGCATGCGTGAGCAATGGTCGAGGAGAGCGAGCTGGGATGGGACCGGTTGGATAGTTTTGCAGGGGGATCCCACAGTTGCAGTCAAGGAATGTCGGTCTGGGTCTCCGGGGGTTCCGCCTCCCTCCGAGTGTTCCGCTGTGCCTCGAATGTTTCACGTGAAACACTCGAAGGTTGACTCGCAGGTCCAGCCAGGAATCGCGGTCCAAGTGGTTCGCTTGCTAATTCAAAAGAGCGGGCGCTTTGCTGGTATCCCGTTTCTACGGGGGTAACGTGCTGGGCACTGACTTACCTGGTGTAAGACCTGCAAAGCATAGGGTGTCCGCACTGCCGGACCGGGGGACAGCCCCAATTCCGCTAGGCCCAATTCGGGCCATCTGAGTGGGTTACCAGCAGGTGGCTCGGCAACGATCAGGTGACCGCCAAGACGTAGGAAGGGCGCTGCGCACTCGGCAGTAACCCCAGGGGCACCAAAGCTTCGGGATGTAACTACGTCGAAACTTCCGCGGAGGGCGGAGCGGGCTGCTACCTCTGCCCGATCTCCGACCACGACCACCCGCTGAGATAAGTTGAGGCGCTTGACGCTTCGTTCAAGAAAGGCTGATCTCGTACTCCCCCCCTCGAGCAGATGCCAAGAGAGGTGTGGAGTGACAGCTGCGAGGATTATGCCGGGAACCCCGCCTCCACTCCCAAGGTCAAGGGCGTGAGAGCAGCTCCGAGGAAAGAGGTCGAGAAACGGGAGAGAGCGCTCGACATGCTGATATACGGGTCCTGGGCCGAGAAAGCCAAGTTGTTTGGCCTCCTCCAGTACGCCGAGTACTGGTTCCAGGGAAGCAGCAGATGCGCCCTTCGACTCAGTCAGGTACGACCACGACCCGGCGATTCGGTTCCTCTCCATCTGAGACCGTGTGGACGCCGTCTATCGCTGCGATAGCGTCGTGGAGTACCTTACGGTCTGGTGACGGCATGGCCTCAAGAACCACCTTCTTGCCGGATTGCCTGACCTGCTGGGCGACTTGGGCGGCGAAACGAGCGAGGGCCTCAGCTCTCTTCGCTCGGTATCCAGCTACGTCGACGTAGATATGTCCGTTCGACCCGTCGGTCTGGTTGAAGACGGCAGTTCTGGTCAGCGTCTGCAGTGCCAGGAGCGTTGCTCCCTTAGGCCCGATGAGGATTCCAAGGTCCTGACCGTCAATGCCGATTTCGACCGTGTCGTCGCTAGGTCGCCGAGACGAGACGCTGGCTTCCAGGCCGAACTGCTCGAGAAGGCCTGATAGAAACTCTACGGCGACTTCGCCTTGGTGCTCCAGGTCTACTTCCACTTCGGGTCCTTTCGTAGAAATCGTTTCAGCTGGGAGCTGCGGCTCGGTGTCTTTGGAGACAGTGTCGTTGGAGACGGGAGGTGTGATGGCGCGCGGTGTCCTGTCTAGTGACGGGTTCTGCTTGGCGTGTCGTGAAGGGTTTGCAGCAATGGCGCTTTCGAAATTCGGCTCTGACCCTGTAGTTGGTGAAGGCTCAGGAGCTTCACGAGTCTCACTTGTCGACGGAGGTTCACTTGGTGATTGCTTGGCAGCAGAGCGCCGGCGCCGATCACGGCGGTCCTCTTTGGTTCGCGGGGTTCGGGGCTTTACCCGTGCGCGTACACGTGCTTCGCTTCGGATCCGGCCGAATAGTCCAACTTGGGCATCAGCGATGATCTCGAACTCGGCTTCTGAAGCGTCGACTCCGAGCTCATCGAGGGCGGCTTCTTTGGCCTCTTGAATCGACCGACCAACGGTCTCTACCCACTCCAATGCTATTGCTGTTCCTTCCGGGGATCAGGGCTCGCCGGGCTCTTCCGCTCGCGTCGAGCCGATGGGGCATTCGCCTTCACCTGGGCGTCAGCGTCTGCTGGACTACCAGTCGGTACCGAGCGGTCAGTTGGTCGTTGGTCTGCTGGGTCCTTCGGGGGTCGGACCTGGCGGGGTGGCTGTCCGCTCTTGGCTGGCTTCGCGCCAGGATTAGCCGTAGTGCCGGCAGGAGCTCGCTGTGCTCGCGCTGTGGCCTTCGACGGAGCCGCCGAAGGTTTGGCGCTGGTGCCCGGCAGGCCAGTGCCGGGGGGTTTCGGCGGCGCCTTAGCGGGTCGCGGTGGCCCCCCTTGGTTGGTGGCGGCTTTGGAGGTCGTCGAACCCTTAGCCTTTGCGGGCGGCGCTTTGCTCTGCTGGCTTTTGTTATGTTGGGTCTTGTTCGCCTGGGTCTTGTTCGCCTGCTGTTCGGCAGCAGCCGCAAGGAGGTCCCGGAAACGACTTTTCTTCGGCTGAGCTGATTGTCCTCCGTTCGTCATAGCTGACCTGAGGGATTTCGGAGGGGTGTAACTCGGCTTTGCGGCATCCTGCTCGTCGATACTGCGGGTGATGTCCTCAACTTCTTGTACTTCGCGCACGACAAGCGCCTTGACCTTAGGATCGAACCTGTACATCAGATCCTGCTGTACGATGCGGGCGATGTTCGAGACGGTGTAGTAGAGGACGACGCCCGCCGGAAACCTGACTGATATCAAGGCGAACAGCGGCGCCAAGTACTTCATCATCTTCATCTGCGGATTAGCCTGCGAGGACTGGTTCCGGCTCATCATCATCGCCGACTGGACGTAAGAGGTAACGGCAAGAGCCAGTAGCAAGATCCAGTATGGCGATGCGGCGAGCACGCTCGAGTGGTGCGTGAGAGCGCCCTTGGCCAGGTTCATCCCGAAGGCGTCTATGTGGCCACCGGCATGCTGGATCGCCTTGTACATCTTGGTGCCGGAGTTGAGGAACCTTGGAGTGGCGACGACGGTCGACACTCCGTTCACTACCACCTTGGATGTATGGCTGAGTCCGTCGATCACTTCGAAGAGAGCGAAGAAGACGGGCATCGGGAGCAGCATCGGAAGGCACGACCCAAACGGGCTTACCTTGTGTTCCCTGAAGAGCTCCATCTGAGCTTGTGCAAACGCCTGGCGATCGCCCTTATGCTGCTCCTGAAGCTTCTTCAACCGCGGCTGAAGCTTCTGCATGGCGAGCATCGACCGGGTGCTCTTGAGCGTGAGAGGTGAGATCAGCAGCATCCACGCGATGCCCAGCCCTATGATGGCAATCCCGTAGTTAGGGATCACCGAGTAGATAGCTGCTAGCACCTCCGCCAAGGGCTTAGCTATAGGCCCGAGGATCCCGCCGCTTGAAGAACCGCTTGAGGCAGTCGTCGTGGTAGTGGCCTGGACCAGGCTCACCAGGTCTATCATCAGGAGTTCCTCATTCCGGGATGGGGTCGTAGCCGCTGGGGCCGCCGGGTCTGCAGCGGCCGAGCCGCTTGAGAGCGAGCATCACGCCATGGCCGGCTCCGTGGCGTTCTATGGCCTCCTTCGCGTACTCAGAACAGGTAGGAGTGAACCTGCAGGGTGACACCCTTCCGAGCCTCGCCAACTGATACGCACCGATCAAACCGAGGATCGCCCGGCGCGCTAGAAAGGCCATCCTTCTCGGGGAGTTGCCGTCGTTGTCGCGGGCCCCGAGGTACTCGTGGCTTTGTCGGCTCACGACTCGCGCAACGAGGTTGTCAGTCTCAGCCACTGGTTCTCCAAATCGGAATAAGGGAGGTCCGCTGCGGCCGGTGTCACCGTAACCAGGTAGGCCCCTGGCTTCAGGTCGCCGGAAACTTGGCGCGCAAGCATCCGAAGCCGGCGCTTGAGCAGGTTACGTGTAACGGCTGGCCCGACTTTGCGGCTTATTGAGTAGGCGACGCGCGGAGGCTCAGCCGCCGTGCCCGGCTGCCAAGAGATGCTCAACGTACCGCTACGGTAACGCCGCGCCCTACGAAGATCGCCGAAAGTGCCGCGCCGGTCCACCCTCCAAATCAGGCCGACAGACGAGCCCGGCCCTTCAGCCTTCTCGCTTTTAGAATGGCACGCCCTGCTCGCGTCGCCATCCTGTGCCGAAACCCGTGACGCTTGGCCCTTCTGCGGTTGTTCGGTTGGTATGTACGTTTCACTCATCGCCTCCTCGGTCCCGGCTGCGCTGTCGCCGGCTTTACCGGGCGAGATCGACGCGCGTCAAAGACGCAGCCCTCTGGCTCTGATTCGATCATACTAGTAGCCGGAGCGCTTTGCCAGCCGGCCTGTGCCACGTTAGTATATGAAAGTACTAATAATGCCCTATTATGGTCTATAATATGAGGTCTGTCGGAGCAGCCGCAGCATCTGGGTCTGCCGCAACGGATCGTGGAGTGATCCACCAACTGCTTATCGATCTGGGAGTCAACTCCTCCACCGCTCACAGCGCGGAGATCTACCTGAGCGCACCGGTTCGCATAGTAGTCATAGTCCTAGTGGCCGCGATCTTGGCCCGACTTGTAAGTCGCCTTGCTAGACGGATCGTGCAGTCGCTTCGCCTTGTTTCGCCGCTGATCGATACGACGGGTAGGAGCGAGGCGCGGGTAAAGACTCTGGCGGGAGCATTCGCTCAGATTCTCAGGGCGGTCATATGGCTGGTAGCGATACTCACCATCCTCGGCCAATTCAATATCAGCCTCCTTCCTTTCGTAGCAACGGCGACGGTGATCGGAGCCGCCTTGGGCTTTGGCGCTCAAACCCTGGTGAAGGACTTCCTATCCGGGGCCCTGTTGCTCGCCGAAGATCAGTTCGGTGTCGGAGACCGAGTGACTGTGGGAACTGGTTCGACGGCAACGGTAGGGACCGTCGAGGGGGTCACTCTGCGAGTCACGCGTCTTCGTGGGGCCGATGGCGGGGTGATATACGTACCGAACGGCGACATCAGAACTCTCATAAATGACACTGAAAACGATAGTAGGGCCTTAGTGGACATAGTTGTCCCTGTAGGTACTGACCTGGTTCGGGCGGGTCAGGTCTTGGAAGCCGCGGCGAGGAGCGTCGCTGCCGACCCGAAGTGGTCAGGCTCTTTCATCGGTGAGCCGTCGTTCGCCGGAGTCCAAGACTCGTCGAGCCCCACAGGAGTCCTTTTGCGAGTGGCGGCCCCGACCAAGCCGGGGGTTCACCTCAAAGTCGCGAGCGAGATCCGGCTGAGCTGTCTGGAGCGGCTTCGCACAGAGGGAATTGCCTGGAGCGAAAGTTGACAAACTTTATCGGCTTAGGCTTCCAACAGGGGGTAGCCTGTGTCCGCGTGCTCGGCGCCTCGCGCGCTCCTGTGCCAGCAGCCTTTTGGCTCTGGACGCGGGACACGCAGCACGCGGATCGGCAGGAACTATTCAACAGGAGGATCACACAGAATGGCGTTGCAGCTAGGCGATGAGGCACCGGATTTCACTGCGGACACCACGCAGGGGACCATCAAATTCCACGAGTGGCTGGGGGACAGCTGGGGGGTCCTATTTTCCCATCCCAAGGATTTCACGCCGGTGTGCACGACGGAGCTCGGGGCAGTAGCGAAGCTGGCCGACGACTTCGCCCGCCGCAACACGAAGGTGATCGCGGTTAGCGTGGATGCTGTCGACTCGCATAACGAGTGGGTTCCCGATATCAACGACACCCAGGGCACTTCTGTCGACTTCCCGATAATCGCCGATCCTGAACGGAAGGTAGCGGGCCTTTACGGGATGATCCATCCCAACGCCTCGGATACGGTCACTGTTCGCTCGGTCTTCGTGATCGGACCTGACAAGAAGGTGAAGCTCACTATCACCTACCCTCAGAGCACCGGGCGAAACTTCCAGGAAATCCTGCGCGTGATCGACTCCCTGCAGCTGACGTCCAAATATTCGGTTTCGACTCCGGCTGACTGGCAGGAAGGTCAGGACGTGATCATCTCTCCTGCGATCGACAACGAGGCTGCCAAGGAGAAGTTCCCCAAAGGCTTCAGGGAGCTCCGCCCCTACCTCCGCTTTACCCCCCAACCCGACAAGTAAGCCTGACAAAAATGTGACCGCCTGTCGGTCATCGGCATAGCGGCGGTATCTTCGGCTTAGACAAAAACTCAAACCTAGGGAGTAGCTATGCCAAACGCCGTAATTGTTGACGCCGTTCGCACTGCAGGTGGCCGGCGCCACGGGAAGCTGTCAGGGTGGCACTCAGTCGACCTGGCCGCGGAGGTCTTGAAGACCCTCGTCGCTCGCAGCGACCTGGACCCAGCTCTGATCGACGACGTCATCATGGGTTGTGTGAGCCAGACCGGTGCTCAGGCATTCAACGTCGCCCGCAACGCCGCTTTGGCCGCGGGCTTTCCCGAGTCGGTCCCAGGTACCTCCGTGGACCGCCAGTGCGGCTCGTCCCAGCAGGCTGTTCACTTCGCCGCACAAGGGGTGATGGCAGGCCAGTACGACGTCGTGGTCGCAGCCGGGGTAGAGGTAATGAGCCTCGTCCCGATGGGCGGCAGTGCAGGCCAGGGTATGGGCATGCCGTTCGGGCCGAGGGTTGGTTTGCGCTACGCCCCTAAAGGGGGTCTGGTTTCTCAGGGGATCGGGGCCGAGATGATCGCGGAGCGCTGGAACCTGAGCCGAGAGGAACTTGACGCTTTCAGTGCATCCAGCCATCACAAGGCAGCTCAGGCTACCGCTGAAGGCCGCTTCGACAACGAGATAGTCCCGGTGGTCTCCAAGCACAAGGACAAGGAGACCGGCAAGGTCACCGAGTCAGACGAACTGGTGAAAGCAGACGAGGGCATCCGGCCCGACAGCACCGTAGAAAGCCTCGGGAAGTTGAAGCCCGCCTTCAAGGAGGATGGCAAGATCACGGCGGGTAACTCCTCGCAGATCACCGACGGGGCTTCCGCCGTGCTCATCATGAGCGAGGAGAAAGCCTTGCAGCTCGGACTTACACCCCGGGCGCGCTTCCACGGGTTCGCGCTCGCCGGCGACGATCCTCAGATCATGCTCACGGCACCGATCCCTGCAACCAAGAAAGTGCTCGAACGTTCCAAGCTGACCATGGAAGACATCGACCTCGTGGAGATAAACGAGGCGTTCGCCCCGGTTGTCCTCGCCTGGGCCAAGGAGCACCACGCCGACATGTCCAAAGTGAACGTGAACGGTGGGGCGATAGCCCTCGGCCATCCTCTCGGGGCGTCGGGAACGAAGCTCATGGCTACGCTTCTCAACGAGCTGGAACGGACCGGCGGGCGTTACGGCCTTCAGACCATGTGCGAAGGTGGCGGCATGGCGAACGCCACCGTCATCGAGCGCCTGGGCTAACCGTCTAGTCGAAACCCGGCTTCGTCGCCTTGGCTAGTGCCATCGGGTCGAGGTGACGAAGCCGGCTACGATCAGCCCGAGACCGACGAAAAGGTACACGTTGCTGGCCGGTCCGCCCAGCAGGCTCAGGTAGTTCAGGAGGATTACCACGATGCCGATCCCGAAGAACCCGATCATGAGTGCCGGAACCCACCAAGGGCTGACCTTGAACTCGGTCGGAATCGGAGCGGTGTAACGACCGCTGGCGGTCTCAGCCGCCCCTGTGATCGCTGCCACTCTGCGCTTAGGCGGCCCTCCCTTAGGGGTAACGCGGCCTGGTCGGGCGTCCTTGGTCTTCCTCGCCATTCCCTGATAGTAGGGCTTCCGGCCCGGCCGTTGGGACGCTACCTTGGCTGGATGGTCCGGGTGCTGGTCATAGACAACTACGACTCATTCGTGTATAACCTCGTCCAGTACATCGGTGAGCTCGGTGCGCAACCCCTGGTATACCGTAACGACGCTGTCAGCGTTGCCGCGGCCGCTGATCTCCAACCGGACGGCGTTCTCGTGTCACCAGGTCCGGGAAGGCCCGAAGACGCCGGGGTGAGCATGCAGGCGATCGAATTCTTCGCTGGTCGCGTTCCCGTGTTAGGAGTGTGTCTCGGGCATCAGTGCATAGGTGCCCTCTATGGCGGAAGCGTGGTAAGAAACCAAGTCATGCACGGAAAGACGTCCCAGGTAACCCACGACGGGAGAGGTCTCTTCCAGTCGATCCAGAACCCGTTCGTCGCAACTCGCTACCACTCCCTCGTGGTGGAGGCGGCTTCGATCCCTTCGGACCTGGAGGTGACCGCCACGTCGGAGGACGGCACTGTGATGGGGCTACGCCATCGCCGCTTGGCAGTCGAGGGGGTTCAGTTCCACCCAGAGTCGATCCTCACCGGTGAGGGGCATCAGATGGTGGCAAACTGGGTAGGAATGTGCGTTTGAAGGCGGAGCGCCGATGAGCGTTCAGTTGTTCTGCCCGGGGCCCTGACCCGGGCCTGTCCCCGGGCCACCGGGGCCTGTGGTGCTGGTCGTCGTCGATGACGGAACTGTCGTCGACGTGGTAGCGGGGCTGTAAGAGCCGATCGCCACCGTCACGGCTGACCCTGTGGCTACCGAAGTGCCCGCGGTCGGGCTCTCGGACTGGACCACGCCGTCCTTGCTGGGGTCGCTGACGGGTACCGTCGTGAAGGTGGCCGTCAACCCGCTCGCATTCAGCGTGTTGTTCGCTTGGGAGCGAGTGTCGCCGGTCACGTCAGGTACTGTCACTTGGGGAGGGCCGGTAGAGATGTAGAGGGTTACTGCGGAACCGGTAGCAACGCTCGTACCCGCCGGTGGACTCGTCCGGGTAACCTCGCCCGCCGGGACGGTCTGGGACGACTCGTTCACCTGGTTGCCGAGCGTCAAGCCTGCGGTGGCCAGAGTCTCCCCGGCGACGGCAGGCGTGTAGTCGGTGAGCGAGGGCACCTGCACCTTCTGGGTGCCTCCGGAGACTAGGACCTGAACCGTCGAGCCCTTTGTAAGCAATATGCCGCTAGCGGGGGTGGTGGAGATCACGTTGCCCTTGTTGACGCTGCTGGAGAACTGCGTGACGTTATCGGCGACAAAGCCGGCTTTGTTCAAAGCCGAGTCGGCTTGCTTTTGCGACGATCCTACGACGTCGGGTACGGCGACCTTGGGCGGCCCGCTGCTGACGAGCAAAGCGAGGCTGGCGTTCGCCTTCATGGAAGTCCCTTGAGGCGGGTTGGTGGAGATCACCGATCCGGGGGGGATGTTCGAACTAGGCTGGTCGGACGTCTTGATATTGGTAAAACCGTCGGCGGTGAGCTTTGATTGCGCGGCAGAAGCGGGCTGTCCTACCAGGCCGGAGGGGACCACCAACGTCCTGATCGACGGTCCGAACAGCCCAGCTTTCTGGGCGCCGAGATAGCCCCCGACAGCGAGCAGAACGAGCAGGAGAGCCACAGCGCCGTATAGGCCTACGCGTCGACCGCTCCGCTGCTCTGAACCACCCGCGACAGCCGCGGGGATCATGTCAGTGCGGTCGGTTACCGTCCGCGCCTGGACTTTCGTCGGCTCGACTTCACCGACCGCCAGGACGCCTGTCGGCGCCAGGACGGGAGCGAGTGGCCTCTGCCCGCTCGTATAGCGAACCAGATCGGAACGCATCTGCTCGGCCGTCTGGTATCTGTCAGCAGGGTTCTTGGCGAGAGCCTTCATCACGATCGCCTCTAGAGGGGCGGGAACCGACGCCCTCACCTGGGAGGGTGGTACCGGCGCCTCCTTGACATGTTTGTAGGCGATAGACACGGGGCTGTCACCAGCGAAAGGAACCTTGCCGGCTACCATCTCGTAGAGCACGACGCCGAGGGAGTAAACGTCGCTTCGGGCGTCGACCGGGAACCCTTGCGCTTGCTCCGGCGAGAAGTAGGTTGCGGTTCCCATAACCGATCCGGTCTGGGTGAGATCCTCCGATGTACCTATCGCCCGGGCGATTCCGAAGTCGGCGACTTTAACCTGACCCCTCGAATCGATGAGGACGTTACCCGGTTTGACGTCGCGGTGAATGACCCCCCTTCGATGGGCGAAGTCGAGAGCGGCAGCGACGCTTGCGGCGATCGTCGCGGCCTGCTCGGGGGCTGGAGGCCCTGACTGGCGCATCATCGCGGACAACGTCGGACCGTCCACGTACTCCATGACGATGAAATAGGTCCCTGCGCCCTGACCCCAGTCGTAGATAGAGACGATGTTCGGGTGAGTCAGGTTCGCTGCCGCCTTGGCTTCACGGCGGAATCGCTCTACGAAGGACTGGTCGACGGACAGTTCCGGGAACAGCACCTTGAGGGCAACGGGACGGTCGAGAAGCAGATCCTGGGCTAGGTAGACCTGCGCCATGCCACCCCTGGCGATGTGGCTGACGATCTCGTACCTGTCGCTGAACACAGTCGGCGAATCGGTCACCTCGACACCTACCCCGCGGCCTGGGTGGTGGTCGATGACGCCGAGCCGGGCCCACTCGACGAGCCCTGGGTGGTCCCTGTAGCGAGGTAGTCCTCGATGAGGCTCTTTGCTATAGGCGCAGCGAGAGTTCCACCCTGGTCGGACACTAAGTCCCCCTGGTTGGGTAACACGACCGACACGACTATCTGCGGGTCGTTAGCGGGAGCGAACGCCACGAACCAGTCGTCTGTGTGATGGGTGCCAGTCTGGGCTGTGCCGGTCTTAGCGGCGACCTGTATCCCCGGAATTCGGGCAGCTGCACCTGTGCCGTTAGGAGCCGACACGACCGACTCCATCAACGTCGTGACTTTGGATGCAGTCGAGGCCGATGTTGCCTGGAGCCACACGGCCGGCTTGTAGGTGCTCACAACCTGGTTTTGAGAGTCGGTTATCGACCCTAAGATATGTGGTTTCATGATCTTTCCGCTGTTGGCTATTGACGCACCGACCAAAGCCATTTCCAAAGGGCTGGCCTCGACGTTCTCCTGGCCGATCGCCGAGTAGGCGAGAGTGGGCAGGTTAGCGGCGAAACTCGAAGCCGTCGGGAAGTTCGACTTCGCCGGGAATGGAAGGTCGATCGGTGGGACCTGGTCGAAGCCGAAGGAGGCAGCCTCGTCGTAAAGGTTCTTGGCGCCGAGGTCCAAGCCGATCTGGGCGAACCCTGTGTCGCATGAAACGGTGAAAAGGGCCAGGATCTGCCCCCCGCACGACTCGCCGGCAAAGTTATGCAACTGCGTGGTCGTATCGGGGAGGGACAGCACCGAAAGGACCGGCTGGGCTGTAGAGGCCAACGTCGGATCATGGTCGTAGACCGCAGAGGCGGTGACGATCTTGAACGACGAACCCGGGAAGAATATCTGGCGGTACGCGGGGGATGCGAGCGGACCCCCCGGGGTTGCGGTGATCGCCTTGTAAGCGGCTTGCACGGCGGTCGGGTTGTGGCCTACGAGACCGTTAGGGTCGAAGGTGGGATTGGAGTACATCGCTAAGACCGCACCCGTCTTAGGGTCCAAGGCGACTACAGACCCGTCACGTCCCGCCAGACCCGCCTGTGCAGCTTTCTGCAGCTTGTCGAGGAGCGTCAGAGTTATCGACTCGGTGTTGTTAGTGTTGGTCAGCAAGTTCTTGAGGCCACTGAGAGAGGTGGGAAGCTTGAAAGGGCTGCTCCTACCGGTCAGAACCCCGTTGTAGTAAGCCTCGGCTCCGTCCGAGCCGTAGATGTAAGAGTAGTAGCCGGTCACCTCCTCGAACAGGGAGCCCGTGGGGTATTCGCGTAGGTACTTGAACTGATCCTTTGTCGGGATTGACGTGGCCAAGGTCACTCCGTCGGCGGAGATGATGTTGCCTCTTGGAAGGGTGTAGGAGTTGATTACTGTCGCCCGGTTGAGGGGATTAGTCGCAAGCTTGGTCTTGTGGACAACCTGCAGGTAGTTCAGCTGAACGAACAGCGCGATAAAAAGGATGCTTATACCGAGACCGAGACCGCGAATCTGGCGGTTCATAGTCCGGTCCCCCTGGTGGAGAGCTGCTCTTGGGGCACTGCGAGGGTAACCGCCTCGATCTCGGCGCCGTGTGACAGTCTCAGCAGTAGCGCGAGGAGGATGTAGTTCGCCAGCAGCGACGACCCTCCGTAGGAGACGAAGGGGAGCGTGATGCCAGTGAGTGGGATGAGGCGCGTGACGCCGGCGACGATGACGAACGTCTGAACTCCAAGGATGAGCGAAAGGCCTGCAGCCAGCAGCTTCTCGAAGGGCCTTTCGCAGCGAACGGCGATACGTAGCCCGGAGCCGACCATGAGTAGGAAACCGATCAGGATCGCGCTGGCACCAAGGAGGCCGAGCTCTTCTGCCATGACCGCGAAGATCATGTCCGTGGACGCCTCGGGTATGGAAGCGGCGCCACTCTGTCCTGGGCCCAAGCCGAAAAGCCCGCCATTAGCGATGGCGAACCAACCCTGGATGATTTGGTAGCCCGTTGTCTCAGCGTGCACCCACGGGTCGAGCCAAGCCTGGACGCGCGTCTGGGCGTGCCCTATCGCCTTGAGCGCCAGCACCGAGCCGCCGCCGAACAACGCTGCGCCCACACCGAGGTAGAGGGCCCGTCCGGTAGCCACCCAGAGCATGCCGATGAACAGAGCGAAGAACAAAAAGGACGAGCCAAGGTCGTTCTCGGCCAGAAAAATGACCAGAGACAAGCCCCATGCCGTGACGATCGGAGCTAGATAGCGGGGGTCTAGGACCAAGAAGCGGCCAAGTCTTTTCGTGCCCTGGCTGAGCAGATCGGAGCGCTCCGCCAGAACCGACGCGAAGAAGATAGCCAAGGCCAGCTTCGCTATCTCCCCGGGCTGGAAGTTGAGGGTCCCGACGTGGATCCAAAGACGGGCACCGTTGATGTTCTCGCCGATGCCCGGGACCAAGGGAAGCAGGAGCATTCCGATGCCGCCCGCTGCAAACATGTACCGGTAGCGTTCGAGGTCCCTCGCTCTACGAACTATCAGCAGAGTAGCTACGAAGACGGTTATACCCACCGCAGTCCAGATCGCCTGCAGGCGGGCCTCGTGAGCCGACAAGCGAGCGATGAACACGTAGCCGATGCCGTTCAGCAGGCCGGCCACCGGTAAGAGGATCGGGTCGGCGAGGGGCGCCAGGCGTCTTAGCGCTATATGAGCGACTATCAACAACGCGAACAAGGTGCCGAGGAAAGGTCCGATGTTGGCCGGGAGGCTACCCGCCTTGCCGAAACCCGCCAGCGCGTAAAGCCCTCCGGTGAGGATCACGGCGAGGAAGATCAAGCCGAGTTCTGTGCGCCTACGGGCTGGAACAGGCGTCATGACGACGTCGGCGGCGAAGCCGTAGTGCTCGACGACGGCCCGGAGTTAGATGGGACCGACCCGGTGGTCGTCGTCGAGGTCGAAGTAGGTGTCGTAGATGGGGGTAGGGCGGCGGAACGACTCAACTGGTACAGCTTGGCAAGGTTGGAGATGAAGGCGTCCGCTGCGGCTGCTGTCGGCTCCTCGACACCTGCTCGTAGCGCCGGCAGGCTTGCTTGCAGCACTTGGGCTGTAGTCACCGACGAAACGTGGTCGAGCGTCGGTTCGAACCACAGGACTCCGCCCGGTCGACCCTGATACACCGTTAGGGAATTCCCGTTCAAGCCGACGAAGTACGCCGACCTTGCGTAATACCACACACCGACAGCTCCCGCTGCGAGGATCGCAAGGAACGCGAGCAAGAAGGCAGCCACTCGGAGGTTGAACGGGGAGGGGCGTCGCTGCGGCGGGTGAGACGCCGGGGTTGGCGTCGTCGCGGGGTGGGGTTCCGAGGACTGTGGGGGTGGCACATCTGCGACGACGTCGTGGCTGGTAGTGACTGGATCCGCCAGGTCGGACGGGTCCCGCACTACGTCGAGCACGATTACGGTGATGTTGTCGTTGCCGCCGTGACGTTTAGCCTCGTGGACCAGTTCTCTTGCCGCTTCGGACGGATCGGCGAGGCGTCGAAGGATCGCCGATATGCGCTCGTCGCTAAGCTCCCGCGGCAACCCGTCGCTGCACAACAAAAAGCGGTCCCCTGGGTCCACCTTCTCCATGAAGATGTCCACCTTCACCTCGGGCTCGACTCCCAGCGCCCTGGTCATGATGTTACGACGAGGGTGAACCTCGCCTTCCTCCTTGGAGATCCGACCTTCGGCAACCATCTCCGCCACAAGGTTGTGGTCGACCGTAACCTGGCGGAAACTCCCGTGGCGCATCGCGTAGAGGCGCGAATCCCCGACATTGGCGATCGCAAGCCGGGGACCATCGACGAGGGCGGCTGCCACAAGCGTCGTGCCCATACCTCGCATCTCTGCGTGCTCGACTGCCTCCTCCCAGACGGCCCGATTAGCCGCCTGGGCTGCTTCGAGGAGGTCGTCCGGTGATAGCGAACCGCCTCTGCGGGCTAGCTGCTCGCCAAGAGTCTGCACTGCTATAGCCGACGCTACTTCCCCCGCTGCGGCCCCGCCCATACCGTCCGCAACAGCGTACAAAGGCTCGGCTAACAGCAGATTGTCCTGGTTGTTGGAGCGAACGAGTCCGACGTCGGTCGCCGAGCCGGCCTCAAGTTTGACAGCCGTCACGATTTGCGAACCTCCAGAACGGACTTACCGAACTGGATCTTGTCACCCTTGGCAATAGTCACCGGTGCCGTGACCTTCACTCCGTTCAGAAAAGTTCCGTTGGTCGAACCGAGGTCCTCCACGAACAGGCCACCGTCGCGACGGAAGACCCTTGCATGCAGCTGCGACACGAAACTGTCAGCGTCGAGCAGCACGGCACAGCCCGGCGCCCTGCCCACGGTCAGTTCGGCTCCGAGAGGAAACTCGCGGTCTTTGACACCTGCCGGCGACAAGCCCACCAGCTTCTCGGGTCCAGGAGGCGCCTTGACAGCGCTGTGGACGTGCGTGGCCTCGTAAGACAGCGGGCCGTTCGAGGATTGCGGCTGAGGATGCGGGGAGGGGGCCGGCTGGCGTGTCTCGACCCACACGGCGCGAATGACCCGGAGCATAAAAAGGTATAGCAGGGCTAGGAGAACGTACTTGAGCAGGGCCTGTACCGGGTCGGGCACGTTCCGGGCGGACCTAGCCGGCCTCGAAGACGAGCGTGGTAGCCCCCACCGTTATCCGGTCGCCGTCATCGAGAAGTCTCGGGACGGTGATCAGCATGCCGTTCACCCGGGTACCGTTGGTCGATCCGAGGTCGGCAACTTCGTAGAGGGTCGGGGTTGCGAGCCTCGACCGGCTGGCAGCGCCCGGGGCTGCGGGTCTGATCTCGGCGTGGTACCGGCTGACGTTAGAGTCCGAAAGCACCACAGCGCAGTCAGGGAGACGGCCGATGGTCAGCGGAGATGCGCCGACGTTCACCGTCCTGCCGTCGGGCAAGACAAGGCGGGCTCGGTCAGGGTCGTCCCCCGGTGTGAAATCGGCCGAAACCATCACTTTCCCGGCTGGGAACGAGTCGTCCGTCTCCATAACAGCGCTTACCGGCCCCAAGAAGCTGTATCGCTCCACTTGAGCGTGCTCCTTGGCCAAAAGGACCAGTTCGTCCACCAACTCGTCCTCGATGGCAGCGAACCTCTCCCTGTCTGGATCGGAAATCCACACCACGAACTCGTTGGGGGCCAGAGTCCCCTTAGGAGCCATCGTCCTCTTGAGGTCCATCTCCCGGGTCAGCCGACGGCCGATCTCCACCGGCTGGAGCGTCCCTCTGAAGGCGCGAGCGAACACACCTTCGACCATGCGTTCCAGGCGGCGTTCCAAGTGCTGTAATCCCATGACCACCCGTAGCGTACCCTGAACTGGGCCTTCGAGAGGTTCGCCAATCGTCCAAGGCCAGCGATGTTGGTATAGGATGGGAACTCGCACTCGGGCGAGTGGCGGAATAGGCAGACGCGCAGGATTCAGGTTCCTGTGTCCGAAAGGACGTGGGGGTTCAAGTCCCCCTTCGCCCACTCAAAAACGGCTGCTCGTAGGGGTTGTATAGGGGCTGCACCCCCCAGTTGCTACCGGATCGAGCGGTTCCCCCTCCGCATCCAAGATGAAGTTCAGGCCGCAGGCGACTCGAAGCTAACCGGAGGGGCCGGTGCCCTTGGCTGCATGGCCCCATCGTGCTTGCTGACACGGTCATGCGCCGGGCCTCCCCGGATCATAACTTCCTCACTGGTCATGCTGCTGCTTCTAGTGACCAGGTGCGTGTGAGGATGTTGTAGACGGCCCGGCCGTTGGGCGGCCCGAGCGGGACGGGGGTGAAGGTCAAGAAGGTCAGGTCCGGGTAGGAAAACGAAGGTAGGCCGGCGTTGCCCTGCCCTCCGGGGTGGCCGGGGGGCCCGTCACTCCACTGGAACTGCGAAAGGTTCTTGTTCTGGCGGCCATCGAGGCACGGGGCGTCGGTCGGTGCGCAGTTGAGTTGGCCTACTTCGATCCGACTCGCCGTGGTCGTGGTCATCACCCAGCTCGTGCCGAGCTTCTCGCAGGCTACTGGCGTGCCGTGCGCAGCGAGTAGGGCCTTGAGGGCTGGGGCGGTGGGATAGGCCCACGGTCCGCACGCGTTGGGGTTGGTGTTAGGCGTCGGATGTTCCTGCAGGTTCTTGATGAAGTTCAAGAACTGTTGGCGGTGCTGCGCCATCTGGCTGGGGGTGAGCGGCGGCGGTATGTGGAGCAGTTTGGCTTTCCACGCAGGGATCGTCGCCATAGGGACTGTGTTCGCAGGCAGAGTTGTCGGTGGGACCGCCGGCCCCGAGTTGGCCAGCTGGGCGGCCTCCACCGGTGCTTTCTCGCTGCCCGGCGCGTTTGTTGTAGCGCCGGACCCGAACGTGAGGGCCGCGGCGAGCCCACCGGCTGCGACAACCACGCCCGCCGAGACCATCACCTTCGAACTACCCGCATCCTTGATCCTCGGGGGTGTGGATCGTCCGCCGAGTTTCTTGCCGATTTGAGTCCTCCCTGTGTTCCAAGATGTGGTCGCATGACGGCCCGTCGTTCACAACCGGTGATCGGCCCGGCTGGGGGGACCCCCGTGTCTTATGGTTAGTAACTGTAGGGAGAAGGTTGGGGGGTTGTCTATCGGTCGAAACGATGATTTTCGGGTTTCGTGTTGTCTGTTCGGCCTGGTGTGGGTTTGGGGGGTGCGGGTTGGTTGGGTGGGGTGTTGAGGTTTTGTTCCCAGGCTCGTACGACTAGTTCGGCTCTGGTGCGTGCGTGGAGTTTTGCGCGTAGGTGGGTTATGTGGGTGCGGACTGTCGCTGTGGATATGTTTAGGGTTTCGGTGATTTCGGGGTTGGTGGCTCCTTGGGCGACTAGGCGGAGGATCTGGGTTTCGCGGGCGGTTAGATCGTCGATGGTCGACGGGGTGGCGGGTCGGGGCGCGAGGCGTTGGAGGAGGGTGCGCAGGACCCGGGGTGAGACGAAATTCCCCTGGGAGTGTCGCCCGACCCGGCGCGACGAGCGAACAGCGTCGCTGGATTCGGCGGTGAGCAAGTCTTTCGAGGACTCTGGGGGTACTTATGGTTCTGTGAGGGTGCATGCCGATCTGGTGGAGGCCGGGGGGAAGGTGTCGGCCTGTAGCGTCGCTGTGTCGATGGTCCGCCAGGGGCTCGTGGCGCGCTCTGGGCGGCGGCGTGGGAACTTGACCCGCCCTGACAAGCATGCCCGGCCGTTGGCTGATCTTGTCGAAAGGGACTTTACAGCTCCCGCCCCGAACGTTAAATGATGACTGAAAATGCCTACTGGGGAACCGAAACTGTATTTGTCGACTGTTATAGACCCATTTTTTCGAGGCGATTGTTAGGTTGGCGCGACGTGCGAGCATCCCGACGCCCCGCTGGCGGTGGGGACGATCCGCGTGGCCGCCGCCGTGCGCGGCCGCAGCGTGCGAGGCGTAATATTCCACTCTGGGCGGGGTTGGACTTACACGGCCGGTGATTTCACCAAGGCGTGCAGGGACCTTGGCGTGACCCAGTCGATGGGCCGTGTCGGCTCTTGTTTCGACAATGCAGCCGCCGGATCTTTCTTCTCAAGCCGACAACACGAGGTCCTATCGAGATACCATTTTAGGACAAGGCGCCAAGTGAAACAGATCGTTGTCGAATGGGCTTTTAACTTCTATAACAGTCGACGCAGGCACAGCGCTTGCGACTCGAAGTCACC
>JAKBBA010000023.1 GCA_021808665.1 Actinomycetes bacterium
ACGCCGTTACCGCCGCCAGGATGAGATCGGTACCCCCCTGGCCGTGACGGTCGACTTCGACACCCTCGACGACCGGGCGGTCACCATCCGGGACCGTGACAGCACAGAGCAGGTGCGCGTGCCGATCACCGGGCTTTTGGAGGAGGTCCGCTCCCGCCTGGGAATGTGAGCATGCGGGGCGGAGCCCGGGGTTTAGCGCCACCTAGTGGTTCGGCTGGCCGGCAGAGTCTAGCGCCGGCCGGCCTACGCCACGGGGCGTCCGCCCACCTGGACTCCCTCCGCGAACATAGACCTTTCACCTGCCGGCTGCGTGCTATCCAACGCCGGATGGGTGGGGTACTGCTCTGGATGATCAGCCAGCAGTGCTTGCAGTCGCGAGCGACGGTCCACGTGGCAACAGACCGGTAGCTGCGATTGCCCAGGCCGCGACCGCAGCCACGGCCTGGATAATCGTGGTCGTTAACGGTATCCAGCCCTGCCGGGCGTAGCTCCCAGAACTCGCGGTAGGGCCTGGTATTAGCCGTGGCGGCCGTGCCGGCCGGGACTCTGAGTGGTGTGGTTTTAGGAGATGATTCCGTGTCTGGCGTTCCAGCGTCGGGCTCCTTGGTAGGCGTCGACGAGTCCCCATATGAAGGCGACGGTCAGGGTGACGAACCCGATGAAGACGAATAGGAGGGGGATGCTGATGAGCCACAGGGCGAGGATGGCTATGCCTTTGGCGACGTCCCCGTTGATCATGGATCCGACGCCTGGTAGGAAGAAAGACACGATGAGGGACACGGCCGGATTTTTAGCGACTACCGGGGTGAACGGCTGGGGGTAGGCGCCGGGCGGGTAGATCGCGCCTGGGGTGTTGGGGACGCGGGGTTGGGTGTGCGAGGTCCAGGCGTTGCCGTCCCAGTAGCGCAGGAGGTGGGTTTCTGTGGGACTTGGGTACCATCCCGGCGGGTGCGCGGTCATCTTCCCTTCCTTGTCCGTCCGTCCGTGGTTCGAACGCTGCCGGCTGTTAACGCTACAACTCTCGGGCTCGGCCCGCCCGCGCCATGACCGGGGTTGAGGGTCGTGTGCTGCCACGCCAGGCGTGGTCGTCCGAGTGCCAGCAGGTGACCGCCGGTACGCGAGTAGGAGAGGGGAGTCGGTTTCGCCGTTGCGGGTGCTCCCGGTGTCACGCTGCGTTGTGTTGAGGGCTATGTCAAGGCTTCCACACATTTGCGCTTCCTTGCGGAAGGCGCCGGGTGCCCGCCCGGCCGCTTCGGCCGTGCGGACGAGCCGTGTGGACGAGCCGTGCGGCTGGCGGCCCGGACCCCGTTCACGGGTCCGCGTAGGCGGCCGTGGTGCCTGTGGTGACAGCCGAGGGTGCTGGCGGGTTGCCCGGGGTGCCTGTCGTTCCGGTTGGCTTGAAAGGCTAGAGGCGGCGTGTAGGTCAGCCGCAGGGCGGCTGACCACTTCGATCGTGACTGGCGTACGGTTAGCCAGCGGGCTCGTAAAGAGTCGGCCGGCCACTCGTGTCCGGCCTCGCCTTCGGCGCCCCTTGACGAGCCCTCCTCGTGGAATCGCACGGCCTCGTGTTGCGGGGGATTGTTCCAGACGGTCCAGCGCGGATGGATCGCCAAGGGAGGGTTCTTTTGGCGAGCGCATGGCACGTAGGGTGAGCGTGGGGACATAGCGGGCTGACGGCGCTGGGATCGAGGCGATCATGTTTCGGCTTTCGAGCGGGGGCGGTCAGCGAGTGCACTTTGAGGGTCGCGATGCGGAGAATGCGAGGCTATTCGGGGCCCGGCTGCGGGGGCTTGTTGTCCAACAGCGAAAACGGTTCCGAGCCCCCCAGGGGCGGCTAGGTCTGGTACTACGGGAAGTTTGGAGGTAGCCGCCCAAGGTCGGCGTCGCGGTCGTAGGCGCTGGTCTCGATACGGCGGGCCTTGTAGTCTCGGCGCGCTCTTGGGGAGTCGTTGATCGGTGTGATGAAGCTATCGAATGCGCCGCCTGGGTCGCTCACGGCCCTTGGCGTCGGAGGCCTTGTCGGGATCAGCCCCGCCGACCTAGTGGTCGCCAGCGACATCAGCTTCGATCTGTCGCAGGCCGAAAAGCTGCAGGTCCACCAGGATCGTGCGGTCCGGTGTCTTGGCGGGTTGGTTGCCCGATCGCGGCGTGGCAGTAAGCAGGTGTCGGCCAAGGCGCCGGTCATCACAGTGGCGCCGCGGCGGATTTGTACCCACATGTCGGTGATCGGGCCGGCGAGGGTCGATGTCGGCATGGCGGTCTCCGAATCCTGCTCCGCGGCGGCGGTCGCATCTTGAAGCGCCGTCACGAACTATGGGATATTTGGCGCGGTGGGTGTCAAGTAGTCAAGCCGGGGGCTGTTCTCGGGCCCTTCCTCCCGACGCTTCAACCGTGGCCCGGGAGGGCTGACGCCTCGGAGCGTGGGGGTGCCAGTGTAAGGACGAGCCGATTCGATGACGGCCGTTCTTCGCTCGGGGACACTTGCTCGTCTCGGTGACGGCTGGTTTCCGACATCCTGGTCGACCGTGGGTCATCCTCTTGGACCACCGTGGTCGAACTTGAGTGAAGTGCTCAACTTTGGCCGTGCGGAGCCGTTGATAGTGAGGTAGTGTTATGCACAAGTTGTGCATAACAAGGAGGTGGGTTACGTCGCCGATCCGGCCGCTGTCGCTAGACCATGTCGTTGACGAGAAGCTTCGGGGCGCCCAATTGAAGCTCGTTGTTGCCCGCGTCCAGCACGAGCAGCTGATGGCGGCGACCGACGCCGGCAAGGCGCTGGCAATCAGCGAGCGTCTGCACGACTCGTTTAAAGGTCCCCGCCCGATGGCAGTTCCGGGCATGGTCCTGCAAGTCGGGGGGCTCCAGACCGCCGGAGCTGCCCCGGCGGTTAACCTGGGGGCATGGCAATACATCTCGGAGGCGAAGGACTGGGTGGCTACAGTTGCACCCGACTTCTTCTCGATCGAGACCCAGTCCTACGAGAGTTGGGACGAGTTCCGAGCCAGATTAGATCAGCTCGTTAAGGCCGTCTCCGAGGTCCTGTCCCCAACTCTGCTGCAGCGTGTCGGTCTACGGTATTTCGACGAGTTACGAGTCCCCGGCATCACAGCGGCCTCTGAATGGTCCGGTAGGATCGCACCTCATTTTCTCGGCGCAGCGAATGACCCTAATGTCGGCGCTTCGGTAACCGGTATCCAGCAAGCGGTGGAGATGCAAGGCCCTAAAGGAACCAAGGTCACGCTCCGGCACGGAACCGCTCGAGCTGTCGACGGCCAACCAGTGTACCTACTCGACCACGACTGCTATATCGAGGACAGTGGCCGCTTCGATGCTGCCACTCTCGGCGCCGCCTACAACCAGCTTCACACCCTGGCCCTTGGAGTGTTTCAGCGGGCCATCACCGGCGACTACTACCGCCAGCTTAAGGAGGGAGGCCTCCAATGACGACGATCGAGACCAAGCCCCAGTTTTTCGCCATCCCGATCCTCGACCAAATCCAGGATTTGCAGGAGTTGATAGAGACGACCGATGCGAGAGATCAGATCCGTCAGTACTTCGATTCCGCCGTCGAAGCGATTGACTCGGCTCTCGCCCTGGGTTGGGGCAGCGATCTCACTGGTCTCGCCGCTCCCGAACTCGTCGCTACTTTACCATCTCGTGCTCGGATGGCCGAGGCGCCCAACCCGTCGCCTGCACTCAGCGTCTTCGTAAGGGTACGCGACATGTTGAACCTTGACGACCAGAGTGCCGCCGCCCTGGTCGGCATCTCACGTAACACCCCTAGCAACTGGCGGCGCGGTGATCGTCCTAAGGCTTCCACCACCAAACATCTCTACGAGCTTGCCGCCGTTCTCGACCTTGTTGCGACCAGGGAGCCGGACGTTGCCGCCTGGAGTCGCAGCATCGCGCCGGACGGGCGGTCTTGGCTCGAGCTGGCGGCGGATGTCGACGGCCCATCCGCCATCCTCCGCGCTCGGAGGGGAGACTTGTTGACTGCGCGCTCTGCGCCACGTCTCGAGGTCGCCAGCGACGACGAGGCCGGACCTTCGGTCCCCTCGGCTGCCGCCGATCCAGATGTTGTGAGGAGAAGGCCAGGCTCCCGTCGCCGACCCCGGTGATACCGGCGCAGATACCCGCTAATCGGGATGCCTGGCCCACCGGTTTGCTGGACGAACTCCGTCGGTTCCGCCAGGGCGACGTAGTGGCGGGGCCACCCTACTTCTACTGGGGGGATCCCCAGCGACCTGTTCTTGACCTCACCAGCCAGTTTAGCGAAGATGGGGAAGGTGTGATCGAAGCCGCCGACCGGTTCGCTTACGGCCTAATTGCCACTCAAACCTGCGACATCGCCGAGGAGGACAACGAGCGCCCGGGCCAACCGTGGGTCCACCTCTGCCCGGTGTACGACGCAGAGAAGCGATACCGCTCCGTCGACACCTCAGCAGGCACTCCTGACGAGGAGCTCCCCAAGCTCGTTCCCGGTGCCGAACGCAGGCTGATCCGCAGCGGTCGGTCCCAGCGCTATCTGTGGCTTCCAGCACTGCCCGACGGCGTTTGGGTCGCCGACCTGCGCCTGCTACTTCCCGTCGAGAAGGGCTGGCTGGGCGGCCGCAGTCCGATCCCGGCGTTTCAGACAGAGGCCCAGCGCATCGAGGTAGGCCGTCGCCTGGCTTGGCTCCACGATCGCCCTGCTTTCGACGGACGGTTCGTCCGCACGGTCCAGAAGCCCCTAATCGACGCCCTGCGGGCTCTTCGCCGGGAGAACTTGGAAGCGTTCGACCGCCTCAGCCGGCAAGTCGCCGAGGTTGGAGTCTCAACTGACCAGAACATCGAAATCGACACCGCCGAGATCCTGCTGCTGTGTAACGAACAACTCGACTCGGACCTTCGCGCTTGGGCCCACAACTGGTGGACGTCGAGCGCTGAAGCCGCCGCAGAGGCACGCCTCACCCTCTTGCCCTTGCGTGTCGAGCTCCTCGACACGCTTTGCGCCTCCGAGTACAGGCGACTGACTCGCGTTCCTCTCGCTGCCGTCTCGCCGAACCCTGCGTGGTACGGCGACGATCCATACGGCAGGTCGCCTTGACCATATAAAGAGACCGTCCCGCCGGGGCTGGCCTCTCCCGGTGTGGCGGGGGTGCGGGTGGTGGTGGCGCAACGTCGGATTGCTGCTCGGATTTCATGTCGGATTGGGCGGCTGAGCTGGGGTTTGTTGTGGTGTCGGGGTTTGCGGCGGCGGTTGTTGTGGAGGGGTGTCGGATCCGGATTTTTTTGTGTTTCCGATGTTTTCTCCGGGTCCGGGTCCGATGTTTTCTCCGGGTTCGGGTCGTTTCGTGGGTGGCATGGAAACTTTCGACGGTCCTGTCGGTTCGTTGGTACGCCACGTGGAGATGTTGGGGGTGTCGACCGCCGGTCGGCGGGCGGTTCGGGGCTGGTTGAGCGCCGAGCCGGATCTGGCGGGCTTGGTCTGCGGGGCCGGTGCCGTACCGGCGGGGTTGGTGTCGGCTGGGGTTGTCGCCGCTGCGGGCCGCTCGGCGTGCCCGGTGGATCAGGAGGCGATAGTGAGGTGTCTGTGCCGGCTCGGCCCGGGCGACGAGCTGGCGTGCTTGACTGCGGTGTCGGCCCTGGCCGGCCGGCTGGGTTCGGTGCTGGCGGGCTGGTCCCGCCGTGGGGCGCAGGCCTGGGAGCTCGACGGGCTGGCCTGCGATTTGGTGTCGGCTGGCTGGTCGGCGACTGCCGGCCTGGCCGCGTCGGTGGCGTCCGGGGGGTCGATGCCGGCGAGCGTGGTGTGGTCAGTTTTGGACGCGGCTGTGGAGGAGGTGCGGGTACCTCGACGCCGCGAGCTTCGACGTCGCGCGACTAGCGTCCCTGTCGACGCCGCCGGCCGCTGCCACGCCAGCGTGGTAGCGGGGTCGGGGGAGGATCTGCTGGCCGGGCTGGTGTTGGACGCTGCGCGTTCGGGCCGGCTGAACCGCCGGGGGTTGACGGCCCTGTTCTTGACGAGAGCGGCCGGGTGGGATGTGGTGGAGGCGGCCGGGCTGTTGGGTTGCTCGCCGGGGGTGCTGCGAGCGTTGCGGTCCCGGACTGCCCGGCTGTTGGCCGCGGGCGTTTGAGGGGCGGCGGAGGGTGTTGTCTATCGGCAAGTTGACCGGCGGGAGGGCCTCTTACTATGTCGAGCAGCTTCCCGGCGGGGCGGACGAGTATTACACCCGGGGTGGCGCGGAGACCCCTGCCGTGTGGTTGGGTTCCGCGTCGGCGGCGCTGGGTTTGGCTGGGCGGGTGGACCCGACGAGTTTCGGGCGGGTGCTGGCCGCTTTGGACCCGGCTAGCGGGGAGCCGTTGGGGGTGCCTCGCACGACGAGCCGGCGTCTCGCCGGTTTCGACTTGTGCTTTTCGGCTCCTAAGTCGGTGAGCGTCGCTTGGGGTTTGGCGGATACTGCGGTGGCGGAGGTGATCGCCGCCGCCCATGACCGGGCTGTCGCCGAGACGTTAGACGTGTTGGAGTCCGAAGTGGTTCGCGCTAGGAGAGGAAAGCGGGCGGCGACGCTGGTCGAAACGGCGGGTGTGGTAGCGGCCGGTTTCGGGCATCGAAGTTCCAGGGCCGGCGACCCTCAGCTTCACACTCATGTCGTGGTAGCGAACTTGACGGTGGACGGCGACGGCCGCTGGTCGGCTCTGGCGGGGGATCGTGTCTACCGGTGGGCGAAGACCCTCGGCTACGTCTACCAGGCGTCGTTGCGCGCCGGCCTGGTCGAGGCGCTCGGGGTGCGTTTCGGCCCGGTACGTAACGGGGCGGCGGACATCGCCGGGGTTGACCCGGCGCTTGTGGCGGTGTTCTCGACCCGCCGCGCTCAGATCGTTGCGGGCATGGCAGCTGCGGGCGTGTCGTCGAGAGCTGGGGCGGAGGTCGCCGCGTTGGCGACCCGGGTAGGCAAGGATCGCACGGTCAGCCTCGACGAGCTTCGCTCCCGCTGGGCTAGCACAGCTGCGAGTCTGGCTGTCGACCCGCCGGAGCTCGGGGCGCCGGGCCGGGTTCCCGGCGACCGTGTCCTTGATATCACGGCGGGGATGCTCGCCCCCGACGGCCTTACCGGCGGTTCGTCGGTGTTCGACGGCCGTCACGTCATGCAGGCGTTAGCCGCGGGCCATGTCGACGGCGTGCACGCCGGGCGGGTCGTCGCCGCTGCGAGGGAGTTCGTGGCCCGCCCGGAGGTGGTGTTCGTGCGCGACGGCCGGGCGACGGGCCCGGTTTTCAGCACCGTCGACCTTCTCGAAGTCGAAGCCGGCCTGGTGGCGGGAGCCGCCCGCCGTGTCAACGCCGGGGCGGGGACGGTCCCAGCGTCGACGTTGGCGGGCGTGTTGGAGAGTAGAAGGTCCCTTCACGCGGAGCAGAAGGCGATGGTCGAAGGCCTGGTAACTTCGGGCGCGGGGGTGCAGGTCGTGGTCGGCCGGGCGGGTTCGGGTAAGACGTTCGCGCTTGACGCGGCCCGCGCCGCGTGGGAGGCCGCCGGCTACAAGGTGATGGGCGCCGCGCTCGCCGCCCGGGCGGCGGCGGAGCTGCAAGCCGGGTCTGGTATCGCGTCGACGACGGTGGACAGGCTGCTGGGCGAGCTCGCCCGGCCGGGCCCGCTTTCAGGTTTGGGACCTCGGGCCGTGTTGGTGGTCGACGAGGCGGGGATGGTCGGAACCCGCAAACTCGCTGTCCTCGCCGCGCACGCCGAGCGGGCCGGGGCGAAACTCGTGTTGGTCGGCGATCCCCGCCAGCTTCCCGAGATCGACGCTGGCGGGGCCCTGTCGGCTCTCAGCCGGACGGTGCCGGTCGTCGAGCTGGCCGTCAACCGCCGGCAAAGCGCCGAGTGGGAACGCGCCGCCCTGGCCGATCTGCGTTCGGGGGCTGCCAACTCGGCGGTCGCCGCTTACCGGCGGGCGGGCCGGGTGACCGTCGCTGGAAGCGCGGACGCCGTTCGAGAGGCGATGGTCGACGACTGGTGGCAAGCTCGCAACGATCCCAATACCACCAATGTCGGCGCCGCCGGGGAGGAGGGCGTCGGGGAGGAGGGTGTCGTGGTGGCTGCGATGTACGCTTTGCGGCGCGGGGACGTCGACGACTTGAACCGCCGCGCCCGGGCCCGCCTCGACGCGGCCGGTTTTTTAGGCGCTGAACGCCTCGAAGTGGCGGGCAGGCAGTTCGCTGTCGGCGACGAAGTGATCTGCGGGCGCAACGACCGCCGCCTCGGGGTGATAAACGGCACCCGCTCCACGCTTAGAGCGCTCGACTCGGCCGCCGGGACAGTCACGTTGGCTGACGGGACCGTCCTCGACTCCGGCTACCTCCAAGCCGGCTACCTGGCGCACTCGTACGCGACGACGATCCACAAAGCTCAAGGAGCGACCGTCGAGGAGGCGTTCCTGCTCGGCTCGGACGCCATGTACCGAGAGGCAGGGTACGTGGGAATGTCGAGGGGCCGGCGATCCAACCGGCTCTACGTCGTAGCCGCAGGCGAGGAACGAACACCTGCCGGGACGGCCCTGCCGGGCCCGGACCCTCTCGCGGCGACGATCCGCCTTCTCGGCCAGTCCCGGGCGCAGACGCTCGCCGCGGCACAGCTGGCCGGTCCTGGCATGGGCGGGCCGGCGAGCCGGGCGTGGAGGGCGGTCACTCTCGCTGATCCTCCCGACTGGCTTACCGGGATCCTCGGCCCGCCACCAGTCGCAGCGGCCGCCCGGGCCGCCTGGGTGGCTCAAGCTGAACGCCTCGCCGCTTACCGCGACACTTTCAGCGACCCGCCCGCCTCCCCCGCAACAGTCGACATTCCCCGCGCACCGGGCGCTGCTGGGATGTCCGACGCTGACAGCGGGACGGGAAGCACCGCCGCCGACTCGCCTGCCGGCGTTCTCGGTGGCCGTCCCAGCGACCCCCGCCAGGCCAGGGCGTACGACATGGCCTTGCTCGGCGTCTCCGCACGGGCCTGGGAGCGCAGCGTCGACCTCGCCCCGACGGCAGCGTCCGACGGCGGGGACGGCCACCACGGCATCGCCAAACGTTCGTTGGACTACGACAGGGGACTAGGACTGTGAAACCGCCTTCCAGCTTGCGTGGGCTCGCGTCGAGAGTCCTCTACCCCCACACCACCCCCGCCGCCCCAGCGACGCGCGCCCGGGGCGACGGCGCCGGCCCGTCGAATCCTGCCAGCCCGCCCGACGCTGACGGTGGTATCTACCTGGGGTGGGGCACCGCTGGGCCGGTCAGCGCCCGAGCCGAGCATCACGCGCTCGTCGTCGGCCCGCCAAGGTCGGGTAAGACCAGCCGGATAGTGACACCGACCGTACTGCGCCACCAAGGCCCGGCTGTGATCACTTCCACCAAAGCTGACATCCTCCACGCCACCGTCGCTTCTCGCAGCCGGCTCGGTGTGTGCTGGTATTGGGATCCCTCCGGCACCACCACCCTGCCAGACAAACTGCCGGGCAGTGTCGAGGCGGTCAGCTGGTCCCCGGTCAGCGGCTGCGACACATGGGACGAGACCGTAACCCGGTGCCGGACTCTCGCCCGGGCCGCCCGACCCGACCTGCGCGGCGTGGAACGCCACTGGGTGGAAAGAGCCGAGAACCTCCTAGCCCCCCTGATCCACGCCGCCGCGCTGAGCGGGGCGGACATGGCAGTCGTGCTGTCATGGCTGCACCGCCGCGTCCTCGACCATCCCCTGTCGATACTCGAAGCCCGAGGGGCGAAACGGGCGGCGGACATCATCTACGGGATAGCCCAAACCGACCCGAGGGAACTGTCGGGGATCTTCTCCACCGCCGACAGTCTCCTCGCCGCCTACCGCAGCGACGCCGCCCTGGCGGCCACACGCCGACCGAGTTTCGACCCCGAAGCGTTCGCAGCGTCGACCGACACCCTCTACCTGGTAGCCCCCGCCCTCACCCAGCAACTCCACGCGCCCATCGTCGTGTGCCTCCTAGAACAGATACGCACCGCCACCTACAAGCGCCGTCCCCGCCCGCCGATGCTGTTCGCCCTGGACGAAGTCGCCAACATCGCCCCGATACCAGACCTTGACAGCGTCCTAGCCGAAGGCGGAAGCCAAGGCCTCGTAGTTCTCGCCTGCCTGCAAGACCTCTCCCAAGCCCGGGCCCGCTGGGACAAAGCAGCCGACGGGTTCCTCACCTTGTTCACCCACAAGCTCGTCTTCCCCGGCTTAGCCGACACCGTCACCCTCAAAGCGATCTCAACTCTCGCCGGGGAAATAGACGTCCCGGTCATGTCCACGAACACCACCAACACCGTCATCCGCCACTCGACCGTAACCTGGAGCACCCGCCGCCAGGCCCGCCTACCCGCCGACCAGATAGCATCCGGCCCGCCCGGAACCGCCATCCTCATCAGCGGCACGAACCTCGCCAGGGTAGCCGTCTGACCGCCACTACCAGGAGTTCCTCCGCCATCCCCTCCGCTGGCCCCTCCCCCGGACCGGCAGCCGCAGTCTGCGGAACGTGGCCCCAACTCGACCGGCTTTCGGGGTGTGGTGGCTGTTTAGCCGGCCCAGGTGAGGCGGTGGATTCGCAGCGCTTCTCGCAGTTCGGGGTGTTGTGCGTCGATGGGGACGGGACGGGTGTCGGCGAGGCGGGGGGAGATGTCGGTGTTGTCGTCTCGTTCGAAGATCGCCCACAGGGCGAGACCGTCGCCGTGGCGGGAGTCGAAGCTGACGCCGTCGAGGAGGTCGCGGTTGTTGTCGTGTAGGTCGTAGAGCCAGGAGGCGACCTGCTGGGTGAGTGCTCTGGGAGCGGTGAGGCGGAGCGCGCCGGCGTCGAGGTCGGCCAGGCCGTAGCGGAGGGCTTCGGCGACGAAGAGTGGGCGTAGGGTGCCGAGGGTTTCTTTGTCGGTGACAGCGCAGTAGACGCCTGACAGGGTGGCTGTTGTGGCTTGGCGAGCGGCGAGCCAGGCGGCGGGCACGGCTCCTGGTGTTGCGCTCGGGTAGCGTTCGGCGTCGTCGGGGTCCTCGGCTATGTGGCGGAGGTCCTCGTCGAGGTGCGGGTCGGCTCGGAACGCGGCGAGGACTTCGAGAAGGCAGGCTAGGAGAGTCGACCCGGCGTAGATGGTGCGGAACGCTCCTCGGGGGTCGTCGTATCGGCCGTGGAACCGGCCGTCGACTCCGGCGTGTTGCCAAGGGGTCCACGCCCACGGGTCGGGGCGCCGCCCGACGCGGAATACCAGGCCGGGGTCGGCCACGACCGCCAGCTTGCCCGCTGGGGTGGTGACGGTCTTGTGGTTCACCGGCTCAGCCGGTGGCAGCGAACGCCCGGGCGGCGCCTAGCACGGCGGGGCCTACCTCGTCGAGGTCGCCTTCGCGCAGCAGCCGGGCCGGTGAGCGGTCTTCTAGGGCGGGGTTGAGTCCTTGGAACCAGGCTTGGATCACGTCGGGGGCGTCGCGTTCGGCGATCAGGACGGCGACTTGGTATGCGAGGCGCAGGCGGCGTTCGTCGGTGCTGTCTTGGATGGAGCGGGTTCCCTCAGCCCACTGGCGCACGGCTCGTGTCTCTCGTACGCCGCCAAGGTAGGCGACGAGTTTCGCTCCGAGCAGATCCCGGAGCTCCTTGACCAGCACGGGGGTGTCGAGGCGGGTCGCTAGCGCGTGTGCGTGCAGCCCGGGCCGGGCAGGAGTGGCGGTTGCCATACGCCCACAATACCCGACCGCACCCCGATTCACATCCGATTTCACATCCGATTCGCCGGGACCGGTTGGTAGGGCGGCCAGCCCACACGAGCCGCAGCGGCCCCCGCCCCCGAGACCAGCTCCCGGGCCCCGGCCCCGCCCGCCCGTCGGAACCCCGGCCGCGGCCCGGTTCGTCTTGTCCCGGCGGGGAACGGGTTAGCGTTAGAGGTGATGTCGTCGACGGGTGTGCAAGCGGGCGGGGGGCCTGATGCTGCGGTGGAGGTCGGCCAACTGGTGCGCGCCCGGGGTCAGCAGTGGGTGGTGTCAGCGCTGAGTCGCAGCGTGCAGCCGGCCGACGAGCTCGCTCCCGCCCACCTGCCCGGCCGGACTTTGGCGACGCTCACGAGTGTCAGCGACGACGATCTCGGCGACGAGCTGACCGTAGTGTGGGAGGTGGAGCCGGGCCGGGAAGTTCTGCCTTCTAGTCATCTTCCCGACGTCGCTGACGGCGGGTTCGACCCGCCGCAGACGCTCGGGGCTTTCTTGGACGCGGTGCGCTGGGGGACGGTGGCGAGCGCTGACACGTCGACTCTTCAAGCCCCGTTCCGCTCCGGGATTGCTATCAAGGAGCACCAGCTCGAACCGGTCGTCCGGGCGTTGCAGATGCCCCGGGTGAATCTGCTCATAGCGGACGACGTGGGTTTGGGTAAGACTATCGAGGCCGGCCTGATAGCCCAGGAGATGATCCTCCGCCACCGGGTGCGTCGCATCTTGGTGGTCTGTCCCGCGTCGTTGACCGCGAAGTGGGCTGATGAGATGGCCGCCCGTTTCGGGTTGGAGTTCCAGGTTCTCGACGCCGCCGCGCTGAAGGAGCTGCGCCGTTCTCACGGGTTGCAGGCGAACCCGTTTTCTGTTTACCCCCGCACGATTGTCAGCGTGCAGTGGCTGCGCACCCCGCGGGTGCAGCGCCTTTTGGACGAAGTTTTGGACTCGCAGAGCCGCTACCCGGGGTTCTTCGACCTTTTGATCGTCGACGAGGCACATCACTGCGCCCCGCCCGCGCCGGCCCGTGCGAGCGGTTACGCGGTTGACTCCAAGCAGACCTTGGCGGTGCGCCGTGTGGGCGAGCACGCGAGTCACCGGCTGTTCCTTTCCGCTACCCCGCATAACGGTTACAGCGAGTCGTGGCAGGCGCTGCTTGAGATGCTCGACCCGCAGCGCTTCGTCCGCGGCGCCGACCCGGACCCGGCGCAGGTGGACCAGGTCGTCATCCGCCGGCTGAAGGATCAGATCCTCGACGGGGACGGCAGGCGGGTGTTCCCGGAGCGGTCCACTCGGGCGGTGGAGGTCGACTACACCGGCGACGAGAGGGAGGTTCACGAGGTTTTGGACCGCTACAGCACGGCGCGCCGCCAGCGCAGCCGGGGGGTTGGGGTGCCCGCCGCTGACCTGGTCACGTTGTTGTTGAAGAAGCGTCTGTTCTCCTCCCCGGCTGCTTTCGCCGCGACGTTGGCAGCGCACCGTGACAGTGTCGGCCGCAGGGCCGCCGACGGTGACGACCCCGCCGGCGGGGGGTCGGCCGGCCGGGGATCGGCTGGGGACGTCCCAGCGTGGCTAGCGGACGCGCTTGACTGGGCGGCCGAGTCCGGCGACGCCGACGACGACGAGGCGGTCCTTGTCGCCCGGGCCGCGGGCTTGCTCGGCGACGCGGACAGCTCAGAGTCGGCTGATCTTGCGGCCATGTCCGCTTGGTGCGAGCGTCACGCCGAGCCGGCTGACAGCAAAGCGTTGGCGTTGGTGGCCGAACTGGATCGCATTTGCCGTCCCGGCGGGGAGTGGAACGACGAGCGGGTGATCGTCTTCACCGAGTACGTCGACACTCTCAACTGGCTCGAAGAGATCCTCCACGCCCGGGGTTTGGGCGGCGGGCGGCTGGGAGTGATACACGGCGGCACCGACGAAACCCGCCGGGAGCACGTAAAGCAGGCTTTCCAGGCGCACCCGTCGCGCGACCCGATCCGGGTACTTCTGGCGACTGACGCGGCGGGCGAGGGCATCGACTTGCAGAACTACTGTCACCGTGTCGTCAACTACGACATTCCTTTCAACCCGAACCGCCTTGAGCAGCGGATCGGCCGGGTTGACCGTATAGGCCAGACCCGTCCTGTTGAGGTGATCCACTTCGTCGGCTCGGGCTGGCGGCAAGCGCCGGCCGGCTCGTTCGCGGCGGACCTCGAATACCTGTCCAGGGTGGCTACGAAGATAGCGACGGAACGGCGCGACCTCGGACCGGTCAACCCTGTAATCGCTGCTGCGATCGAGGCCCGCATGCTGGGCAGGCCGTTCCTGGCCGACCCGACTTCGGACGCCCCGCCGAGCGCGCAGCAGCTTCAAGCCGAACGCGACCTGCGAGCTGCTCGTGTAGGCGCTGATACCGCCGCCTTGCGCCGCCATCTCGACGACAGCATCCGACGGCTCCATGTAGCCCCGGGGAACATCCAGCGGGTTGTCGACACCGGCCTCGCTCTCGCCGGCCAGCCGCCGCTACAGGCTTTGGGGGACGGGACTTTCGCCGCTCCGGACCTGCGCCTGGGCTGGGAGCGCACCTTGGAGGGCCTCACCGACCCGCTGAGCGGGCAGCGGCGGTTTCTCGCGTTCGACCCCGACGTCGCAGCCGGCCGGGAGGATGTTGTCGTCGCCCACCTGGGTCATCCTCTCGTGGCGCACTGCACCCGCCTGCTGCGAAGCGCTATCTGGGGCGGCCGGGTCGCTTTGCGCCGGGTTACGGCTGTCAGGGCTGCCCTGCCGGAGGGTATCGCCGACGGCGGTCTGCTCGTGGTTGCTTTCGCCCGTCTCGTCGTCGTCGGCGGGGACGGGGCCCGCCTGCACGAGGAGGTGGTGTTGGCCGGCCGGGAGCTGCCACCGTCGGGCCGGTCCCGGCGGGTGGAGCTCGACGCCGGCCGTTACCGCGACGTCCGCGCCGCGGTCGAAGCAGCTTTGGACCCGGCGAGCTGCCGTCCAGCGCCTGCCGCTGCCGAGGCGCACCTGGTCGCAGAGTGGGACGACATCGCCCCCCGGCTCGCCGCGGACATGCAGCGCCGAGCCGACCAGCAGTTCGAAGGTCTCGCCCGGGACTTCGCCCGACGCCACGCCGAGGAGGTCGCCCGCGTGGAGGGTCTATTCGACCAGTTAGCAGCAACTTTGCGCAGGGCGCTCGAGGCCGCCCCAGCGGCCCGCCAGCTCAGCTTCGCCGACCTGGACGTGACCGAACGTCAACAAGTCGAGCGCGACAGGCGCGCCTGGCAGGAACGCCTCGACGGGATCGAAGTCGAACGGCGCCGGGAGCTGGACACCGTCGCACGGCGTTTCGCCGGGGCCCGTAACTTGGTTTTCCCGTTTGCTGTAGCCCTGTGCGCTAACGGCAGCGCCCGGTGAGACGGCGCTCCCAGCCGGGCGGGCAGGCCGAGCAGGCCCGCCGACGTCAGGCGTGGCTCGATCTCATCCAAACGGCCGGCCCGTGGATCACGCTTCCTGTGGCGGACCGGGCTATGCCTAACGGGCCGGCTCCCGTCGCTGGCACCGTGCGGTCCAGGCTTCGAACCCTGGTCGAGGACGCTCTCGCCGATCAGGGTGCGTCCAGGGACCGTCTCGCAGAAGCGGTCCTGGTCGAAGCTCTCGACTGGGCGCAACACTACCGCCGGGCCGTCGACATCCCTGTCGCGATGGCAGAGCCGGTAGCGGAGCACCCCGAGGTGGTCCTGCGAGCCGATTTCGGTTTCTACGCGGAGGACACCGACGAGGACAAAGGGCAGCCCGTCGACGTTCCCGGGGTCCGCGGCGACGAGGACAGCGACGCAAACGACGACACGGCCGACGCTGACAGTAGCGTCGACAGCCCGGCCCGGCCGTGGCGGCTTGTCGGGATGAAAAGCCCTTGGGGCACCCATCCGCTCAGCCCGCTGAGCGCCGGCGGTTACACCGCGTCCCCGGTCGACCGGCTCGCCCGGCTGCTGCGCGCCAGGGACGTGCCTGTTGGCATTGTGACAGACGGTAGGTGGTGGGCGATCGTGTGGGCGCCGCGAGGGGGCGCCACCGCGGCTGGCATATGGGACGCCAGCCTTTGGAGCGAGGAACCCGAAACCCTCCGGGCTTTCGTAGCCCTCGCCGGTCGTGCCAGGTTCCTCGCCGAGGAACCGAAGAACCGGCTGCCGCAGCTGCTAGCGGAGAGCCTCGACCGCCAAGAGGAGGTCACCGAGACCCTCGGCCGGCAGGTCCGCGCCGCGGTCGAGCTGCTCGTCGGCTCCCTGGACGTTCTCGACCGGGCCAGCGGCCGCCAGCTTCTCGCCGGGGTCAGCGACGACGACTTCTACGACGGGGCGGTCACGGCGATGATGCGCATCGTGTTCCTCCTCTTCGCCGAGGAGCGGCGCCTGCTTCCCTCCGACGACTCCACCTACATCGCCTCCTACAGCGTCGGCAGTCTCGTCGAGCAACTCGACGCCCGGGCGGCCCTGGCCGGCGAGGCAGCCTTGGAGCATCGAAGCGGCGCCTGGCACCGCCTGTTAGCCGTCAGCCGGGCGTTGCACTCGGGGGTCAAGCACGAGAACCTCAATTTCCCCGCCTACGGCGGAGCCCTATTCGACCCGGACCGCTACCCGTGGCTGGAAGGCCGCCGACCGGGCGACTCTCTCGACGCCAGCCGGCCGCCCGAAGTCGACGACCGCACGGTGCTGCGGATGCTGCGCGCCGTGCAGTATGTCACCGTCGCGGGGGAACGCCGCCGGCTGACGTTCCGCGCTCTTGACGTCGAGCAGATCGGATACGTCTACGAAGGCCTTCTCGAAACCGAGGTCCGCACCGCCGCCGTACCGGTCCTGGGGTTCGTGCGGCCCGCCGACCCGAAGAAGCAGAAAGCCCCCGCCGAGGTGCCCGTCACCGACGCTGTCGCCGCTGTGCGCGACTTGGACCGGGATCGCCTCGCTGTCTGGCTCGCCGAGCGCACCGGCTGGTCGAAGGCGAATGCGGCCGCAGTACTTGGCGCCGAGCCGGCACCGCAAGCCGTCGCCGCCTTGCGAGCCGCGGCTGCGGCCGTGGCCACGCCAGATGCGACCGCCGAAAGCGTTGCCGCCGAGCTCGCCCCGCTCGCCGGCGCGTTGCGCTTCGACGAGCGCGGCCAGCCGGTCGTTTACGACGTCGGCGCCCGCTACATTGCTCCCAGCACCCGCCGTGTCGCTACCGGCACCCACTACACGCCCCGCTCCCTCGCCGGGGACGTCGTGGTCAACACGCTCGAACCTCTCGTCTACCGGCCCGGCCCGTTGGAGACAGCTGACCGTGCAGCGTGGCGTCTGCGTCCGTCGCCTGACATTCTCGGCCTTCGTGTCGCTGACATCGCCATGGGGTCGGGGGCTTTCCTCGTCGCCGCGTGCCGGTATCTCGCCGAGAAGCTCCTCGAAGCCTGGCATTACGAGGGACGAGACGACGCGACCCGGCTGGTAGCGGCCAGGGCCGGCGGCCACGCCCGCTCCGACAGCGAAGCGGAACCGGTTCTCCTCGAAGCCCGCCGCCAAGTGGCGGAGCGCTGCCTTTTCGGCGTAGACATCAACCCCCTCGCTGTCGAGATGGCGAAACTGTCCCTCTGGTTGATCACGATGGACCGGGAGCGACCGTTCGGGTTCCTCGACGACCGTTTCCGGTGCGGCGACGCCCTTCTCGGCCTCGTGTCCGCCGCGCAGCTCGAAGCCGCCCACCTCGAGCCCGAAGGTCGCCGCTCGACCGACATCGCCGAGCACATCCGCCCGATCCTCCAAGAAGCGGCGGACATCCGCCGGCGTATCACCGCCCATGACGTGGTCAACATCCGCGACGTCGAGCACAAAGCCCGGCTCCTCGCCGACGCCGAGCGGGTCACCGCCCGCCTGGCCACTATCGCCGACGCGATCACCGGCGAAGGCCTCGCCTGGGCCAAGGCCAGGCCGGCCGACCTGCGCGCCCGGTTCCTTTTGCTCTCCGACCGTATCCGCACAGCCCTCGTGCACGGCGAGGAGCACCTGCTGCGCCAAGAAGCCGACGCGGACCTCCAGCGCGGCCGCCCGGACGGCACCGCTCCCCGTAGGCCGCTGCACTGGCCGCTCGCCTTCCCCGAGGTCTTCGCCGACTCGCACGAGCCCGGTTTCGACGCCATCGTCGGCAACCCGCCGTTCCTCGGCGGCTCCAAGATCCGGGCTAACCTCGGCGACGATTATCGCGAGTGGCTGCAGCGGTGGAACGCTATGGGCAAAAAGGGTAACGCTGACCTCATAGCCCACTTCGTACTGCGCGCAGTGCGCCTCCTTTCGCAACGAGGACAACTCGGCTACATCGCCACCAACACCCTCGTCCAAGGCGACACCCTCGAAGTCGGCCTCCTCCAAGCGGCAGAGGACGGCGTCGCCGTCCGGCGCGGACAGTCGAGCCACAAGTGGCCGAGCCGTTCCGCCAACCTCGAGATCGTCACGCTTTGGGCCACCCGCGCCCCGCTCGGCGAGCGGGCCGCCCGCTGGCTCGATGGCGAGCCCGTGCCGAGCATCGGAGCTGACCTGGAACCCGTCGGCAGGATCCACGGACGGCCCAGTCGGCTTCGGGAGAACGACGTTAGAGCCTTCAACGGGTCCAGAGTAGAGGGTCTCGGGTTCACCCTCACCCCCGACGACGCGGCGGCGATGATCGCCCGGGACCCACTCTACGCCGAGGTGTTACAGCCGTACGTGATAGGCCAGGACCTCAACCAGCGTCCCGACTGCTCCGCCAGCCGCTGGGTCATCAACTTTCGGGACTGGCCCCTAGAACGCTGCGAAAAGTACCCCGAAGCGCTCGACGTCGTCCGCCGGCTCGTCAAACCTGAGCGCGACAGAAATCGCCGCGACACATATCGCCAGCGTTGGTGGTGGTACGGAGAGCGACGCGTTCAGCTGTACGAGACTATCGCCGGCCTGGACCACGTTCTCGCCATCTCTCTCGTCAGCAGCGTAGTTCAGCCGGTTCGTGTGCCAACAGGCCAGGTGTTCGCTCACGTGTGCGGCGTGTTTGCTTTCGATGATTTCGCCCACCTAGCTGTCCTCGCTTCGAACGTCCACACCGTGTGGGTGGTCCGCTACGCGTCGACGATGCGAACGGATATCCGCTACACGCCGTCGGATGTGTTCGACACTTTCCCCCGCCCGCCGACCAGCGCACGCCTCGAAGCTCTCGGCGAAACGCTCGACGCCGAACGCCGCGAGCTGATGCTCTCCCGGGCCTGGGGGCTTACCACCGCTTACAACCACGTGCATGACCCCACCGACACCGACCCGGCCGTCGCCCGGCTTCGCGATGTTCACGCCGAGATTGACCGGGCCGCCTTCGACGCCTACGGCTGGGCCGATCTCGACCCGCGGATCGGTCACTATCCGACCAAGATCGGCGTGCGCTGGACGGTCAGCCCCGAGGTCCGCTTCGAGGTCCTCGACCGCCTTCTCGAAGAGAACCACCGCCGTCACGCCGCCGAATCGAATGTGCGCTGACCTCCTACGACACGTAAACGAGCGGCGACTTTTTCGTTATCCGCTCCAGCCGAGCCTTGGGAGGGCCGTTTCCAGCCCGGCTCTGCGATCGGGGAGCGACCCTGCGACCTCCTGGTCGGCTTCGGCATGTCATTCGAACTGGGTCCCGCCGCCGAGGAGGGGCAAGAGCAGCGGTTCGCTCGGGCTCTCGGACCGTCTGCGAGGTCGCGAACAGCCGAACGGCGTTTAGCGGGTTTAGCCGACACCATCTTGGCTCCGGGCGTTGTCTGAGCCCAGGGGCGGCTACCGCCCGGCCTGCGGCGGATCACACCGGTACCGGCAGGTTACGGCCTTTGCAGGCCAATCTGACACTGCGAACTGTCGGACCGTCTGCGTTCTGGGAGCGACCGCCGCTTTCGGGTGCCACGTGGATCGCCGACTTTTGTCGTGTCTGGGCTCTCGGTTAGGTGGACGTACGACGCCGCACGCTGCCAAGTGTCAGGCGGCTGAGCTTCGGGAGCGGGTTGGGTGCCTCGTCCGATCGGTTATGTTGGCCGGCTGTAGGAGATGTCTAGGTGCACGACGCTCACGGTGACACCACCCTCGGCAAAGCTCGCCGCCAGCCGGGCGAGATCGGCCTCTATCGTCTCACGGTCGACCTTGGCGACCTTGTTGCGGCGGTTGTCGGTCTTGTCTTTCCAGCTTTTTAGGTCTGGCCATGCGACTATGTAGGTGCCGTGGGTGGCGGCGGTGTCGCGCATGTACCTGTTGACGAGTTGGTCCCGGATAGCCGTTCGTAGGTCGTCGTTCCACGCTCCTTTTACTTCGACTGGGAGGGAGAGTCGGCGCGTGCCGGGGTCGCCGACGGGTGAGGCTTCGATTAGCAGGTCGGCTCTCTCGCCGATGCCGCTCGGCTTGGTGCGCCGGATTTGGACTTCGCGGTTGACTATGACGCCGCTGGCCCCGAGTGAGTCGTTCAGCTTGTTGAGGAGGTAATCGGAGATCTCGTCCTCGGATTTCGGCCTCCCGGCGCGTGTGTCCCACAGGTAGTGCGATTCGGGTGTTGCCCCGGTCAGTCGGGCCTGAATCTTTTCGAGAGCGCCAGCGACTGCGGCAGCGAGGCTGGCCGAGTCGTTGACTAGGACCTTGTGGTGGTCAGCGGCGAGGGTGAGCAGCTGTGACAGGGGTGTCGGAGTCCACTGGTCACGGCGCAGAGCCGCTTCGGCGGTAGCTCGGGTACGGGCGAGCCAACGGTCGGACGGCAGTGCCTTTGCGATCGTCCGGATCGCGTCGACGGCTTCGGGTGTTCCTCGGTCGCGCAGATGCATCAGCAAGTTGTCGCGCCACTGCCCGATCCGCTCACGGGGGCCGACGGTGTGGGCGTTGTCGAACTGCGGGTCGGGTTCTGGCGGGAACTTAAGTCGCAGCCACCGGTAGATGTCGGCGAGAACTGGGGTTGAAACGTGATCGACTCCTTCGAGGCCGATGACCATCCGCGAACGAGCGAGCACCTGCTCTGCGAGCGTTAAGTCGGTGCCGAGGACTTCCTTGAGCGTCGCCCAGCTGCGATCGAGGTCGGCGTCGAGGAGCTGCCTCGCCGCAAGTCGCCGCCGATCAAGGTCGGGCTCGTCTTCGAGCCATCCCAGGAGCAACGGCCGAACCAGTTCAAAGTCGTGCTCGACTAGGGTGCCGACAAGCTCTGCACGCGGTTCCGCGCTGGCTTTTCGCGCCAGTGACAGGTAGACGCTAGCGATGTAGTCGTTCCACAGGTAGCCGGCCTCCATCTCGGCGAACGGTCGTTGGCCGTTGGATACTGCGGCGCTCACGCGGGTCACAAGGGCGCAGCGTGCCGCATCCAGTGCGTCTGGTCCGGACAACTCGAAAAGCCCGACCTTGTCTTCCCAGCTTGCGCCGTCTATCGACGCGGTCGGCTGGCTGACGAGGACGGGCGCCCATTCGACCCACACGCTCGCTGGAAGCTGATGGAGACGTTCGGGGGCTTCACGAAGCAACAGCACCATCGCCTTGTACCCCGCCTCGGAGGGAAAGTGGCGGGTCTCTGGCTTGTCGAGCCACTGCTCGGGCTGGCACGGCTGCGAGCGCAGGTAACGCTCGGCGGCGTCGACAATCCGTTCCCGCAGCTTTCCGCCGAGCGTCGACCACCGTCCCATACTGGCGATGTCCGGGTCGAACGTGGCCCCGAAATGCTTCGAGCCGGGCGCATCGGTCAGCAATAGGGTGCTCTGCCTGAAGCCGACCGCATCGCCGTTGTCGAACCGGTCGAGCAGTTCTTCGATCTGCCCGTTGATGCCGTCGTCTCCGTTGCTATCCGCAGATTCTGGCCCGCAGGACGCCTGCGAGTACTGGCGCATCTGATCCGCTTCGGGGGAGTCGAGCGTAACCGGGTCGACCCATTCGTGGGCGAAGTCAGCGTGCAGCGGGTGACCACGGGGCATGTCGAGTATCAGGTTCCGGTGCTCGGCGACGCGCGGGTCGAACGTCCGGCTAACCAGTGCTAGGAGAGCCGTCCGTAGCTCACCGTCGGCAGCCTCGTACTGGTCGGCGAGCCACCCAAGATCCTCGGAGCGCACGACGCCGAGCGAGTACGGGCTGGCCCACGAGAGCCGGTGGTACACCCGGGCCGACGGGTCGGACGCGAGAACTGCCGCAGCGACGGACCGTCGCAGTGCAGGGTCTGCGAGCGGGTCGCCGCGCCATCCGCCCCGGAGGTCGTCATACAACAGACCCTGGTTGTGGCCGACCCGGGCGAGGACGACACGGGCGAAGGCGTTGACCACCGAGGGATCTGCGGGTCTGGTCGCGGCCAGCTCGAGCACCCGATTCGCTAGTGCGGCGGTGTTGTGATCTCCGACCGGGCCGTTAAGGTCTTTTAAGAGCCATCGCAGGCCGGCGTCGATGTCTGCTTCTGTGAGGCCCGCCCGGAAGTGGTCAATGAACGAAGCGTAGGAGCCGATGTAGTTGACTCGGCGGCGGCGGGTGAGCACGGAGAAGACTTCTGCGGTTGACATGGCGTGTGGCCACGACGCACGCAGCGCGACTCCTTTGAGGTCGTCGGCTGGGTCGTCGCCGCGCGCAGCGGGGTCGAGCGCCAGCGTGCGTAGCGACATTGTGCGGTCCGGGTCTGCGAGACGTGCTAGCACCCAGCCGGCGGCGACCCGATCACCCGTCTCGGCGGTAACATCCATGGCGATAGCCGCCAGGTCGTCGAGAAGCTCTACGGCAGCGAATTCGCCGGCTAGTTCGTAGGCAAGGCGACGCCGTTCTGGGTCGGGGTCGCTAAGGTGCCGGCGTATCTGGTCGGCGATGTTGGGGTGTCGCAGCGCATGGTAACGCCGGTTCCACGGTGCGACTGTTAAAGAGGCCGCCACCGAGAACAGTCCATCGATTACAGCGGCGCGCAGGTCATCGCCTGGTAGCTCGACCTCGCCGTTGAACGCCGCCGGGTCCGCTTTGGCGAGAAACCCGAACCGCTCCGCTGCGATAGCGACCGCCCACGCCGCGGCGAGACGGGTTTGCGGCCAGCAGCGGCCGTCCGGGCCGAGAAACAGCGGGCTTGCCTGGGCGGGGGACAAGTCGTTGGCGACGACCCAGTCTGCGGCGAGAAAGTCGGCGAAAGTTGCGTGTGCCCAGCCGAGGCGCTGGCTGCCGCGACTCGTGAACAGCCCCGTCTGCGTCGCCTCTTTCACCGAAGGCAGGGTGACCGCCACCGTCCCGCCGGGGATTGGCTCAGCCGACCCACAGATACGCCCGAGGGGGATAGCGTCACTGCTGGCGTCGACCTCCGGGCCGGTCCACAATGATGGTACGCCTCCGAAGATCGTAGCCGCGGCGATTCGGCGGGCGACAGCGATGCGCTCATCGAGCGAAAGTGTCCCGCTGTGACCTGCGTCGCGACGGCCCGTGTTTTGCTCCTCGCACAGCGCGCGGATCCCAGTCGCGTACAGTGCTGCGCCGCGTGCGGGGAGCTTCCCGGACTCGCCGAATGCCCGGGCGAGGAACCGCAACGTGAGGGGCCGGGCGGCGAGCGGCCCGGCCCCCGCCTTTTCCACCTCGTCTAGGAATCTTGCGGGATCGCACCAAGTTGCCGCGATCGCCGCCGCATCTTTCCTGCGTAGCGGCAGGATCTCCACAACTTTGGGAGTGTCGAACACTTCCTCTAGTGACTGCTCCAATCCCGCGGGCCAGTCGGCTGTGCGACACGCGATGCGAAGGAACAGCCGATCACAGGGCAGCCCGCGAACGCGATCGGCGATAACACCGCCAACATGCGGGACTCGAGCCCGGACTTCGTCGAGCGAGTCGAGGACCAAGCAGAGCTCACCGGTCCCGTCCGCCCAGGCAGTGACCGTCGGGTGCTCGAAGACCTCGCGTACCAGGCGGTCCTCAGAACCGTACGCGGCAAGGTCGAAGGACACGACTGGCACTCCGGTCGCGACGAGTCGAGCCGTATCCGCGACCGCAGTCGACTTCCCCGCGCCCGGCTCCCCTAACAGCACCAAGCAGCGGCACACGGAAAGGTCTCCGGTGCGCAGCACACCTGGGTTCAGCGACTGTTCACCAAACAGTGTCGCGTCGGGATCAGGGAGGAACCCGTGACCGTCGAGGTTGTAGGCGCCGCCGCGGGAACACCAAAACCGCTCGAAACTCTTAGTCGACGTCGACTCGCTCTCTAAGCTAAACCTCCCATCCGCGCCGTGCACCACTCCTGATATGGTACGCGACGACACGAGCGTTTTGCGCTGATGTTTACGCCGTTACCACCCGACTGACCGTATCCCCACCGGGATCTGGAGAGCCGCAGAGCTGTTTCGCACCGGTGGCCCCAGAGTCCGTGCAGAGAGCGGCTTCGACCGCCGGCTACGGGCCGCTGCTAGCAGGCATGGATCTCTTGGCGGATGATGTCACAAGCGTAGGACACCGCCTGCTGGATTCGTCTCCACCCGGCGGGCCAGTCGACGACCGGGTAAGGAAGGCCGAGGATTGCGTACGCGGCTATGGCGTCAGGCTGCGCTCCGGTGTGTTGGGCGCCGGCTCGGAGTTGACGGGCGGCATTGAGGACCTCGACGGCTTGTGATACCCGCAACGTGGATTGCTCCGTAAGGTACCGGCCGAGATAAGGGACTAGACGACTGAGCGGGTGTCCCCCGACGCCTTCAACCCCAGGTACCGCGAGTGTCTTTAGAACTTCTGCTAGCGCGCTCAGGGCCGAGTCTGCCTCTTCAACGGCCTCGACGTCTAAGGCCAACCGAGCTGACCGTTCGATACCCGGCGGTACAAGCAGCCCTGCGCCGAACCGCAGACGCCATACCGCGTCGAGGTAGTCGAGCCACGCTGGAAGCGTAACCGGGGACGCAAATTCGGGCGTCGCAGTGACCCGAGGGGGTTTGGCCGCTACCAGACGGTGAAGTTGGCCGAGGTAGGCGTCGACTGTGCCGACACCGGCGAACCGTCTGATCTCAGGCGTGAGTTCGATGACCCACTCGTCGCTGCTATCGACCACCTGGCAGTTCCACGTCGCAGGCTCGCAACAGAGGAAGTCGAGCTGATCGCCTCGAAGTGCAGCGGTGCCGGCGACGAAGGTCGCCACGTCGCTCTTAGAAGCCCGCGGAATCTCCTCGGCGAACGGATCGAGACGGACCGTGGAGCGAATCGTACCGAGCGCACCTATCATTCTGACCCAAGGCAATATGAGGGGCGCGGCGTCGATAACGTGATGGAGGCCAGCAATCGTAAGACCTATGGGCGATCTAGGCTGAACATTGAGGGGGATCGGCCGCACCCACCCGTAGCCGTATACGCGCTCCTTCGGGAATCCGAACGCCACTGTTCGGGCGTCGAGGTTGTGCCGTTCGAGGAACTCCTCAAGGTACGCCCTGGTCGGCCAGCGGGCGTGTAAGAGGTAGACGCGCCCGATTTCGTCCAACAGGAGCTGCTGTTCCGCGACTGGGGTTGAGCTGAAGGGATCGGACATGAAGCCGAACCTAATCCCAGTCGATACCGGGATCACGCCCTTATCGCTGACGACACCTCAGCAGAGGCCGTGACGTCATTGACTGGCCTCCCGGCTCAAGCTGCAGTGGCTTTCCCGTCGATCCGAGCGAAACGAGGCACGACCCCAGAGTCGTCATGCCTCAAAAAAAGGGCGTCGACGGTCCGTTCGTTATCTCCTGGTATCAGGATGCTCGCCCGAGATTCCGTTCGGTGAGCGGCGTAAGGAGCGCGGCTTGCCATTTCGGGCGTGACGGGCTGGACGATCCGGGCGTCTAGCGCTTAGCAGCCGCCTGGGAGACGTCGCCGGGGTGCGCGGAGCGACCCTTGGATGTACTGCGCGCCCCCGTGTGGGGCTTTGCTTCCAGTGCCGTGATAGGTCAGAATAGTGACCTATGGGAGTCACGTTGCCGTTCTCTGAGGCCAAGGCCCACCTGTCCGAGCTCGCCGAGCGCGTCGAGCATGAGCACGAGCGGATCTTGGTGACCCGCAATGGGCGGCCGTCTTTCGTGCTCGTCAGTCCCGACGACCTCGAGTCCCTCGAGGAGACCCTCGACATACTTCGTGATGCCGACCTGGTCTCATCCCTCGCCCGGTCGCGCTCGGAGGCCGCACGCGGCGAACTGCTCCCGTTACCTCCCGCCTGAGCCGCCGCTTGAATGGGCTACGAGATTCGGATCACCCCGGAGGGTCTCCGCAACCTCGACAAGCTTCCAGGAAAGGTCCGTGATGCCGCCCTCACCGCCGTGCGGGGACCGATCAGCGACAATCCCCGCAGACTCGGCAAGCCGCTCCAGGGAGAGCTCGCCGGCCTGTTCTCCGCTCGTCGAGGTGACTACCGGGTTATCTACGGCATCGACGATGCAGCCGGCGTCGTGATCGTGCACCGGATACAGCATCGAGGCGCCGCCTACCGGCCACGCTAGACCGCCCAGACCTTGGAGCCCACCAGCCAACTCCGATCGAGCACAAAAGATCGCGCCCCAACAACTGTCATTTCCATCTTGCCCGTCGCGCAAAGCGGCGCGTCGGCGCTCAGCTGACTTCTTCCAAGACTGTGAAATCCGCTTGTTGGCTTGGATGATCCGGGGTTCCTTCGCAACTGGTTGGTGGTTCGGGCATTATTGTCGGGTGCGGGTAAAGGATTTCTCCGAGCTGACTCGTCCGTCGGACGCTGCACTGGCGTTTGGGTTCATGCGCAGCCTTAGCCCCGATGACCAGGCTCGGTCCATTCAATCGATGGTAGCGAAAGCTGATCTTTGCGATGAGGTCCCCGAAGATCTGGCAGCATGCTTTGAGAGGATCCGCTCCCTGTTTGCCCTTGGCCTGTTGTGCTACGAGGCTTTCACCGCAGCCGAAGACCTGGCCTGGCTCATGTTCGAGCAGGCTGTCCAGGAAAGGTTCGTCACCTTCTATCGGGGCGAGATACCTCTCATCTCCAAGTCGGGCGAGCAAACGCTCACGGTGCCGAACTTCGGTAAGGTGATCGACGCATTCCGACGAGGCGGGCCCTACGGCAAGGGCGGGTGGACGATCAAGCTCCGTGCCACAGGGATGCCTCTTAAACTAACCGGGCCGTTCGTAGGTGGTTTCGGACAACTGCAGCAATGGGCCCGCCAGGAGGGTCTCTTCAGCGGCCAGCGCAACCGGCAACTTGAGCTGATGCAGCGGCGGTTGCGGAACTGGAGTGCTCATCCCCGCAGGCACCTCAACATGCCGTCGAGTGTCGCACGGACCATCCACGACTTGGCGGAGGTTATCAACCAACTGTGGGGGCACTCTACGCCTGGAGGAAGGCTCTATCCAGCGCCGCTGATCCGCTCGTTGAAGGTCATCGGCTGGCCCACGGGCCCGTCGGATAGCACCTTCAGGGAGATGTCCCCCGAAGCGCTGCTGAAGCAAAAAGCCGAGCAGGACGAAGACTGGAGCTACGCGATCGTCTTGGCCGTTCCAGGTGATGACTCCCTCCAAGACTTCGACACTCTCTACGACATAACTCCTTTCCCCGCAGATCTGGTGTGGGGACCAGGAGCTAGGGCTGATGCCCGACAGTGGCTCGCCACGCACGAAGGGATAACCGACACCATCACCTACATGGACCGCGTGTTCGCCGTTCGCCGGACACCCCAGGGTAGGGTCTACCTGCCCCAAAGGCCGGCCGTAACTCTCGGGTTACCGGCGGATCGACGCGACGGCGTCTGGCACCTTGTCCGAGCCGACTTCCCGCAGGCCGCTTTCCATCACGTTAAGCACGGTGGTGGGGTAGCCGTATGCGCCTCGGGAGACCCCCTTGAACGCTGCCCCGTCGAAGACCTCTACGAGGGGCCGTGGGGCGGTATCGAAGGGTGCCTGCGCGAGCTCGGTGTCGAAGCAGTGCCGACCGAGCGCACCCGAGTTCGTGTACCACCCTGGCGGCCGTACCCTCCTGAGATCGGCGACGACTAACGAGTCCGTCGAAAGGAGGTGGCCGTACGAGTACACGCGGCCCTCTTTTGACCCGGGGGCTCGGTTATTGCAAGCAGCGCGTTCGCTCCAGACTCCGAGTCGATAGGGTGCTGCGGCATTTGCACAGTATCACATTGGGAGTCGTCCAGAGTCGCAGAACGAGTTCTCCTTTGATCGCGCCGGTCGGAGTTCGCTGATCGCGGGTCGTTGTCACTTGGGCTGCTAGTCGAGGGTGAGCCGCTAGATCGAATCATCGTGAGCCGACCTTCTACGACGACATGTACACGAGCGGCGACTTCTTCGATATACGCTCCAGCCGAGCTTTCTCTTTCTTTGCGCCTTCGACCAGGGCGTGCGTCAGTCACATGGGTGCGGGATGGTGCTGTCGAAGACCGGGTCCCGGACGACTCGCTGCTCCTCGGCGATCAGCACGGCGACCGGTACGGCCGCCACCGCCCAACCCGCGCTTCTGCCGTGCAGCACGTCCCTGGCTTCGAGGCCGAGGGCGCGGACAGCCGAGTCAAGATACACCGACATCGGTGACCCGTCTCGGTCGTCCTTAGACACTTTGGACGACGCCCTTTTCCCACCTTGCACCTTCGGGTCCGAAACGATCATGACCGGAGGCGCCCGCCGCAGGACGGTGTCGTCCGCGCTGACCGGCTCGTCGGCCGATTACGTCATCGTCAAGTCGTTGATGCCGTAGCGCGAGGCGAGCCTAATGGAGGCCGGTGCCAGCCGAGCTTGGCGAAGACCGGTGCCGGCCGCGCTGCGCTCTCGGGGAGCGAACCTTCAAGAACCTCGTCGAATTCGATATCGGAGGAGTAGTACGTGACCGACCCGAAATGCTCGCACTCGATTATGAGGTCCACCGCTTCGGTGTGCCATTCGAGTTGGATGCCTCCGTCGAAAGTCGGGACTAGCTCGGGTTTGAACTTGGCGTCTCGGATCACTTGGGTGCTCACGAAAAGCCGGACAGCTTCCACCACGCTTGGAGACACCATCTTGGCTTTGTCGCCGTCCCAGCCCGGCCCGAGCGCGGCCAGTCGATCGAGTCGGGATAGCGCCTCTTCCAGCCACCTGTCGGGGGCGAAGGCAGAGAACCCTTCTCCGGGCGTCCCGGTCGATTCTGTGTCTATCCGGCCCACGGCAGGGCTGACCGAGCTATGAGCCTGGACAGACCCTGAGGATCCCAGGTCGCGGAGAGTGAACCGTGGTCGTGTCTCGGTGTAGGTCATTGCCTTCTTCCCCAGAGATTAACTTGGGCCGAGTCCGTTGTCACTGCGGCGAAACCTCGGACTATCCACTCGTGCGCCAACCGGAAGAAGTCGACCATTCCTTGTCTGTCCGGTCGGAGCGGAGCTCCACGCGCTGTCATGGTGAGCTGTATGACCGGCTGCGTGCCGGAAGGTCGGCGAGCCGACGTTACGTTGACGTAGAGACGCCCGACGTCGCGCTCGTCGTGGCGTATCCGGAACTGCGTCGCCAGCTGGCCGTCTTCGGGTTCGGGCAGGAACTCCCCCGGACCGTTGACCAGGCGGATGGTCTTATCTAGCTGACCGGGCCGGCTCCACAGCCCGCCGGGTTCTATCACGCTGATGTACCACAGCTCGCATGGGACGGGAGTGAGAGCACTCTGCTTCTTCTCGGCGAACGCCGACAGCTCGATAAGCGAGACCGGTAGGGGCTCCACCGACGCGGCAAATGCGACTTCTACGACGGGAGGACGCTCGAAGTCGGGTAGAGGTCCGAGAGGTCCTGTCATCGGCCTCTGAGAGCCTTACAGATCTGAGCCTAATGACAAGCCCGACCGTGCGCAGGGGCAGCCATAAGCGATCCCGCTGACCGCCCCGGATGCTCCGAGGTCAGCGGCCGCCTGTGATCGCGGCTGCCAGCCCGGCGGCGGGGTGTGCTTTGGGGGTTTCGACGGTACGGCGTCGCAGCCTTCGTCTACGGTCGTAGCTTGTGAGCCTCGACGATCGCCTGCCTTACCGACCGGCCGGTTCGACCTGCTCGTACGATGTGCGAGCCGAGCTGGAGGAGCTTTTAGAGCGGGATCTTCTCGGCCCCTGGGACGGTCCCGACGAGGAGTTGGCGCCCGGTGACAGCCCCGCCGAGCGTTACCTGCTGGGCCGGCTCGCGCCGAGAGGCGAGTCGGTCGGGACCGCTCCGGCCCAGGCCGCTTCGGACGGTGACGCCGACGCTGCCGGTGACGCCGATGGGGATGGCGGTGCGTTACCCGGCTTGATGGGGGATCCCGACGTGGAGGACCTCGACGTGGCGGGCGCGGCGGAGGAGTTCGACGAGTCAGAGCCGGTGGCTGCTGTGCGTTCCGCCAGGATGACCTCGTCGGCGATCGGCCTGTCGTTCTCGGTGCCGCTGTCGGTACAGAGGGTGAAGGTGACGGCGACTTGGGGCCGCTACTGGCGTGGCCCGTCGGAGTTCCACGAGACAGACCAGGGCCGGCCTCGCACGGTGTGGCGGCGCGAGCACATGCAAGCAGAGTGGACTCCCGAGGTGGGCACCCCCGGCGAGTCCCGCCTTGGTGGGGCGGGCGGCCAGGACGGGGTGGAGCTTCGGGCTGTGGCGCGTGTCCGAGGGCGGCTGCGGGTCGTCGACGTTTCGCTGGTGAACCGCCAGGACCAGCCCGCCGCTAGCCCCGACACCGCCCGCCTCTACCAGGTGCGTATCACGGTGACCGCAGCCGACGGGCAGTCCGCCGTTTTCGTCGGGCATAACGACCCCGAGCTTGTGGACCCGCCGTCCGCTCACGACCCCGAGCAGCTACAGCTTGCGATGTTGTACCGCCGCTACCGCCGCTACGGCTACGGCCGTTATTGCGCCGTCGAAGCAGACGTCCGCCCCGGCGAGACCAGGGCGTGGAGGCTCAAGACGAGCTGCTTCCCGTCGGCGGACGTTCCTTTGACCGTTCCAGCGAACGCAGCGTCGATGCCTGGGGTGATCTTGGACATGGCACGCCTGGGCAGCCAGGACCTCGCCCGCGACGACCTTGTCCGGGGCCTGAGACCTCTCGCCGCCGGATACCGGTCCTGGCTGGAGGGCCGGCGGACGCAGGCCGCTTCGGACCGGGAGGTCGCCCTTTACCATCCGGCCGCTGAGGTCAAGCTGGGCGAGGCCAGCGACGTCGCTGACCGCCTCGACCGGGCCATCGACTTGCTGCGTGACCATCCTGGCGCCCGGGAGGCGTTCCGCTTCGCGAATCAGGCTATGGCCTTGCAGCGGGTCCGCTCCGAGCTGGTCCGCCGCCGGCTCGGCGAGCCGGGTCTCGACCCGGACCGGCTCCTGGCCGACTTGGACGTGCCCGACAAGCGCAGCTGGCGGCCGTTCCAGCTGGCTTTCGTGCTTTTGTGCCTGCCCGGCCTCACCGACCCGGCGCACCCTGACGCCCACCGCGGCTTCCAAGACGGGGAGGTGCAGCTTTTGTTCTTCCCGACCGGCGGCGGTAAGACCGAAAGCTATCTAGGTCTTTGCGCTTACACGTTCGCGATCCGCCGGCTTCAAGGCGTCGTCGGCGCCGAAGGCTCCCGCCTCGACGGCACCGACGGGGTCGCCGTGTTGATGCGTTACACGCTGCGCCTGCTGACCGCCCAGCAGTTCCAGCGGGCGGCGGCCCTGATGTGCGCGTGCGAGGTTCTGCGCCGGGAGCGTGTCGCTTCGGGCGACCACAGGTGGGGTTCCGTCCCGTTCCGGGTCGGCTTGTGGGTCGGTTCGAAGGTGTCCCCGAACACCTTCGAGGAGGCGCAACGCCAGATCGACGAGGCGTCCGGGGCTGCTTCGATCGGCGGGGCGTTGCAGCTTCTCGCCTGCCCGTGGTGCGGCTCCCCGCTCACCTCGGCGGATCTGCGCACGGACCGGGAACGCCGCCGGGTCGTTCTTTACTGCAGCGACCCCGACGGCCGCTGCCATTTCACCCCGCGCGAGGCGCCCGGCGAGGGCATTCCCGTCGTGACTGTGGACGAGGAGATCTACCGGCTGACCCCGTCGCTTGTCATCGCCACTGTCGACAAGCTGGCTTTGCTGCCTTGGAAGGCTGCGACTGCCACCCTGTTCGGCTTGGTCGACGAGCGATGCGATCGGCACGGATGGCGCAACCCGGACTTCGACCGTTTCTGTAAGGGCAGCCATCAAGCCACACGCGCTCTGCCGTCGGTGCGCGCCAAGCCGACGTTGCGTCTGCGCCCACCCGATTTGATCATCCAAGACGAGCAGCACCTGATCAGCGACGCTCTCGGGTCGATGGTCGGACTCTACGAGACAGCCGTCGACTTTTTGTGCAGCCGGGATGAGCCCGACCGGGCAGTCCGGCCGGTTGTGGTGGCGTCCACTGCGACGGTTCGCCGGGCCGCGGACCAGGTGGAGAAGGTGTTCGCCCGCGGGCTGACGGTGTTCCCTCCCCAGGTGCTCGACGCCGGCGACACGTTTTTCTCGACCCTGGTAGAGCCGGGCCCGTCGACGCCGAGCCGGCGTTACCGTGGCATCTTGGCCCCGGGGGAGCGGCTCAGCTCTGTGGAGATCCGCGTTGTCAGCGCTTTGATGGAGCACGCCCAGTACCTCTTCGACCGGCACGGGCTGCTGGCGGACCCGTACATGACCGTTGTCGACTACTTCAGCTCGACCCGGGAGCTTGCCGGGATGCGCCGCCTCGTCGACGACGACATCGCGGAGCGGATACGCGGCCAGCGGGTGCTGACCAAACGGCGCCGGCCGGTCGTGGAGGAGTTGACTAGCCGCATGCCGAGCGACCGCATCGCCGGCGCTCTGGCCGAGCTGGAACGTCCCTTCGACCCGGCGTTCGACTCCACCGCCGGTATGAGCGCGCTGCTCGCGGCCCGCAAAGCCGGCCGCAGCATCGAAGCACGCGACCTGCCCGTCGACGTGCTCCTCGCTACCAGCATGCTGCAGGTCGGGGTGGACGTACAACGCCTGGGCGCCATGGTCGTCACCGGCCAGCCGAAGAACACCGCCGAGTACATCCAAGCGACGTCGAGGATCGGCCGGGACCGTCACCGCCCTGGCGTCGTGTTCACCATCTACCAGTGGTCCAGGCCCCGCGACCTGGCGCATTACGAGGATTTCGTCCACTACCACGAGACGTTCGGGTCCCGCGTGGAAGGTCTCACGACCACGCCGTTCAGCGACCGGGCGCTCGACCGGGGACTTTCGGGGGTGCTGGTAACGCTGGTGCGACACGGCTCGCTGTCGGCCCTTGCCAATCCGGCCGCCCAGCTCGTAGACGTCGCCGCCGGCTCGCGTGCAGCTTCCCGGGTCGTCGACGCGGTAGTGGCACGGGCCGAGCGGGTCCTCTCCGACGTTCCCGCCGCAGAGGAAGTTCGTCGCCGTGTCGTGCACCGCTTGGAGGTTTGGGCGTCCCGGCGGGAACGGGTCCGTTCCGGCGTCCTCGGCTATGAGACCGCCCCCGACGTGACCGGTCTGCTTCGCCCGCCCGAGGAGGGGGACTGGGACATCTTTACGGTCTCTCGGAGCATGCGTGAGGTGGAACCCGAAGTGCTGCTGCAGCTTTTGGACCAGGATCGCAGTCTCGACACCGAACCGGCCTGGCATTACGGCTCGGGGGTTTCCAAGTGAGAACGTCACGCGCCGCGGCCCGTAACGTCGCTCCGACGGTTATAGGCCAAGCCCGGCCCAGCCACCTGATCACCACCGGCGGGGTCGGCGCCATCGTCGACCTGCCGGCTATGAGCGTGATCGTCCGGGGTCTCGACGCGTGGAGCCCGGAGCGGGCCGAGGTGATCGTGGACAGGCGACTTCTCGACCAGGTCCGCAGGACGCTCGGCTCTCAGGTGAGAGCGATGCGGCGCGCCCCGTGGGACCCGGCCGCGGCCGACGACCCTTGGACCAAGGTCGGCGTGCCGGTCAGTCCTTTCCCCCGCTGGGTTCGCTGCCCCCGCTGCTTCCGTCTGGGTCCGCTCGACCCGCCGGGGCAGTTCGAGTTGGTGCACCGCTGGGGGCGCCGCCCTGACCTCGCCAAGTGGGTGCATTCCACCTGCTCCTACCAGGCCCAGACCCGCATTTCCAATCGCAAGGCGTGCCTTCCCGCCCGTTTCCTCGTCGCCTGCGAGGCGGGACATCTCGACGAGTTCCCGTACACCGAGTTCGTCCACCGGGGGGTTCCATGTGCAGAGCGGAAGCTAGTCATGAGCGACTCGTCGAGCACTCTCGGCCCGCGGGTCCAAGTCAAGTGCGCCGCGTGCGGGGCGAGCCGCAGCATCCAAGAGGCGGCAGGCGCCGGCGGATGGCGTTCCTTGCCCGCCTGCCGGGGACGTCACCCCCACCTGCAGCGCTTCGAGGACTGCGGCGCACCGCTGCGCCTCATGGTGCTCGGCTCGTCGAGCCTTTGGTTCTCGGTGACTGCCAGCGCCTTGCACCTTCCCCAAGACCGGACGGTCGCCGGGGTGGTCGCCGAGAACTGGGATGTCTTGGAATCCCAGAGCGGCCCGCAGGTGGTGCAGATCCTGGTGGACGCTATGGACCAGCTCAGATCCCTGCGAGGCGTTCCGATCGAGGACGTGTGGGCTGCCATCGAAGCGAGACGGACCACTCCGGCCTCCGAGGAGCCCGACGCCGCGCCCGCGAGCGGCCTGCTCGACGCCGAGTGGGATCTTCTGTCACGGCCGACGACTGACCGCCAAGACGACGACTTCCGCGCCGAGCCGGTCGCTGTCCCTCCCGGCTACGGGCAGCTTATCGACCAGGTGGTATGCCTGCCCCGTCTGAGAGAGGTGAGAGCCCTCCTCGGCTTCACCCGCCTCGGGGCGCCCGCGCGTCGCGGCGTCGAGCCGCCCGCGATGCTGCCTTTGTCGGTCGGGGCGCCCCAGTGGGTGCCAGCGGTGGAGCAGCGAGGCGAAGGCCTGTTCTTGGAACTGCGCGAAGACGTAATGTCAGCCTGGGAGACGCAAGTAGCCGACCACCCCCACGTCGACAAGCTGCGCCGCGCTTATCAAAGGTGGAACACGAACCGCAACCTTCCCCCCGACTTAGAGTTCCCGATCCCACGGTATCTTCTCATCCACACGCTGAGCCATCTGCTGATCCGCGAGATCTCGTTGGAATGCGGCTACTCGTCGGCGAGCCTCAAAGAGCGTATCTACATCGGCGAGCCGGGCCGGCGCTACGCCGGGCTGCTGCTTTCGACAGCTGCCAGTGACAGCGAAGGCACACTGGGCGGGCTGGTAGCCCTCGGCCAGCCCACCCATCTGGGCCGCCTCCTCCGCCAGGCGCTCGAATCAGCCGAGAGGTGCTCGACCGACCCGTTGTGCGTCGAGCACGTCCCCGACGAAACCTCCGACAGCCTTCACGCCGCCGCCTGCCACGCCTGCCTGTTCGCCTCGGAGACGACCTGCGAGGCGAACAACCGTTGGCTCAGCCGGGCGGTGATCGCCGACGTCACCGGCGACGGACTCGCGTTTCCCCTATAGGCCGTGGCGGAGCTAACCGACCTCGTCGACCTCGCAGCGACGCTTCCCGCCTCGGACATCGAACGCCTCGCCGACGCCGCAAACGCCGGAGCATTAGAAGTCCGCCGTCTGTCGGCCCGCGCCGGCTCCCCGTCGCTTCGCCGGGCGTGCGAGCTGATCGAAGCAGCGATCCGAGACCACGGCCACCGCTACGTCGCCGGCTGGCTCGGCGGGGCTGCCGCTCTGGCCGCCCGTTCACGCGAAGCCCAGCACGTCGACGTCGTGTGGACCGGCCCGCCCAGCGAGGTGGACACAGCCCGGTTGACGTCCGAAGTGGTAAGCGCCCTCATCGGCGAAGCGAACACCCGTCTGCTACTGGCCACCTACGCGACCTCACCGCAGCGCCGCATCTTCGCAGCGTTATCCGACGCGGCCGGCCGCGGCGTGGACATCACCGTCGTCTTCGAACGGACAGTCGACAACCGCCAGTACCGCTCCGACGGCGATCCCTTCGCCGGGATGCCGATCCGCCGCCTCGTGTGGCCCGGCGATCGCCGCCCGCCCGGCGCTGCGCTGCACCCCAAGTTCATCGTCGTCGACGACCGTGCCGCCCTGGTCGGCAGCGCGAACCTCACCGGGCGAGCCCTCGACGTGAACGTGGAATGCGGCGTCGTGATCCGCGGCGGCCCCCACCCAAAGGCGATAGCCGACCACGTGTGGTCCCTACTGCGAGCCGGCTACCTCGAAACGCTCCTTTAATCTCCCAGCCGCAAACCGGCGATCCCCGGGAGCGGAGAATCCCGGCAGGGCGCAGAGCCACTTGCCCGGCCGCCACGCCGTCCGACCTTGCACACGTCCACCAGCGTCTGCGGGAGGGCGTTCGCCATGAGGTAACCGCCAGCCTGATCCTCTACCACACGACATAGCCAAGGTGCCCTCCCACCTGAGAGTTCCTCGTAGCACGCCTTGCAGTGCTATGCCGGTATCTGATTGGCGGCCCGGTCACCCTCTACAGCAAACGGCGGGCATTCACGGCCTGCGTCTGGAAGTACGATCGCACGCCCGCATCGAGCGGGGGCTGGGGGAGGTCGCGGCCTCGCACATGCAGGGGAGCGTCGTTGATCGGATCTTGTTGCGTTCCGCCATCTACTTAGCCTAGAAATTCGTCTCGAGGTTTGCCGCGAAGTCTTTCATGTCAAAGCCGACAGCGGCCGTGCTCTTCAGCGCGAGCTGGGTGACCTCGTTGCACTTGGCGGCCTGCAGCGACACTTGCGGGAGGTTACCGACGAATGTCAGCAGCTCCCGGGCTCGCTCTGGGAGTCCCCGGGGTTCGAACTCCCGTGGCTCCACGACACTGGCCGACAGGACCTTCACAGCCGAGGAGCGTCCCTCCCGGTCGATTGTGGCTAATTTTGAGAAGTCACTGTTCTTCGCTTGCTCATACGACACCCGATAGTCCAGGCAAAACGCGAAAAGAGTGGAGACGCGAACTGAGTCCCTCCGCCTGGGTATAGCGCCGCCCGAATCGCTGCGCCGTTGGGTGCGCCAGGCGGAAACGGACGAAGGGCTGACAAAGGCGCCCACGTCCGAGGAGTTCGCGGACATCAACAAGTTGCGCAGGGAAGTCCCCGACCAGCAGGACAGGACGGGCATCTTGACGACAGTTAGCGCGCCATTACCTCCAGGGGCAGCCAGCGCGCGTAAGCGCTGGCCGTTCAGCGCCCAAGAGGTGTGAGCCGAGGTCCCCGAGGGATATCCGCCGGGGAGTCGTGGCCACCAGAGCTGTTACAGTCCTCGGTGATGCGGTCCGGCTTGGCCGCTTAGGCGTGGACATAGGAGTCCTTCGAGGTATTCGTGTGTTCAAAGGTCAGGTTGTGGGATTCCACGACCTGGATAAGCGGCTCCTTGAAGATCACGGTAGGCCGGTCAGAGTTTTGACCGGCTAGCCTTAGGACTAGCGTAGGATCCAATATTTGTGTTGTGCCGCAGCGTTCGTTGGGATTCCTGAGGCTGTCGATGACGATGAAGTGCTCGTCGTCAGTCGCTATCCAGCGGGGATTGCCATTTGGCTCGTCAGGGCTCAAGTTCCCTATCCTCGCTCTAGTCAGCCGGTGGTTCGTCTCTCGCTCCCAGTCAGGCCTAGTCTGAGCTAGGCGAAGAAGCACCTTCGCCGAGTCATGACTCGCCAACGCCAATACCGACGTCCAGCTGGCTTTACCTGGCAGCGCTCGGCACCGTATTGTCGTCACCTCGGACTATGCTCCGCGGTAGGTGTCGGTCCTCTACCCCGGTTAGGCGCCGGACCCTCACACCTTGGCCCACCTCAGAAGTCTGCGAGCACCCAACCACCGCATGCCTAGCGGTGGTTTCACGGATGCCCCGCAGTCCTAGCAGGTCACAAGCACGAAGTGGTCGAGCTACCCCCTCAGCCAGACTGCCTTTTATAGGCGTTGCTCTCTACTGGCTTGCAGATGTTCCCCATGGAGGCCTTACCTTCGTGGCGGTTACGCAGCCGACCAAGCCACGCCGCTGGAGCGAGGAGATCCGTCGGAATCTCCCGTCGCTTTCACCTCTGGCAACGACGGAGATCAAGGCCTGCGACTGGTGAACTGTTTTTGAATCGGAGGGGCAAACCCTTCTTGAACTCTCAGAGACCCTGGACCTTTCTTGACCTGCACCGGTCGTGGATACCGGAGGGTACTTGGTGAATCCGTCCGGTCCTTACCCATGGAGGGATATGCCTCGCTCACGGAGTGTCGTTGACTGCACGGGCCTTGGAGTGTTCGTGGCGACAGGCAGGGGATTGCGCACAGGCCCCTGGCGCGGAGAGGCCGTCGGCGTAAGCCACATCAAACTGGTCGGAGGACTTGACAGACTGTATCCAATCCATTACCCTGTAGGGAACACTGAGGGAGGGAAGTTGGGTTGAGGGGAAGACTGTTTTCACGTTCGGCGACTCTGCCGAGACCAGAGGCTGGTGGTGACCGTAGCCGGACTTCGCTGTCGCTCACCTTCACAAGGCTAGGAGGCCGATAGGTGTCTGACGTCCGACTGGTAACGACGACCAGTGGCAAGTTGAGAGGCCGTCTAGAAGACTCTGTTAGTTCCTTTCTCGGTATCCCCTACGCGGAACCGCCGCTTGGTGATCTCCGCTTCAAGGCTCCCCGCCCAGTGAACCCCTGGATTGGAGAGCGTGATGCGCTCAGTTGGCCAAATAGAGCGGTACAGCCGCTGAGGGGCGGGCTTACAGATAGGGTCGACGGAGACGAAGACTGCTTATATCTCAATATTTGGACGCCGGATCTTACGGGCAACCTTCCTGTCGTCTTCTTCGTACATGGTGGGGCCTTCATTATGGGTAGCGCGAACGACTATGACGGGGCGTCTCTTGCAAGTAGCGGCTTGGTAGTCGTCACAGTCAACTACCGCGTTGGAGCCTTTGGATATCTGTATCTTGGCGAGCTTGCGCCCGGAGTGGCTGACTCTAACTTGGCACTTCGCGATCTAACTACGGCACTGGAGTGGGTAGCTGCCAATGCAAAATGCTTCGGTGGCGACCCCGCCAAAATTATTCTAGCTGGTCGGTCTTCAGGCGCCATGACGGTCGGTGCACTAATGACGACGGGTCGGGCTAATCCAAATTTCAGTGCGGCTTGGCTCATGAGCGGAGCCGCACGCCAAGTGCGGAGCATCGAAACGGCGACGCGATCCGCGGAGATGTTCTTGCACGCCGTCGGCCTCGAGTCCAGTGACGCGAACTTAGTAGTCGATCTACCGACAGCTGTATTGGCTCATGCAACCGCCACGCTATCGACCTCTGAGGCACATGATGAAGCCTTCGATGCTGAAGTAATGCTCCCCGTTGTAGGTGACGAGGTACTGCCAGTACTCCCGTTAGATGCAATCTCTAACGGCGCCTGTGACGGCAAAACTGTAGTGGCGAGTTGGACTGCTAAGGACATGGACTTCTTCCGAAAGCGGGATCCTGAGAAGGGCGTGAGAAACAAAGAACTCTACGCAAAACGACTATTTGGTCTGGACTGGTGGTCCCAGATGGAAGCGCTCTACGCTCGCACTGGTACTGATCCCTACATAGACCTGCTGACCGATTTTCATTTCGCCCTGCCGGCAATCAGGCTTGTTCAAGCGCTGGCCGGGCGAGCCAAGAGTGCCCGACTCTGCCGCTTCGACGAAACACCACGTACTCCACCGTGGCCCGACCTGGGCCCTGTTCATACTTGCGACGCATTTTATCTGTTCACCCCGTTGACACCGCCTACGGAACCCACTGATTTCGGTGTCGGCACTGGAATGCTAGATGAGGACCGCTCGCTAGCCAAGAAGACTCGAAGGATCTTCTTAGCAATGGGAGAGGCCATACCGTTTGAGGAAAACTGGAGCCCGTCTACAGGAGAGAACTCAGCACTATCATTGTCAGATCGCTGGGGTAAGACTGAGGCACTTCCAGCCGAACGGTTCGCAGCTTGGGGAGATCTGATGTGGTAAAAGGCTCCCGCCTCAGCCGGATCGCCACCTCTCGCCCGCTCCTTATCGCACCGCCCATGTCTAGGGATGGGGAGAATGGGAAACTGAAGCTGTCTTATCATACCTAATCGGAGAAATCTGGTCCTGAAATCACCTAAAACACTCGATCTATGCGAACCGGATCACCCTGCATAGGTCGGAACCCTGATATTACAAACTTGTCCTGGCTGCACTCAAGCTTTCTGAGCTAAAGACTTAGCTAGCCCGATATGACAGATACCCGTTCAAAAAGGAAACAGCCACCGTGGCGCAAGAGAAGATAATGTCATGAAAATGGCCTACGATGAGGATTGGCTATGACTAGCGGCGACGCCAGTATAAGCGTTGATAAGGGAATATTGGTCGGAGCGATCAACGACGGCGTGCTTAGCTGCCTCGGTGTACCCTACGCAGCGGCGCCGGTGGGTCCATTACGATTTCGATCCCCGGTTGCCCACCCCGGATGGGATAAGCCGCTACGGGCGACCAGCTTCGCATCACAGGCTGTTCAGACACCACTAAACCCAAACTCACCGCTGGCTGATCCGGGCTCCGAGGACTGTCTATATCTTAACGTATGGGCTCCCGTCGAGGATGGACCGCATCCAGTGATGTTCTGGGTTCATGGTGGAGCGTTCGTATCAGGTAGCGCTGATCAATGCGATGGCACGGCTTTAGCGCAAGCTGGTCTCGTTGTCGTCGCGCCGAATTATCGACTTGGTCCATTCGGGTATCTCTACCTAGAAGAGGTAGCTCCGGGTGCGAGTGACACCAATCTTGCTATTCGGGACCTGGCGTGTGCACTCGATTGGACACTGCGAAATATCGTAACCTTCGGAGGAGATCCGACACGGATTGCTCTGGCTGGCCAATCGTCGGGCGCGATGACCGTGGGATCTCTGATGACTAGCCCGCTCGTCAGGGGAAAGTTCACTGCAGCCTGGATGATGAGCGGGGCAGCACGCCAGGTTCGGACTAAGACGATGGCCACCGAGTCAGCCGAGATGTTCCTTGCCGCGACCGGTGTGCCAGATGTAACGGCATCCGACATTGTGACGATGCCGACTGAGACACTGGTCAAGGCCTCTGGTGCGTTGGCTCAGTTCTCGCAGGTAGATGATCGCTTCGACGCGGAGGTTTTACTACCAGTGGTAGGTGACGACGTATTGCCCGATCACCCTATGACAGCGATTCGACGTGGTGATCTAGCAGACGTCGAGCTTGTGGTCACATGGGCTTTAGCTGACATGGAGCTGTTTCGGATATTCGACGCCGAGGCTGGCGGAAGGAACAAGGAACTCTTTGCTCGGCGGCTGCTTGGGGACGACAAGTGGGACGAGCTCCTGCGAATCTACGAAGCAACCGGCCCTAGCGCATATAGCGACCTGTTAACAGACTTTCACTTTAGCGTTCCTGCTCGCCGTCTTGCCGAGGCGCAGATCGCTGGCGGTGGCCGCAGTTGGGTTGGACGCTTCGATCGGGCTCCTATCACGCCACCGTGGCCTAGTTACGGCCCAGTTCATACCTGTGATCTGTTCTACCTGTTCACCCCCCTGCGCCCGCCGTCAGAGCCCTTCTCGGAGGTAGGACCTGGAATCGGGATGCTCGACGAGGATCGAAGCCTCGCCGAGCACACGAGGAGGCTTATGAAGTGCGTCGCGCAGGGAGAGGCCCGTTTGGATCAGTGCGGCTGGCCACTCTACGACGGTGACTACCGACGAACATTGCTTTTCGACGAGCCCTTGGAGGTGGCGCTCGACCCTGACAAGGTTCGGCGCCGCGCATGGGAGGGTTTGCTTGAGGAGTTCTAAGCCAATAGACCCGCCGTCAGGGGCGACGTCCGCTATCGCTGTCCGCCGGGAACCCTTAAGACAATAGGAGGCAATCCGCTTCCAACAAACCCGTCAGTTCGGTCTTACACAGCTTCACCACTAGGAAACATCGTTCACAGAAAGGAACAATAATCTAAATGAAGTCCCGTCTTAGAAGAACCAGCAATATTGCCGGTTTACTAGTGATTGCCACTGCAGGCTTAGCGGCCTGCTCCTCGTCGAAGACAAGCTCAACTGCCTCGCCTACCTCCACTTCTAACTCAGCTACGTCGAGCGCCGCAGTTGGAGGATCGACTACACGGAGTGCGTCGATGACGATCGCCGTCCAAGCTGAGCCTCAGAGTCTTGACCCTGCTAAAGACGATACCGGTGATGGCCTCTACGCAGCGGAGCTTCTCTATGCGCCGCTGATCCATGAGACCTATCAGGGAACGTTCACACCGGCTCTAGCGACGTCTTGGGGTTACGTTGGCACCGGCAACACCGAATTTCAGGTCACACTGCGATCGGGAGCACTATTTAGCGACGGCACACCTGTGACTGCACAGGCTGTCGTCAATAGCCTTGAATATACTTCGAAAGGGTCTGCGAACGCTGGAAGCGTACTGCCAGGGTTGACGGCTACCGCAACATCTGCCAACACTGTCCTGTTAAAGACTCCAGAGCCCATTGCGAACTTTCCCGCGGCACTCTCCCAGGTCAACCTGGTAGGTGACATCATCTGTCCGTCAGCGCTTAGCAACCCTTCGACGATCGCGTCGGCACCCTGTGGCGCAGGTCCCTACGTCCTGAACTCGTCCGCGACTGTACCGGGGACGGTGTATGCGTTCTCACCGAACCCCAAGTATTACGATCAGTCTGCGATCCACTACAAGTCGTTCTCCTTGAAGGTGATCGCTAGTCCGAGTTCGGCTCTGTCGGCAGTGCAAACCGGGCAAGCTCAAGTGATCACCTACCTCGACTCGACACTCCAGCAGTACTCGGCGGCCAAGGGCGCCGGGCTGCAGGTCGACGTCGCCGGTGAGACCGACTTCATCCCCATATGGATCATGGACCGCTTCGGCACCTTAGTCAAGCCCCTCGGTAACGTCATGGTTCGCCAAGCGCTGAACTATGCGGTGCATCGCAATCAGATCGCGAAGGCCGTCTTCGGACCTCTTGGCGCTTTTGACGACGAACCAACAACTGCAGGGCACACCGGATACGTCCAAGCAGACGCCAACTACTACAGTTACAATCTCGCTAAAGCGAAGTCGCTTTTAGCCCAGGCTGGGTATCCGAATGGGTTTTCGATGAACATCATTTACGTGAGTACCATGACGCCGATCCAGGAAGCCCTCCAGGCGGTTGTCCAAGAGTGGGGTCAGATCGGAGTGAAGGTGACCCTAGTCCCCGAATCAGGCTTCCCGTCCTTCTCACCAGCGCAGGCGACGAAGCAGTACGCAGCATTCAGCCTGGGACCGTGGGGCGGACCATTCCCTGCGACGGCAGACCTCGTCTGGATCGGCCACACAGGCGCAAACGCCTTCTACGCTACGCCAGCGGCAGCCTTGACTCTTTGGAATACGGCGGAGACGGCGTCCCAGTCAGCCTACCCAGCGGACCTCCAGGCCTTCACGGACTACACGATCAAGAACGCGTGGTTTATCGATCTAGGTGCTACGAAGACGTTCACTATCGCAGCCAAGGGCGTGGCAGGCCTTCCCCCCGCCGGTAATAGTCTTCCGGCGGACTTCGACGTGCTGTCCCTAGAGGGCTAGTCTGCCGTGCGTCGTCTCGTACTGCGCCGGGTCCTGCGTTCCGTTCCGCTACTGATCGTTGTTACAGCAACGACTTTCGTGTTGGAGTCTTTGGTACCTGGCAACGCTGCCAGGACGCTGGCAGGGATTACTGCTACCCACGCGCAGTACGAGGCGTTGCGCAAGCAACTCGGGCTGAATCTCCCTCTATGGGATCAATATGGTCGCTACGTGTGGCACGTACTTCACGGAAACCTTGGTATCGATCCTTTCAGTGGAGAGACGACCGGCAAGATCCTCGATCAGCGCATCTGGGTGACACTCTCTCTCGTGAGCTTGACGACGTTGTTCTGCGCCGTCGTCGGGGTGGCCTTAGGCACGGCGAGCGCAGTCCGTGAAGGATGGAGTGCAAGAGTCGTGGACGCTGTCTCGATTATGGGCTTGGCCCTTCCGGCCTTTCTCATAGCTATTGTCTTGGTGGCGCTGCTAGCAGTGCGGGTCCACCTATTTCCCGCAACTGGCTATGTCGCCCTTACCGCCTCACCTACGACTTGGCTGAAATCTCTGGTGCTACCCGTAGTCGCCCTTGGAATAGGACCGACCGCGATCGTCGCTAAGCAGGCGCGCGACGCTATGAAGGATACCCTGGCTAGCGACTACGTTAGAACGCTGAGAGCAAGTGGGCTCAGTCAGTCACGAATCCTCGCCGTCCATGCTCTTCGCAACGCATCTATCCCTGTCTTGACGGTGCTCGGACTAGTCTTCGTAGGAGCTCTAGGCGCGAGCGTGTTCGTCGAGCAGGTCTTCGTCCTGCCCGGTCTCGGTAGCCTCGCAGTCAGCGCAACCGCGAAGCACGACGTCCCGGTGCTCGAGGGTGTAACGCTGTATTTCACCTTGTTCGTGATCGCCATAAACCTCTTGCTTGACGTCGGCTACGCACTGATTAATCCGAGAGTGAGAAAGGCATGAGCTCTTCCCCTGGATCCGCGATTTCGAACTCGGGCACGCTTCTACGGAACGGCTTTCGGATCATTCGGAAGCGCCCGATTGGCGCACTCAGCTTGCTATTCCTGGTGGTCGCCATCGTGGCGAGCATCGCTGCGCCCCTTTTTGCTCCATACGGCCCGTACAACCAGAACCTTCTTGCTGCTAACGCTGGCCCAAGCGCCGCCCATCTGCTCGGAACGGACGAACTCGGACGGGACCTCTTCTCGAGGCTGTTGTACGGCGGGCGGATCACATTCCTGGGGGTCGGCGAAGCAGTAGGAACCGTACTGCTACTTGGGGTCCCATCGGGTCTAGCCGCAGGATACTTAGGTGGCCGAGTGGATAGGTGGATTGGTAACTGGGTTGATCTCCTGCTTTCGGTACCGAACATAATTATCGTGTTGGCAGTTCTTGCGATATTCGGTTCAAACCAAGACGCAGCCATGGTCGCTACCGGGGCAATCGGCGCTGCCGGGGTCACACGCGTTGTCCGCAGCGCTGTTCTGTCGGTGAGGGAAGAGCTCTACATTGCCAATGCAGAGCTTGCAGGGTTGAGTACCCCCCGAATTATTCTCCGCCACGTTCTTCCCCGGGTAGCTGGACCGATCATCGTACAGGGTTCCATATGGGGAGGGATAGCGCTCGGAGTTGAAACCGGTCTCGCATTTCTTGGCCTCGGAGTCGTACCACCAGCGCCGAGCTGGGGCGGAATGATCGCCGAAGCCTCAACTGCCATATATACCGACCAGTGGATGCTCGTACCCGCTGGGGTCGCTGTGGCTCTGACAAGTCTCGCGTTCGTCCTACTCGGTGACGCTATTCGAGACGCCCACTTCGAGAGATGGTCTGGCTCCTCCGTGACCACCAAGTCCGCGAAGCCGAAGCAAGGCAAAGGCACTCAGCCGAGAGAATCCGCCGCAGCTGCACCCATGCAATCGTCTCCGACGCCGTCCGACAGGCAGCTGTTGGCAGTGCGAGATCTCACTGTCGAACTCGTTAGGCCAGCAGGTCTGATCAGAGTCGTGGACAGAGTGTCCTTCAATATCGACAGAAATGAGATTGTCGGAATCGTAGGCGAATCAGGAAGCGGAAAATCCGTCACAGCTCTAGCAATCGGAGGTCTTCTACCGAAATCAGGTGCTATCACCGGTAGCGTGTCACTAGAGGGTCGGGAACTGCTGCACCTAGACAATCGGCAGTTGGTGGCGATCCGTGGCTCGCACGTTGCCTATGTCTTCCAAGAACCGATGACAGCCCTTGATCCAACCTTTACCGTCGGTTACCTGCTGTCCGAAGTCGTTCGGCGCCATGACCGGATGACCAAGTCGGCCCGCAAGGCACGAGTTCTCGAACTCCTCGAACAAGTTCGGATATCGGACCCTGCCAGCGTAGTAAAGCGCTACGCACATGAGCTATCAGGCGGCATGGCCCAGAGGGTATGTATAGCCCTTGCTCTTGCAGGACGACCGAAGCTTCTGATCGCTGACGAGCCGACGACCGCTCTCGACGTCACGGTCCAAGCGGAGATCCTCGAACTTCTGCGCACGCTTCGAGACGAGAGGGGCCTCGCAGTGATCTTGGTCACTCACGACTGGGGTGTCGTCGCGGACATCTGCGACAGGGCTATCGTGATGTACGCCGGTCAGGTCGTCGAACAAGCACCGGTGTTCGACCTATTCCGCTCTCCGAAGCATCCATACAGCGCAGGCCTACAAGAATGCGACCCAGCTCTCGCCGTAGCCGGAGGAGAGTTGCGTTCGATACCTGGAAACGTTACACCGCCGGAGCAGTGGCAGAGTGGGTGCCGATTCGCAGAGCGTTGCGATTACTGCGAGCCGTCCTGTACCGCCGAACCGCTTGAGCTAGTCGCTGCCAGAAATGACCACCAGGTGCGCTGCGTTCGCTGGAGCGAACTAGCGCTTCGCTACGAGGAGACTGTCAGCTGATGGTAGTGGTACCTAACGGTGACGGCGGCCATGTTCTTGCAGTTCGTGATCTCGCAGTCACCTTCCCGTCGCGGTTTAGAGGGAACCCGGTAACTGTTGTCAGAGATATCAATTTCACGATTGGACCCGATGAGACCGTCGGTCTGGTCGGAGAGTCAGGATCGGGAAAGACCACCATCGCCCGCGTTGTTCTCGGGCTGACCCCAGCGTCGCAAGGGAGCGTACTTCTTAATGGCCAGGATCTAACTCATGCCAGCAAACGGCAGCGGCGAGCTCTTAGCTCCGAGATCCAGGTGGTCTTCCAAGATCCCTACAGTTCGCTTAGTCCGACCCGCACGATATGGCAAACCCTCGCGGAACCGGTAGTTGCCCAGGGGACGTTACCGGCTGAGCAGGCCAGGGTAAGGGCGATCGAACTCCTTGAACGCGTCGGTCTCGACCGAGATGCGCTCGTCAAGTACCCTCGCCAGTTCTCAGGCGGGCAACGCCAGCGGATAGCCATAGCAAGAGCGCTCATGTTGCGGCCGCGCTTGGTAGTTCTAGACGAACCGGTGTCTGCGCTCGACCTGTCGGTACAAGCCCAGGTGCTGAATCTCCTTAAGGAACTCCAGCGGGAGTACGGCCTAAGCTTTCTGTTCATCGCGCACAACCTAGCGGTTGTGCGGTATATGGCGAAGAAGTTATTGGTGCTTTACCGAGGGCAGTTGATGGAATCAGGTAGCGCTGAAACTATCTACTCTGATCCAGGCCATCCATATACGAGAGCGTTACTTGAAGCAGCACCGGTTGCTGATCCTGAGAAGCAGGCGCAGCGGCGTCTCAGGGTCAGGTCCGTACCGACCTCTATCAGCGAAGTTAATGCTACAGGCTGCGTCTTTCGTTGCAGATGTATGTATTCCATGCCGAAGTGTGCGACGACAATACCACCGCTAGCGAAACTTACGAACGGCTCCACTGTAGCGTGCCACAGGGCGGGGACCTATCTGGAGTCAGTCGACAGCGAGACATCTGCTGGTGAACACGCTTAGCGTCGCAGTTACTAGGAGTCCTTTTACTTGTCGTTCGCAGGGTAAGGAATGGTTCATGTGTTTGTGAACTACGGCAAGACAGACCGAGTTGATTGCGGTCCTTGCCGTGCAGGTCTATAGAGGCAATACGCCACTTCAGCAGATTGGATCCAGTAAGCTGTCTGAAGACTTGGGTGTTAGAAGGTGTTCACACTGATGAGGGAGAGCTTGAAGATGTCACCAGACCGAGAGCATCCAGCGGGCGTGTTCGTGTACGACCCGTTGGACTATCCTGTGGATGCCCTGCTCGAAAGAAACGTGAGAGTTACCTTGGGCGCTTCTCTTCGTTCCCCGGGTGTGAGCCGGCCGAAGTTCCCCGCCGACGAGCTTGTGAGAGCAGCTAGAGGACACGAGGTGTTGCTCGGGGCTAGCGGCGCTCTAATAACCCGGGAGGTGATGGAGGGCATCGGTACCCTTAGAATGATCGCTAAGCTAGGGATCGGTTACGAAGTGGTGGATGTCGAGGCCGCCACTAGCCTGGGGATCGTAGTTACGAACACGCCGGTGCATGGCGAGATAGGGCCTGTAGCAGAGCATGCCATAGCGCTCATGCTCGCCGCCGCCAAACGCTTGGACTGGTATCACAAGGAGTATCTGGCCAAGGGAGGCTGGAAGGACCCGGAGCACATGTCGTACCTCCTGAGCGGCTCCACCGTTGGCATAGTCGGTCTGGGGCATATCGGTAGGGCGGTAGCTGTGCGACTGGCCGGCTGGGACTGCCGTCTGCTCGGGTGTGACCCTGCAGTCGGAGACGGCCCGCCGGGCATGGAGATGGTTGATTTGGGGATTCTTCTGCGGGAGTCGGATGTCGTCACGCTGCATGCGCCGGGAGGCCCTCCAGGAGCTGGTCCCTTGTTGACGTCCGAACGCATAGCTTCGATGAAGGATACGGCGATTCTCGTTAACACAGCGCGCGGTAATCTCGTCGACGAGAACGCCATCGCCGAAGCACTGCAGCATGGGACGCTTGGTGCGGCGGCGCTCGACGTGTACGCTCCTGAGCCTCCGCCGGCCGGCGCGGCGATCTTGTCGGCGCCTAACGTTGTCCTGACACCGCATATGGCGGCTTGGAGTCCGAGTATACGCAAGGAGATGGTCGAGATGGCCTTCGGCGACATTCTGAGGTTCCTTGACGAAGGTCAAGCCACTCACGTGGTGAATCCCGAGGTGTTGGCGGCTCGGCCATGAGCGAGTTCCTTTCTAGGAACATGAGCTTCGTGGGTTACACGGACCAAGGTGGTATGCCAGGTGGTACCCAGATCATGGTCCACAAGGGCTATGGCTACGTCGGAAAGAACGAGGGTGTCAGCATCCTAGATTTCCGCGATCCCCGCAACCCTCGCTCAGTCGGCTTCTTGGAGGGAGCACCCAACTCTTGGCACATCCACCTCCAAACTCACGAGAACCTGCTCTTGGTAATAGATTCGGTCGACTTTTACATGGTCAAGCCTGAGGAGCGCGATTACTACGGTCACTCCGTAGCCGGCGTTCACAGCTCTTTGTATGGGGAGCGAGGAAAAGACTACGCCGCTGGGATGCGCGTCTATGACATATCGAATCCGGCTGAACCTCGCCTGATCGGTTACCTCGAAGTGCAAGGGTGCGGTCTGCACCGCATCTGGTACGACGGAGGGCGCTACGCGTACGCATCAGCCCTGCTAGACGGCTTCAGCGACCACATTTTCCTAGCCATTGATCTCGCCGACCCTGCTAATCCCGTCGAGGCCGGACGCTGGTGGATTCCGGGGATGTGGGCCGAAGGCGGCGAGGAGCCGACCTGGACGAACCGGGTGGCATTGCATCACGCTGTAGTACGCGACGGGGTAGCGTACGGCGGTTGGCGTGACGGAGGCCTGACGATCCTCGATGTCAAAGATCCGGCCAGCCCACAGCTAGTCGTTCACCGAAACTGGTGTCCACCCTACGGCGGGGGCACCCACTCATGTCTGCCTTTGCACGACAGGGATCTCCTAATTGTGGCTGACGAGGCGGTCTTGGATAACTGCGCGGACGGAATGAAGTACACCTGGGTCTTCGACATCCGAGAGCCGACGAACCCTATAAGTATCTCCACTCTTCCGACCCCAAAGGAGCAGGACTACCCCTCTCAACCAGGTCACTTCGGACCTCACAACTTACACGAGAACCGCGAAGGTAGCTTCGTTTCGTCTTCTTTGATCTGGGCGACCTATCAGAACGCTGGGCTGAGGCTCTTTAATATCGCCGACCCGTACCGGCCCGAAGAGCTCGGTTACTTCGTGCCGCCACCCCCGATCAAGATGACCGAGCGAAGGAAGAACCGCCCCAGAGCAACCCACACCGCTGACGTCTTCGTCGACATTAATGGACTCGCTTACATAACCGACTACAACTCGGGCGTCTACGTAGTCGAGTACACCGGATAGACCACTAAGAGGAGAACGAATGGCATTCGTAACATCTGACCCCCGAGCCCGACTGACCTCCCTCGGGCCGTCCTCGAAACCCGTCGAAGCGTACGGTGCTGCTTCCTACGCCAAGTTCTACGAAACTAACCCTCAGATCGAAACCGAAGCTGAGCGTTCGTGGATCGCAAGAGGCCAGCACTTCGTTGTGGTTTACAGCGAACTGCGAAAGGACTCTGGCGTGGCGAGATCAAACGAGCAGGACGAATATTTCCTCCTTGTCCCTGATCCGGCCGCTTCGCTGCAAGTGTCATCGGGCGGCCAAAGCACGAAAGTTCCTGGTAACTCGGTAGTTATCGTCGCCCCAGGAGACAGCTCAGTCGAAGCTCTCAGCGACACGACCATTGTGCGCATATTCACGTCGCGGGCGTCGGACCTCGCAGCTCGGGCATCAAACGCCGCCAGCTATGAGGTCGACGCTCCGAACCTGCTACCCCTCGAATCGTGGCCGGAGCCCGTCGAAGGTTACAAGACTAGAGTTTACGGTCTAGACGTCCCCAACGTTCCCGAACGGTTCGGTCGGATATGGCGAACCAGATGCCTGATGATCAACTACTCCTACCCGCGTCCGGGTCCTCGCGACGTGCGCAAGATGTCTCCGCACACCCACGAAGGATTCGAGCAGGGATCTCTGTGCCTGTCAGGAACGTTCGTTCATCATCTCCGCTGGCCTTGGGGGACCGACGCCCGCCTGTGGCAAGAAGACACCCACGAGATATGCGCCGGGCCATCACTGGCGGTGATACCAGCACTGATCCTCCACACAAGCCAGCAGTGCGGCACAGGGATCAACCAACTTGTTGACATCTTCGCCCCGCCCCGTGAAGACTTCTCCGCCGAGGCAGGGTGGGTCCTCAACGCCGACGAATACCCGGCGGCTCCCCGATGAGAGTCCCAGCTCTCGACGAGAGTATCCTCCGACGACTCTCGGCGCTTTCCACCACCCTCCTTGGTGATGCGATGGACCGCATGGGCATACCAAGCGGGATCGGCCCCATCTGGCCCGGCGCTAGAGCTGTCGGGCCTGTCAGGACAGTCTGGACCGTCCCTGGGGATAACAAGAAGGTCCACGAAGCGATCGACCTTTGCGAACCCGGAGAGATGCTCGTCGTCGCTGGAGGTGGCGATACCACGAGGGCGCTTGTAGGAGAACTGATGGCCATCCGGGCCATGCACCGAGATGTCGCGGGATTCGTCATCGACGGCGCAGTACGAGACCGAGATGAACTAGCCGGGCTTGGCTTCCCAGTGTGGGCCCGGGGGGTGAGCCCCGCCGGGCCGTTCAAAAACGGCCCCGGCCACATCGACTGCCCAGTCGCAATAGGCCATGTCGTGGTCTGCCCCGGCGACATCATCGCCGGGGACAGCAACGGTCTGGCCGTCGTCGCCCGCAGCCAGCTCGGCGAAGTGTGTGCCCGCGCCGAGGAATTAGCCGCCGGTGAAGAAGCGAAACGCAAGTCCTACGAGCGCCAACACGCATGAGCACCGCACTCACCATCGCACTTTTTGCTCAGTTGTCCCGGTACAGGAGGCCGACATGCCGGTAGTCGGCCTTAACCACGCAGTGCTATACGTGAGAGACGTTGAGCGCACCGCCAAGTTCTACATTGATCTCCTCGGGTTTGGCGTCCGCCACCAAGTTCCCAAACGCGCCGTGTTCCTGCACGCCCCCGGAAGTATCAACGATCATGATCTCGCAGTGTTCGCCGTCGGCGATGACGCCGCAGCTTCTAACGCCGGGCTCCAAGCGGTCGGCTTGTACCATCTAGGATGGGAGGTCGACACGCTCAAGGAGTTGCAACGTCTTCAAACCGTTCTCGACGAGGCGGGCGCTCTAGTAGGAAGCTCAGATCATGGGGCCTCGAAATCGCTTTATGCGAAAGACCCTGACGGTCTTGAATTCGAAGTTGCTTGGATGGTTCCCCTGGCGGACTATCCAGGACTGAACGGATCAGGACGCAGTCCTCTCGACATCACCGGCGAAATCATCCGCTACGGAGCGACAACGCTGTCGAACTGCTTCGCCGTGCGCCGCCGTTCGAACTAAAACACCAACCCATTCCCACTAGCTGTCACCAACGGAGATTTTGACAAGTGGAACTTCGAATCATGATCGAACCTCAACAGGGCGCTACCTACGAATCACAGCTGAGGTTCGCTCAGCACGCAGAAGAACTCGGCTTCGAAGGCTTCTTCAGGTCAGATCACTTCCAGCGTATCGGGCCGGGAGACCCAGGTGTCGGACCGAGCGACGCTTGGTTGACCCTGGCGGGTATCGCAAGAGAAACCAAGTCGATCCGCCTGGGCACGATGCTTTCGAGCTCGACGTTCCGGTTGCCGGGCGTGCTCGCAGTTCAGGTTGCGCAACTCGATGCTATGAGCGACGGCCGCCTCGAAGTTGGGCTCGGCGCCGGATGGTACGAATCTGAACACACCTCGTACGGAATACCCTTCCCGTCCGCTCCCGAACGTCGCCAACGCTGGGAGGAGCAACTCGATATTCTCACAGGGATATGGGCAACGCCTCCCGGAGAGACTTTCACTTATCGAGGCAGCTTCTACGTTCTCGACGGCTGCCCCTGCCTTCCACGACCGATCCAAGAACCTCACCCGCCGCTCATCGTGGGAGGCAAAGGCCCGAAACGTACACCGCATATCGCCGCAAAGTACGCGAACGAGTACAATATAGCCTTTGATTCCCTTGAGAACGAAGCGGCGCAGTTCGAACGTGTCCGCGCCGCTTGCCAAGAGATGGGACGAGACCCGTCGAGCCTGGCTCTGTCCGTGGCCGTCACCACAGCCGCGGGCGAGAACACCTCGCAGGTCGCCTCCCGGATCGCTCGTATCGATGACGACCGGCAGCGCCTCGAGAAGGGTCCTGGACTGGTAGGAACACCCGCCGAGCTCCAAGAGCGAATCGCGCTATATGAAGGAATGGGTGTCACTCGGCTGTATTTGCAGATGAAAGATCTCGACGACACCGACCAGTTGGAGTTGATCGCAAAAAGCGTGCCTATCCGGTCAAACTGACCTAAAGTTAGGTCGTGCCACGCCCGGGAATTGTCGTCAACTCGGTACACAACCGGCTTCGCGAGGACATCCTGTCCGGGCATATCCAGCCAGGGGTGTATCTCTCGCAGGTGCAGCTGGCTGAGCGCTACGGCGTGAGCAGGACACCGCTTAGGGAAGCACTGCGGATGCTGCAAGAAGAGGGGATCATAACCGCAACCCATAATCACCGTGTTCGTGTCCGTGAGGTCAACCTGGACGACGTCGAGGGTATCTCAGCGCAGAGGATACTTCTGTCATCGCTGGCGACCTATATCACGGTGTCGTCAGTCAACTGGCGGGCCGGTTATGATCTGGAAGCATGTTTGGAGAGGCTCGAGGTTGCCTCGGCCGCCGGTGACGCAGAAGCTTGGCATCAGGCCGACCTGGCGTTTCACTCCGCCCACCAAGAGCTAGCACCGCCATCCATACGTGACGACCTCGACCGGCTCGGGCAGCGCGACGAGTTGTACAAGACTATTTGGATGCGGACCGACCGCCATACTGACCCCCAAACCGTTGAGGAGCACTACTCGATAGCCACCGCGAGTCTCGCCGGCGACGCCGGCGAAGCAATGCGAGCCGTAGCGAGGCATAGAGCAAGAATCGGACTGTCGGTGATGGCGCGGGCCGTTCCAGAAAGGGAACCGGCGACCATTCGCGCGGCCCTCCAAGTAGTCCTGGGCTCCGTAGCCGGCTCTCAGCTGAAGCCGGAGAGACACCCCCTTATCCCCGTAAAGGAGACGAGGAGAGCCCCCAGCCGTACTGGCCGGACCAAAGCCACCGGCTAAGGGGACTCCTGCTCTGTCTTATCTTGCCTCGCAGCATCCGCTGAATAGCGTGCTATCCCTGTCGAGTCCGTTGGCAGGTCAGAGGACGTGCAGTGGCAGGGAAGAGGTTCGGGGCGGGCCGTCGCCGTCTACGGATGGGCGAGAGCAGAAATGAAGTGTTATCACTTCTAAGAGGTGCCCGCCGCAGGATGAAAGAGCCGATCTCGGGCAGCGTTGACTGGAGAAACCGGTCAGAGTACTCGGCGTTTACCGCCCACCAGGCTGAACATGGATGCCAGCGACTAAAGGCAGGTTGGAGCCCCGGCCCGCCCACGGCAAAAGCTCTTCGCTGACACAGTCGGGACGGTGTTGAAGGAGGTTGAGGAGGCCAGGGGCCGAGGGTTCTCCCATACTTAGCTCTGCTCTCGACCGGAGGTCCAAGCCAGTTACAGCCATCGCATGCCCGTGAGTCATGGCTGTCAACCCCTAGACTGTCAGCGCATTCTCGCCGGCGCTCGTGCGTCTGGCGAGCGCTTACCGGATCGCTTTTCCTTCGGGTCGAGTGATCCACGTCGACGTCAGGATCGCCCCAGCCGCCGAATACTTGTATCCCCACCACCCGCCGGGCGTTCTCGACAAGCGCACCAGCCTCGCGCGGCTATCCATGCGCCGGCACAGGATACATTCCAAGTCGGCCGGTGTGATTTAAAAGGACTGTCGGCTGCGGTGAAATGCCCTTGTCGGCTCGGGATGGTGGTCGCGCAGTTGCCGCTAGGAATGGAACGGCCGGGGTTAGAGTGGGATGTGACACGACGGCAGGACCTCTGGTGTTGCCACCACCGACTCAGCGTGATCTTGAAGTTCTCTTAGCGGCTTTGACGCTTTCGCCGGGGACGATCGGGTCGGAGCGGACGCTATAACTGCCGGGCTCGCCAGGTGGCTACCGCTGCGAGCGGCTCGGTGGGGAAGCCCGCTTGCCGTCCAAGCGGCGGCCTTGCGACGCGACCGGTTCTGTTGTCGTTATTGCGGGGCTTGCACAGTGCCGGTGCGCGTGTTGAGGGTGGCTGCTTTGGTATAGCCCGACTATCTACCTTATATCCCCTAATTGGAGGGTCGACTCGATGCACCCGCTGTTCGCGACCATCGTGGGGACCTTCAACCACGTGAACCCCCCAAGCTCACGGCCGTGACGACGTCAGCGCGTAGAACGTGGTTACCGCACGCCGGGTGTGCAATGTCCGAAAGATTGACCTCAGCGTCGACAGCCTCAGATGGCGCCTCGGGGAGCCTGACACCTCGTCGGACTGGGATGGTCTCACTGGTGTCTCGGAACGCCGTGGGAGCAAGCCCTACATGAAGCCACCCACAGGCACGTTCGCTACCACACCAGATGGCTGCGGCTGCTAGTCGCCTGAGAGCCGCGCGTAGCATGCTTTGGACTCTCGCACAGCGCCGACTGGCGGCCTGTTCGTCTCTAACAGGACACAGCGGGATTTTCGGGTGTTGTGGCGGCGATCCACGCTTGGGACTGCTGGTGGCTCATCGAGTAGTAGGCTTCACCCGCCTCCGCGGACCATTCTCGCTCGACCGGCCAGTTTGCATGGCCGAATCGTTTCTTCACCATGACGGTCAAAGAAGCGAGGTCGGCGCGCAGGACGTTTCTGTCTCGCCCAGTGGCATCGACGACGTCGGCGTATCCGACTGCTTGGCCGGGGCGGGCAGCGCAAAGGTCGAGCACGCCCCGCACTCCCGGGTTCACGGTTACTTCTGCTAGCTGCGCGTAGTCGTCGCCGTTCCATTCCAAGGTCGGGTAGCGCTGGGTGGCGGTAAAAGCGACGTTGGAGCGGGGGACGACAGTGAAGTCCTCGACTGTCGGCAGCGGGAAGAGCTGGCTGACAGTGACGAGCGTCTCTGAAGCGGTCCGGTACGCTTGGAATCGGACGAGGGTGATGTTAAGGCCCATCTCTCGAAGCCAGACCGCTGTAGCGGTCACGACAGGCGGAAATGACGCTGCCAGAAGGACTATCCGGGGTTGGCGGAGAGTCTCCACGGTGAGGCTTTTAGCCTCGGTGTGCTCCTCTAAGGCGTTGAGCGCCTCGTCGTCAGTGACGGCGGGTCCTCGCGACGCCAAGAACCGTGCGTGCTGGGATGCGAGAGATTCCGCTGTGAAACGGCTGGCCATCGCCGCGTACTTGACCGCTTGCATCTCGACAGTGTCAGGAGCGGCGCCCCTCTTAAGCTCTGCGACAACAAGCTGGCCAGACCGGTCGAGGCCCAAAACGTCTAGGCGGTCAAGGGGGTTTCCGCCCGATGACCACCACCGGTCGAACTCGAACGTGACGATCATGATGCCAGGTCCAAGTATGGAAGGGTGAGCGAGCACCCACTCTTGAAGATGGGCGCGCTCGGTCAGCCCGACCTCCGAGAGACTCACCGGTGTCGCCGAACGAGCCCACCAAGACGACCGCAGCGAGAAGACACCCATCCACACTGTCTTTGCGGGAAGGTCCCTGCCTGGCATGACGATTAGCGTTCTCGGCTCGTGGCGGCTGTCTGCGCCGCCCGTTTGCAGGCGGACCCGGACTGATGCTCGCCGCTGCGGGTCCATCAGCTGTTGTTGATGGCTCGGGTCGCCGCTTCGTATGAACTGCTCGAATAGTGCCGACGCCTCTTCGATGGGGTAGCCGGCGTCGGTGAGCGCGTCGTTCCATTCCTCAAGTAGGTCGGCCTCGATCATCGTGTGTGCAAATGCCTCGTGGAACAGAGTGGTCGGTATTTCGGCTCTGGTGAGATGGAACGCCAACCTCTGCTGGAGCATGTTGATTCCAAGCTCTGAGAGGCACGCGAGCCGGTCCGACCCTGCTGCGAGGGCGGTCTCTGCGCTGCCGATTCGATCAAGCCGGGCTACGCAGTATCCGAGGTGCGCGAGTTGTGGGAGGGGCATGCGATCGAAGAACCCGTTCCCCACTGCTTTTAGCTGACCTGCTGGTGGGGGGTGACAGCGGCCATGAGCATCCGGTCGAGCAGGCGGCCGGAGCTTCCGCGGATGGCACAAGGATGCGCTAGCACGACGGCCGGGCCGCCGTCTTGGACTCCCGGTATAGGAACATCGGCGGTTACGTCGCCGGTGAAGCGCGGCCGGTTGGGATTAACCTCCTCACCCCGAGCGAGGTAGAGCTCTTCCGCTTCCGTGTAGGTAGCGAGTGTCACCGATCACTAGTCGACCGGAGGCGAATGGCCGGCTGTCCGTCACCGGCGAAGAAGACCTCGTAGTCGGATCTGTAACGATCCCTCCAGCCGGGCTCTGCTCGGTCGAGCGCTTCGTGGGGGGTGACGTGCTCGCCGGCCAGTTCGAAGATCTCAAAGCGCTGCCCTTGGATGTACAGGTCGATTCCAGTTACGGGAGCATCTCGGCTGATCGGCATCTCCATCCAAGACGCCACGTCGGCAACGTGGTGATCTTCGCTGAGTATGTGCAAAAACGCTGCGAGCTCGGCGATGTGACGGCGGTGCTCTCCGGTGGGGGGCTCACCCTGCCTCCACCGGCGCAAGGCGGGGACCGATACGCCGATCATCCTCGCAACGTCCCGCCAGCCGAAGCCGAGGCCATTTATCTCTCTGAGAAGCTCGGCGGGCGCTCGTTTGGCCACTTTCGCCGTGTGGGCGTCAAGCTGCACTCTAAACGCCAGGCGATGGACGTCGCCGAGGTCGGATGCCTCCACAGCGTCGACGTTGCGAAGATGTCCCACCTGCTCGGTCAGCTCCCGCGCTTCATGGACCAGGTCTTCGATGCTGCGGGTCTTTGATACCTGGAGTTCAGGCGGTGGCGCAACACTTTCCGCGCCCGTCGGGTCTTGCTGCAGGGTGTCGGTCACGGCTGCTCCTTTTCAAAGACGTCGTCTACCAGGCGTGGCGTGGTCACCTGGTCGAATAGGCGGCGGGTGGGTTCGCGAAGTTCGTCGCAGGTCCCGAGGAGTTCGTCCACATCGAATCGTGGAATCGTGGGCGGTTCCCAGAAACTGTCGAAATCGAGCAGGAAAAGCGGTCCCGGCGCCGGCGGGTCGGCTCGACGGAGCGGACCGACGGGGTTGACGACGTAACCGTACTGGGGTCCGTAACGCAGGACCAGCTGCTTGGCGTCGCCGATCGAGTATTGAGCGGCACCAGTCCAGCTAACCGGCGGCCAGCCGGCCGCTGCCATGGCCGCCAGGGCTGGAGCAACGACGTCAGGTGTGAGCCATTCCGCCCAGTCGACCGCCTGGTTGCCTACCTGGTCGACACGAACCTCGTCCACGAAGCGGATTCCAACCCTGGTTACGCCTTCAGGCTTGACGAGCTGCGAGGAGGCTCGCAGCGCTCTCTCAAGGGTCAGGCGAAACTTCGGCCAGCCGAGGTATCGGGTGGTCTCGACCGTCACGCTGTTGGAGGTGAGAACGACCGCCAACGTCCTGTCGCGAACGGTAAAGCGAGGTACGTTGACCGCTCGCGTCGTCTGAGCTGGTGGCCGGCCGGGGTTGATGCCGAGCGTCACTTCTTGCTTGGCGAGCTGCTCGGTCACCCAGTCGTCGCCGAGGACTTCTCGGAAAGCCCGCTGGACTACCGAAGGAACGCCCTGGCCGGTCTCGCCGGGGAAGCGGACCTCGACGGTGACGAAAGCCAACGGCGCGTTCGGGTACACCTTATGAGTGTCGACTGCCATCTCACCTACCTGTAGAAGCCAGAAGTCAAGCTAGACTGTAAGTCAAAATGTAAGCTAGTCGAGCGGAAACGTCACGACGCCCGCAGACCTCGGAACCCTAAAGCGGTGAGCCGGGCGGACTCGGCCGTGACGAGCTCACAAAGCTCCCGGCGGGCGACTCCTGGACTTCCCGGCCTAGGCGCCGGAACCTACAATGCTGCTGTGGGGTCCGGCGCGTTCGTACCGGTCGGCTTCGAGGTGCCGGCACCGCTTGTCACGGACCGCTTCCGGCTTGAGCCGCTAGGCCCCCGCCACAACGAGGCGGACCACGCAGCGTGGACATCGAGCATAAGCCACATCCGGGCGACACCCGGCTTCGCCGGCCGCGACTGGCCGCCCCTTGAGGGAATGTCGCTCGAAGACAATCTGAGCGACCTTCGCAAGCACGCCGAGGACTTCGCCACCGCGAGAGGGTTCACCTACTCGGTTGGCGACCCTGACGACCCGGGGCTGGTGATCGGCTGCGTCTACATCTACCCCTCTGCCTCGCCCGTCTATGAGGCCACGGTACGCTCGTGGGTGACCGCCGACCGTGCCGACCTCGACGGTCCGCTCGCTGCCGCCCTCGCAGCGTGGCTCGAAGCGCGCTGGCCGTGGGACAGGGTTAACTACGCCGGCCGCTGACGGTACTGTCGCAGCCAGCATCCAACCGTCGGCGCAGCTGCGGGGCGACTGTAGCCGCACCGTGTCTGGGGACCTTGCTTTCGGCAGCGGGGCCTGTGCGTCGTCGTGAAGGAGCGGTGTCCCTGTGGCTGCGGCCGGGTGAGGTGGGAGCATGACCCAGACGCCTGCCCGTTCGACGATCTCGTCGCCGTAGCTGCCCGGCGGGCTGCTGACGAACGGTTCCGGTTAGGCGCCGCCGGCGGCTTGGATGGGGGTTGGACGGATGACGTCGAGGACTACGGGGGCCAGGCCGGAGCGGACGGAGGTGGATTGCACGACTTCTCGTAGGTACGGCCAGGCCGCTATGGTGCCGTTGGTCATGCCGAAGGCGATGGCGTCGTCGTCGGTGTAGTTGTCGGGGGATTCCACTGTGTAGGTGACGTCGTGTGCCGCAGAGCAAGTCCAAAACGGCTGCTCGGCGTGGCCGTCCCCTCCGACTGAGACGTCGACTCGAATCGCGTAGGCGAAACCTTCGCCGGGGCGTCTAGCCCAGGCGAATCCTGTTGTGATGGTCGCAGTGTAGGGCGGGGGAGGGATCGCTGCGTGCGGTACGAACTGGCTGTGCAACTCGAGCAGGTGGGTATGCGCCAGGTGGGCGTGCGCGGCCAGATCCGAGATCGACGACCCGTAGGCAGCTGCTGCGTCGTCGATGAGTCCGCCTGGCTGGTTCGCCATCTACGCGGCTGCCGTGGACTGGCCGGTCGTCTGCATTACGTATTGCGTCAGGGGTGTAGCGTCCGGGATCTGTTTGAACTGAGATGGCTCGCCCGTAAGGACTCCTACGTGGCTGACGCCGAAGGAAGGGAAATCGTCGAGCGGTGCGAAGGTTCTCGCCGACTGCAAGTGGATCCTGATCGAACAGTCAACGGAGCGGGCGTAGCGTTGCAGGGTGGAAAGCCGCGGGTCGGTCAGGCCCCCTTCTAGCTCCGACACGGCCGACTGGGAGGTCTCCATGCGGCCCGCCACGGCCGCCTGGGACAGTCCAAGCTCCGACCGGCAGGCAGCCAGTTGGCGGAGCAGGGCCGCTCGGCACGCGGCGTCCTCGATCGCTCCTTCGAGGTAGGGGTCGGCCTGCTTCGCGCTGGCGAGCCAGCCGTCAAAGTCTGCTGTAGCTCGCGCCGAGTTGGACTGTCCGGCTACGTCAGTGCTCATGTTGCCTCTCTCCACGACTCACTTACTCAGGCTATATCGGTTTCGACCGATAACGTGTGGTGACTTTAGCCGTTCTTGCGGAAGCAGTCATGTCCGAGCTAGCGGGGCCTGTGACGTTCCTCCCAGTCCGACAGCCGCTTCAGGGATTTTTCGATGTCCTGATTGCGCGCTTGCTGGGTTTTCTTGTTGACCACCAGAAGCGCAAGTGCCACCCGGCCTGAGGAATCGGAAGTGTTGGCGAAATGCAGACGAATGGCGCAGCACTCGGCCCTAACCCGAAGCTCGAAGATGCCGTTTCTCAGGCTGCGCACCTCTTTGGGCAGGTGGGCACTTCGGATGTACCGATCCATAGCATCGGCCACAACCGCTTGCTGCTTTGAGAGTAGTTGGTCAAGTTCTTTCGAGACGCCACTGGTCTCGTTGGCTGTCGTGTACAACACCCATCTTCGCCTATGTGCGCCGTCCGTAATCTCATTAGTGTAGTTCGAGGGTTATCCCCAGCCTCGTTCTCTCCCTCGCGGGGCGTGCCGGGCGCTGAAACCCTCGAACTCCCAGCCGTGAACGAACGCACGCACGCCCGGCCATAATTTTGTGGGCGGCCACTCGGGCGATGCTGCGATCAGGGCGTCGTGACGGGCGACTCGAAGACCAAAGACAGCTCAGCTAGCTACGTGGGACACGACAACTTCACCTTAGGTGTGGGCGTGCGGTGGTCTGTCGGGCTGAGCAACGGTTGTCGACGCAGGTCGAGGAGCACATCGGAGCGATCACTTTCGTGTACTCGACTAAACCGTCGGGTTGGCCCTCAGTGCCATCTCATGGCGGGGCGAACGCCGGCGATGCCGACCATGACAGGCGACCTCACCAGCCGGCCCCGCCTGGCACGTGTACAGCGGAACCGTTCGACTTGTGCGATCTTGTAGCTACCCTGCTAGCAGTTGGAAAGAGAACTCCTCGACTTTCGTGGAAATTGATGGAAGTTATAGTCGAGGCTCTTAACCCGCTTCGGTAGAGCACGTTATAATTGTCGGTAATCTTCCCCGCCTTTCGGGAGGGCTTTTGCCTTCCTGGAATGGCGGGGTTATTTCTTGTCGGCTACCCGAGTTGTGACTCGGGTAGCCGTGTTCATCGACTACCAGAACACCTACCGCGGCGCCCGACAGACCATGGGGTGGCAGGATGAGCAGGACTATACACTGGGGCAGGTCAATCCTCTCCGTCTCGGCGTCCTCCTGACGGATCGCGGTCGTAGGAAAGATCCGCATCGGGAGTTGAAACTTGTGAAGGTATTCAGGGGCGAACCCAGCGCCAGGCACGATCGGGTAGGCCAGGCTGCATGCCAGCGGCAAGTGCGTTTCTGGCAGGAACAGGCAGTTGTTACGCCCGTGACACGCCCCCTCAAGTATTATGTAGCTAATAGGGACGAGACTGGAGCGCCGTGCGGATGGGCTCCCCGCGAGAAGGGCATTGACGTCCTAATCGCCCTTCATATGGTCATGGGGGCCCGCAACGACGAATTCGACGTTGCCGTCCTCATGTCGGCCGACAGCGATCTGGCACCGGCCGTCGAAGCCGTCTGGGATCTCGGCAAACGGGCAGAAGTCGCCGCCTGGGTCGGGCCGTATCAGCGTGGGCACATAGCAATCCGACGCCGACCGACGTGGTGCCATCGGCTCACTGAATCGGACTACTCTCGCGTTTCTGACCGGATCGATTACACGCTGGCTCAGCGGGGCAACCCACCCTAGCTCTGCTAGGACGAACCGCTAGCCCGAGGCGGTGCCCTAAATGTCGTTTACGTCAGCGGGTGGTAACCGTCAAAGTGGCCCGTCTACCAGCACAGCCTACGGCGACCTCCGCTTCATTGAGAGCGTGACGCCCCGAGCCGACTGCGAGCCTACAGCAGGATCGTCTCCCGGTCGGCATGGCACGGCCAAGTAGAACCGGTACAACACCCGGCGGGCTACCGAGGCGACCGAGCACAGCAGAACAGCCAAACGCCGGAGGCTTGCAACGCCCTTACAGCCGAAACGTCATAGGGCGCCAAGTGCCTTCCCCGCCGTATCTCACCCGACGCCACCCGCGAGGAGGAAAAAATTTCTTCGAGAGGATTGAGAGTCTGGCAGCCAAGTTGGCAGCCAAACCCCCCGCCGAGGAGCGACAAACGCCGACTGCCCCCTCGTAAAAGTGCAGGTCAAAGGCACATATCGACACCGGTGGACACAGCAAATGAAACTACGGATCAGAAGGTTGGGGGTTCGAGTCCCTCCGAGCGCACCAAGAAAACCCAGGTCAGGATGGGTGTCCGAAGGGGTCGGGTGCCCTTGGGGTGGGGTGCCGGCCCATTTTGTAACGGTTTTTGTAACGGCCTGTCGCGGCATCTGGCAGTCGCTGGTTGTGGAGGCCTCACGTGGGGGGTTTCTGACTGGAATCAGATGGTCGCGTCGCCGTGGGTTCGCCCCGTTCTAGCGGGGATTGGGGTGACAGAGTAACAACCCGGGGTTCTTGTAACGGCTTTCAGGTGAGCTGTGTGGCGGGTCCTCCGATGGGCGTCGCAGCAGGATCGCCCGTGATCCGAGTTGTTGCCCGGTTCGGTGCTGACGGGTAACGGGGCCGTGTCGAGCGAGCATCGTGAACTAGCGGCGGAGGTCGCTTTCGGGTCTGTTCTTCGAGCGCTGCCGCCGTTCTACTCGTGTTGCGGCTCACGTCGTGCTGCTGGGTGAGGTTCTGATCTCAGTCGTCGAGTCCGACGGCTATGAGTTCTCGGAACAGGCGGAAGCATCGAGCCATGTCGATGTCGGGGTTGAGGAGCCACTGGAACTGTAGGCCGTCCATGACGGCTACGGTGACTACTGCTGCCGCTTCTAGGTCGACGTCTGGGCGGATGTCGCCGCTCTCTTCGGCGCTGAGGAGGTTTCGCAGAATGCGGGATCGGATGCTCTCATAGCGTTTCACCATATAACTGTGCGCAGGGTGGGACTCAGCCAGTCCTTCGCCTAAGAGTACGCTGAAGAGCCGGACGATCTCGGGGGTCGTTTGGTTGTGCTCGACGAGACTCTCTAGAGCTTCGAGGATCTCTATGCCGTGTCGTGTTAGATGCGCGGAGGAGAGTTGCCCGTCGTCGCGGTCGCGATCCTCGAGGACGGCTAGCAGGAGGGCAACTTTGGAAGGGAAATGGTGGAGAAGGCCAGCTTGGCTGAGACCTGCTTTCTCGGCGATTGAGGCTATCGACGTCCCGCGAAAGCCTTGGGATGAAAACAGTGTCTTGGCGGCCGAGAGGATGGCTGCTCGGCTCTCGTCGCCTTTGGGGTAGGTGCCCCGCCCGTTGGACCTGGGTGATTCGCTCAAGCCCATTTCTTCCTCTCGTAATCCCTTGACTATTCG
>JAKBBA010000067.1 GCA_021808665.1 Actinomycetes bacterium
TCCAAGGTCGACATGGCTGTCAGCGCAGTCATAAAGTCCTTCGCTGCCGCTGGTTTCAAAGCTCCCACAGCAAGCTTGGCTGTGGCCTCGCAAGGTGCACAAAGGGAACCGCCAGCCAGGTGACCCTTACCGGGTCGAACGCTCATGCTGGGCCCGTCGCCCACCTTCGCGCTGGTGGCGTCAGCCTACTAGCCGATCTTTCGGCACCCGGCTTGCCGAAAGTTGTCCACTGGGGGGCTGACCTCGGGGAGCTGTCGGAACCCCAAGCGGACGCCTTGATCCGGGCGGCGACCCCGGGGGTTCCCCACGCAGGATTCGACACCTTCGAGCGCCCTTCAGTGCTCTCGGAGCGCCTCCGCGGCCAGGCAGGTCCGCTCGGCGTTTCAGGACGCCGAGGCGACGGGACCGGTTGGTCGGTCCACTTCACCGAGCAGGTCGGCAGCGCCGAGATGCCTGCCGGAGTAGCCTGGGACCTCGGACACCTTGCGGCTGTGGCGGAGGATCCGGCCTCGGGATTGCGGGCCCGAAGCGAGCTGGTTCTACACGACAGCGGCATCTTGGAGGTAGTGACGTCGCTGACCAACATCTCTGACACCGTGTACCAGCTCGACGGGCTGACACCGGCTCTGCCAGTGGCTGCGACAGCGCAGGCACTGCTTTCCTTGTCAGGGCATTGGGCCTACGAACGCATACCTGAACTTCTGCCGATCTCGTTTGGGGTCTGGCAACGCGACAGCACCGAGGGCCGCTCCGGGCACGACTTTCCTCTCGCTCTCACCGTCTGCGAGAAGGGATGTTCGTGGCGTCACGGTGAGGCGTGGGCGCTGTCGTTGTGCTGGAGCGGCAACCACCGCCACACGGTGGAACGCCGGCCTGACGGAACGACCTGGGTGAGCGCAGCGGAGCTTCTCCTCCCCGGCGAGGTCGACCTCGAACCTGGCCAGACATACACGGCCCCGGCCGTGCTCGCAGCGTGGTCTGACCGGGGCTTGGACGGCATATCGCAGCGCTATCACTCGCATCTTCGGGCGCGGAACGCCCACCCACGCAACCCCCGACCTCTGACGTTAAACAGTTGGGAGGCGGTCTACTTCGACATGGACGAACGACGACTCCTGGCTCTTGTGGACAAGGCCGCACGGGTGGGCGTCGAGCGCTTCGTCGTCGATGACGGCTGGTTCCATCGGCGTAGCAGCGACCGGCGGGGTCTCGGGGACTGGTGGGTGGACACCGACCGTCTTCCGTCTGGGTTGCGTTCTATCGCTAGGCGGGTCGAGGAGCTCGGCATGCAACTCGGCTTGTGGGTTGAACCCGAGATGGTTAACCTCGACAGCGACCTCGCCAGGGCACACCCCGACTGGATCCTGCAGATGCCGGGGCGCCCCCCTCGGGAGGGCCGGCACCAGCAGGTTCTCGACCTGACCAACGACGAAGCCTGCGGATACCTCTTCTCCCAGCTGGACAGGCTGTTACTGCAGTATCCGATCTCCTACCTCAAATGGGATCACAACCGTCCTCTCGCAGACGCCGGCGACCGGCATGCGAGACCCGCCGCGCACCGCCAAACGCTAGCGCTCTACGGACTTCTCGCGGCTTTACGCGAGCAGCACCCTCGGCTGGAGATCGAGTCCTGCGCGTCGGGTGGTGGACGAGTGGACCTCGGGATGGCCCAGTTCTGCGAGAGGTTTTGGGTCAGTGACACAAACGACCCCCTCGACCGCCAACAGGTCCAGCGTTGGACGTCCTTGGTGCTACCCCTAGAGATGATCGGTTCGCACGTCGGAGCGCCGCAAGCTCACGTCACCGGCCGTCACGCCGACCTGTCGTTTCGGACTGCGACCGCCCTATTCGCACACGCGGGGATCGAATGGGACCTCACCACGATCACCGACGAGGACCTCGACTTTCTACGGCGATGGGCTGACCTCTACAAAGACCGCCGGTCTCTGCTCCACAGCGGCACTCTGATCCGTCCTGATCATCCCGATCCCAGCGCCCTCGTGCAAGGCGTGATCGGCGAAGACCAAAGGGAGGCGCTTTACTGTTATGCTCAGCTTGGGACGAACCAGGCCACTCTGCCGGCTCCACTTCGCCTCGAGGGGCTCGCCCCAAAGCGTTCATACCGTCTGAAAGTCGAAGACCTCTTCGCCTCCCCAAGGACGGTAGCCAGGTCGGCTCCACCGTGGTGGCCAGGTCCCATAAAGCTAACCGGAGCTGCCGCCGAACACATTGGGGTGACGCTGCCCGTCCTGGCCCCAGGGCAAGCGGTCGTCTTGCACCTCGCCGCCCTCTAGCACAGTACGGGCACTGCAGCTGACCGGATGCCCGTCAAGAAGACGATGGGCATCCGGTCACGACGCGTTCAGTTGATCCGCACACCGTCCCGGGGATCGAACACCCTGGCGTGGTCCGGCTTTACCAAAAGATGGACGATCTCACCGCGAGTCGGCGGCCGACGACCGTCGGTCCGTGCCACCACCTGCGACATTCCCGAGTTCGGACCGGCGAGGGTCGCGTAGGCATACGCGTCGGCACCGAGCTCCTCGACGATCTGCACCTCCACCGGAATCCCCGTACCGTCGTCGCTCACGGTCACGTCCTCGGGTCTGAAACCGATCGTGACCTCGTCGACTTGCTTGGCTGCTGCCGCTGCGAGCGTGTCACGGTCGAGAGCCACAGTCGCGCCACCTACTACGGCTCCTTCGCTGGTGAGCTGGGCCGGCACAAGGTTCATCGGAGGCGAACCGATGAACCCGGCGACGAAGACGTTCTCAGGGTGATCGTAGAGCTCCCGCGGGGTGCCGACCTGCTGTAGAAGCCCGTCCTTGAGCACAGCAACCCTGTCCCCCATCGTCATCGCCTCTACCTGGTCGTGAGTGACGTAAACGGTGGTGGTCCCGAGACGGCGCTGGAGGGCAGCTATCTGCGTGCGGGTCTGAACCCGAAGCTTGGCGTCCAGGTTCGACAGCGGCTCGTCCATCAAGAACACCTGAGGCTCCCGCACGATAGCCCTGCCCATCGCCACACGCTGGCGCTGGCCACCGGAAAGCGCCTTGGGCTTACGCTCTAGGTACTGCTCCAAGTCGAGCAACTTGGCTGCTTCTTGAACCCGCCGGTTGATCTCGTCCTTGGGAACCTTCGCGATTTTGAGGGCAAAAGCCATGTTGTCCGCTACCGAGAAGTGCGGGTACAAGGCATAGTTCTGGAAGACCATCGCTATGTCACGCTCGCGTGGCTGCAGATCGGTCACGTCCCGCTCCCCGATGCGGATAGTCCCCTTATCAACCGGTTCGAGGCCAGCGAGCATTCGAAGGGAAGTCGACTTGCCGCAGCCTGACGGCCCGACTAAAACCAAAAACTCACCGTCTTTTATATCCAAGTCCAGCTGGTCAACCGCCGGCTTGGTCGAACCACTGTAAATCCTTGAGGCTTTGTCGAAGGTGACGGTTGCCATGATTCCCCTCTCCTGTCCTACTGGCTCCGACCAGTTCTGGCCAAGCATATACCACACAGCGAACCTGACTCGCGTTCGCACATATTCTCACAGACTTCAACACCGCACATACCCCCGCCCTCAGGGGAGCGTCCCATCCACGAACGGTGGTTCCTGAATGGCCGACGAATCTGTCCTGGCTGCTCCCGGGCACCCCCTCAGCGTCAACTCCGCACGTCGGCTTGGTGGCGTCGGTTCACTCCGGGGGACATGGCACTCAGCCGGGCGAGGAGCGCTTGCAGCCCAAGAAGCTCCGTCGGATTGTACTGCAGCGTGCGGGCGAACCTTTCGAGCTCCTGAAGACAGGCTAAGGCCTCTCGCATGTTGAGCAACCGGCGCTGCGGCCATGCGACCTTGACGGATTCCACCAGCCGGTCACGGTAGGCCGCCGCCAGCACAGCCAACCCCTCCTGAAGGTCGTCTGAGCGGTGGCGACGGATCTCCCGCCGGTGTCTCTCTTCAAGTTCGGCAATGCCAGGCCCGGCCCTTACCTTGGATGTCTTAGGCCCCCGCGCAGACTTGGACCGTTTTGAGCTAGAGGAAATCTCAGATGCACGCCGGTTCGCGTCGGCCAGCCTGCTAGCTTCCTCCGTCTGCCTGGCCACGACCACAGCGACGCTCTCGTCGAGCATCTCGACGATTTCGTCCGCGACAGCCGCCGCAGTAGCGTTGGTACCGTCGAGTCGACGCGGTATCGAGTACCACGACTCCCGACGCTGCTCGATCCGATGGTCAAGGGCCAGGTCCCTTGCACGGTCCAGGCGACCCGACGAGAGTCCGGCTATCACATCCGCCCGCTGGCGTTCGACGCCGTCAGCGACCAACGCTTCGGCTATCTGAGCGCCGGAGAGCGCATCGAAGGTGACCTCGACGCACCGGCTGGCAATGGTGACCAGCTCAGAGGGCACGTAGTCGGCTATAACCACAAATACCGTCGTTCCGGGCGGCTCCTCCAAGGTCTTCAGTAAAGCCGGACCTGTGTCGCGAACCAGGTGGAAGTCGTTCAAGATGATGACCTTGCGCTTGGCCTCCAGAGGACTGCTGTGAGCGGCACGCACTGTCTCTCTGGCGGCGGCCATCCCTATAAAAGCTCCCTCCCGTTCGACGGACACCACGTCGGGGTGCATCCCGGCAAGAGCTCGCCGGCAACTCTCGCAGAGCTCCCCCCTGAGGTGCTCTCCCGCTGTCGGGCACACCAGCGCAGCGGCAAAACTCGCAGCGGCGGCCCGCTTGCCGCCCCCCGGCGGGCCGACGAAGAGGTAGGCGTGCACCGGGCGGCGCGCTGCTCTCTCCAGAAGCTTTAGGGCTCCCGGTTGGCCTATCACGTCTGAGTAGAGCTCGCCCATGTACCTACTAGTCTGTCAGTTCCCCACCGCCCAGTGACTGCTCGAAGGCAGCTAGCCTCACTCGCAGTTCCACCTCGTCGGGGTCGCCTGTGCCGTCTACGATCCTCCACCGCTGCGGGTCCGAGCTTGCGAGAGCCACGAAGCCCTCGGATACCCGCTCGAAGAAAGTCTCCCCCTCGGATTCGATGCGGTCCGCGCTGCGAGCCTTCAGACGCCCTTGCGCTTCGCTTGGCGGAACCACCAGGAGGATCACAAGGTCAGGCACCAGGCCCGCAGAAGCCCAGTGCGACATACGGGCGAGCTCCCCCGGATCGAGCCCGCGACCGTAACCCTGATAAGCGAGGGTGCTGGCCGCAAAGCGGTCGCAGACGACGTCGCGTCCCGCCGCGAGAGCGGGGGCGATCACGTCTTGGACGTGCTGGGCTCTAGCCGCCATCATAAGCAGCGCCTCGGAGCGCGCCGAGATGTCCGTCGCAGCCGGGTCAAGCAGCAGCCCGCGGATTCTTTCTCCCAGTGGAGTGCCCCCCGGTTCCCTGGTCAAAACGGCACCCATAGCCTGGGCGAGGCGGGCCGCCTGAGTCGACTTGCCACTCGCCTCCCCGCCTTCGAAGACTATGAAACGCGCCGCCGAGGAGCTCTCAAGCACCGGCCTTCTTCTTGACCGCTGCGGTCTTCTTGACCGCTGCGGTCTTCTTGACGCCTGCGGTCTTCTTGACCGCTGCGGTCTTCGCCGGTCCGGCCTTCTTTCGCCCACCGGCCGGCCTACCCGGACGTGGCGGTGCGCTGCGACGGTCGGAGAGGAGCTCCGCTGCACGCTCGGTGGTTATCCCATCGACGGTGTCACCTTTACGAAGTGAAGCGTTCGTCGTCCCGTCCGTTACGTAGGGACCGAAGCGGCCGTCCTTTACCAGGATCGCAACGCCGGTGACAGGATCAGGTCCGAGCTCGCGCAACGGGGCTGCGGCCGCGGCCCGCCCCCGACGTTCCTTGGGTCGGGAGAAGATCTCCAAAGCCTCTTCCAATGTGACGGTAAAAAGCTTCTCCTCCGAATCGAGCGACCGGGAATCGGTTCCTCTCTTCAGGTAAGGTCCATAGCGCCCGTTGGTCGCCTCGATCGGCTCCCCTGTACCCGGATCAGACCCGACCAGACGTGGAAGGCTCAACAGCCGGACCGCTTCGTCCAACGTGACGGTCTGGGGGTCCATGCCCCGAAGGAGCGACGCTGTGCGAGGTTTGGCTCCCGGAGCAGCCTTAGAGGTGGACCCTTCGGGTGGGTCTCCTTCTTGGACATAGGGACCGAACCGTCCAGCCTTGACGTAAACCGGCAAGCCTGTCTGCGGGTGTACTCCCAGCTCCCGGTCGGAGGAGCCCGCTTCGAGCAGTTCGAGCGCTTTAGCGAACGTCAACTCGTCAGGGGCGAGGTCATCGGGCAGGGAAGCCCGCTGTTCGTAGTTCAGCGACGGGACAGCCGATTCCTCATCGGGCTCGACAGAGGCCCGGTCGAGTTCCGAAGGCAGGACTTCGCGTTGGATGTATGGGCCGTAGCGTCCCACTCTTACGACTATCCCGGAGTGCGCCCCCCCCACAGGAATCGAGTTCACCTCGCGGGCGTCTATCTCTCCGAGGTTCTCCAAGACGAGTCTTCTCAGACCTGGCTCGGCGTCATCTGCCTGCGGGTTTCCCGCGGAGTCTTGGAGGCTCCCGAAGTAAAACCGGGTCAGCCACGGGATGGCGTCTCGCGCTCCGTTGGCGATCTCATCGAGGTCCTCCTCCATCGACGCCGTGAAGCCGTAGTCGACGAGACCGGAGAAATGGCGCTCAAGAAGGCCGACCACCGCAAACGCCGTCCAGGAAGGAACTAGCGCCGATCCCTTCTTCCAGACATACCCACGGTTCTGGATGGTCTCCAGGATGGAGGCGTATGTGGACGGCCGTCCGACTCCCATGTCCTCCAAGGCTTTGACCAGGGAAGCCTCGCTATAACGGGCCGGAGGCGACGTCTGGTGCTCCTCGTCACCCAGCGACTCGAGGTCCACATGGTCACCGACGGCAAGCGCCGGAAGGCGAACCTCACGATCTTCAAGTTCAGAGTCAGGGTCGTCAGATCCCTCGACATAGGCTCGGAGGAAGCCGGGGAAGGTGATGACCCGGCCCGAAGTGGCGAATACGGCGTCTTCGCCACTTCGCGACGCGGCCCCGAGACGAACCGACACGCTCCGCCCGACTGCATCAGCCATCTGCGAAGCAACCGTACGCATCCAGATAAGCTCGTAAAGGCGTCGGGCGTCTCCGCTTAGTCCCGTCTGCTCCGGCGTCTTGAAGCTCTCTCCTGCCGGACGGATCGCCTCGTGAGCTTCCTGCGCGTTCTTCACCTTCTTGTCGTAACGGCGCGGAGCTCCGGGAACGTAGTCGTCGCCGTAGAGGGCCCTGGCTTGGGAGCGAGCCGCCTCGAGAGCCTCGGACGACAAAGTGGTGGAGTCGGTCCGCATATAGGTGATATGGCCCGACTCGTAGAGCTCCTGAGCCACGCGCATCGTACGAGCCGCCGGGAAGCGAAGCTTACGACCAGCCTCCTGCTGGAGCGTAGAGGTCATGAACGGCGCGTGCGGGCTTCGCCGCCACGGCTTCTCCTCGACCGACCGGACGTCGAACGAGGCATCCCTCAATCTGTCAGCTAGGGCACCGGCTCCGTCCGAGTCGAGCAGTACGGCGTCCGGGCGGGTCAGATGCCCAGATTCGTCGAAGTCCCGGCCGGTAGCGAGCCGCTTACCGTCGAGCTCTAACAGCGATGCGGTAAAAGACTCAGGGGGCCTTCCGCCGCGAAAGGCACCGGTAAGATCCCAGTAGGACGCTGAGCTGAACCGCATCCGGGCCCTCTCGCGTTCCACGACCAAGCGGGTGGCCACTGACTGCACCCGACCGGCCGACAAGGACGGCATTATCTTCTTCCAGAGAACCGGGCTGACTTCGTAACCGTAAAGGCGGTCGAGTATCCGCCGGGTCTCTTGGGCGTCGACGAGACGCCGGTCAAGCTCCCGCCAGTCGCGCACGGCTCGTTGTATGGCGGGCTGGGTTATCTCATGGAACACCATCCGCTTGACCGGGACGGTCGGGGCCAAGACCTCCAAGAGGTGCCATGCGATCGATTCCCCCTCACGGTCCTCGTCGGTTGCGAGGTAGAGCTCGCTGGCGTCCTTGACCATAGCCTTGAGTTTGCGGACCTGGTCTCGCCGTTCAGGGGACACGACGTAGAGCGGCTTGAAGTCATTGTCCACGTCGACGCCCAGACGAGCCCACGCTTCGGACTTGTAAGCAGCGGGTATGTCCGCCGCGCTCCGAGGGAGGTCCCTGATGTGGCCGATCGAGGACTCCACGTCGTAGTCCGGGCCGAGGAAGCGCGAAATCGTCCGCGCTTTCGCCGGGGACTCCACTATCACAAGAGGTTTAGGCATATGAGCGCTCGCTGGCTCCAAGAACTTTCAATGAGATTTGGGAAAAGGTCGGCGCTCCCTATACCGGCGCCCTCGGCCGTCAGGCTAACGCGACGGCGGGGCCGAATGGGCGACGGCCGGGCACCCGTAGGAGACCCGGCCGTCTTAGCTGCCCTCACACTCGCTATAGGGTCTTTCCTAGGCTTGGCTGACCGTCCGAGGCGTCGAAGTGGCCGTTGGCGGCTCGCTGTCCAGCGACGCCATCTTTCGCTTGGAGAAGAGAACCCCGGCGAGAATGACCGCTCCCGCTGCGACTGCGATCACCGTGCGCAGTGCCGTATCCGACTGCAAGCTGATTATCGCTGGCAGGACGAGGAGGCTCACCAGGTTCATGACCTTGATGAGAGGGTTGATGGCCGGACCCGCAGTGTCTTTAAAGGGATCCCCGACCGTGTCACCGATCACCGCAGCCTTGTGCGACTCGGAGCCCTTACCACCTTCGTGCCCGTCTTCTATGTACTTCTTGGCGTTGTCCCAGGCGCCGCCCGCGTTGTTCAAGAAGTTAGCCATCAGCTGTCCCGTCAGGATCGTCCCGGCGAGGAACGCACCCAGAGCTTCGTAGCCGATACCGAACCCGACCACCACTGGCGACAGCACGGCCAGCAGCGCGGGAGTGGCAAGCTCGCGCTGAGCGGCGGCAGTGCAGATGTCGATCACACGGCCGTACTCGGGACGCTCTGTGCGGTCCATGATGCCCGGGTGCTCACGAAACTGGCGACGAACTTCCTGGACCACCGTACCGGCCGACCGCCCGACAGCGCGGATCGCTAGGGAGGAGAATAGGAACGCAATCGAACCGCCGATGAGCAAACCGAGGAACGTCTTAGGATTGGCGACGTTGATTATCGACTGCGACACCGAGGTGAACAGAGCGTTCGCCGCCTTGCCAGTCAGCTGAGGGACACCCTTGGCGTTCTCGGCAATCGTCTGGATGTAGCTGGCGAACAAGGCGACGGCCGCTATGACCGCGGATCCGATAGCGAAACCCTTGGTGATCGCCTTGGTGGTATTGCCGACTGCGTCAAGGCTGACCATGATCCGCTCCGGCTCTCCGTGGAACTCACCGCTCATCTCAGCAATACCCGCAGCATTGTCCGATATCGGGCCGAAAGTATCCTCCGACACGACAATCCCGGCGTTGGAGAGGAGTCCCAGCCCAACGAGCGACACCAAGTAAAGCTCATATTGGATGTCACCTTTGCCGAGCGCTATGGCAACGACGATTGCCAGGACGATCGCGATGATCGCCGGGGTTGCTGACTCGAGGCCAGTACTGATGCCTGACAACACGGCGGTCGCCGGACCAGTTCGAGTCGACTCGGCTATGTCACGCACAGGGGTCGTCTCGGTTGATGTGTAGTACTCGGTGATCCGGCTGGCAACCTGTCCAAGGACCACGCCTGTCGTCACCGCGAAGAACACCCGGTAGCTGTGGACGTACCAAGCTGACACGGCCAGCGTGCCCAGGATCGTGAGAACCGCCGACACTACGAGGCCTCGGTTTATAGGCGCCATGGCCGACTTGTCCTTCGAAGTCGCCTTGACGGCGAAGATCCCGATCACCGAAGCGAGGATGCCGATTGCGGGCACGATTAGGGAAAAGGCGAGGCCAACCTGCCCCCGGCCGGGGAAGGCTGCGTTGGCGAGGATGAGGGTGGCCACCAGAATGACGACGTAGGACTCGAACAGGTCGGCGCCCATGCCTGCGCAGTCGCCGACGTTGTCGCCAACGTTGTCTGCGATAGTGGCAGCGTTACGAGGGTCGTCTTCGGGGATTCCAGCCTCTACCTTGCCTACCAGGTCGGCTCCCACGTCGGCCGCCTTGGTGAAGATTCCGCCGCCGACCCGCATGAACAGCGCCAGGAGTGAGCACCCGAAGCCGAAACCGACGAGGACAGCCGTCGCGGTGTTCTGGGCGAGCATGACGATCACGGTCGCACCCAACAGACCGAGCCCGACCACCATCAAGCCGGTCACTGCTCCCGTTCGGAAGGCTACCTTCAACGCTCCCTGCAGGGATCCGTCGCGCGCTGCCGCCGCTGTGCGAACGTTCCCGCGAACGGCAGTGCTCATCCCGATGAAGCCAGCAAGCCCCGACAGGGAAGCCCCAACTAGGAAGGCAAGCGCTCTGAACAGACCGGACAGCCCGTAGGACAATACGGTGTGCTTGGTGGTGACACCGTTAGTCGTGACAGTCTCCGTCACACGGCTTGCGGTCACGAAGACCAACACTGCCAGCGGGACGACGATGATCCCGATCGCCTTGAACTGCCGGACGAGGTACGCCTGAGCTCCCTCTTGGACAGCTTTCGCAATTTCTATCATCGACGGGGTGCCCTGGTCGGATGCGAGCATCCCTCGCATGAGCACCAGGCCTGTGCCGATCGCTATCAGCCCGCAAGCCGCGGCGAAGACGAGCCACGCCCACTCGGTGCTGTGAAGGTGGAACGGCTGATAGCCGCCCTCAGCGACGAATCGCATCTTCAGAGGGGTCCTTTCTCTTGGTTTCCGATTGTTGGATAAAACTGGCCTCGCCAGCGCGGGGTTGAGCCGTGACCGACCCTTGCGGGAGGGGCACCGCCCCGGTTAGCTGTTCTTGCACCCGGTGCACGAGGATTAAGCGTGCCAAGTTCTCACCCAGCATCCGCTCGTGCCCGCCGACGGAGACGATCATAGGACCACCAAAGGGTTGCTTGTCCACAATCCTCAGTTCGACACCCGGTCGCACACCGAGATCCTCAAGGAATTCCGCTACTTCCGGGTCTGTCGACCCGGGCAGAGCTACCACGGCACGGTCACCCGGCCCTAAGTCGTAGAGGGGAGGCATCGTCGGCAGGTCCTCCGTTCCGCTACCAGGTATCGCAAAGCCATGAGGGCACGTAGCGGGACGGTCCAAGGCCAAGAAGAGCCGGTCTTCCACTTCCCGCGGCAAAGAGTGCTCGAAAGCCACGGCGAGGCGATCCGCTTCGGCCCAGGTGTAGCCGAGAAAGTCCGCGAGGAAGCGTTCGACGATCCTGTGACGCCGCACGACTGCGATCGCGACGCGCCTTCCGTCATCGGTGAGGCACACCCCGTGGTAAGGGGTGTGCCTCACCAGAAGGCGATCCGCGAGCTTCTTGACAGTCGCCGTCATAGCCCCAGGGGTGACGTGCAGCGACGAGGCAAGGTCCCCCGTCCGCGCCCCCGAGGGCTCCGAGGCGACGTCGCCTGGGAGTTGCGAGGTGATACGCCAGATCGCTTTCAGCGTCTCGCGCTCAGACTTCGTAAGGGCCGGATCCATAATTTCGCAGCCCGAACATTAGATTTTACTTAGTTAAATGTCAACTGCTTCCCTGCGGAAACTCTCGTTGGCGGCTCACGGGACCAGATGTTGGAGCACTCCTCACACAGGTCCTGGGGCACGAGACCGATCTTCACACCCAGGGCGAACAACTTGCATCCCAGGCAGAGCCCGAGTCCAGCCTCCAAGCCGGCGGCAACGCTGAGAGCCCCCAAAGCAAGCTTCGCCTGCCCCGGCTTGCCCGCCCGGTAGTGCAAGACCAAAGCGGTCAGGGATACCGCGAGCCCGATAGCCTGGGCGAAACGTTTAGGGGGACCCGGAGTGAACCTGTGGTCCACACTTATTCGAGGAGTCACCACACGAGTGGCTAACAAGCCGAGAGGGCTCAGTTTCGGTCCGCACGCAACTCGCGACGCGAATCCGTATGCGAGAGGAAACATCAGCCACGGCTGATCGGCAACCGCCGCCGTAGCGGCCATCACGACTACCCCACCGGCAACTAGTCGGGCAGAAGTCTCGTTGACCTGCTCAGGAAAGCCGATTAACTTGCTCATTCCGATACTTTATCAGCTTAGTCGCATTTTGGTGTGTGCTGTCGGCTAGTCCCGCTCGACGACGCTCCTGACGATCTCCGTCGTCTCGTCTCCCGAATCAGGACCCCCAAACATGGTCATCCACACCTTGGTCCCCTGCGGTGTCGATTCGAATCGGAGGTCGTCCACCAGCGACCGGATCAACGGGATCCCGAGTCCGCGTTCGAAGCTGAGCCGCTCGGGATCGGTGACCTCCGGATGCACCGACAAGGCTGACGGCTTGAAACCCGCCCCGGAATCCGCTATGCAGACCTCAAGCCGGTCGGGTGCCTCCCAGCAGCTTGCGACCACTGGCGCATCCAACCCGGCCTTCCGGTTCGCTTCGATCGCATTGGTACACGCCTCTGAGACAGCTAGTTTGAGGTCGTCGATTCGATCTGCAGCCAGGTTGCGCTTTCCTGTGGCGAGCGAGGCGACCACGAGGCGGACGACTGCTACGTACTCCGGGCGGCTCGGCACCGATAGCTCGATGGACTTGGTCCCAGCCACCACCGACGCCACCTGTCAGCCTGCCATAGCGTCTTCGAGGGTGGAACTGATACGAAAGACGCTTGTCAGACCCGTGATATCGAACACCTTGAGCACACGCGGCTGGGTGCAGACCAAGGCAAGGTCACCGTCGTTGCTCCTAAGTCGCTTCAGACCGCCAACTAGGACTCCAAGGCCAGTGGAATCCAAGAACTCCACTGCTTCAAGATCGGCTATCAGCTTTCGGTGACCTTCGCTGACAAGTTCGATCAGTGCCTCACGCAACTTGGGGGCGCTATAGACGTCGAGCTCTCCTCGGACCACGATGACCGTGTAGGTGGGGTTGCTGGTATCAACGTTCAGGCCGAGCTCCACACGGCAAACCCTAGTTTGCCTGGGACCTACAGGCCAGCGGCCCCGGCGAGGAACGCTTCAAGCGATGCAGCAGCCTCCGCGGCCATGGAAACTCGACCTGACGCCACGCCCGGCCCGGAGTCCAACAGGCCTTGGAGAACCGTCTCGCCCTCTAGCCAGTCGGCGCGGACGTCGCGACTGACAAGCGACAGGGTCCATCGGGTCGAAGAGTCCGATGCTTCGTCGCAAAGAAGTTTGTGGCGTTCGTAAGCGACCGCCAGCCGCGGCAGCAGCACCCTGTAGGTGCAGCTCAGGCGGGCCAGCGTCGAATCCAACGCCTCCACAAAGTCGAAAGCTCGAGTTAGCGGAGAACCCTGGCAGTCGACAAGCTCAGCCCTGTCCACGTCGGCGACCACAGGAAGCCTGTCATTCCACTGCTCCGCTCTCCACGAATGGTGAAAGCTGTGACGGTCGAAGAGCAGCTTAGGCTGCGGCTCGGGGGTTGAGGCCACCCACGACCCGACGAGCGCGAACATCCTGTTCTCGACCCATTGGTGGCGTGCAACGCGGCGCCCGGACTCCTCAAGTGTCAACACGCAGGCAGTCCATTCCCCGGCTTGAGCTCGTCGCTTCGCGCCGAGATACCCTTGTAGAGAAGTTCGAACATCGCATCGAAGACGTCTTCAGGAGCACCGAAGGGGAACTCCGGCTTACAGATCAGCAGCGACACCATCCCGTGAACCATCATCCACAGCAGTTCGCTCACGCCCAAAATGTCGCCCACAGGGGCAAAGCGGCCGAGCTTTACCCCCACTGACAGGTCCGACGCCACAGCCTGCAGACCTGCCATCCCGGCGAGGCGCTCGTCCGTGAACCGGTCAGGAGTAGCGTCGGAATGGCTCATCATGAGAATCCGGTAGTGCTCGGGGTTCGCTAGACCCCACTCCAGGTACGCTCGGCCCCGACTGCGTAATCTGTCCCAAGGGTCCTCTATTCCCGCTGCAGCAGCCGCCATCGCTTTTTCTATGTGCTCGCCCTGACGTTCGCAAACCGCGAAGAGCAGCTCATTACGGTCAGAAAAATGGAGATAGATCGACGGTGGCGTCACGCCTACGGCGTTGGCTATCGCCCTTATGGAAAGCGAGGACTGATCATTGGTCGCAATCAGCATCTTCTCAGCCGCCTCGAGAATGTCCTCGCGAAGCTTGTCGCCTTCGCCGCGACGCGACCGAACCCGCCTCGGCGCGGCAACGACCTCGACACCACTCACCTTCCTACTCTAGCGACCGCTGGAGTTGCACCATCTACTCTGCGAGACTGACTGGCCGGCTGGGGAGCTACTCGGAGTTCACCTATAGCCGTTGGTTATCGGCACCCGTCGATCCCTTCCGAAGGCTTTGGCTGTGATCCGGATCCCCGGAGGGGTCTGACGGCGCTTGTACTCTGCCACGTCAACGAGTCGCACCACTTTCGAAACCACAGCCTCGTCGAAACCGGCTTCTACGAGATCCGATGCGGTCATGTCTTGCTCTACGTACCCCTCCAGGAGTGGATCCAGAAGATCGTAGGCAGGCAACGACTGGTCGTCGCGCTGATCGGGCCTCAACTCCGCCGAAGGCGGCTTGGTCATCACGTCGGGAGGCAGCACAGCATGCGGCCCGGATTGGTCCCTCCAAGCGCAGAGCTGATAGACGGCAGTCTTCGCGACGTCCTTTATCACGGCGAAGCCGCCCGCAGTGTCCCCGTAAAGCGTCGAGTAACCGACCGCTGCTTCGCTCTTGTTCCCAGTGGTGAGGACCAGCCACCCCAGCTTGTTCGAGAGTGCCATGAGCAGAAGACCGCGGATCCGGCTCTGGAGGTTCTCTTCGGCCAGCCCGGGCTGCTCTGAGCTCAGCGTACCAGCGAGTACCTCCAGGAACGCATGGTGGGGCTCCTCAATGGCGATAACGCGAAGTTCTATACCGAGGTTGGCCGCAAGGCTGCGAGCGTCGTCGAGAGAACCCTGGCTTGAATAACGAGACGGCATAGCCACCCCGTGCACGTGGCCGGCTCCTATTGCGTCGACCGCTACCATCGCGACCAGGGATGAATCGATACCCCCGGAAAGCCCGATGACGACATCGGTGAAGCCGTTCTTGCACACGTAGTCCCGGGTGCCGAGCACGAGGGCCTGGTACATCTCCTCGGGCCGGGCAAGGCGCTCGTGGAGATACGCTCCGATACTGACTGCAACGGCCCCGGGCCGCACCTGGCCCTCCGAACCCGGAGACCTTCGCGAAGGACTAGCCTGCCAGACCGGGACGACCGGCAACGGGTCGGTGACCGTCCTCCCACGAGGGTCGACGAGACGCTTCCGATAGACGGGGCGGACTTCCAGGTCGATAATAGACAGCGCCTCTTCGAACTGTGGCAGAGAAGCGACCAACTCACCCCGCTCGTCGAAGACCATGGACGCGCCGTCGAATACGAGTTCGTCCTGACCGCCGACGCAGTTGACGTAGACAAGAGCACAGCTTGAATCGGCTGCCCGGGTTGCGAGCATGCGCTCCCTGTCGGCCACCCGTCCGACCGAGTACGGCGACGCGTTGATGTTGATCATGAGCTCCGCCCCGGCGGCAGCCTGTGCGGAGATAGGACCGGATGGCGTCCAGGCGTCCTCGCAGATCGAAACTCCCACCCGGACGCCGCATACGCCGAAAAGTTGGTCCGCTCCAGAACCCGACGCGAAGTATCGCTGCTCGTCGAAGACGCCGTAATTGGGGAGAACCTGTTTGTGGTACACCCCGCGGACGGCGCCTCCAGCGCAGACGGCCGCAGCGTTGTAGAGGTCAGTCTGCTCGTCGACGAAGCCAACCACAGCGACCAAGCCGGTCGCGGCTTTCGCTATGTGCTCCAGCGCTCGCCTGTTGTCAGCGACGAACCCTGGCTTTAGCAGGAGGTCTTCGGGTGGGTAACCCGTGACAGCAAGCTCGGGGAAGACTGCTATGTCGGCAGCGTACGCCTCGGCTTGACCCAGAAGCTGAACCACCTTGGAAGCGTTGGCTTCGAGGTCGCCTACGATAGGGTTGATCTGGGCGAGTGCGAGACGCAGTCGTGACACGGTCTGAGCGTAGTCACCTCTCCACCCTTCCCGCGAACGGCCACCCGCCGACCCTTAACTCCGTAGGCAGGAGAGACCCCCAGCGGCTCAGACCGGTTGGACCTCGGCTGTGCAGAACCGGCATCGGCTGGCGGCCTTGGGGATGTCACTCAGGCACTGAGGGCATGCCCTGTCAGTGCTCTCCGGATCCGGGTTGGCCTGGCGTCGCGCCAGAAGCGTCCGGACGGGGCGGACGACCAGGAAGAACACGACCGCCGCTACCACGACGAAGGTTATGGCGTCGTTGATGAGTTGGCCGTACTGGAACACCCCGTGACCGATGGTGAAAGAGAGTGTCGAGAAGGAGTGCGACGTCTTTCCAGGTATGGCCAGAAGCGACAGTATGAGGCCAACCACGTCCTTGATGACAGCACCGAAGAAGGTAGCGATTATGACAGCGACGGCGAGGTCGATGACGTTACCCTGCATTACAAAGTCTTTGAACTCCGAGAGTGCCTTGGGCCTGTCAGCCACTGTGCTGCATCCTTTCTGTTGTGTACTACCCCGGTTAGACGTGCCACGCCACAACTTTCTGTCTAACCCTTCGGCGTGGCGGGGCAGATACTACTTGACTTAAATCACGCCGAGGACTACCAGTGCTACGAGAGTGATGACCATAGCGGCGGCTGCGACGAGCGCCTTTGCCAGCAGCGTAAGGTTACCTTGGCCCGAAGGTTCGCCACGGCTTTCCCTAGCCGCGCTTCGGTGCCGATGCGGCCCTGGAACAGGCCCACGGACAGGACGAACTTGCGCTACTGCACCCGCCCGATCTGCACTGGCCACGTTCTTGCGACCGGGAGACCCCCGACCCCACCGCACACCAACCCCGAGGTGACGCGAAGCTGCACCTGTGGGATCGAAACTGTCCACGTCGGCCCGACTCGGGGCTTCGGGTATCACCGCAGCGACCGGAGTCGGAGGTTTCAAGAGTTCCAGCGCGTCGAGGGGCTCCTCGGGCTCCTTGAGGGGTAGCTGGGGTTGACCTCTCCGACCCGACGGGAGAGGACCGGTTCTGCGGGCATCGCCCAGCGGCGGTTCCAAGGCCCTGCGGGACCCACGCAGCCGGGAAGGTAACTCCCAGCTGCGATCCTCGGCTGACGGCATGGCTTCCTTGTCCGAGGACCGTTCGGCACCCGGCACGACCGCTGTTTCGATGCCGGTGACGGTGCTCTCGGCTCCGCGACCGCTGCCAGCTGAAGCGTCCTCGGTTACAGGCACCGACAGACCATCTGGCAACCAGCCGTTACGCTCCCGAATCTCAGCCAGAGCCGCGGAGAATTCGACTGAACTGGATGGCCTTGAGGACGGACTCTTAGCGAGCG
>JAKBBA010000298.1 GCA_021808665.1 Actinomycetes bacterium
ACCACAACGCCGCTGTGGAGGTGCACCCCGACGGAGAGGCTCGGTGCCGCTTCGTGTGGATCACCGATGTCTTGCCTGACGAGCTGGCAGAACGCACCGGAGAGCTCATGGACCGTGGCATCGCCGTCATCAAGGAGACCCTCGAGTCCGCGACCACCCGGGCCTGACTCGCTCTGGTTCGATCCCTGCTTCGTCCGGCAAGCCGAGCGGTCGATACCGGGGAAAACGGGCTCTTCTGACGTTTCCGTGGGTGCGCTGAGCTGCGGAAACGCGGCGCACGCCGCTCCACACCTACGATCCCGGCTGTTCGAAGGTCGGGCGAAGGGAGTGGAACGGCGTGCAGTTCTCGAAGGTATGGCAACGGCTGCTCGGTGTCGAGCGCGCCGTGGTCGACCAGGTGGTCTTCGACGAGGAGGCAGGGGCGATCGTGGCGTCGGTGCGGCCCCGTAAGGGCGCTACCCGTCGCTGCGGGGTCTGCTCTCGGCGCTGCGCCTGGTATGACCGGGGGGAGGGCCGGAGGCGGTGGCGGACCCTCGATCTCGGTGCTGTCGCCGCCTACTTGGAGGCTGACGCCCCGAGGGTGACCTGCCCCGAGCACGGGGTGGTCGTGGTCGCGTTCCCCTGGGCTCGGCACCGGGCCCGCCACACCACCGGCTTTGAGGACCAGGTCGCCTGGCTGGCCGTGCACTGCTCCCGCTCGGCGGTTGAGGAGTTGATGCGCATCGCCTGGCGCAGCGTGGGGGCGATCGCTTCCCGGGTGGTCGCCGACGCCCATGGTCGTGGTGATCCCCTCGACGGTCTGCGCCGCATCGGGATCGACGAGATCGCCTACAAGAAGGGGCACCGCTACCTGATCGTCATCGTCGACCATGACAGCGGCCGGCTCATCTGGGCGGCCCCGGGGCGTGACAAGGCGACGCTCAACCGGTTCTTCGACGAGCTCGGCAAGAGCCGCTGCGCCCGCCTCGTCGAGGTGACGGCGGACGCGGCGGAGTGGATCTGTTCGGTCGTGGCCTCCCGGTGCTTGAACGCCCGGCTCGCCATGGACGCGTTCCACGTTGTCCAGTGGGCCACTGACGCCCTCGACGAGGTCCGGCGCGACGTGTGGAACCAGGCACGCCGTGACGGCGGTGATCGGGCGCTGGCCGAGCGGCTCAAGGGATGCCGGTATGCGCTTTGGAAGAACCCGGAGAACCTGAGCGGCCGCCAGCGGGGCAAGCTGCACTGGGTGGCGCACACCAACCGGCAGCTGTACCGGGCGTATCTGCTGTGAGGAAAATGACTCGTGAGTGTCACGCGGCGGTCTTGCGGAGGGTGACCGCGTAGCCGAGGTCTTGGAGTTGGCGCACGAGGTGGTCTTGGCGGCGGCTGGTGGTGTCGCGCCGAGCGAAGTAGTCGCCGCCGAGGTCGTCGTAGTCGGCCTCGGTGGTGAGCAGGTGCCAGGCGATGACCAAGATGGTGTGCCCGACGGCGATGCACGCCTTTTTCTTGCCCATGCGCCGGGCGAAGCGCCAGTACTGGGAGGCGAGGTAGGTGTTCTTCGAGCGCGACGCGGCCCAGGCGCACTCGGTCAGCACATCTCGCAGCCACACGTCCCCGTGCTGGGTGTGCCCGGATCGTCGTTTCCCGCCGGTGATGTTGTTCCCTGGGCACATGCCCGCCCACGACGCCAGGTGCCCGGGGGTCGGGAACCGGGACATGTCGGCTCCGATCTCAGCGATGATCACCTCGGCGGCCCGCTTGCCGACCCCGGTGATGGTGTCGAGGCGGTCACGGGCAGCGGCGAAAGGGCTGATCACCTCGTCGATGCGCCGGTCGAGGGTGGCGATGGCCGCCTCGATCTGACGAACGTGGTCGATGGCCACGCCGATGATCAGGGCGTGGTGGGTCCCGAAACGGCCTCGCAGCGCCTCTTGCAGCTGGGGGATCTTCGCTCGCAGGCGGCCCTTGGCCATCCCGGCAAGGACCTCTGGGTCGCGTTCGCCGGCGACGAGCGCGTCGAGCATCGCCCGACCGGACACACCGAGGATGTCCGAAGCGACGACGTCGAGTTTGATCCCGGCGTCCTCGAGGGTCTTTTCGATCCGCTGGGCCTCGGAAGTGTGGGTCTGGATCAGCCGCTTGCGATAGCGGGTCAGGTCCCGAAGCTCGCGGATCTCAGCCGGGGGCACGAAGCTGCCCCGCAGCAGGCCGTGCTCGAGCAACTCGGCGAGCCACGCCGCGTCCGACACGTCGGTCTTGCGTCCCGGCAGGATCCGCACATGGCGGGCGTTGACCAACTTCAACTCGAACCCCCGGGCTTCCAGCGCGCACCACGGCGCCTTCCAATACGACCCCGTCGCTTCCATCACCACCTCGGTGACGCGCTCGGCGGCGAGCCAGTCGCCCAGCGCCTCCAGCTGCGAGGTGAACGTGGAGAACGTCCGGATCTCGTGACGGCGACGACCCCGTTCCCCCGGGCCGCGCACGCACGCCACGATCTCCTCCTTGCCGACGTCCAGCCCGGCGCACCGCTCCACCAGCAGATCCATCACTGCCCTCCCGATCGGTTCTCAACAGGCCGGGTCTGGCAGGGTCCTCCGATCAACGACGCTGTGAGGCGTGCACATGACAACAGTTCGCGGTGCCGGGAGGACCCCAGGCGTCAGTCTCAAAGACGGGCTTGAGGCACCAAGCAAAGCCGAGCTCAGCCAGACCCACACCCATTTTCATCCGTCGCGGCGGCCCCTGGCAATGGAGTCTCAAAGAGGAGCTCCGCCTGGCCATCCGAACCAAGGGCGACGAGGGGATCGCCCTGTTGGCCCACTGGCTCAACTGGGCGTCGCACTGCCGCATCCGGCCGTTCGTGGAGCTGGGCCGCAAGATCCGCCGTCACCGGGTCCCGATCGAAGCGGCCCTACGCTCGGGCAGCTCCAACGCGCTGGTCGAGTCGACCAACACCAAGATCCGGGTGCTCACCCGGACGGCGTTCGGGTTCCGCTCCCCAGAGGCCCTCATCGCCATGGCCATGCTGGCGGTCGGCGGCGTCTGCCCCGAGCTTCCCGGCCGGGATACCCCGGTGCCACTCGAGCTCAGCGCCGCCTGAATGGCCAACGGGCAACGGCCAACGGCCAACGGCCAACGGCAGAGGGGATGCCGCCAGAACAAGGGGAAAGGAGACGGCGCCGAGGATGCTGGGCCTCGCCGCGGGTCGCCGGGCGCCATC
>JAKBBA010000024.1 GCA_021808665.1 Actinomycetes bacterium
AGGGTAGATATTGGGAGCTCTGTGTCGACTCGGGCCAGGGCGGCCAGCAAGCGCCCGGTGGCGCCCGGGATCACTGCCTCCACGGGCCGCTGGAAATCCATATGTTCACTATATCGAACGTTGATGGGTCATTTACTGACTTGTTTGCTGGACTGGCGAAAGAACCGTTCGTCCAGGCGGGCGGCTGCGTCTCGGTCCGCGCCATGGACGGCTTGGGCGTAGACGGCGAGGGTTAGGCGCGGGTCAGCGTGTCCGAGGCGCGTCTGGACCGTCTTTAGATCGAGCCCGGCAAGTACCAGCTGCGTTGCGTTCGTCCTTCGCAGGTCGTGGAAGCCGGCTTCCGGAACGCCGGCTGCTTCCACGACTGGTAGCCAGACCCGTCGCGGCCAGTTCGAATAGTCGATCGGCTGGCCGTCAGGAGAGGTGAACGCGAGGCCGTGGGTGTCTGCGCCGGTCAGACCGGAGTTGAGTCCCGTTTAGTGGTGTGTGGGTTGGGGGTGATCTGAGGGGGGGTATCCCCCAACGGTGACAGTCATCGTGTCGGCCTTGAAGAAGTAGTTACCAACACAACTTTTTGCGGTGGACCACGGTGGCTGTGTCTACTGCTGTCGACGCGGCTGGTTGGCTTGGCAAGTGTTTGGTGGTCGATGACGCGGACACCGATTTGCGGTGCCGAAGCTGCGTTCGGGGGTGTGTTCGCCGGAGTTTCTGCTTCAGCCGTGCAGGCGGGCCGAGCAGGCTTTGGTGGCGGTGATCTGCCAGGCGTACGTGGAGGGCGTGTCGGTTCGCCGTGTCGATGGCCTGGTCAAGGCGATGGGTATCGAGGCGATGAGCCGTTCGGAGGTTTCTCGGGTGGCCGGCGAACTCGACGGGCTGGTCGGCGATTTCCGCGGTCGGCCGCTCGATGGCGGCCCTTACCGCTACTTGTGGGTCGACGCCCTAACCCAGCGGGTACGCGAGGGAGGCCGGGTCGTCAACGTGTCCGGCGGCGCTGCCTGGCAGCTTTGGCGGACCCATTTCATGGCTAACCTCGCGTCGCGGGTCGCTAAGGTCTCGTGGCCGATGGTAGCGACGCTCGTCGGGTCGATCTTCGAGCAACCCGACCGCCAAGCCACCTGGAACCAGCTCGGCGATGTCGTCGACAAGCTCAGCTCCGCCGGGTTCTCCGATGCCGCTAACTTCGTGTTAGGCGCCGCCGATGACATCTTGGCGTTCGCAGCGTTCCCCGTCGAGCACTGGCCGAAAATCCGTTCCAATAACCCCCAGGAGCGGTTAAACAAAGAGATCTGCCGGCGCATCGACGTGGTCGGGATTTTCTCTAACCGAAGAGCGGTCATCCGTCTGCTCGGCGCGGTCCTCGCCGGGCAGACCGACGAATGGGCGATCGGGCAGCGCTACATGAGTATCGAGTCGCTCAAGTTCCCGGTCCTGGCTGCACTGTCACCAAACGACCCTCGCCCTCCGATCGCCGCCGCCGGGGGCGCCGCTGGATGACCCCGCCGGTAACACCACGAAAACGTTGAAGCGGTCGACGTCCCAAAAAGACGGCCGCCGCCCACCGAGCGCGCAGGCCCCGCCACCCGACACACGCTTTACAACAGTCATGACAACTGCTATAATCAAGCGACTAGCTAACCAATCAATACAGGTTAACGCGAGAACCGCCGGAACCCGACAACTCGTACACCACTACACGGGACTCAACCTGAGCAGGTTGCTGATCGTGTTGTACACCAGATAGACGAGTCCGTAGGTTGCGTCCAGTGCTGGCCCGTGACATGTCGCCGGCGGTCACCGTGATGGCGTCCCCGCCGGGGTTCTCGCGCAGGCGTTCGACCATGTGAGGGGACATCTCGATGCCGTCGACGGCCACCCCGGCGGCCGCCAAGGGCAAAGCGATGCGGCCGGTGCCCACGGCGAACTCCAGCACCTCACGCCCGCTGGCGAGGCGGGCGAGGAAGGCGACGGTCTGCTCTTCGTCTCCTCGGGTGTCCTCGTCGTCGTAGCGGATCGACTCGGCTTGTCCGAAGCTGGTCATGGGATCGTAGTTCTGCACGTCAGCGTCCTGTTGGAGAGGGTCCTGCGGCGTCGGTCAGGACGGCGTGGGCCAAGGCGAGCCGGGCGGCGCAGCGGTCGGGCATCGTGTCCCAGGAGTACGGGAATGTCATCGCGGCGATCGCCAGCGCCCAGGCCCGCCCGCGCAACCAGGTGGCCTCGTCGACGCGCACGAGGGAGCGGAACAGGTCCCGTCCGGCACGGTCGAGCAACTCCCAGGCGACGACGATGTCGACGGTGGGGTCCCCGTGCAGCCACCGCGGCGAGACGACCCGGTCGGCGCCGGGCAGGGCCATGGCCGCCTCCCAGACGTGCAGGCAGCCGTCGATGTCGAGATCCAGCCCGGGCAGCGTGCGGCACTCAGCGAGGTAGCCCCGCACGGCGGCGTCCATCTCGGCGAGCGGCTCGCCGCGCTACCAGCGCAAGGCCGGGTCTTCGAGCGCGTCGACGGGCACCGTGACCCGACCGAGCGGCAGGTCGATCTCGATCTCATCGATGTCGTGCGGGCAGCTGCTCTCGGGAGCATCGCCCTTGCGGCAGCTTTTGGGGTCCTGAGCGTCTGGCAGGTCATCGTCGCCGCCTTGGTCGAACGGAGCTTCGGGGAGCTGTTCCGCCCGGGGTCGATCGCAGCGTTCCGTCGAGTCGTGCGCCCCGAGGAGATGCCGGCCGCCGTCTCCCGCCTCGAGGCCCGCACCTATGCCAGGTGCCGCCGGGCCTCCGTTGGGAGGTCTCCTGTTTGGCCTAGCAGCCTTCGCTCCTTTCGCCGTGGACGCCGCCAGCTATGCCTACTCGCTCATCTCCACCTTCTTCGTGCGAACCTCGATGGCCGTCGCATCCCCGCCGGCACCGGAGCGCATCGCCACCAGGCTCGGCGGCGGGCTTCGATGGATCTGGCCGGAGCGCCTCATCCGCGACACCCTTCTCACAGCGGCTGGGATCAACGCCGTCTTCGGAGCTCTCGACCTGACGGTGATCGTCGACGCCCGATCCCACGGTGCTACCAGCGCTGGGATCGGAGTCATGCTCGGTATCGCAGGCGTAGCTGGCTTCGTCGGAGCCACTCTTGCCACCCGCCTCGCCATGAGCGCCCGCCCCTCCCTGGTTGTGCTCGGCATCTTCTGGGTGACCGCTTCCCTGATCCCCCTCATGGCCATCGACGCCAACCCCTACATCCTCGGGGTGCTCCTGGGAGCCGCGACCCTCCTTGCTCCCGCCGCCAATACCGTCCATATCAGCCACGCCATCATCGTCACCCCCGACCGCCTCCAAGGGCGTGTCGACGCCGCCGGCAACTTCATGACGGGAGCCCTGAGACCCCTAGCCCCTCTCGTCGCCGGGCTGCTGTTCACCGCCATCGGGGGAGCGGGCACCCTCCTCGCCATCGCCATCGCTGTCGCTATGGGCGCCATCGCCCTGGCCGTGACCGCCAGTTCCCGCATGCGTTCCATCCCACCCATCGCCCTGCTGTCCGCCGGCTGCACGTCCGAATCGAATCCCTCCGCACCCAGTACCGTGCGACAACCGCCTCCACGCTTGGACGCCACACCTCGCCATCGGCGAGCGCATCTTGCACCCGCACTCCGGTCGGAAGGGAGGGCGATCGACCCAGTTGACCAGCTGACCCGGCCTCAAGGGTGCCCGCTGGACGATCGACTGACGAGCGACGCGTCGCCCGGCAGGCCGCAGTTGGGGCGCCTTACTCGAGCACGTTCGGGCGGTCGGTCGACCGCCCAGCGCCAGGAGCCGTCCGGCTGTCGTCGGGCGATCTCAGCGGTCGCGCCGCCACTGACGAGCCTCGTCGAAGTCAGGGCCAAGTCGCCGAGCCGAAACGCTGGGAGCTGGTTGCCCAGCTCAGACGTTGGCTCCGACTTCAGCAGGTCCGCCTAGAAGCGACCGATTGCGTCTTGACCCACGGCAACTTGTTCACCGGGAAGGGCGAGAACCGCCTCCGGCTCGTATAGCGAGACGACGCCTCCAAGTCTCCGACGTTGATGCGCTCGACGAGCAGCCGGGCAAGGTCTTCGGGCTGGACGGCCCCTGTATGTCCAAGCACATCTAAAGCATCGCAGCCTGGGAGCGGTGCGTGCTACCCGAACGCTGCCCCGCAACTGGATCCTCAGCCGGGGTCGGCATCATCGCCATGTGCCATGCTGGCGATGTGCTCAGCGCTCGGGCCCTTCTTGGTCAAATGGCAGCGTCTTTGGGGGAGCTTCCGATCGTCCAGCGGGCCGTGGCCACGGGGAGCCTGTGCGCCGGCGTGATCGGGGTCCTAGTCGGGCTGGCCGTCGGCCTGGTCACCTATCCCCTCACGGCGTGGTTTGCCGCCTTCGAAGTCGGCTTTCCTGCTGCGCTGGCCGGAGCTCTGATCGGTCTGGTGGTAGGGCTGGTCCTCCTCGCTCGTCGGGCGAGAGCCCGACGCTCTGGCACCCACGACCCGGCTCGGCCAAGCCTGCCGCCTAACTGAAGCGATCCGACGAATCCTCGAGCATCGTGAGGCTGGGTGCCCGCAGTGTCGATGCCCGTATCCTCGTTCATGGTCGTCGCAAGACCAAGGACTTACGGGACGGCGATCGGCCCTTGGCGGCGAACTTAGGTTTGTGCCGCAGCGGGATCCCCTACGGGGACTCTGGCCGCCGGGCCTCTATGAGATGCCGGGTCGAGTGCGCGACGAGGGGTTCGCCTTGGCGGAGTTGCGAGTCGAGTTCGCGGAGCGTGCGACGGTACTTTTCGACGGAGAAGTCAGGGACCCACCAGGGGCACTTGCGGAGGAGCCACACGACGGCGCCAACATCGAAGATCTCCATGCGGCAGCGTGCGATGCTCAGGTCGGTGACGACCAGGCCAGCCTGGCGCGCCGCGGCTGACTCCCCGACCGGGTCGCGGCGGCGCCGCTCAACCACGAGCGGCCCGAGAAAGCGCTCGATCAACTCGAATGCCGACGCTGGCCCAACATGCTGGGCGAAGTAGTGGCCACCTTCGGTCAGGACACGACGGATTTCTCCCCAGTCCAGCCACACCGGATGCCGGGCGGCGACCAGCTCGAACGACTCATCCGCAAAGGGCAGCCGACCGGCCTCAGCGGCGACGACCTGCACACCGCGCCGACCGAGCAGCTCGCGGGACCGCTGCAAGTTGGGTCGCCATGCCTCGGTAGCGACCATGCGCTGCGGGAACGTTGGAACCTCCGCAAGAACCTCCCCGCCACCGGTGTCCACGTCCAAGGCAGAGCCCACCGTGCCAATCCTGTGGGCAAGCAGCTTGGCATAGCCCCAAGGAGGACGCTCTTCGGTCGCCCGCCCGTCTAGCCAGCCGAACCCCCACCCCGTGACGTCTGCCGCCACTGCCTCGGCTACGAGGTCGTCGAACGGGCGCACTACGACATAATTCCAGACCTTCCGCGACCGTGTCAGCGGGGATCATGCCGAGCGTCTGACGGCTCGCGACGCCCCATTCCCACGAGCCCAACGGCCTACGGAACAGGGCTCGTCCTCCGGCGTCGAGGGGAGGTTCGTGGCGCAGGAGGATGGTTGGTCGGTCAGCCAGCAGCGACTCGACGCCACCATCCCTCAAGCCAGGTATCCATCTCCTTGACCGATGCATCGGTGGCGGCGCTGCCGGCCAAGGCCGCTTCTCTTGCGGCTGCGCTCTTCTCAGCCAGCTCGGTGTCGAACCGCTCCAGGTCGCTTCCTGTCAGGCGCGTCTGGATGAAGTCGATGGTCTCATTGAGGTTCTTCAGGAGTCGTGGCCGCTGGCCGTAGCGAGCCTGGGCGGTCTGCTTGGACACGCCCAGCATGGCTGCGATGGCTGCCCACGCATAGCCGCTCTCCCTGGCATGCTGCACGGCCTCGGCCACCTCGGCATCGACGGCCACCGAACGACGGAACGCGTCGGCGATCCGCCTCAGCGGCTCGGCCTCCCGCCACGACGGCTCCTCGGATCGGCGGGCGAGTCGCTCGGCGATCTCGGCGGCAACACGTTCCTTCTCAGCGATGGTTCGAGCCATGCTCACTCCTTTCTCGGTGGGAACCGGCGTGTGCGGGCCGGCATTGCGTGGATGATCAGCGGGCCGTCGTCGGTGTCCAGCACACCGACCTCGATCAGCTTGACCGCAAGGTCTGGCCCGAGGAACAAGGTCACGTCTTCGTCCTCAGGGTCGTCGGCGACGCTGATGACGTTGCGTAAGGCATGGCGAATGTCCTCATCGGCGATCTCGTGGCGGTGAGCGCTGTCGGTGATCGGCGCCTGCCACAGCTCCACCTAGACAGCATACCCTGACAGTCAGGGGTCGTCAGTAGATGCTGTCGTCGGTGTGAGCCGGCCCTCCCGGATGACCAACCCTCTGCGGGGGCCCGCCCGGCGCCGAGTCACCGAACGGACGTACGTCCCGCTGGGGGATCGTCCTGGGGGTTGCGGGTCTTGTCTTGACAGGTAGTTTCCAGTAGTGGAAACTATCGGGGTGGATGACACGACCTTCACCTCCAGCGTGCACTACGAGGATCCCAAGGCCGCTCTGGCATGGCTGGTCGACGCCTTCGGGCTCGAGATCACCATGGCCATCGACGGGACGGAAGAGGCTCCCGAGGCCTGCCACTACGAACTCGCATTGGAGGGCAGGGGACGGGTGATGGTCGGCGGTCAGTGGCGCTCGATGATCCGCAGCCCCCGCAGCGTCAGTGGTGCCAACACCCAGACCGTCCACGTGCAGCTGACCGCCGGCCTCGACGAGCATTGCGCACGAGCCCGGGCGGCCGGCGCGACGATCGACCAGGAGCCCGAGGAACAGTTCTACGGGGACCGAACCTACCGTGCCCTCGACCCCGAGGGACATCTGTGGACCTTCGCCCAGCACGTACGCGACGTGAGCCGGGCCGAGGCGCAGGCAGCTCTCGGCCAGCCGATCGCCTCCCCCAACTGGGCGTGAGCAGCCACACCGGCACAGCCCCGGCCGCCACGGCCCTCCTCGATGCCGCTTTGGGGGCGCTGGCTGACCCGTTGCGCCGCCGGACCGTCGAGCTGCTCGCCGCCGGGCCTCGCCGCGCCGGGGAACTCGCCTCCACCCTCGGGGTGAGCGCTCCGACCATGAGCAAGCACCTGAGGGTTCTTCGCCAGGGGGGTCTGGTCACCGACACAGCACCCAGCTTCGATACGAGGGTCCGCATCTACCAGCTGCGCCGGGAGCCCCTCGCCGGCCTGCACCGCTGGTTGGCTGACACCGAGCGAGCCTGGAGCGCCCAGCTCGAAGCGTTCGTCGCGTATGTCGGTACCCGCCGTGAGCCCTGAGCGCTCCCGGGTTCTCGTCGCCGTGCGGGTTGCATGCGAGCCGGCTGAGGCGTGGGAGCGCTTCACCGCCGAGATCGGCCAGTGGTGGCGCCCCAACCCGCTGTTCGCCTTCAGCCAAGGACGCAGCGGAACCCTCGCCTTCGAGCCCGGAGAGGGCGGCCGGCTGACCGAAACCTACCCCGACGGCAGCATCTTCGTGATCGGGATGATCAACGTCTGGGAGCCGCCACGGCGTTTGGTGGTCTCTTGGCGACAAGCCAGCTTCCCGCCCGGGCAGGTGACCGAGCTGCACGTCGGCTTCGAGCCGACCGGACCCGGAGAAACCCGCGTCAGCGTCGAGCACTACGGCTGGGACAGCCTTCCCGCCGGGCACGCCTCCCGCCACGGCTTCCCCCTCCCCACCTTCCAGCTCCGCTTTGCCGAGTGGTGGCGCAAGCTCCTCTCCGCCGCGTTCGCCCCGAGTAGCAGCAATGCAACCCAAAAGGAGCAGAGGTGACCGACGACGACACCAGACCCGGACGACGTCCGGCGACGAGGATCGGACCTAAACGATGGGTCGCGTCTCGACGCGGTTCAAGCGACACGTGTTCTCCCTCTCGTGGGGCGGGCCGCAAGCCATGATCGACCGATGAACGCAGCCGAGCGCTTCCTCGCTGCGTCTCGCGCCCACGACGTCGAGGCTGCCGCAGCCGAACTGGCTCCAGACGTCGTGATGCTCAACCCGGCCTCTGACGAGGCGTTGAATGGCATGGCTGCGGTCGCCGCTGCCATGCGCGGCATAGACGCAGCCTGCGACGAGTTCCGTCACACCCATCTGCTGGTGGACACGGCCCGCAACGAGAGACCACTGTATTAGCTGGTGTTCGAGGCGAGAGTCGGCGACCATCGCCTCGGCGGTGTCGACCTCATCGAAATCGACGAGTCGTTGGATCGGATCACCACGTTCACGGTGACGGCTCGACCTGTCGCCGCGGTGATGGCACTCGGAGCCCGCATGACCGGTTCCCGGTAGGAGTCCACCGATGGCTGTCACCGTCGACGACGCCCGCAGCTTGGCCTTGTCGCTGCCGCAGGTCACGGAACAGGACCATCACGGGATCGCATCGTTCCGCATTCGCGGCAAGATCTTCGCCACCGTGCCAGACGAGCGGCACCTGCGCGTCATGGTGGACGAAGAAGAGATCCACGCCGCCGTCTCCGGAAACCCGGCCGTCTTTCACGAGTTCTACTGGGGCACGCGCTTGGCCTGCCTCGTCGTCGATCTGGCCGGCGCAAGCCGTCGGCAGGTCCGCGAACTTCTCAACGAGGCGTGGCTGCGCAAGGCTCCGCCGGTCCTCGCTCGGCAGCTTCAATCCGGTGCCTGAAGTGTCGCAGAAGTCGAACCCGCTGCGGTACCGATGAGCCCCTCTGCGGGGAGAGCGTTGAGGCGTCCCGCAGGGGTGTGCCTTGCGGGACGCCTGCTCTGGTGCTCCTTCAGCCGGCCCTGACGGCCACGCCGGTTCGGGCGCGTGCCCGACTCTGCTCGCGCTGGTGGCCCGGTAGACCGTCGAGCGGGCGACGCCGAACAACTCCGCCACCTCGGCGGTGCTGTACTCGCCGCCGCTGACCAGCGACACGAGGTGGGCTTCCTGGCGGCGGCTGAGCTTGGGCTGTTTGCCTCACAAGTGCCCCTTGGCCCTGGCGACCTTCATGCCCTCCCGGGTGCGCAGCCGGATCAGGTCCGCCTCGAACTCGGCGACCATGGCCAACACGTTGAACAGCAGCCGGCCTACCGCGTCGGTCGGGTCGTAGACCGACCCGCCGAGGCTGAGGCGCACCGACCGGGCCGTCAGCTCATCTGCGATCGCTCGTGCGTCGGGGAGCGACCGAGCGAGGCGGTCGAGCTTGGTGACCACGAGGGTGTCGCCGGCCCGGCAGGCCGCCAACGCCTCTCGCAGGCCGGGTCGGTCCCTGTTGGTGCCGGTGAGGCCGTGGTCGACGTAGACCCGGTCTGCGGTCACGCCCAAGGCGACGAGCCCGTCGCGCTGGGCTGTGAGATCCTGGGCATCGGTGGAGCATCTGGCGTAGCCGACGAGTAGCGCGCTCATGGCGCACCTCCTTGCATGGGCCGGCCCGGACCGGGTTGGCCGGTCACCGGCAGCGGCAGCGGCCGCTCACCCAAGCCTCAGACCTCGCCATCACCATCGCCATCGCGGGAGCACGATCGGCATCCGCCACACGCTGTTGACGAGAACTTGTACAAGTTCCTGCTAGTCTGGGAGTCATGGCCGAGGCGGTAGTTCCCACAAGTGAGGTCAGGGCTGCGTTGAGCCAGATCACCAAGCGCTTCGATGCCGGAGACCCCGAGCCGGTGTTCTTCGGGTCCCACCGCCGTACTCAGGCGGTGCTGGTGCCTATCGCCACCTGGGAGAAGCTGCTTGCTCACGCCGAGGACGAGTTGGACCTCGACCTCGCCCGTCGACGACTGGCTGATGGGCGTCCATGGCTCAGCGAGCAGGACCTCGATGCGGCCCTGGCTAGCGCGGCGAAGAAGGCTTCCGGCCGGGCGTGACCCGTCGGGCCAAGCCAGTCCGCTAGCGGCTGGCGGCCCACCCGGCTGTGCCCGATGACCTGGACGCTCTCGCGGCCTACGGGCCAGAGGTGGTGGCCGCCGCTCGGGCGGCCCTCGACGACCTCGCTCACGGGCGAGTGACGGGCAAGGCGCTCGGCGACCGCCAGGTCAGCGGCGACCTCACCGGCCTCGCCAGCGTGAAGTTCGACACTCCGGACAGCCCCACTCGTCGCTTCAGGTTGGTCTACGGCGACATCGACGCCGAGACGCGTGGGGTCCTGGCCATCGGCGTTCGCGACGAGCACGCGATCTATCGGCTGGCGGTTGAGCGAATACGGGCGCAGGAAGATCCAGGCCCGGCCTGAGCGATCCGCAAGAGGATCCCCGGCCGGGGCACCCTCGCAACGAGTGGCAGTGCCACGATGATCGCCATGAACGATCCCCAGCCAGCTATCGCCCCCACCGTCCGGCGCGCTCGAAGCGACGATGCGTCGGCGATGGCCGAGCTGGTCCGAGCTGCCTACCGCCCCTACATCGAGCGGATGGGAACCGAGCCGGCGCCGATGACCGACGAGTACGCCAAGGTCATCCGAGAGGAAGAGGAGTGGGTGGCCGAGTGCGCCGAGCGCCTCGTCGGCCTGCTGGTGCTCCAAGCACAACCCGATCACCTGCTGCTCGAGAACGTGGCCGTGTCCCCCGACTCCCAGAAGCTCGGCATCGGCCGGCTGCTCCTCGACCTCGCCGACCGCCGCGCTTGGGAGCTGAGGTTCTCCGAGGTTCGCCTGTACACCAACGTCGCGATGACCGAGAACTTGGCCTACTACCCCCGGCACGGGTACCACGAGACGCGCCGGGCTACCCAGGACGGCTTTCAACGCGTCTTCTTCACCAAGCCGCTACAAGCTGGTTGAGGTCGTCCACTGGCCGATCCCTCTGCGGCACGAACATGCGGTCGGTCGGGCCCTCGAGCCGGCGCCCCGCAGGAGGTTCGGTCACGGGAAGGCAGATGGCCCAGAGCAGGTACGACGATTGCGATCGGTACGCGTCAAGAGCCGGACTCCGTTGCCTGCCTAGGTGGTCGCCACCATGGACCTGAGCACCGAGCAGGCGTGGCGGCTGCTCACCAACAATCTGCGCGGCGAAGCGAGCGCCGACCTGCGGACCTCGGGGGACGAGACCATCATCGAGGTGCTCCTCGACACCCGGGCAATCATCGGCGTGCCCAAGTGACCGTGCAGCTGACCAAACCGGCGGCAGGATGGCCTCCGAGAGGCTCGAACGCTGGTGCGTGCCGCAGCGGGGTTCTCGGACACACCGTCCCATAGCAGCCTTGAGGTGACTGTGCTCGGGCTTCTGTGAGGCAGTCCGCTACCACGGGCTGAGCTCAGGCGCTGGCTGCCGGCAACAGCCTCAGATGCAGATCTACGGCACTAGTACTTAGATTAGATAACGACGTCGGCGCCTAACATGAGCGCAGATCGTCTGCGGTGACTGGACATCGAGCCTGCAACGGGTCGCTACGACCGCACTCCCTCGACAACTGGGGCACCGTCACGATCCCATGGGACCATGTCCAAGAGCACGTCGGCCTCGCGCATGCGGCTACCGCCCACCGAAGCCCTCCGCAACGAGCTCGAATCGTTGCAACTTGAGACGAGCCTGGATCACCGGCATGCGATCGTCTACCTCCGCTTACGGCTGACCGCCAGGAAAGCGCCCACAGTCAGCGAGCCGAGGTACCTAGCCGGTGACGAGGCGATCAACCGTGAGCGCGCAGAATGGCAGACGTCCAGTCTTACTTCAGGTATGATTCTGGACATGGCCAGCGAGTACGCCAAGATCTCCGTGAGCCTCCCCGGTCCCTTGGTCGAGCGGATCAAGAGCAAGGTTGGCAGCCGCGGCGTGTCGCGCTACGTGGCTGAAGCCCTCGAGCACGAGGAACGCCTTCGGGCCCTCCGGGATTGGCTGGTCGATCAGGACGATCAGCACGGCCCCATTCCCGACGACGTGATGCGGGAGGTTCGCCGCCAGTGGCTCGGCGCCGACAGCGCCGCCGGCTGAGACCAGCCGCACTCCCAGACGCCCTCGTCTTGGACGCCGGTGCGCTCAGTGGCGCGGCCGCCGGCGAGTTTCGGGTCCGGGCCGAACTGAGCCTGGCTGAACAGCTCGGGGTCGACGTGTATGTGAGTAGCGTTACGTTGACCGAGACCCTCCGCGGTCATCGGCGTGACGCCAGAATGCATGCCGTGCTGGCCGGAACCGACCAGAAGCCGGTAACTCCAGAGCTGGGCCGGGCCGCGGGCGAACTGTTGGGACAGATCAGCCGGGATAACACCGTCGACGCCATCGTGGCCGTCACCGCCGCGTCCTTGGGAGGCAAAGTCCGGCTCTTGACCGGCGATCCGGAGGACCTCAGCGTACTTACCGCCGGCATGGCCAACGTGACCGTGGTGCCCATCTAGAGAGTCCTATCGGGCGCGCAGCTGCCTGGTCGGATGGCCTCTGGCCCGCCTTCCGTGTACAGAGCTGGAGCACAGAGCGCCGAGGCGGATACCACTGTTACCGCTTGGTCCGATGGCAGCTGATGACGAGCTCCACACCGCTGAGATAGACGTCATCGGTCTCGAAGAGCCCATCGGGCACGTCCCGTCGAGACCGGTAGCCGGCGCAACAGCGGGCGTAGGGGACCCGAGAGGGCAGCGGGCGTGACGTTGCCTTGCCAGGCGGAACCGGCACTCGTGGCGGGCCGTCCCCGCTGCCATCGGCATGGCGACTCCCATGGGTGGAGCTTCTGCTAGATCTATGTTAATATCCGTATATCCAAATCTAAAGGAGCGGGTATGGGTTACGATCTGGCGGTTGTCGGTTCGGGCGGGGCGGGTTTCGCAGCGGCGATCGCCGCTACGGCGAAGGGTTTGAGGGTGGTGATGGTGGAGCGTTCCACGATGGGAGGGACGTGTGTGAACGTCGGTTGCATTCCTTCCAAGGCGCTTTTGGCTGCGGCGGAGGCGCGCCAGGTGAGTGTCGAGGGGCGTTTCCCGGGGATCGCGACGTCTGGGGGCTCGACGGACATGGCGGCGTTGGTCGCCGGTAAGGATGACATCGTGGGGAGGTTACGCCGGGAGAAGTACGTGGATCTGGCCCTCGACTACGGCTGGGAGGTGCGACATGGGGAGGCCCGCTTCATAGAAGGTCCGGCGCTCATGGTCGGAGGGGAGCGTATCGAGGCCGACCAATTTCTGATCGCGACGGGCGCAAAGCCCTGGGTGCCCGCGCTGCCCGGCTTGGAGGATACCGGCTATCTGACCTCGACGAGCGCTCTAGCGCTGAGTGAACTGCCCGGGTCGCTGATCGTCGTGGGTGGAAACTACGTCGGTCTGGAGATGGGACAGATGTTCGCCCGGCTCGGCACCTCGGTGACGTTGGTGGAAGCTATGGACCGTGTCGCTCCCGGGGAGGAGCCGGAGTTGTCGGAGGTGATCACCGGGGTTCTAGCCGACGAGGGCGTCGACGTGTGGACCTCCGCCGTGCTTGCCGGGGTGTCACGACAAGACGGCAAGGTGGTGGCCCGGGTGGCAGACGGCCGTGAGGTGCGAGCCGAAGCGATCCTGATGGCCACCGGCCGGCGCCCGGCTACCGGCGGTCTGGGCCTCGAAACGGTGGGGGTGCAAACCGGCCTGGCCGGCGAGGTGATAGTCGACGCCAGCCTGCGGAGCGCGAACCCGAGGATATGGGCCGCCGGGGACGTCACAGGAGCAGCCCAGTTCGTCTACGTGGCCGGCGCTCACGGGACGATGGTGGTAGACAACGCTTTCGCCGGCGCAGGGCGTACCGTCGACTACACCCACCTACCCCGGGTCACCTTCACCACCCCGAACCTGGCCGCGGTCGGCCTAACTGACGCACAAGCGGTCGCGGCGGGCGTGGAGTGCACCTGCCGGGTGCTGCCGCTGGCCCACGTGCCCCGAGCGATCGTCACCCGCGACGCTCGCGGGGTCATCAAGATCGTCGCCGAGGCAGCCACCGGCCGGGTCGTCGGTATCCACATCGCAGCCCCCAACGCAGGCGAAGTGATCCTCGCTGCTACCTACGCCCTCCAAGCCGGCATGACCACAGACCAACTCGCCAACACGTGGGCCCCTTACCTGACCATGGCCGAAGGCATCAAGCTCGCCGCCCAATCCTTCAGCACCGACATCACCAAACTCTCCTGCTGCGCGACATGACCGGACCTGTGTTCGCTGCGGGCTTGTTGTCAGGAGTGGCCCTGGGCAGGCAGACGCGCTGAGTAGATCGAATATCCGTCGAGCTGGCGTGCCACTGCCGTTGCGAGGAACGTTGCCACAAGGATCGGAACCATCAAGTCGAGTCCACTCTGAGTGAGCTCGACCACCAAGACCAAGCCCGATAGGGGTGCTTGCATAGCGGAGCCGATCATTGCGGCGGCGCCGATAAGAGCAAAGGCACCGACGGGCGATCCCGGCCATATGGATGACCACATAATCCCCGTTGCCGCACCGAACACTGCGCCGGTGCTCATGAAAGGGGTGAAAAGGCCTCCCGATGCGCCGCTCCCGACGCACAACGATGTGACCAGCGGTTTCAGGGCTGTCAGAGCCAGCAGCAAAGCCAGCGAGCCCTCTCCGAGAAATGCCCGATGAGCCATGTCCTTCCCGTTGCCGAACAGGGCCGGGTAGGCGATCCCGATGACCCCAAGTATCGTGAAGGCAAGGAAAGGCCCGACAAGAACTTTGCGACCGGACAGTCTGTGGTGGGCGATGAATCCGACGAGGCGAATGTAGCCGGACGAGAAAAGCCCTATGGCGGGCCCTGCGATGAGGGCCCAGACCATGATCGTCACCGTGAAGCGGAAGTTTGCGATTCCCAGGTAGGTCGCATGGTCAGGCAGATAGATCCAAGCGACGGTGGTGGCAATTGTGCTGCACAAAATTGCGGGCAGTACCACTGACAAGGCGAAGGACCCCACGAGGAGCTCCGCGGTGAAAGCGGCGCCTCCGAGGGGGACGTTGTAGACAGCGGCAAGGCCCGCCCCTCCTCCGCATGCGACAAGGAGGCGTCGCTGTTCGGTCGACAGTTTGAGCCAGTCGGACGTGACGCTTCCTGCAACACCTCCCATCAACTTCGGGGCTGCCTCACGGCCTATCGAGGCTCCCATCCCGATAACCACCTCGGAGATCAGGCCTGTCCCCAAGCTTCGCCGAAGTGACAATCGTCCGTCGCCAGCCCATATCACCTCGTCGACTTCAGACTTCTCTCCCTTGGTGTACTTGCGCAGGAGGAACCAGGCGGGACCGCCGAAAGCCCCGGCCACCATCAGCGAGATGACCCGCCGGCTGTACGACGACGCTTCGACGTGGCTCTGGAAATCTCCCGGTCCTCGTCCGAATACCAGGTGCTCCATGCCGAAGAGGACCACCATGAGAAAGTCGCCGAGCAATCCGGTGGCGATGGCGGTGAGAACGACTGCCAGCGCGAATGTTGGCGTCAAAAGAGCGTCGTGGTCGCCGGTAGTGTTGGGTTGCTCGGTCGCGCCGCGGCCGGTCGGAAGTCTTTTTAGGATAACGGGATTGGGGTAGCGGACTCTTTCCGACTGTGGGTGCGGGTCTCCTAGGCCGGTGAGCCGCTCCCACCGTCGCCGCCAAGCACTCGAATCATCCTGCATGCGGTGCTTATGGTAGGCGCCGGGATCGTCGAGCGCGGCCAACGCCCCTCGCAGACGTCGAAACATGCTCTCGGATCTCATTCGGATACTGGCACCATCCTCAGTTTCAACCACAAATGTACGTACAATCTAATGCTAGCGTACAGCCGAAGAGGGTGCCTCCGTAGACACACCCGTTAGGAGCGCGCGACGCGAGGCTGGGGGGCCTGCGTCCATCGGAGCTCGCCCGTTACCAGGCGTAGTCCTCGGGGGCGGGCCGGTGGCCCGGAAAGATCGCGTCGAGTGCCTTGAGGGTCTCGTCGTTCAAAGTGATCTCCAAGGACCGCAAAGATCCGTCGAAGTGGTCCATAGTGCGGGGGCCTACGATAGGCGCCGTCACGCCTGGCCTGCTCAAAAGCCAGGCCAACGCCACGCTGGACGGTTCCTCGCCTAGGGAGTCGCAGAGGTCCTCGTAGGCCTCGAGCTGTGATCGCAGGTCGTCGCTAGCGTCGGCCCAACGCTGGTTGCGCCGGCTGCCTTCGCGATGCTTCTTGACCACGCCTCCGAGAAGACCGCCTTGCAGCGGCGACCAGGGGATGACGCCGAGACCGAAGTCCGCTGCGGCCGGCAGCACCTCAAGCTCGATATGGCGGGCTAGCAGGTTGTAGAGGGACTGCTCGCTTACCAAGCCCATGAAGTTGCGCTCGCGTGCCACCCCCTGTGCTTTGGCGATGTGCCAACCAGCGAAGTTAGACGATCCGACGTAGAGGATCTTTCCCTGGTTGCGGAGCACGTCCATGGCCTCCCAGATTTCATCCCACGGGGTGCGCCGGTCGATGTGGTGCATCTGGTACAAGTCGATGTAGTCGGTCTGCAAGCGGCGAAGCGAAGCATCGCACGCCCTTCGAATGTTGAGAGCCGACAGCCTTCCCTCGTTGGGCCAGTCGCCCATCTCGCCGTACAGCTTGGTCGCCAGGACCGTCCGGTCGCGACGGCCGCCACCCTGAGCGAACCAGCGTCCGACGATCTCCTCGGTCGCTCCGCGACCTTTCGAGCGCCCGTACACGTTCGCCGTGTCGAAGAAGTTGACGCCTACCTCGTGCGCCCTGTCCATGATCGCGAAGGATTCCGCCTCGTCGGTCTCAGGTCCGAAGTTCATAGTTCCCAGGCAGATCCGACTAACTCGAAGGCCGGTGCGCCCCAGGTGTGTGAAGTTCATAACCCGCAACCTACCGGAACGATGAGGCACTGAGTGCGCTGCGGGCCGGCGGTGCTACCCGGCGTGAGGAACTAGTTCTCCAAGGAGGGTCCGTACCCTGGCGTCTATGTCGTCGATGATCGGCCGGACCTCCTCGACGGGCAGCCCGGCGGGGTCCTTCAACTCCCAGTCGAGGTAGCGCTTGCCAGGGTAGAACGGACAGGTGTCCCCGCAACCCATTGTCACCACCACGTCAGCAGATCGGGCGGCTGCGTCGGTGAGCGGCTTGGGGAACTCCCGGGAAGCGTCAAGCCCGCGTTCCTCTAGGACAGCGACGACCGACGGGTTGAGCTCGCTGCCGGGTTCCGAGCCGGCCGATCGGACGTCGACACGTCCCGCTGCGTAATGGTCGAGGAGGACTTTCGCAGCGAGGCTTCTTCCGGCGTTGTGGGTGCAAACGAAAAGCACCACCGGTCTGGGTGGCGAAGATACGTCGTTCATCGTGGGCCTCCTGGTGCTAAGCGCTGCGGTGTGTCGTAGAAGCGCCTCCGTGCCCACAGAGCCACGTAGACCAGCGAGACCAGAACCGGAACCTCGATCAGTGGTCCGACGACGCCGGCGAGAGCTTCGCCGCTGGTCACGCCGAACACGCCGATAGCAACCGCGATAGCCAACTCGAAGTTGTTGCCGGCGGCGGTGAACGCGAGCGTGGCGGTCCGTTCGTATCCGAGGCCGAGGCTCCGGCCAACGAAGAAGCCGCCGAACCACATGATCGCAAAATAGGCGAGGAGTGGAAGCGCGATGCGTGCAACGTCGCCGGGGCGGGAGGTGATCGTATGGCCCTGAAGAGCGAAGAGGATGACGATCGTGTAGAGCAGTCCGTACAGGGCGAACGGGCCGAGCCGTGGCAGCAACACGGTCTCGTACCACACCCGTCCCTTGGTCTTCTCGCCGACGAGGCGTGTGAGAAAGCCTGCGAGCAGGGGAACGCCGAGGAATATCGCAACCGTCTCTGCGATCCTGGCGATCGACAGGTGCAGCCCAACCGTCGAAAGTCCGAGCCAGCCGGGGAGCACCTGTAGGTAGAAGTATCCCAGGACGGAGAACATCAGGATCTGAAATAGGGAGTTCAACGCTACCAGGACCGCCGCCGCCTCCCGATCTCCGCACGACAGGTCGTTCCAGATGAGAACCATCGCTATGCAGCGGGCGAGTCCGACGATGATCAGCCCGGTGCGGTAGGTCGGCTCGCCTGGCAGAGTTAGCCAGGCGAGAGCGAACATGACCGCAGGGCCGACGAGCCAGTTGAGGATCAAGGAACTGATCAGCATCCGCCTGTCCCGGGTGACCGAGTCGAGATGTCCGTAACGGACCTTGGCCAATACGGGGTACATCATCACCAGAAGCCCTATGAAGATCGGCAGCGAGGTACCCGAGGTCACCTGTATGGCGTTCAGGTGCTTGTTGAGGCTGGGTATCGCCCGCCCGAGGCCGATACCCAGCGCCATCGCCAAGAGGATCCACACGGGAAGGAAGCGGTCCAGGAACGACAACCTGGCTATGACATTCACCTCGGACGCCGCGGTATCGGTGTTAGGCGCTGCGACAGCGTTAGCCACCTTGTTTGCCGATTCTCCCGAGGGCTGGCGAGTCAGCCGACGTCATGATCCCGTGAGAGTGGACAAGATGACCGGCTCGGGACGCGAGGAGCAGCACGCTGACTGGCCCGGCTCGGCACTTCGCAGCGCCCCGGCGGGCGTGTCCGCATCCCCTGTTACGGTGTAGATTTCCCAGGGCTCGCCTCCAGGCCCGTCCACCCAGACCTTGTCCTGTACGGCATAGCAGCATGCCGTCTGCTCTTCGACGAGCGTAGGCAAGCCTTCCCCTGCGAGGCGGGCCGAAGCTGCGGCTACCTCCTGCGTGCTGGCCACCTCCACGCCGAGATGGTTGAGCGATCCCGGCGTCTGGTTCGGATCCTCGATCAAGACCAGTTTCAAGGGCGGATCACTTATGGCGAAGTTGGCGTAACCCGGCCGGACCTTCGCCGGATGTGCAGCAAAGAGCTTCGAGTAGAAAGCTATAGCCTCGTCTAGGTCGGCGACGTTCAAAGCAAGCTGGACGCGTGACACGGGTAACCTCCGGATAGTATCGACATCTATCGATGTGTTGATTCTTGTCGATGTAATCATGTTTGTCAATGGGAGATTAGGTGGCTGAACCCAGCTCTGTGGAACCGCTTATAGAAGATGAAGCCGGCCCGGCCTGCTGTCCTTCCGTGCTGTCGGCTCCTCTGGAAGCGGTCGAGGCGGCGGAGCTGGCTCGGGGCTTCAGCGCCATCGGCGATCCGGTTCGGCTCAGGGTTCTCTCGATGCTCGCAGCGGCGCCGCAAGGAGAGATCTGCGTGTGTGATTTCGTCATACCCCTAGCCAAGAGCCAGGGAACCGTGTCCCACCACCTGAAGATTCTCAGCGAAGCCGGCTTGGTGCACGGCGACAGGCGCGGCAAATGGGTCTGGTACTCGTTGGACCGTGACCGGCTGGCCGCATTGCGGGGCGCCCTCGGATCCTAAGGTCAGTGCTCGCGGTTGGTCCCTGCGACCATTTCGAGGACCGTAGCGGTGTGAGCGGCACGGCTCGCCCACCACTCGGCGATGAGCCGTCCGGGTCCTGGGTTTCCGTCCGGGCCGAACGAGGCGGCAGTATGCCAGGACTCCCATAGCCGCGCATGCTCGGCCATCCACGAGAGGGTGCCACCAGGGTCCTGTTCGAGCATCGAGCGAAGAGCGAAGCGCCTCTCGCCCCGGCGTAACCCGACGCCTACGCGCTTCGCCGCCGAAGACAGGTCACTGAAAGTGACGATGAACCCGCTTCTGACCGTGGCGGTAAGGGTGTCAAGAAGATCGTCGAGCGACGGGTCGGCGCTGAGCGGAGCCGGAGCCTCACCGAGTACGGACGGAAGGACCGACGGCGGCTCGCTCAACGACGTTTCGCGCTTCAGCGCTGCGTCGAGCAGGGCCGCCCAAGCCTTGGCCGGGGATCCGTCGGGTGGACCTGCGGCGAGCGCACCGAGATACGAAGGGCACCACGTCCAAAGGTGTTCCCAGAGGATCACTCTCATCGCATGCCCGAGGCGCTCTGAGGCTGCCCCCGTCGTGCAGCGGGGGATGCTTTCACCCAGATGGGCATACAGTGCCAGAAGAGCCCCCAGATGATCGGGCTCATCCGGTGGTGCCAGCCCCATGGCTCTCCAAATACCCGCAGCTGCGTCGGCTACAGTCCCGCCGAGACCACCTTCGCCGCCGAGGTACACCGACGCGTGGGGCGGAAGGTCCAGCACGAACACGTTCGTGTGCTCGTAGCGCTCCCAGCGGGGGAGTCCGAGGGCATCGCAAGAGGATTCGCACGCCGGTGGGCCCTCCATGGCGATAGAACCGAGAGCTCGCAGCAACTCCCAGCGTCCGTCGTCTTGCGCTGCCGGCGCTTCGATCTGCGATCCGGCGATCACGACCCGTTCGACGCTGAATCGTTGAACGACAGAGCGAAAGTTTCCGCTGTCGGCTTCAGCGGGCGCATCAGCCAGGCTGGCCGTCTGGTTCCGTCGGGGGAGAAGCTGCCGGCCGGCCTGGTCATGGCCAGCCACTGCTTGTAGACCTCGCGTGCTTTGGTGGTGTCGACGGTGACGTCGCCGTGGCGGTCCCCCGGCTTGGCGGGAGTAACCCGAACCGCCTGATGCCAGCAGTGCATCCCCGAGATCGGATCTGGGTGGACGGGCATGGTGAGGTTCTGGTGCACGCCGGTGTCGGACCACCAGATGCGCATCGTGTCGGGATCGTCGGATTGGTAAGGCTTGACCTGCTCTCGCTGGCGTAGGTCCCAGTCGTCCCCGTTGTGGGCCAACTCGACGGTGGCCATCATCCCGCCTGAGCGCACCTGGTCGTGTCCCAGCAGCTTCCAACGGCCCATGTGGTGGCTGCACGCGACGACTCCCGGCCTGATCCCCTCCGTGATCCACGCCTTCGCCACGAAATACCCGATGTGGGTGCTTACCCGTACCAGGTCGCCTGTAGCCGACACGCCCAGCCGGGCAGCGTCGGAAGGATTTATCCACACCGGGTTGGTATGCGATAGCTCGTCGAGCCACTTGGAGTTGGCGGAGCGGGTGTGGATCTGAGTCGGGAGCCTGAATGTGGACAGGAGCACCATCTCCCCGTCCGCGAGGTTGTCAGGGTGCACGTGGGACTTGATGTAGCCGGGCACGGCGTGCTCCGGCCAGCCCCAGCCGGCGATCGTCGAAGAGTAGAACTCCAGACGTCCGGAGGGGGTGGGAAGCCCACGCCTGACCGTCCCGTCGACCATCACGCCGACAGGCCGCCGGCCCGCCTCGTCCGCGGCCGGTGCTCCCATGGGAACGATGTTCGAGTCGGCTGGTTTCGGCGTCGCGGTGTAAACCCGCCCGAACGGCCCGACTGAAACGTCGACGAGCTCCTGGTCGGGTACTGCCTCCGAGTAGCGCGCTCCGAGTCCGGCGGATATCTCGAACGCGCCGTAGCGTCGCATGTAGCCGAGAGGTGTCAGGCCTTCGGCTGCGGCAGCTTCGGGCAGGCCCGGGACGGAGTTCTCGAACATCCAGCCGTAGTACTCGTCGACTGTCAGTTTCGCGCCCGGCTTGGCTTTGGACTCGTGGTACTGGCGGATACCCAGGGTCCCGTCGGGGTCGATACGCCAGGAGAGCTCGATGTAGAACTCGTTCTCCTCCCAGACTTCGCCTGGGTTGACCTGGCGGGTGTCGGTAACGGTCTCGCCGAGCCGTTCACGCGCAGCGCGCAGCACCGGCTGGCGGAAGCCGACCCACTGGCCGTCGTACTGCTCGTAGGAGTGCGTGTCGTGGCGTTCCGACGCGTGACCCATCGGCAGGACCCAGTCGGCGAAGTAAGCGGACTCGTTCCAGGTGGGAGTTAGTGCTACGTAGCACCCAACCTTGTCGGGGTCGGTCAGCACCTCCATCCACGACATCCCGTCGGGGTTCGTCCAGACCGGGTTGTACACCCGGCTGAAATAGGTGTCGAGACGTCCGCGGCCGTCTTTTAAAAAGTGCGGCAGAAGGAAGCTCAGCTCGTTCTGCGCGAGCGGGTACTCGACGGGCCAGGACAACTCTTGCCACACGTGGGGGTGGGGCGGGGTGTGAATGGGCTTGGGAACAAACTTGTTGTAGGCGTTGGGGAACGTCCCGCCGGGCGTAGCCACCGCCCCGAGGAGAGTCGCGATGAAGAACAGGGTCCGGCTCGCCTGCCATCCCCCGAGGTTCGCTGCGGCGGCGGAACGCCACGAGTGGCAGGAGAACGCGGTTCCAGCGCCGGCGACGACCTCGGCAACTTCGGCCAGTACTGCGGTGTCGACCCCCGACTCCGCCGACGCGTAGTCGAAGGTGAACTCGTCGTATAGGTCGCCTAGCGCGTCGCGGAAAGCCTCGAAGGTTTGCGGCCCGTCAGGTCGGCAGGCTGCCAGGTACTCCTCCCAGTTGTACCACTGGCGAATGAAGTCCCAGTTGGCGCGTCCCGTGGTGATGATGTGACGAGCAATAGCAAGGTTGATTGCCGCCTCGGAACCGGGACGGGGGGAGATCCAATAGTCGGCGTGCGTCGCAGTATTGGACAGGCGGACGTCGACGACGATCACCTTCGCTCCGCGTGCCCGGGCTTCGGTGATGCGCTGTGCGTGAGGGTTGAAGTAGTGGCCGGTCTCCAGATGCGCGCTGATCAAGAAGATCACCTTGGCGTTGGCGTGGTCAGGGCTCGGCCTGTCGATCCCGGTCCAGAACTGGAAGCCGGTGCGCCCGCCGCTGGAGCACACGTTGGTGTGGCTGTTGTGCCCGTCGATTCCCCACGAGGCGAGAACTCTCTCGGTGAAACCGTCCTCGCCGGGACGGCCGATGTGGATCATGATCTCGTTGTGGCGGCCTTCTGCGATCGCGTTGCGGATCCGTGCGGCGATAGCGTCGAGCGCTTCGTCCCACGTGGCTCTCTCCCATTTACCCTCGCCGCGCTCGCCGGCGCGGTGCAGCGGGTAGAGGATGCGGTCGGGGTCTGTTACCTGGTTGATCGTCGACGGGCCCTTGGCGCAGTTCTTGCCCCGGGACCCGGGGTGGGCGGGATTACCCTCGAACTTGCGCACCCGCAGCGTGTCACGGTCGACGTAGGCGAGCAGTCCGCAAGCCGACTCGCAGTTAAAGCAGGTGGTCGGCACGAGCATCGAGTGGCGCTCGACGCGCTTTGGCCACGCCCGAGAGTCGAGCTCCACCCAGTCGTCCCAGCGTTCGGGCGGCGGGAAGGCGGCGAGCATCGTCCCTGACGCCCCCTGGTAGAACTTCTCGCCTCTCGCTTCGGTCGCTGCCCTGGCCGCAGAGACCCGCCTGCCCAGGCTGGCTAGGTCGGCTGGCGGCCCGCTAGCGATCGATTCTTGGTTGTCGGAGTCGTTAGGGCCGGAGGATGGCACGATAAGAGGGTCCTCTGTCTTGTCTTTTCAGGTTGGTCAAGCGAGCGGGACGGACTGGGCGGCCTGCACGAAGGAGTGCTCGTAGGCGAGCAAGCCCACGAGCACGAACGGCAACGCCACGACGCCGATCCACGGGGCGGCTATGCCGACGGCGACCATCACCAGTCCCGGCCAGAAGAACTTCGCGAACCGTCCGTGGGTCATCTCCTCGGCGGCTAGGTGCGCGTGAGCCGTGGCGTGGGTGAGGGTGATCTCGCCAGCTACGAACGCCACGTAGGCTCCTGCTGCCACGGCGACGGTCACTTCGAGTGCGCGAAGGGCAAGGTGCGGGCCGTAAGCGTCAGCGAAAGGCATCAACACCGCGGCGCCGACCATCGACGCCTGGACGGCAAGATGAGGGGGCAGAAGGGGACTCTGCCACAGGTCCCGGGCCTTCGCCTGAGCGAACAGGAAGGCCGTGTAGCAGGCGGTCCCGACGCCCCCTGCGAGGGCGAAACCGCCAACTATCCTCTCCGCGTTGTCAGCGGCACCCGTCGATAGCGCCCCGGTCCCGCCGAGGATCGCCATGAGCAGGAACAAGCTGGTCGCCGCTCCGTAGAAGCCGATTATGAAAGACCCCCGCACAAGCCACGACTTCCAGTGATGGCGGGTGAATATCAGATAGAAACGCTCGGGGTGCTTGAGATCCCAGATCAGCAGAATCCCGGTGAGGCCGAGGAAGCCCAGCGCGATCGAGGGTGCGGCGAAGCGCACCGTGGATGACGAGAAGCTCAGGTCGCCCAGATAACCGAGGACGATGGCGATAGCCAGGACTCCCGACGCGATCCCCTTTGTCCAGGTGTAAAGGCTCACTCGCCAGCCCCACGGAGCGTGATGAGGAACGTCGTAGGAGACGATCGCAGCAGCAGACGAGTTGTGCGCTGCGGGATGTCCCGACGTGACCAGTTGTGGATCCCTGGTGTCACCCTGCGTGGCCCACGCGTAAAGTCCCCCCTCGGGCCGCTGCGCGGCGAGAGGATCGAGCGTGGACTGGTGCGCACCTTTGTAGAAGACGCCGGGCCGTGTCTTCTTCTCCGGCCGTCTCACAGCTACCGCTTCACGCTGGACGATCCGGGACACCTTCGACGACGGGTCATTGAGGTCCCCGACCAGGATCGCCTCGGTCGGGCAGACCGAAACGCAAGCAGGTTCGAGGCCGATCTCGAGGCGGTGAGCACAAAAGTTGCACTTCTCCGCCGAGTGGTCCTCGGGGTTGATGAAGATCGCGTCGTAGGGGCAGGCGGCTATACAGGCTTTGCAGCCGATGCAGATGGACTTGTCGAAGTCGACGATCCCGTCCGCCCGCTTGTACATCGCCTGCGTCGGGCACGCCGTGACGCACGGGGCGTCGGAGCACTGGTTGCAGCGCGTCACCTGGAAGTTCCGCCGGACGTGAGGGAACGTACCGACCTCCACGGACTTCACGTATGTCCTAGTCACCCCGACCGGTACGTCGTTCTCGCTCTTGCAGGCAGTGGTGCAAGCGTGGCAGCCGATGCAGCGGGTCTGGTCCAACACCTTCACCCATCTCGGCGCGGTGGTAGGCGCGCCCGGAGGGCCGCTCGGACCTAACGGTTCGATCGCCTCAGTCACGCTCACGCGCTCAGCGCCTTGCCGTGCGCGCGCTCCCACGCGCCGTACCCGCCGAGAAGATCACTCACGTCGTCGAAGCCGAGCGCCTCCAGCATGCTCGCCGCGGCTATCGACCTGTAACCGCCGGCGCAGTAGATGAGCACCGGCCTGGAGGAGTCGAGATGCTCGAAACTGTCGCGCAGCCTGACGAGAGGTAGGTGGATCGATCCTGAGATGACTCCCTCTTCTAGCTCTCCCGCCTGGCGTACATCTACTATCTGAATCTCGAGCTCGTCGATCACCTTGCGGGCGCTGTGGGCGTCCAACCGGCTGCTCGACACCACCAGGTCGGGCCGGCGAACGAGGACTGAGATGTCGGTCACCGCACCGGTCACGTTGTCCACCCCCACGCGGGCGAGGCGCACCCGACCTTCCGCGACTTCGTCGGGCGAGCCGAACAGCAGCACCTCCTTGCCCGGAAGCGTGACCGCTGCAGCGTACTCGGCGAATCGACCTGACAAGCCGACGTTGATGGACCCGCGCAGGTGCCCGGCGGCGAACGCCTGGTCGTCACGAAGGTCTATGAGCGCGCAGTCCTCCCCGGCCCGCCGGACGGCATCGTCGACGTCAACCTCGGCCAGGGGGGTCTCGGGGTGGAAGGCGCTGTGACCCGACCGGTTGATCGCCACGTCGTCACGAAAGTAGGCGGGTGGTTCCGCCAGACCTTCAGTGACAGCGACGACGAAGTCGTCCTCGCTCATCGGCGCGAGAGCGTAGTTACCTATCCGTTGGGCTCCGATAGTCGACACGGTGTCGGCGGACAGCGCCTTACCGCAAGCGCTTCCCGCTCCGTGCCCCGGGTAGACGAGCACCCTGTCGGATAGGGGAAGGATCTTCGTGTGGAGGGAGCGATATAGCTCACGTGCCATCTCGTCCGCACTGCGACCGGCAGCACCCAGCAGATCCGGCCGTCCTACGTCGCCGATGAAAAGTGTGTCCCCCGTCAGGATCGCCCTAGGTTCGGGGTCGGCGCCGTGCTCGTACACGGCGAGCGTTATCGACTCGGGTGTGTGACCGGGTGTTGCGAGCACCTCCAACGTGACGGCATCCGTCCCGCCAGGGTCGTCGCCGAGAGGTATCCGCTCGCCGTCCGCCAGTCGTCGGATCGGGTAGTCGACAGGAGCGGCTTCTCCCATGGCGATTTGAGCTCCGGTCACTTCGGCGAGCTCGGTGTGGCCGGGCACGAAATCCGCGTGAACGTGGGTCAGAACCACCAGGCCGATGTCCAGCTGGTGGGCTTCGGCGAACGCTAGGTACTCGTCGATATCACGCCTGGGATCGACGACTACCGCCCTACGGGACTTTTCGTCCGCAACGATGTAGGAGGCCTGTGAAAGACACCCCAGGTAGAACTGTTCGATTAGCACTTGCTCTACTCCCTCCGGTGTTGCAGCCGCCTGGCGGCAGGCTAGGCCGGTGCACCATCGCACGTGAGCAACATTGTACGTACTTTTCGTGGCTAAGGCAAGTGGTTGGGGGCTGCGCTCTTGCCCTGTGTCTAGAACCCGGCAGTCCTCGCTACTTCTTGGCCGGCTCGTAGTAGGGGTTGGTCCCCGCTGCGTGGTCTGTCACGTCGACGACCCTGGCGATCTCGGGTACCGAGTCGCGGATGGCCACCTCGATGCCTTGGCTCAAAGTAACCGCCGCCATCCCACACCCTGCGCAGCCGCCGCTTAGACGCAGGTAGGCCACTTCGTCTTCGACGGCGACGAGGTCGGCCCGGCCGCCGTGCGAGGCAATCGACGGGTTGATCTGCGCCTCTAATACCTGCATAACCCGCTGCGCGACGTCCCCGCTCAGGTCGGGGGGCGGGCCCGTCATCAGCGGGCTGCGTGGAGCCGGCGGGGTGTGAGGATTGCGGATCACCATTCCGCCTGCGAGGAGGTCGCGGTTCATGTCGAGGACGGATCCGGTCATGTCGGGGATGCTCGACGCTGGGACCACGACCGTCAGCTCGTCTTGGGTGTTGGTCCAGTCGTCGGAAGCCGCGTCGTTCGCATCCTGGAAGAACATCTCGTAGCTGTAGGCGGAACCGTTCACGCCGCCTATCTGCACCCACAAGGCAAGGCTGTCTGCACCTGGTTCGTCGGCCCGAAGCTGGAGGACCTTCTTTAGGGCAGAACTCGTCAAGGTGAGAACCGGCTCGGCCTCGGGGCTTGCCGGCCCCTCGGGGTCTGCCTGGTTACTCTCCGCTCGGCTGTCTGGTATTGGGTTGTCGTCGTTCATTTCGCGCCCATCTAGTCGTATGCAGCGGCCATCCTATGCACATGAGCCGCGTTCTGCTTTTGTTGCCGACCTCGACCTACCGTGCTGCGGATTTCATGGCCGCCGCCAGGAGCCTCGACGTAGAGGTGGTCGTAGGCTCAGAATATCCCCAGGCGATGGCGTCGTCGATGGGTGAGCGGGCTGCTGTCGTACCCATGGACGACGTAGGGGCGGCTGTGGATGCCATCGCCGCGCTTCACGGACGCTTACCGCTAGACGCCGTGTTAGCGGTCGACGACGGCGGGGCTTTGGTCGCAGCTTCGGCTTCCGCTCGGCTTGGCAAGCCGCACAACCCTCCTGACGCGGTGCGCGCAACGCGCGACAAGGCACAGTTGCGGGCCCGCCTCGCCGCGTCGGCGATCCCCCAGCCGCGGTACTGCGTCGTCCCTGCGGGCTTCGAAGCCGACTTTGCTGTCGATGCGGTTGGAGAGGTCGGATACCCGTGCGTCGTAAAGCCGGTGTCGCGCTCTGCGAGCCAGGGGGTGATAAGAGTTGACGACCCAGCCGGCTTGCGCGCGGCGATCGAACGCGTTCGTTCGCTGCTAGGACCCGATGAGGAACTGTTGCTGGAAAGCTACCTGCCCGGGGAGGAGGTAGCAGTCGAGGGGCTCCTAGACGCAGGCAGACTTGAAGTCCTCGCTATCTTCGACAAGCCCGATCCGCTGGTCGGCCCCTATTTCGAGGAGACCATCTATGTGACCCCTTCCTCTCATCCGCAGCCAACCCAACAGGCTGTGGGCCGTCTTGTGGCGAACGCGGCCCGAGCGATAGGCCTTAGTGACGGGCCGGTTCACGGCGAGGTGAGAATAGGCGAGGGAAACGAACTGTGGATCCTCGAAGTGGCTGCACGGTCGATCGGAGGGCTGTGCTCGCGGGCTTTGCGCTTCGGCGCGGGGATAAGCCTCGAAGAGCTGATCCTACGCCACGCCGTGGGGCTCGGAACTGGAGACTTACGGCGCGAGAGCCAGGCGTCCGGTGTCATGATGCTACCGATTAGCCAGAAAGGAACCTTGCGGGCTGTGCAAGGCCTCGACACTGCACTCTCAGTCCCCGGCGTTACAGGAGCCGAGATAACGATACCCATAGGCCGACCAGTGGTGCCACTCCCCGAAGGTGACCGGTACCTGGGGTTCGTCTTCGCGAGAGGAGAAGATCCGGTAGAAGTCGCTGAAGCCTTACGCCGGGCCGAGTCCCTTATAAGTGTCGAGATCCAACCCGGAGCGTGAACGCCCTGGTGGAGCGATCAGCCCGCATCTCGACAGGGTTGGCGCACTCCTGCGGTCGTCCAGGTACACTCCCGGGGTGAGAGTCCTATTGGTTTCAACCTACGAGCTTGGCCATCAGCCGCTCTCCGTGGCGACCGCTGCAGCGTCGTTGACACGAGGTGGTCACGAGGTTCGCTGCGCCGACGTGGCCGTCGAATCGTTGGACGTGCGTGACGTGGACTGGGCGGAGAAAGTCGCGCTATCAGTGCCGATGCACACGGCGATGAGGTTGGCGCGTGAGGTCGCTGGGTCGATCCGTCAGCGAAGGCCGGGGATGCCGCTGTGCTTCTTCGGACTCTACGCAGGAACAGCAAAAGATCTAGTCCGGGATTCTCCTGGTGACGCGGTCATAGCGGGCGAATACGAGCCGGGGCTGACATCGTGGGCCGGCGGCGGCGACCCCGGCCCTCAAGTAACGCTTAAGCGCACAGACGGCATTCTTCCTCTTCGTAGCTACCTCCCGCCCCTCGAATCCTACGCACGGTTCGTGGTCGGCGAAAAGGAAGGACTTGTCGGGTCGGTGACCGCCAGTCGGGGTTGCTCGCATCGGTGCCGGCATTGCCCTGTCCCTGTCGTCTACGACGGTCGGGTCCGACCCGTCGCCGCCCAGGTGGTACTCGAAGACGTCGACAACCTCGTGGCAGCAGGAGCAAGCCACATCAGCTTCTCGGACCCCGACTTCTTGAACGTGCCCGGCCACTCGCGCCGTGTCATCAATGCCTTCCACGAGCGCCATCCTCATGTCAGTTTCGATGTGACTATCAAGGTGGAGCACATTCTGCGGCACCGCTCTTTGCTTGCTGAATTGGCCGTAGCCGGCTGCTCTTTTGTCGTGTCTGCGTTCGAGTCGACCAGTGACAGGATCCTCCGGATTCTCGACAAGGGCCACACAGCCGGCGATGCCTCTGAAGCCGTGGTGGCACTTCGCCAATGCGGGATCGAAGTCAGGCCGTCGTGGCTGCCGTTCACTCCATGGACGACCGTGTCCGACTTGGTTGACCTGTTCGACTTCGTCGTGGCGCACGACTTGGTCGCCAACGTCGACCCCGTCCAATACACGATCAGACTGCTATTGCCAGAGGGTTCACTGCTCGTCGCCAGGCCGGAGATGACCCCTCACCTGCGCGGATACGACCCAGTTCAGCTTGGATGGACATGGACCCACCCTGATCCGGGCGTAGAGCACCTCCACAAGCTGATGGCACACGAAGTCGAAGCGTCGCTCGGTGAGCCCGCCGAGGACACGTTCGAGCGGATCGAATCAGTCGTCCGCGCTGGCGACGGGTCCCGCAGGACGCGTCCAAAGCGCGGTTGTGTTTCGCAAGGGCCGGCCGGCGACCGCCCTCGTCTCAGTGAAACGTGGTTCTGCTGCAGCGAGCCCACGCAGTCCCAGCTTGCAGCGGTCGGTAATGCTTGTGGCTCCCCTCGTGGGTTGGATGAGGCATCCGTTCCGCCCGGATCAGCTCTTCACGCAGCCGCCAACTCCACCGAACGGGTGATCTGTGAGACCCAGCCGAGCGCCTGCCCGTAAGCGGCTCCTGCGTTTACAGCGTCTATCCCACAGCTCAGTTCAGGCAGAGAGTAAGCAACCTCCCAAGCGTAGACATCCCTGAGAATCCGACCCAAGTCGCCGGAGTGCTCCAAGACAGCCCGTGCAATGTTGTCCGTGACGCTCATCTTGGCAACCAACTGTTCCAGCGGTAGGCCGACGATGAGCGCGAGGCCGGAGATTAGCCCGGCTGTGAAGGCCTCATCGGCGACTTGAGGGCATGTTGCCAGGGCGAACAGTTCGCACGTTCGGGCCCTCACAAGCGCTATCGTCACCTGCTCGTTTGCGTGGGGAGACATGTCGGTGAGGGTCATGAATGTCAGCCAAGAGTAGAGCTTCTCCCTTCCCAGCAGAATAACTGCCTCTTCGATCGACCGGACCGGTCTGCGTAGTCCGCCAGCGGACCCAAGGCTAGAAACATGCAGCGCTCGATATGCTAGGGACAGGTCGGAGGACAGGATGCGGGAGAGCTCCTTGGGGCCGGTTTCGGGGTCCCTGAGGCGGCCGATGAGCTGCAGGCAGGAAATGCGACTCGGCGACATCGCCTCCGTCGCTTCCCCGGAGGGATGAGACAGGGCGTGTCCCTGGAAGACGGTCGCTCCTGCGCGTGACCATTCGATGACGCGGCGGACCGAGTCGACCCCTGTGACTATAGACACCCTGCGGTGATCGGCTAGGAGATCAAGGCAGCCGGCGAGGTTGTCCGAAGCGGCGTTTGGGTCCACGAGGACGAAGGCTGCCCCGTCGCCGTAGTAGTCGTACTCGGGCGACCACGCACACACTGCGAGGGTGTGACCGCCGTCGAGCAGTTTGCGGGCCCAGCCTGCGCCATCGTGTGGTTCCCAAGTTGACATATGGGATGAGTCGCCTGGGCCGCAGAGCTTCAAGACGCAGCTCTTCGCCACGCCGGGGAGTGTGGCCCCCTCCTGCATGCGTCCCGGGAACGCATTGAGCCAAGCTCTCCCAGGGCCGGCAAGGTCTGCGATTAGCTGAGGGTTCGCGTGCGCCACGTCGAAGTTTGACCTCAAAAGGTCATCGAGAGGGCTGTCCGAGCCGCCGGGCCGGCCCGGCAGCTCGGTGTCGGGGACGGATGCGCTGAAGAAGTTGTATCCCAGGACTTGCATTCGACGGTCGAAGATCGGGGCGCGGCCCAGTAGGACCGGCGTCGCCGAGTGCGGACCGGCGCTGACGGCCTCGGGTGCGCTCATCATGCAAACCCGAGGAGAACCATCAACAACTTTTCGGGACGACCGGGATAGAACTTGACTACTAAGTCGGAGGATGCTCCGCTGTGTGTGCGCCCTTCACGGTGTATCGGCCGCTCCCCGTTCACAGTGCCACCACATCGGATTGAACTCTGCTTTCATATCTAAAAGTGCAGTTGCCGACTGCCATTGACCTCCGTTTGCGTTGAGAGGAAGGAGGGTCGCCGTGCCCCGCTTGCGTCAAGTCCCCCGATCCGAAGTGAAAGACGATGTCGTTCGTGGAGCATACGACCGACTTTTCGGTCCTGAGAGGGACCCAGTGTCGAATCCCGGTACCGCCACTGGGACACCCGGTAACTGGTGGACCGTCTTCGCTCTGTCGCCACAGGTGTTCCGACACGCCGTCGCAGGCTTCAGCCTGTACCAAAAGTCGGCTGACCGGCTTCCCCCACAGTTGAGGGAGCTGGCCCAGACTAGGGCCGGCTACCTCGTGGGAAGCCAGTTCGTCTATTCGCAGCACTGCAAGTCGCTTAGGGCGGTAGGAGTTTCGGAGGACAAGATCAAGGCCGTAGCGTGCTGGACGATCTCAAACGTTTTCGACGAAGTCGAAAGAGCGGTCCTCGCCTACGCCGACGCCTTGGCAGGCAGTAACGGACGTGTCGACGACAGGGTCTTCAACGTCCTTAAGGCCCATCTCGACGACGAGCAGATCCTCGACTTGACCTACATCACCGCCATGTACGCCATGCACGCCGTGATATCGAGGGCTCTGCGTCTCGAGTACGACGACGTCGACGAACGCATCACGGAGATAGCAGCCCCAAGCGGAGCCGAAGGTCGCGACGTGGGAGCGGACATAAGCGGGAGCGCCTAAAAGGCGCTCAAGGGTCGGAGCGGGCGGTCGAGAGCAACATCTGCGAGGATTACGAATATGACGGAAGAACTTCTTGTCCTCGAAGCCCAAGACGGCGTGGCGACCGTGACCCTAAACCGTCCGGCGGCGCGCAACGCCCTCAGCCGTCCCCTCCTTCGCCAGCTGAGAGAGACCTTCGCCAGGCTGGGTAGCGATGACAGTATCGGTGTGGTCATTCTCACTGGGGCGGACCCCGCCTTCTGCGCTGGTCTCGACCTGAAAGAGCTAAGTGTTTCGTCGGAACTGCTAGACGGCGTGGAGAAAGCCGATGGGAGCGGCCGACAGGCTCCGAGGGACGACATTGCAGCCACCGAGCAGGCCTCGGCAAGCGCCTCGCCTTGGGGACCGTTCGGAAAGCCGCTCATCGGCGCAGTCAACGGGGCTGCGATCACCGGCGGCTTGGAGCTTGCGCTCAACTGCGACTTCCTGATCGCGTCTGAAAGGGCCGTGTTCGCCGACACTCACGCGCGGGTGGGCATCATGCCAGGCTGGGGACTCTCGGTGCTTCTTCCGGAGCGCGTCGGCTTCACGATGGCCCGCCGCATGAGCTTCACCGGTGACTTCGTCGACGCCCGGCGCGCACTGGAATGCGGCCTCGTCACCGAAGTCGTTCCGCACGAACAGCTACTTGACCGCGCGAGGGGTCTCGCCGCGACCATCGCCGCTAACCATCGCCCAGCCGTCTTGGAGCTACACGGCTCCTACCGCAGGATCGAAGCTGAGATCAACGGAGCAGCTTTGGACATCGAAGCCGACCTCTCTCGGCGGTGGCGCCAATCAGGCGGGGCCGACGAGATAGCCAACAGAGTCCCCGGGGTCATCGCCAGAGGGCGGACCCAGGCCGCCGGCGTTCGCGGCGAGCCCGGCGAGGCGGGTTCTTAAATCCGAAATGCGCTCCTAGTAAGGCTTCTCTCAGATTCTCGGGCGATAATGGATGTCTATGCAGATCGCTTCGTCCACCGGGTTGATCCACGAACGTCCCAGCCGCCTGGAGCTATCGGCAGGCGGTCTGCTGGTTGCGACGGTGGTCCTGCACGTCGTGGCCATGTTCCCGACGTACTTCACGTCTCAGGGGTCCCTGGCCGGCCAGACTGACCAAGCGGCACTTTATGCTGTCCTCGCAGCGTCGTGGGCGCTGGCGCTGGCGATAGGTGTTAGTGGTCCCGACAGAACCAAGGGTGCCGCAGCTCTCGCTGTGGGGATCGCAGCGACCGAGCTCGGGTTTCGCCTGTCGGACGTCGGCGACGCTGTCAAGTACGGGACTCAGACAGCCGGAACCGGTCTGTGGCTGATGTCCGCGGCCTGGGTGGTAGGGGCGCTGGCCGCTGTGGTATCCGTGTCAGCGGTCCTTCAACGCCACCGACCGGCGAGAGTCGAGGTTTCAGGTGGATCCAACTCGGCCCCGCCGGTAGCTGACGGCGAAGTAGGTAGCGATCCCGATCCGGCGCTAGGCTCGGCAATACAGGGTGATGCCCTCGAAGCTGACGGAAACCCGTACTACGACTTGGGCGGAGTGCCTGTCGGAAGTGTTGTGGGACCTGAGGACGCAGGGCTCCCGGTTGCCTTACCCGCGGATACGGCGGCGATACCGGTAATCGATACATCTGCGGTGCCAGTAGTGGATACTGCCGCTCTGCCTGTGGTGGACGCGACGGAGACCCTAAATTCCCCGCCGGCCGACGAAGCGGCGATCCCTGGTGCCGACATGGCAGCCGCATCGTTGCCAGCAGAGGCGTCGGTTGCGGCAGGAGACGTTCCGCAGGCGAAACGCCGCAGGAGGTTTCTCCGCTCGCAGGCTGCGGAAAGCCCTGAGGATGCCCACGAACGTAACCTGTGGACGGTCCTCGTCTTTGCTCTTGGCGCTATCACTGCTGCGGCTTTCCTGCCGGCGTGGGACCGTGGCACGGCGACGAGCTCGATCACGGGGCAAAGCGTCGTGCGGAACCTGGGAAACGCCTTCAGCGGTCCATGGCAGCAGGTGGTGGGTACCGTCGTCGCTGCCGTCGCTGTACTGATCGTCCCGGTCGTGGCGATACGGCTTCGAGACAAGGGGGTCGGCGCTGCTCTGGCTGCTGGCGCAATCCTGGTTCTAAGCACACAACTCGTCGCTGCCGTCGTCCAGGTGAACCTTCCAGTCCCTGCTGCCGACTTCGGTCTCAGCCAGGCCCAGGCTGCGCAGCTGGGTTTAGTCTTAAGCGTGAAGCTGACGGGATGGTTCGTGGTCGACGCTATAGCGGCCTACCTCCTCTTCGCAGCAGTCATCGTTCGGGCTACCCTGCGTGACGTGCCCCAAGAGGCTCTAGCCAACCAGGCGGCGTCCGGCCGCCAGACCCCTTGGCCCCCTGAAGCGTCCCAGGTGAATCCGTGGGGTCAGACGCCCCCGCCCAGCCCGTGGGCTCAACACTAGTTGTGCGAAAAATCTGCCGACGGCCTGACACCGGAGGAGCCGGCCTTGGATGACGACGTAGTACCGTTCTATATCGACGTCGACCCCGCCGACATCGACGACCTGCGGCGTCGCTTGGAGCGGACCCGATGGCCAGAGCCGTCGACCGTCTCCGACTGGTCGCAGGGCGTCCCTCTGGCGTACCTGCGAGACCTTTGCAAATACTGGGCGGATACCTACGACTGGCCTGCGCGCGAGGCTCGGCTCAACTCCTTCCCGCAGTACAAGACGGTCATCGACGGTTTGGGAGTCCACTTCCTCCACGTCCGATCGCCCAACCCGTCTGCCCTGCCGCTGATAGTCACCCACGGATGGCCCGGCTCGTTCGCCGAGTTCATCGACGTGGCAGGCCCCTTGACCGATCCGACGTCTCATGGGGGCGCCGCTTCCGACGCTTTCCACCTAGTGGTCCCGTCGCTGCCGGGATATGCCTTCTCCGACAAGCCGGCCACGAGCGGCTGGGGAGTGCAGCGCACCGCCAGAGCGTGGGCTTCGCTCATGTCCCGACTCGGATACGACCGCTACGGCGCCCAGGGAGGAGACTGGGGTGCTATGGTCACCACCAGCCTCGCCCAGCAGGATCCGGGGCACGTCGCCGGTGTCCACTTGAACATGGTCCTGGGCTTTCCGGGTCCCGGCGACGGCGAGATGACCGACTCGGAAAAGGCAGCTCTAGCCGCCCTGGAGCACTACCAGCGCTACGACTCCGGTTACTCGAAGCAGCAGTCGACCAGACCGCAGACCGTCGGCTACGCACTGGTGGACTCCCCGGCGGGCCAGTGTGCGTGGATACTCGAGAAGTTCTGGTCCTGGACCGACACCGCAGGCGACCCGGTAGGAGTCCTCGGCGCCGACCGGATCCTCGACGACGTCATGCTCTACTGGCTGCCCGCCACGGCTGCGTCCTCGGCGAGAATGTACTGGGAGTCATTCAACAGTCCACCGCTCGGTCCTGTCAGCGTGCCGATGGGAGCGTCGGTGTTCCCGAAGGAGATCTTCCGGGCTTCGCGCCGATGGGCGAGCCGCCAGTACAGCGACATCCGCTACTGGGGAGAACCTGCGGTGGGCGGTCACTTCGCAGCGTTCGAGCAGCCGGCGATCTTCGTCGAGGAAGTACGCAACTTCTTCCGGACTGTCCGTTGAGACAGGAAAGTCCCTGAGGCCGAGCTTCCGGTCAGCCCGGGTTTCCGGTCAGCTCGGAATAGGCGGGTCTGGGCGGGATAAGAGTTCGGCCCGGGACTTGTGGTCCCGGGCCGAAAACATCTCAGGTTGTCACCCGGGCTAAGCGCCAGCGTGAAGGGGCGATCAGGCCGTTGCGGGGGTAGAGATGCCGAGCTTGGCCATCTCCGCTGCGACCATCGCTTCGTGGGCTTCCTCGTCCTCGCGGGCCTTCTTCGGGGACCAGCGTCCCTTCATGAGCGGCACGGTGCCGAGGAACACGATGATCGCCCCGAAGCACACCCAGTACCAGTTCTTCCACTGGCCGGGTTCCTTCTTGGCGGCTGCTACAACAGCAGCGCCGTGGGCGACGACGTAGTTGAAGCCGTTTACTGCTTTGCCGTTAGCGGTCCCATACAAGGCGGCGTTACCTGGGGCGCTGGCCGCTTCGATGACCGAGGTGATCGCCTTGGTGTTAGCGACGATGATCCCGAAGTTCTTTGCGCCGGCGACCTTCTCAGCCTGGGCTATCAAAGCTGGTGTCGGATGCGCAGACAGCTCCGTGAACAGCGCCGGGTGGGCTTGGATGATAGCCAGTTGGGGGGCGAACTTCTGGGCTGCCGCAAGCTGTGTCGAGTACTGGGCGGCCGCAGCGGACACGCCAGCGCCGTAGTCTACCAGCGGCGTGACAGTGCTGAGGAAAGACGGGAGGATCATGAACAGCGCGAACACGATGACCCTGAGGATCCAACCCCAGATAGCCAGGCCGGTCGCGGTGAGCGCCGGGTTGTGGGCTTCGACGGTCTCGGTGAAGCTCGCCATCCAAGGCACGTAGGCGATCCCGAGGGTGAACGACAGTATGGCGACCAGTATCGCAAGTGTGTAGTAGCTGGGGTGATGGCCGATCTGCTCAAGCCAGACGACCGTCATGATCGCCGCTGCTACGCCGCCAAAGATCATGAACGGTTTGCGCACGTGGAACCGGTCCGAGAGGAAGCCGAACAGTATGGCGGCTATGACGTTGAACCCCCAGTTCCAGTTGCCGAGGCCGTTCCCGTCCTTGGTCGAGAACCCGTAGACGGTGGCGAAGAAGATCAGGCCGAAGCCCACTGCGGTGTAGTACACGAAGAGGAACACCGAGATGCCTATCGCTGATGCGATCACGTCAAGCTTTAGAAGCTGGCCCCAGGGGTTCTTGAGGGACTCCTCGATGTCGATACCCTTGGCCTTCGCTTCGATCAGGACGCGGTCTTGCATGGAGACCATCAGCTGGTCTCTTAGTCTCGGGGAGAGCTCTTTCATGCTAACGACGGCGATCACGGCGACGATTAGCCCGACGACGCCGCAGATGTGGTATTCGTGGGTCCAGAAGCTGTTGGACACGGTGGCCGGGATGGTGTTGGAGGCTACGACGGCTACGACCAGGCTTCCCACGACCGGCCCGGTGGTCCAGAAGCCCATAGCGGTGCCACGGCCTACCTGGGGTGAGAAGTCCCGGATCAGAGCCGGGGTGGCGACCAGGCAGATTCCTTCGATCACGCCTACCAGCCAGCCTTCGATCGTGAACGTCCACTTGTTAGTGGCTGCTGGGATGATGAACGTCACGAAGATTCCGGTCAGGAGCAGGCCGCCTGCGACGATGTTCGTCCTTCCGATCCGGTCTGTGAGGCCGGCGAACAGAGACCCGAAAGCTCCGATCAGGTTCGAGAAGGCGACGGTGTAGACGTAGAACGTGAAGCTCATGTGCAGCTTCGGCAGGAACAGTGTCGAGACCGACCCTCCCACGTACAGCTCGTAGTAAAGCATGATCGTCGCCAGGACGGTCAGTGCCAGGTAGAAGATTCGTGGCCCGTTCTCCGGGTACGAGTCGAGCTTACGGTCCCACAGGAACGAAATTCCTTTCGATCCTGTAGTCCGGCCCGCAGCGGCTACGGTCATTTCATCGAACCCCCGATTTCGTGTTGGTTTCTGGGTTCACCGGTCGGTTGTCCGGTGACTGCTGTCACAGTAACCAATGGGTAACAGAATGACAACTACCTTTCCCGGACGTTCTCAGCGCCGGCCCACGGTGTGCCCGCTCGATGGTCTGCTCAGGTCCACGTGCCCCGGGCGACCAGAACTTCCTTGAGCGTGGACGGTCGGTCGGTCATGATCCCGTCTACCCCGAGGTCCAGCAGGCGCCGCATCTCGTCGGCCTCGTCCACAGTCCAGACATGGACAGCGACGCCGAGTCTGTGGGCAGCGGCTAGGAACTTGGCGTCTACAAGGGGTATCCGCCCCTGCCTGACCGGCACCTGCGCCGCTCCGAAACGCCCGAGGTAAGTCCCGGCTCGGCGTCCCGACCCGAGCCGGGATCGAGTAGGCAGCACGCTCACTAGCCGTAGCGCCCCGGTCGCAACCGGGCCCATGCCAGAGCAGAGCCGCGGGCCGAGAGCGCGGCGGATGCGAGCGGTACGCCGCTCGTCGAACGACGTGATGCATACACGGTCGATGGCCCCGCTTCGGTGGATGGTCTCTATCAGCGGGCCGACGACGCTGTCGTGTTTGGCGTCGATGTTCCATCTCAGCTCGGGCCATGCGGCGAGGGCGTCGTCGAGGCGGGGGAGCGGATCTTCGCTCCCCGAAGGGCGCATCGCTGCCAGTGCAGACCAGCGGGTCTCTCGGATCAGGTCGGGGCGGGCCATCGAGCGTGACAGGTCGGGGTCGTGGGCTGTCACGACGATACCGTCGAGGGTCGCGTGAACGTCGGTTTCGATGTATCGGTAACCGAGGCTTATGGCGTTGCGGAAGGCCTTCCAGGTGTTCTCGGGGGCTTCGAGCGCCCCGCCGCGATGAGCGAAGGCGATCGGTCCGGGGTGGTCCAAGAAGGCGTATCGCGCTCGGTTCACGCTGTAACGCTAGCCGTGGCGGTGGTCTAGGCAGAAGCAGCGCCGCTCGACGACCCGGATCGGGCGGCCCGTCTCGGGGCGTTTGCGCCGTCCGACTCGGACGGGCGGTAGCCTCGCGCTCAGATGGAATCAGTGTGGCCCCGTCCGATCCCGACGATAGGAGACCGAACCAGCGCGGCGGACCGCTCGTCGGACCCGAGCGGCTGGGCTCTCCCGGATAGGGAACGGGCTGCGATCGCCAGGGTCGTAGCCGCAAGGCGAGATATCCGACGTTTCCGGCCTGACCCTGTCCCAGAAGCGTTACTGCTGGAGGTGATCCACGCAGCGCACCAAGCCCCGTCGGTAGGGCACTCCCAGCCGTGGCGTTACGTGATAGTGAGAGACCCGCTCACCCGTGTAAGGGCGGCGTCCATGGCCGATTCAGCAAGGATTGCCCAGGCTGCAGGGTTGGAACCCGACTACGGGCGTCAACTTCTCGACCTGGACCTGGAAGGCATTCGCGAAGCTCCGGTCGGCCTGGTGGTCTGCTGTGACAGGAGGGTGCCGGCGGCGGGAGTGCTCGGCCGGGCGACCTTCGCCGACGCCGACATGTGGTCTTGCGCAGCGTCGATACAGAATCTTTGGCTGACCGCTAGAGCTTTCGGCCTCGGCGTGGGTTGGGTTACTCTTTTCGAGCCTCGGGACCTGCTCGCATTGGTCCATGCGCCCCCGGGCGTCGAGACCCTCGGGTGGTTGTGCGTCGGATGGCCCGACGAGAGGCCGCCGCTGCCGGGCCTGGAGAGGAGGGGCTGGTCCAAGAGGCAGCCCCTCGAAGAGGTCCTCCTGCGCGAGCGTTGGCCAGCTCCCGGCGGTGCGGTGACACCTCCGGCTGAACCACGCTCGCGGCTCGCAGCGAGTGGAACTGCCGGCGTGGGTACCTTGGCGGCGGTTCCAGACCAGCGGGCGGTGGTAGCCGCCCACGACCTCGCCGACGTCGTGCTCAGCCCCCCCGGGTCGCTCGGTCTGCTCGACCGGGTCGTTGACAAAGTGCTGGCGGTCCGTCCGGGCGGACTGTCCCCTAACGGGGGCGTCATGGTCATAGCAGCCGCAGACCATCCCGTAGCAGCGTTCGGAGTATCCGCGTACGATCCGTCAGTGACCAGGACCGTCGCCGAGGCCACCGCCGCAGGTGCCTCGCTCGGAGCGATAGCGGCGGGGAGCAACGGCCTTGCCACTGTGCTTGTCGACGCTGGCGTAGACGGATCAGGCACAGCGGGTTCGCTCGGCGTCGCCAGGCGGATCGAGTCTGGATCGCAGACCTTGCTGGCGACTCTCGCTATCAGACCCGACGGCCCCAAAGGTGACCTCGTCAACTCAGACGCGTTGAGTCTGCGCGACGCTACAGCGCTCGTCGAGGCGGGGGAGAGTCTCGCGCTGGGCTTGTGCGACGACGGCCGCGACCTTGTGGCAGTGGGGGAGGTCGGGGTCGCCAACACGACTGTCGCCGCAGCGCTGGCGTCCGCGCTGACCGGCGTCCGACCAAATCAGCTTGTCGGCTTGGGTGCTTCGTCGGACTCGGCCATGCTTCATGCGAAGACCGACGTGGTCGTCCAGGCGCTGGATCGTGTCAGGCGGGGGTTGGTCTTGCCGGAGAAGCCCGAAGCCGGCTTTGCTATCGAAGCCGGACCTTTGGACCTGTTGGCGGCTCTCGGAGGCGGTGAGATCGCCGTCCTCGCAGGTGTGGTGCTCGGAGCGGCTAGGGGTGGCGCTGTCGTGGTACTAGACGGTCTGGCAACGTCGGTAGCTGCTCTGCTGGCAGTTCGGATCGACCCGGCCGTGTCCGCCTACCTCGTAGCCGGTCATATGAGCAGGGAGAGAGGTCACTCCGTGGTGCTCGCAGCTCTCGGCCTCGAACCCCTGCTAGACCTGAGGATGCGCTGCGGGGAGGGGGTGGGAGCCTCCCTGGCGTGCTCGCTGCTGCGGAGCGCCCTCGACGTACGCCTCTCGTCCGCTCGAACCGCCTGACGGCCCGCAGCGTGTGCGGTGTGCTCAGCCCGGGTCTGACTCGTGTCCGGGGTCACGGAGGCCCCGGTAGGCGTCGGTCGCTCGTTGGGCGCCTGTAACGACCTTGTGGATCTCCTCGCAGATGGGCAGTTCCACGCCGTGGCGCTCGGCGAGGTCCAGGGCGAGGCGGGCGGTGTTCACCCCTTCGGCGACCATGTGCATCTCCGAGAGGATCTGCTGGAGGCCCAAGCCTTTCCCCAGCTTCTCGCCGACCGTCCGGTTGCGGCTGAGGGGGCTCATGCAGGTTGCTACGAGGTCGCCCATTCCGGCGAGCCCTGCGAGGGTCTGCGCTTCCGCTCCCATGGCTACTGCTAGGCGGGTGATCTCAGCGAGTCCCCTGGTCATGACAGCGGCTCTCGTGTTATCCCCGACGCCGAGGCCTTCCGCTATTCCAGCGGCTATAGCGACCACGTTCTTCAGCGCGCCGCCGACCTCGCAGCCGATCACGTCATGGTTGCGGTATACGCGAAACAGCCGGTGGCGGAGCACTTCCTGCAAGGCCGAGGCGACCCCTGGGTCCTCGGTTGCGAGCACGGCGGCCGCTGCCTTTCCCTGCATGATCTCCCTGGCGAGGTTGGGGCCGCTGAGCGCTGCAGCGGGATGGCCGGGGAGCAGGTCTTCGATCAGCTCGGTCATGCGCATGAGGGATCCTGCTTCGAGACCTTTTGTGAGACTTACCACCGGGATCCACGGACGGACCCACGAAAGCGCAGAGCTGAGAACTGAGCGAAAGCCACCGGAAGGCACTGCCAGGATCAGCACATCGGCGCAGCTGACCGCCTCCTCTAGGTCGCTGGTCGCCGTGATGCCACCGGGAAGGGACAGCCCGGGAAGGTACGTCGAGTTGGTGTGCGAAAAGCGTACCTCGTCGGCTACGACGGGATCGCGAGCCCACAGCGTGGTCGGATGCGTCTCGACGGTCAAGCTGGCGACGGTAGTGCCCCAGGAACCACCGCCGAGGACTGTCACATGCACGTCGTCTGCTCCTCCCTGCGTCCAACCCGGGCTTTAGGCACTATGACCCCCGGGAGGCGCTTTGACCTCGGGCGTTACTGCCCCCGACGCTTCGCGGCTGTCACAGCCGGGGGCTATGGTAGTCATGATGGCTGACAGCGAGCGGTTCACCTCCGACGCGATGGAGTACATGGGCTCGCTCTACGGTGCCGCCCTCAGGATGACACGGAACCCCTCCGACGCGGAAGACCTGGTCCAAGAGACTTACCTGAAGGCCTTCCGGGCCTACGACTCGTACCAGGAGGGCACGAACCTGAAGGCCTGGCTTTACCGTATTCTCACGAATACGTTTATAAACTCCTACAGGGCTCGTAAGCGTCGACCCGAGCAGACCGAGCTTGACGAGGGGGAGGACCTCTACCTGTTCCGGCGTCTCGGCGGTCTCGAAGCTGTAGCTGCGGGGCGGAGCGCCGAGGAGGAAGTCCTCGACCATTTCACCGAGTCGGAGGTCAAGGAGGCGGTGGAGAACCTCCCAGAGCAGTTTCGAATGGCCGTCCTGCTCGCTGATGTCGAAGGGTTCTCCTACAAGGAGATCGCCGATATCCTCGACGTGCCGATCGGTACCGTGATGAGCAGACTGCACCGGGGAAGAAAAGCGTTGGAGAAGACGTTGCACGAGTTTGGAGTCGCTCGAGGACTGGTAAAGCAGGCCTCGGAGACACCGGCCAAGCTGTAGCAGTTCAGCCTTGGATTCGTTTCAGTCAAATCGTCGAGGCAGTCAGGTACCGACTATGGACCATGGAGAAAGCAACTTCAACGTGGAGGATCTTTACGCACCGGTCGACTGCCAAGACGCCCTTCACCGGCTCTACCATTACCTCGACGGGGAGTTGACGCAGGACCGTCGCTCCGCGATCACCAAGCATCTTTCCGACTGCAGCCCGTGCCTTGCGGCGTTCGACTTCGAAGCCGAGCTGAAGTCTCTCGTGGCCCGCTCGTGTCAGGAGCGGGCTCCGATTGAGTTGAAGGACAAGATCGCTGCGGCGCTCAAAGAGGCATCCAAATCTTCCCCTGGGACCGTATAAGAGGCGGTATTTACGGAAGTGGACAAGGCCCACAGCGCCGGAAGTGAGGAGGAACAATGAGCGAGCGTTCTCTCAGCGGGCACAGCTTGAGCGGAAGCGAGCGGCCGTCGCGTGCTTTCGCGAAGGATCGGATGTGCAGGGAGCCGGGCTGCAATACCGTGCTTTCGATATATAACAGCGGAAAGTTCTGCCACCGTCATGAGCCGATGGTGGTCCCGAGAACCCGGGGCCGGAAAATAGCCTGACCGTCGTACGCCTAGCTGGCAACGAAGCCATGCAACTGCGCCGGGACGGTACGATGCGGCATGGCTAGGAGCCCTGAGTGCCGGAGCTGATCGGGTGGGAGACGGCTAGGAGCGTCGGCAAGAAAGTCGCAGAGCGCCAAGCGCCTTTGTCGGAGTACGAGAGGCGAAGCCTCGAAGCGGACTTCGAGGAGATGACGCTGCGAGCGGAAAGTCTTGTCGCAGCGGAGACCGGGCTGGTCTCCCTGGCAGGCCCGGCGCGTGCAAGGGTCACCGACCGCTCGCAGTGGATCGACGTCAACGTAGCGTCGTTCAGGCGGCTGCTGAGGCCGCTGGCGTCGAAACTGGAGTCCAGGATGAATTCCAATCCGCGGTGGTCTCTTCGTTCGGCCGGGCTTACTAGGTACACGTCGGGGGTCGAGCTCGGCGTGGTCCTCGGTTGGATGTCGGGGCGTGTCCTCGGCCAGTACGACCAACTTCTAATAGAAGACGAGGACCCCGACGATCAGGACATCGTCTACTACGTGGGTTCCAACGTCGTGGCGGTCGAGCGTAGGTACGGCTTCGTCCCGTCGGAGTTTCGGTTGTGGCTCGCACTGCACGAGGTGACCCACCGAGCCCAGTTCACAGGCGTCCCGTGGCTGCGCGAGCATTTCCTCGCCATGGTGGACAAGACGCTGGACGGCATCGACTTGGAGCCTCGTGCACTGGTGGATGCTCTGCAGCGGGCAGTTAGCGCCACCCGTGCCGGGATCAACCCTCTGGAGGAGGGCGGCCTCGTCACCCTCTTCGCGAGCCCGGAGCAGCAACAGGCGATCCGCTCGGTGGGCGCTTTGATGAGCCTCCTCGAAGGTCACGGCGACGTGACGATGAACAGGGCCGCAGCCGGGCTGATACCAAGCGCTGGCGTGTTCGCCGACACTTTGCACGCCCGCCGGCAGCAGCGAGGTCCGGCGCGGATGCTCTCGATGCTCATAGGCATGGAAGCCAAGATGCGCCAATACAAGCAGGGGGAGGATTTCATCGGGGCGGTGGAGGACCACGGTGGGCCGGGCCTGCTAGCGAAAGTGTGGGAGGGGCCCGAGTGGCTGCCCGACTGGGAGGAGATCCGCGACCCGAACCTGTGGATGACGCGAGTCGGGGCGGCGAAGGGCGAGGCGACGACGCTTTGAGCGCGCCGGGCGGGGACGCTCTCGCAGCGGAGCTCCTTAGCAGGTGCAGGTTTCCTGCAACCTCTGAAGGCCCGGTGGCTCTAGCGGTGTCCGGCGGTCCCGACTCGACCGCTCTTATGATCCTGGCGCGAAGCTACGGTTTGGAGGGTTTAGTCGTACACGTCGACCACGGACTGCGCGACGACTCGCAGAGCGAGGCGGAAGTGGTCGCAAAGTCGGCTCAGGCTTTGGGTTTCGCTTTCGAGTCACGGAAAGTCGAGGTCCCTGACGGCCCTGATCTAGAAGCCCGAGCTCGCAGGGCGCGCTACGAGGCCCTACCGTCGAAGGTCCTGACCGGCCACACGATGGACGATCAAGCGGAGACGGTCCTACTCAACGTCCTTCGCGGATCCGCCACCGACGGCCTGCGGGGGATGCGCCAGGTGCTGTACCGCGATGCGGGCGGGCGGGTGACAAGGCCACTTTTGGGGTTGCGTAGACACGAAACCGACACGCTGTGCCGGCTTTGGGGTCTAGAAGTGGTGCGGGATCCGTCGAACCGGGACCCGAGGTTTCGTCGCAACCGCCTCCGCCACGAGGGTCTTCCGCTGCTTTCGGACATAGCAGGCAGGGACGTCGTGCCGGTGCTTGCCCGCCAGGCGGAGATCATCGACTCGGAGGTGGAGATCCTCGACGCTTGGGCGGAGGCACTCGACGCAGCGTCTGTAGGCGACCTGCTAGGCGCTCCGCTCCCCGTGGCGCGACGTGCCCTGCGGATGTGGTTGCGTCGCGCGCCTCGCGGCGGGCAGGATCAGGGGGAACAGCATCCGCCGAGCTCGGCCGAACTTGAAAGAGTGATGGAAGTGGTTTGTGGTCACCGGCGGGCTTGTCAGATATCGGGAGGGCTGAACGTCAGGCGCCGCCAGGGGCGACTGTTCCTGAGCGCTCCTGGCGCTGCGGGGGCGGCCAGTGGGATGGGGGCCGCTGGAGGAGCGGCCACAGCCGTTGCGGTGACCACAGAGTCGGGCGCTGACCGCCCGCAGCCTGGGGGCCAGGACTTCGAGAGCAGGGCGCAGCCTTGAACGACACCGCCAGACACGAGCACGGCGAATCCACGCCGGCATATAACCGCCAGTCCGACCCTTGCCTGGGGCCCGTCATAGCCACAGCGGAGGACCTCGAGCGTCGGGTAGCGGAGCTAGGGGCTGAGATAACCAAGGACTACGCCGGGCGCGTCCCGCTGCTGGTGGGTGTCCTAAAGGGCGCATGTTTCTTCCTGGCTGACCTCGCGCGGGCTATCGAACTGCCCGTCGAGGTCGACTTCATGGCCGTCTCGTCCTACGGGAACTCGACCCAGACGAGCGGGGTCGTGCGGATCGTCAAGGACCTCGACGCAGATCTGAGCGGCAGGCACGTCCTGATCGTCGAGGACATCGTGGACTCCGGGCTCACGCTGTCGTACCTGAGACGAAACCTTGCGGCTCGACATCCTGCGAGCCTCGAAGTCGTCGCGCTCTTCGTCAAACGAGGCCTGCAGTCCGTGGACTTGGACCTCGCCTACCAAGGCTTCGAGATCCCGCCGGACTTCGTCGTCGGGTACGGCCTCGACGTGTCGGAGCGCTACCGAAACCTGCCCTATCTTGCTACCTATGTCGAACGCTGACCCCCAAACTGGCGCGCCGGGCGGCGTCGACCTCGCTCGCATCGAAGCTGCAGTCCGGGAGATCCTCGAGGCGATAGGTGAAGATCCTTCCAGGGACGGTCTCGTCGGGACGCCCGGACGGGTGGCCAGGATGTACGCGGAGGTGTTCTCCGGCCTGCGCGAGGACCCCGGGGAGCATCTCGAGGTCGTGTTCGACCTCGGCCACGACGAGATGGTCATGGTACGCGACATTCCTATCTTCAGCATGTGCGAGCATCACCTGGTCCCATGGTTCGGTCGTGCTCATGTTGCGTACATCCCCAACGAGGACGGCCGAATCACCGGACTGTCCAAACTCGCCCGTCTCGTCGACGGCTTCAGCCGCAGACCTCAGGTGCAGGAGCGTCTAACCACTCAAGTCGCCGACCGCATCGAATCGGCTCTGAGCCCTCGCGGGGTTCTGGTTGTCGTAGAAGCCGAGCACCTGTGCATGTCCATGCGAGGCGTCCGCAAGCCGGGTGCTACCACGGTCACCTCGGCGGTGAGAGGCCTGATGCGCGACGGCGTTGCTGCCCGCAGCGAGGCGATGGGCTTCTTGAGAAGCGCGCGCTGAGCACCTCCGCAGGCGCTCAGCGTCTCGCCGGGAGCTCAGGGTCGAAGCGGCTGGCCGCCCTGGGCTGAGCGCCCGGTATTGTTGCGGGGTGGCCAAGGTGATGGGTGTCTTGAACGTTACACCTGACTCCTTTTCCGACGGCGGGTTATGGCTTGACCCTGGCGCCGCTGTGCGTCACGGCCTCCAGATGGTCGCCGAGGGCGCCGACGTCATCGACGTGGGTGGCGAATCGACCCGACCCGGAGCCCGGGCTGTCGACGTCGCCGAGGAGATGCGCCGGGTCCTGCCCGTGGTGGAAGCCCTCTCGGGTGAGGTGACGGTGTCGATCGACACCCGCAAGGAGCAGGTGGCGCGCGCTGCCGTTGCCGCCGGGGCGAAGATCGTCAACGACGTTTCCGCCTCCCTCTGGCAGGTAGCCGCCGACAAAGGCTGCGGGTGGGTGGCGATGCACATGCCCGCTGACCCTACGGTGATGGCCTCGAAGGTGACCTATGACGACCTTCTTGGGGAGGTTACCTCCTACCTGGTCGAACGCGCAGAGACGGCTCGGCGCGCGGGGGTGGGGGAAATCTGGATTGACCCTGGGATCGGTTTCGCCAAGACCGCAGCGCACAACTTTTCGCTTCTCAGGCACCTTGACGTGATTGTCTCGACCGGATGGCCGGTGCTGGTCGGAACGAGCCGGAAGTCCTTCCTCGCCCGACCGTCAGGGTCGCCGGCTGGGCGAGAAGGAGAGAGTTCAGCCGCGGAGCGCCTGGAGGCGACGGTGGCAACGTCGACTTGGGCGATCCTGAAGGGAGCCGCCATGGTGCGGGTTCACGACGTCGCTCCAGCGGTGATGGCTGCGAGCCTGGCGGGGTCGCGAAGTTGAGCAAGAGCAAATGGGCGGCAGGAATACCGCCGAGGTACTTCTCGTGGGTGATCAAAGGCAAGCTAGCTGTGAGCGAGCGGCCCGGAGGGTATGCAAGGAACCACCGAAAGGTGCGCCGCCAGGAGGAGATCCTCTGGTTGAGAGGCGCCGAGTTCTCCCGGATAGTGTCGCTGTTGCCGTCACCTCATAATCTCCACGCCTACGACGAGCTGGGTATGAACTGGACTCACGTGCCTATGGCGGCGCGCGGCGAGGTTGCTCCGGTCGTGGCGGAGCTGTACCCGCTCCTAAGAGGTTGGCTAGATGCAGGCGAGCGGGTGCTCTTGCACCAAGATGAGCTCGACGACCGTCTCGTCGGTCTCGTAGCCGGATATCTGAGGTGGTCTGGGATACTTCCAAGCGGACCGGGTGCGATAACCGTCGTCGAGCGTATCGTCGGACGCCAGATGGGGCCCCCTGGGCGTGAGCTTGTCGCTCTCGCCCCGCGGATCCCGGGATACTCGGGCGAGGCCCCGTCGCCTTGACGCCCGCCCGTAGCGACGTGATCGAACTGCGAGGTTTGCTCGTAGCCGGACGCCACGGTCTGCTAGACGAGGAACGCCAAAGGGCGCAACCCTTCGAGGTGGACCTAGACCTGAGAGTTGACCTGTCCGAAGCGGCCAGCAGCGACGACATCGACGCGACGATCGACTATGGATCGGTCGTCGACGCTGTGGCAGCCGTCGTAGCGCAAACCCACAGCGAACTGATGGAGAACCTTGCCTCGCGGATCTTGGACGCGGTGTTCGACGCCGTGTCAGATACGAAAGGCTCTGCCTTGCTGGAGGAGGTGACGGTCTGGGTGAGAAAGACCCGGCCACCGGTGCCCTACCACATGGCGTCCGCAGGAGTCCGCCTCACCAGGCGGTCCGCTGGACGCTGATGGACCGCCGCCGTCGCCAGCCGTCGCCGAGCCCTTCTAGGCCTGCGTCTCCCGACGGGGCTCCGCCGCCCCCGACGACGGTGAGAGACCGCCTCGACCGCTCCAAACCTCGCCAGCCTGTAAGGGCCTTTCTGTCTTTGGGGTCCAACCTGGGGGACCGGCGCGCCTACCTGCGCGCAGCGCTCGACCGGCTGCCTGACGTCGTTGGCGTGTCGAACCTCTACGAGACCGACCCGGTCGGCGGGCCGCCCGGGCAGGGCGCATACCTGAACTGTGTCGTCGAGCTCCGGACCGCTCTCACCCCGAGAGAACTTCTGGCGGTCGCCCAAGCCGCCGAGGCCGCCGCGTCGAGGGTGCGTGTGGAACGCTGGGGTCCGAGAACCCTGGACGTCGACGTCCTGCTGGTCGGCGACGAGAAGGTCGACGAAGCGGACCTGACCGTCCCGCACCCGAGGATGTGGGAGCGGGGTTTCGTACTGGTGCCCCTAGCGGACCTAGCCCCCGAGCTGGTCGTCGGGCACCTAGACAGCGACATAGGAAGAGGCGTCAGACGGGTAGGCCGCCTGGCGCCTTCGTAGCCAGCGGCGTAAAGCCCGCAACGACGCTATGGTGTGGGGCTTGACGACCGGCACCTGCGGGGCCGGAACGTGAGAAAGGCTCTAAGGCGACGTGGCAATAGAAGTTATAGACGACCTGGCAACGTGGCGTAGGGCTCTGGACGCGTCGCGCTCGGCCGGCCTGAGCGTAGGGCTCGTGCCCACTATGGGGGCCTTGCACGGCGGTCACATGTCCCTGATAAGAAGGGCCGCGGCGGAATGCGACGTGGCGGCGCTCACCGACTACGTCAACCCTTTGCAGTTCGGACCTTCCGAGGATCTCGGCGCTTACCCCAAGGACCTGAGCCGCGACTGCGAGCTCGCAGCAGAGGCCGGGGCGCAGCTGATGTTCGCTCCGTCCCCGGAGCAGGTCTGGCCGGACGGTGAACCCTCGACGTCGGTGCGTGTCTCCGGCCTTACCGACCGCCTCGAAGGACAAGTGCGACCTGGCCACTTCGACGGCGTCACGACCATCGTTTGCAAGCTGTTGTCGGTCAGCGGCCCGTGCCGCGCCTATTTCGGTGAGAAGGACTACCAGCAGCTAGCGGTGGTCAGCCGGATGGTGGGCGATCTGAGCCTGCCGGTGCAGGTGGTTGGCTGTCCGACGGTCAGGGAGGTTGATGGTCTGGCGTTGTCGAGCCGTAACGCTTACCTGTCGCCCGAGGAGCGGGCCGTCGCCAGCCGCCTGTACCACTCGCTTCTCGCCGGAAAGCGGCTCGTAGAGGAGGACGCCGTGACCGATCCCGCTTGGGTTGAGGCGGCGATCGCCGAGCACCTCGGCGCCGAGAGACGCTTTGAGGTCGACTACGCGGCGGTGGTGGATCCAGCAGATTTCAAGCGTCCCGAGCGGATCGGCTCCGGGGAGGTCCGGCTGCTTGCGGCCGCCCGTCTCGGCAAGGCCAGGCTTATAGACAACATGGCAGCTACTCCGGCGGCGGCGCAGCAGTGAGCGTTCTGTCGGCAGTGAGCGTTCTGTCGAGAGCAGGGGAACTGTAGATGCCGGTGCCACAGACGCCGGCTTCAGGGCTCCCTGCAGGTCGTGAAAGAGTAGACCTGCTGATCCTCGGCGGGGGCGTAGCCGGCCTTTCGGCCGCCGTGAGCGCGGCGGCCCGCGAACCTGGAATCGGCGTCGTCGTCGTGTCGAAAGCGGCCCTCGATCAGAGTGCTACCTGGTGGGCGCAGGGGGGGGTGGCGGCGGTCCTCGACGAAAGCGAGGTCGAGCGCCCTGGCTTCGTGGACTCCGTCGAGTGCCATTTCGACGACACCATTCGAGCCGGTGCCGGACTCTGCGACGCGGGATCTGTCAACGTCCTGGTCCGAGAAGGGCCCGGGAGAGTGCGGGACCTGGCCCGGATGGGCGCGCGTTTCGACGCGGGAGGTGACGGAAGATGGGAGCTCGCGAGGGAAGGCGGGCACTCCGTCGCAAGGGTCGTACATTCGGGCGGTGCGGCGACCGGAGCTGAAGTGGAGCGCACCCTCGCTGCCACAGCGGGGAGCCTCGGGGTTCATCTCGTCGAGGGTTGGACGGCCGTCGACCTGATGGTCGTGGACGGTCGCTGCGCAGGCGTCGTGTTTCTCACGCCGAGCGCGCGACTCGTGGAGATAAGGGCCTCCCACACATTGCTGGCAACTGGCGGTGCCGGGCAGATCTACCCGGTTACGACCAACCCGGTCTCGTCGACCGGGGATGGGATCGCGATGGCCTTGCGGGCCGGCGCCCTGGTCGCCGACGTGGAGTTCGTTCAGTTCCACCCGACGGCCCTGCACGTGCCGAGCCCGCTCGGACCGCGGGTGTTGCTAAGCGAGGCGCTGCGGGGCGAAGGCGCCGTTCTGCGCGACCTGGACGGGGAGCGCTTCGTCGACGAGCTGGCACCTCGGGACATCGTCGCGGCGGCCGTGGCGGAAAAAATCCGTGCGGCGTCGGCGGGGCATGTCTGGCTGGACGTGTCAGGTGTGGAGGACTTCGCAGGCAGGTTCGCGACTTTGGCCGCCCGGGTGGGCGAAGCAGGGATAGACCCGCAAAAGCAGTGGCTGCCCGTGTCCCCGGCAGCTCATTACATGTGCGGCGGGGTCATGACCGACCTCGACGGGGCTACCACCATTCCAGGCCTGTGGGCGGCGGGCGAGACGGCTTGCAGCGGGGTGCACGGCGCAAACCGCCTAGCGTCCAACTCGCTTCTCGAAGGCATGGTTTTCGCTGTCCGAGCGGTCGAGTCGATCCTGGCGGGCAAAGATACCCCCGAGCCCACCGGAGTTCTCGGTCCCGTCATCGACTCGAAACCCGCCGAAGGTGTGTTTCGCGCTATCGAAGCGACAAGGTTGCCCCGACCCGACCGTGGGCGGCTGCTGTCCGAAGGCTCCACCGTGGCGATGGACGGGCTTCCCCACGATCACGCGACGGGGGACTTTGAGGCCGACCGTAGTGCCAGATGCGCCCCGCCGGGAGCGCTGGGCGACGTACGTCGCCGTCTGAGCGCAGCGATGTTCGCCGGCGCGGGCGTGTTGCGCAGCGCGTCTTCCCTGGCGGACGCCAAAGCAGCGGTGCAGGCGCTGCGCTCGGAAGTCCCCGGCGGCTCGGAGCCGTCTGGGCTGTCGGGGCTGGAAGCTGGCGCCGTCGAAGTTCTAAACCTCGCGGAGGTAGCGGCAGCCGTGATAGCGGGAGCGACAGCTAGAACTGAGAGCAGAGGGGGACACCGCCGCAGCGACTATCCCGTCGCCGACGACAACATGTTGTGTAGGTTCGTGCAGTGAAACGCTCTTGGGTGGACCCTCCGATTGGTCAGGTGAGAAAGGTGGTAGCGTCCGCGCTGGCCGAGGACTTCGGTGTGCAGGGAGACCTGACCGCCGGCCTCGTTCCCGAGGACGCCACCGTCACGGCGTCGCTGGTCGCCCGCCGGGAAGGGGTCCTCGCCGGGCGCCTCGCAGCTCACGAGGCCTTCTTGGCCGTGGACCCAGCCGTGTCGGTGTCGTGGAACCTTACCGACGGGGACCGGGTGAGCCCGGCGACCGTCATCGCCACGGTCCGAGGTCCGCTCGCGTCGGTGCTCAGCGCGGAGCGAACCGCCCTCAACCTGCTCTGTCACCTTTCGGGAATAGCCACTTTGACCAGACGGTACGTCGACGAGACGGGTGGAGCCTCCAAGATCCGAGACACTAGAAAGACGACCCCTGGGTTGCGCTCCTTGGAGAAGGCGGCGGTGCGCGCAGGGGGAGGGGTGAATCACCGGGCGTCGCTCAGCGACGGGATCCTCGTCAAGGACAACCACCTGGCGGGCGTGGGAATCGCCGAAGCTGTCAGCGCCGCTCACTCCCGCTGGCCTGGGATCCCCTGCGAGGTGGAGTGCGACACATTGGAGCAGGTCGACCTGGCGTTAGCGGCCGGCGCCGACATGATCCTCGTCGACAACATGACCCCGGCGCAGGTGGCCGAAGCCGTCGAGCGCGTAGCTGGCCGGGTCCCGGTGGAGGTGTCGGGGGGGGTAACCCTCGAAACCGTCCGCGCGTACGCGGAGGCTGGAGCCGACCTGATATCCGTCGGGGCTATAACCCATTCGGCTCCGATCCTCGACATCGGCTTGGACCTGGAGCGCTAGAGGGATGCTCGTCGCCATAGACGTCGGGAATACCCAGACGGTTATAGGAGTCTTCGAGGCGGGGGACGGTCCGGCTGGCAGCGGTCCGGGCCTGGCGTGTCATTGGCGGGTGGCGACCGTGGCGTCCCGGACAGCCGACGAGCTTGCCCTCCTGGTAGATCAGCTCTTCAGGATGCAGGGCTTCGAGCCCGCCGAAGCTATCACCGGAGTGGCAGTGGGCTCGGTGGTCCCCCGCCAGCGCAGCGCGCTGCGGGAGATGGCCACGAAGTGGTTCAGGGCGGAGACGCTCGTCGTCGAGCCGGGTGTGCGAACGGGAATGCCGATCCACTACGACAACCCCAAGGAGGTCGGGGCCGACCGCATAGCCGACGCCGTCGCCGCATTCGAACGCTACGGCGGTCCCACGATCGTCGTGGACTTCGGTACCGCCACCACATTCGAGGTCGTCTCCCAAGCGGGGGAGTACATGGGCGGCGTGATCATCCCAGGCATCGAGATATCGCTGGACGCTCTTTTCTCCCGGGCGGCTCTCCTCTCGCGAGTCGAGCTCGTCGAACCTCGCCGTGTCCTGGCCAAGAACACCATAGAGTCGGTCCAATCCGGGGTCATCTACGGGGTTGCGGCGCAGGTCGACGGGCTATGCCGGCGTCTTGAGGAAGAGGTCGGACCCGCGACGGTCGTGGCTACCGGCGGGTTGGCAGGCCTCATAGCCCCACACTCCGATGCCATCGACTATCATGATCCTTGGTTGACACTGGAAGGTCTTCGTATTATCTACGGTCGTAACATACCATGAGCGCTGATGTTGCCGGCCAGGGTGGGCCCGATGAGGTTTCCCACCCCCGCGAAGCAGCGGCCGGGTCGGAGCCGTCGATCCCCTACAGGGTCCAGGCGGACGCCCGGGCGTCCGAGCTAGTCGAAAGCTACAAGGACCTGGCCCCTCAAAGCGACACGGGGCGCACGGTGACAGTGGCCGGCCGGCTCATGCTGCGCCGTGAGATGGGACGCGTTGCCTTTGGAACCCTGAGAGACTCCAGCGGCCAGATCCAGCTCTTCGCCGGCAAGGCCTGGACGGACGGCTTCGACGGCTTCACCCGGCTCTCCTTGGGCGACTGGATCGCAGCCAGCGGCGAAGTCGTGACCACCAAAACCGGGGAACTGTCTGTGAAAGTCGCCAGCTGGCAGCTTCTCGCCGAGGCCCGACGAGGCTTCGGCGACAAGTGGCACGGGATCTCCGATCTCGACACCCGCTACCGGCAGCGTTACGCCGACCTGTGGGCGAACGAGGACTCCCGGCGGGTCCTTCTCTTGCGGAGCAGCCTCATCTCTTGGATCAGGCGTTGGCTGGAAGGCCGCGGCTTCGTCGAGGTGGAGACCCCCGTGTTCCACCCGACGCCGGGCGGGGCGACCGCCAAGCCTTTCGTCACTCACCACAACGCTCTCGACGTCGACTTGTACCTTCGCATAGCCCCGGAGCTGTACCTAAAGCGCCTGGTGGTCGGCGGGTTCGAGAAGGTCTTCGAGGTCGCGCGGGTCTTCCGCAACGAAGGTCTCTCTCCCCGCCACAACCCCGAGTTCACCATGCTCGAGCTCTACCAGGCTTACGCCGACTACACCGACATGATGCGCCTCACGGAGGACCTCGTCGCCGGCGCAGCCAGCGATCTGCTCGGTACCACCGAGATCACCTACGGCGGGCGGAGGCTGTCGCTGGCGGCCCCTTGGCGCAGGGCGACCCTGAGCGAACTGGTCGCCGAGCACTCTGGCATGACCTTGGACATTGGCACTCCCATCGGCGAATTACGGGAGGCCGCCGAATCGGTCGGGGTGCAACCCGAGCCGGCCTGGGGGTCGGGAAAGCTGCTTTTGGAAATCTACGAGAAGACGACCGAATCCGAATTGTGGGATCCGGTGTTCGTCACCGACTACCCCAAAGAAGTGTCACCCCTAGCGCGCGACCACCGCTTCAAGGCCGGCTATGTGGAGCGCTTCGAGGCGATCGTCGCTGGGAGGGAGCTGTGCAACGCGTTCAGCGAGCTGAACGATCCTGTAGAGCAGAGGCTGCGCTTCGAAGCCCAGGCGGTAGCCAAAGCGGCCGGCGACGAAGAGGCCATGTCCGTCGACGAAGACTACCTGCGGGCGTTGGAGTACGGCCTGCCCCCCACCGGAGGGCTAGGGATCGGTATCGACCGGCTTGTCATGCTGCTAAGCGACTCGGATGCGATCCGCGACGTAATCGCCTTCCCGACGCTTCGTCCAGAGACCGCGTAGGCGAAGCAGGGACCGTGCAAGTGGCAGGTCTCAGAGCGAGGCGGTCAGCTCGTGAGTAAAATGTCTATGGACTCGGCACTTGTGAGGCGTTAACCTCAAGAGGTAGGCCACCTCAAAGAGCAGACAGGCAGTTTCGGGACCTTGAACTTCCGCTACGAACAACACGACTTGCTCAGCCGAACATGAGCGCTGGGGAGAGGCCGCTACGTGAGTGCAGAAGTTCTCCCGACCACGACCTGAGTGTCGGGTTGGGGCTACTGGTAGCTGAGGGCTTCCACGCGGTACGGAGGGAGCGCGGTACCACCTGGATAGTGAGCGGCGCGGACCGGCGTAGCAGGAGGGGCTTTGTCGACTCCGTCGCCGCCCTGGGACGAGAGGCAGGCCTAGAAGCCCTTGTGTGCCGCAACGAGATGAACCCGACGACTCTCGTCGGGTTGGTGCAGGTCGGAGTCAGACGCAAGCTCCTTGCGGATCCTCCCGGCTTACGTTACGCAGCAGAAGCCGTTCGCAAGGCATTGGGTCTTCCCTTGTTAGCCGACGATCCTAACGAACCCGTCGAATTCGAGGCAGCGTTTGCGTCGCTTGTCTTGGCTTGGGCTTCGCAGGGCCCGATGCTCTTGATTCTCGACGAACTCACCGGGGCTGTTGACCCCAAGGTGCTACGCCTCGTCGGACATCTGGCGTCTGCTGTGGCCGACGCTGCAGTACTTGTGGTAGTCACTTTAGACGCGACGGTGGATCAGTCGACGCGCGCCGTGCTCGACCGGGTCGTGGAGGCCGGGCAGGCGAGACTTCTCTCAGGATCAAAGTCACCCGGTTCGGGGGCGGTGAGAGCAGAAGATCACCTACTTCAGGTGCCCAGGAGTCCTAGGATTGCCGACGAGGTTTGGCTTCTCGACGCAGTCGAGAAGGCCGACTGGTCGAAGGTAGCTGAGATGGAGGCTGCCACGTGTCAGTCGCTGCTAGGCGATGCTTGGCTGACGATGCTATGGGGCAACGGCGACCCGACGCTCATCCTGACGTCGGACGCTTCCCTGTCGAACATGCCAGCAGACATCCGTAGTATGTCGTCGGCCTGCGCCCTGCTGGCTTTGAGCGGAACGGTGGAGTTGGCATCAGACTGGCTGTCCAAGGCCTCTGCGATGCTCGATCCGGTAGCCGACGAGATAAGGTATCTCCAGGGGGCTAAGGCCGTCGTCGATTGGCAGGCGGGCCGATGGGACGAGTCTCTCGACGCGGCGTCCGGCGTGTGCGACGAGCGCTGCGAAGGTGTACCGCCGTGGTGGGCCGTGCTCGCCGAGACTGCCATATGCACCGCCCGCGGCGTGCCCCGGCGGGTGCGGTCTGGCGGTCGAGGCGTACAGCTTGGGGAACCGATAAACCTGTGGGCGACTAGCGGTCCCTGCTCCGAGCAGGTGGCCCGGGAGAACCTAGACCAGATAGAGATGGCTCTCTGCGAGTCGGCGGCGCAGGGCGAGCTGCTATGGGCTCCCATGCTCTGCGGTCGGCTGATCGAGCTGTCGGTCGACGCTGGCGACGAGATGAGAGCGCGGAGCTGGACCCGAGAACTAGACAATCTCATACCGAGGATTGGCACCCCATGGTCAGGTGTTATAGCCCTGCTGGCACATGCCCAAGTCGACGGCGACTTGGGTGCAGCGTGGGACGCAGCGCGTCTGGCCGATCGTCACAAGCTTGGCTATCATCTCCTTCTCGCCCGCTATCACGTCGGGAGGCTCGGCGGGCCTCGGACCGAGGCTGTCGAGGCGTTCGTGGGACTGCGGTCACTTCGCGACGTCACATGGCAACGCCGTGCCCTTCGGGTACTGCGACAGCGCGGCATACCTATACCCCGGTCTCCACGCAGGGAAGCACGCAGCCGGGATGCGCAGCTCAACCTGAGCGATTTGGAGTACCAACTGGCTTGCGCTGCAGCTCGAGGAGCAACCAACCCTGAGTTGGCGGCTAGGTTTGCGTTGAGTAGGCGTACCGTAGAGGCTCGTCTAACAGACGTCTACCGGAAGCTTGGGTGCCGGTCACGGTTCGACCTGCAAGCGGCGATGGGGTCAGCGCTCAAGGCTTCAGACCCACCTGGTTCCAGTTCGTTATGAAGACGCCACTTCCGGCCTCGCGAGCTACCAACGCTAACGTCGCGCTGACCTGAGGTGCAGAGACGACAGCCCCGGGTCCGATCCGAACGCCGACAACCCTAAATCGCACCCCCTGGGAGGTGGTATGCCCGTTCGAGGATTCGAGAGTGCTTCGAATGGCCGCCGCCACCAACGTCACGGCATCGACCTCGCATAGCACTCCAAGATTGCCGCCGAGGGAGCCAATAAAAGCCTCGCTGTGCTCGGAGATCGAGCTGAGAGCCGCCGCTGCTGAGGTGATCGTTTCTGCGACGCTCGTATGGCCGCCGCGATTGAACATTTCCTGCAGCTCGGGCCATGCAACGAGCATGACACCCACTCCCCGTCCGAGGTCGATACGGCGTTGCAACTCCTCCTCGAATCGGCGGACACCGGGCAGGTGGGTAAGAGGGTCGCGGTCCTCCGCTTGGGAAACCTGCCATGCCGCAACGCTTCTAAGAAGCTGCTCGACTGAGACTACACCTAGATAAGTGCCATCGTGGTCTATGACTACCACATCGTCGAAGAGGGAGCGGGCAGCGCGGTCCGCTACACGCTGTACCGTAGCGACGACTGCGGTGTCGGCAGTGACGAACAGCGGGTTGGTGTCTGCTATGTCGGCAGCGGGATGGCGTGCGTGCACGTGATAACCGAGGGGCCCTGAGAGCTTGCTCAGGGCGCTGTATCGGGACAGGGTCGCGACGGGTTTGTTCTTGTCTATCAAGGTGATCATGTGAAGATTGTCGTCGGCCATCATCATCTCAAAAGCGTCCCGTCCGGTCGCCCCTACGTCAAGCGTGGCGCCCGATCTGACGAGCAGTCTGAGAGGTATCTCATCTGGAGTGCGCCTTGCAGGCGAGGCAAGATCGCCCGCAAGGAGGCGGTCCACGAAGGTTCCTGTCGCCATGGTTACTCCAGCGTCATACCACCACGCAGCGGAACCTGGGTCGTCTACTTCTTCGGCGACGATAGCTAGCCGTCCTATTCGGCTCAGCTCGACCAGTCCGGCTACCGTGGCGGAGCGTTCGTCGTCGTTGCCCCAGCTGGCGAAACGACCATCGACGAACGCGTAGCGGGCGCCGATCGCCGGGAGCAGAGACATTAAGTCCGTCCAGGCTCGGACACCTCGCAGTGCCAGATGGACGCCCGCGCGACGGAGGTCGCCAACCGAGTCGGGGATCTGGCTTCCCACCTTGACCCACGCGCCAAGGGTGTAGCTCGGCAGACCTAGGTCGGTAGCAACACGCGTCAAGGTGTCGATGTGCTGCGGGGCTGGGAAGAAGATGCGACCTGCCTTGAGGACGACGTCGTCAGGGTCGTCTACGATCTCGCCCACCCGGGACGCCGTTGCCAGTAGCGATATTGTGGCCACGGATCCAGAGTGCCTGCGAGCGGTCCTTTCCGCAAGATGGCAGCCTCCGTATAGAGCCACCATCGCCGCCTGGCACCTGCTTCGCGTTAACTCTGCGTGGCTCCCGGTATTAAGAGTAGGCCAAGCACGTGTGCAATGCTTAAGCAGATATGGGTTCCAAGACGGCTAGGGGAGCTGACATCGTCTTGGAATCGGTCTGCAAGTCCTACGGTGACGAGAAAGTCCTCCGAGGTGTCGACCTGGACGTCTGGGGTGGTTCGGTCACTGTTCTCATCGGACCATCGGGGTCGGGGAAGTCCACCCTGTGCCGCTGTATCAACGGCATCGAGCGCGTAGACTCCGGCCGGGTCCTAGTAGACGGACAGGAGATTCCCAAAGGAGGGAAACGTCTGGCAGAACTGAGAGCTGACCTGGGAATCGTAAGCCAGACCGTCGACCTTTTCTCACATCTGAACGTCTTGAACAACGTGGTGCTAGGCCCTCTCGCGGTGCGTCGACTAGCGCGGGTGGACGCCGTCAGCCGGGCTATGGAGGCATTGGAGATGGTGGGCCTAACTCACAAGCGCGACTCATGGCCGGTGGAACTCGCCGGCGGGGAGCGCCAGCGGGTGGCGATTGCCCGTGTTCTGGCGATGCAGCCTAGGGCGCTTATCCTCGACGAGCCGACCTCGGCGTTGGACCTTCAGTCCACCACTGAAGTCTTGGACTTGATCGGAGAGCTATCCACGCAGGGCCGCACGATGCTCGTAGTCACCCACGAGCTCGGCTTCGCTGCACAAGTAGCTGATCGGATGGCCTACATCGAGGAGGGAAGGATCCTCGAGATCGCCCCCCCAGTGGACTTCTTCGAGGCGGCCCAGAGTCCCCAAGTGGCGCAGTTCGTCGCGAAGAGCCGGCTGCACTAGGAGATCGGTGACCAGTCACCTCGCCGGGTACCTGCACGGAGTAGTGACTACGCTGTCGCTAGCAGCCTGGGCGGGCGTCGGCGGGTGCCTTCTTGGCACCGTGCTCGCATCGTGGCGCGTGTCGCCGCTGTGGCCGCTGCGGGCGGCGTCCCAGCTCTACGTGGACGTCGTCCGCAACATCCCGGTGATCCTGCTGCTGCTCGTGGGCTACTTCGCGCTTCCGGGAATCGGCATCAGCTTCTCTGCTTTCACGACTGCGGTCGGCGTCTTGGCGGCCTCTGCCGCGGCGGATATCGGGGAGGTGCTCGTGGCCGGGTTCAACAGCGTCAGTTTGGGGGAGATCGACGCGGGCCTCTCCTTAGGTATGTCATATCGAAGCGTGCTTAGAAGAGTTGTCCTTCCTCAAGCAGCCCGCACGGTCGCGTATCCGCTCGGTGGCCTTCTGGTTACCATGGCGAAGAACACGTCGATCGCCTCGGTGATAGCGGTCTCCGACCTGACTGCCGTAGCAGAGCGCGTGGGGGCCTCCACCGACAGGCCAGTGCAGGCCTTCCTCGGAGCTGCGGCTCTCTACGCGGTCGCCATAGCTCCGATGGCGCTGGTGCTACGGGCGGTTGCGTCGCGAACGCAGATCCAGCGATGAAGCGTTCTCTCGCTGCCGAGAACCTTAGCCAGGCTGGGGAGCGGACCTTGCTGGCGGCGTCGTTGGTCAGCGCTGTCGGACTCGCCGCAGCGGCACTAGCGCTCATCAGGCATCTAGCTGTGCACGGGGTGTTCGCCCCCAGCGAGTGGGCGTTCGTGGGCACCGCTTCGTCGATGGAGTTCCTTTCTTTGGGGGCGTTTGACACGCTTAAGGTCGCCGTAGTCGCGTCGGCGTGCTGCGTGGTGCTGGCGGCCGGGCTTGGATGGTCGCTGGCGTCGTCGTGCCGCGTATCGGAACGGGCCGCCAGTGGCGTGGTTATCCTTTCGGGGAGCGTTCCGCTCATAGTGATCTTGTACTTACTGGACTACTTGTTTCCCTGGCATGGCTTCGCACCTGATGCGTTCGTCTTGCTGACAGCGGGGATCGTAGCCTCCAACGTCGGACCCGTAGCGGAGAGCTTCGCCGCCGGGGTTCGCTCGGTGGACAGAAGCCAAAGATCGACCGGCTTGTCACTGGGACTTAGGCCGCTGCAGGTAGAAATGCTCGTGGTAGCCCCGCAAGGCTTACGGCGCATGCTTCCAGCGCTAGTAACCAACGTAGTCGCCATTGTGAAAGACACGTCGCTTGGGTTCTTGGTCCCCTACGGGGATCTCCTAGACCACGCGCAGCAGCTGAATGTGACGCAGGGGGCACGCGCCCCTCTTCTCGCAACGCTCAGCTTGGCGGCGTTATTCTATGTCAGCGTCGGCCTCGGCGGGTCGCGTCTCGCCCAACGCCTTGAGGTGCGGGTCGACTCCGGGCCTGTCCTAAGACGGCGCCGCAGCGGCTTTCCGGTCTCTTGGATAAGTGTGCGTACCTCCCGGTAGTCAGGCAACCGTGAGGAGAGCCATCGTATGTGACCACATGCAACGGAGCATCTGGTCTACAGGGAGGAACAACTAGACATGACTCGAAAGTCGAACGGAGCATCAACACGCGGCAAGTCGCTGGTGGTCGTGGCTACCGCTGGGGTCGCAGTGTTGGCGGCTGCCTGTGGGAGCTCGTCGAGCAAAGCGGCATCGTCTCCGACGACTGCGGCGAGCGCGACGACAGCTCCCGCCGCTACCTCGGGAGCTTCAACCCAAGCAGCGGGGGTCAACGCGCAGCTCGCGGCTGAAGTGCCGGCTGCGGACAAGGGCGGGGTCACCGTAGCAACCAACGCGACGTACGCCCCCGACGAGTTCTTCGCGTCGAACAACCAGACAATCACCGGTTGGGACCCTGACCTTGGCCACGCTATAGGCAAGCTGCTCGGCATCAACTTCAACTTCGTGAACACGAGCTTTGCGTCTATCATCCCCGGCTTGCAGGACGGCAAGTACACGCTCGCCATGTCGTCGGCGACCATCAACCCCACCCGCCTAAAGCAGGTCGACTTCATCAGCGACTTCAATGCCGGCGAGGCGTTCTTTGTCCCAGCTTCGAGCACTTTGGCGGTCAATGCCTTCTCGGATCTGTGCGGGAAGACAGTCGCGGTGGAGACCGGCAGCGTGGAGGCCACGGACATCACGACGGCTAACGCTTCGTGTTCTACGAAGATGAACATAGAGTCCTTCACGAACCAGAGCGAGGTCAATCTCGCTCTGTCGTCGGGGCGTGCAGACGTCGCGTCGGCTGACTCGCCGGTCGCCGCTTACCAGGTGGCTCAGTCTGGTGGGAAGTTCAAGCTGTCGGGGGCGATCTTGAACTCGGCTCCTGAAGGTATCGAGTTCCCGAAGGGCTCGCCACTTGAGCAGCCTGTCCTCGGAGCGCTAAAAGAGCTTGTACAGAACGGTACCTACCAGAACATAATGAACAAGTACGGCGTCTCCTCGGGGGACTTGCTGAACCCGCAACTGCAGACCTCGTGACGACTGCCCCGACGCCAGAATCGTCGCTGCAGGCGTCGTCGATCAGTCTCCCCGACGGCACGGATTCGGCCATCCGTGCCGTCGGGGTTCGCCATCCCGGTCGCTGGGTCGTCGCCGCGCTCCTCGGCGTCGTCGCAGCGATGGGGGTGCACGCAGTGGCGTTCAACAGCCGCTTCGAGTGGAGTGTCGTATTCCACTACTTCACGTCGAGCTCGATCCTGGCAGGTCTATTGCGAACCTTGGAGTTGACCTCGATCGCCATGGGTATCGGCATCGCGCTCGGAACGATCCTGGCGGTCATGCGCCTCTCCCCGAACCCGATCGTGGCGAACGCGGCTCGGCTCTATGTGTGGTTCTTCCGAGCGACACCCGTCCTGGTGCAGATCCTGTTGTGGTTCAACCTCGCCGCACTGTTCCCGAAGCTGTCAGTTGGGGTGCCATTCGGGCCGCGATTCGCCACGGCTTCGGTGAACTCCCTGATCAGCCCCTTTGCCGCTGCAATCCTCGGCCTGGGCCTAAACGAAGGCGCCTACATGTCCGAGATCGTCCGCGCAGGGGTTCTCTCAGTGGACCACGGCCAGGTCGAGGCGGCGCAGGCCTTGGGGATGCCGCGGATCCTACTCATGCGACGCATCGTCCTCCCCCAAGCAATGCGGGTGATAGTCCCACCGACCGGTAACGAGGCGATCTCGATGCTGAAGACCAGCTCGCTGGTGAGCGTCATCGCCCTTCCCGAACTGCTTTACAGCGCCGAGATCATCTATTCGAGGACATATCAGACCATACCGCTCTTGATTACCGCGTCGATCTGGTATGCGATAGTGACGACGGTCTTGACATTCGGACAGACGTTCGTCGAAGCGCACTTTGCCAAGGGCCAGGTACGCCAAAGCACCAGCCGTAGTTCGCTGTGGCTGAGACTGCTAGCGCGCCGAAGTGTCCACCGACTCGACGACGGTCGGGTAAGTGCCGATACCGCAATGAAGGAGCGAGTAGGTGATTAAGCTTGTGGAAGATCTTGCGACGCCGATGGTGAGCGCCCAGGGTGTCCAAAAGCACTTCGGGGGCGTCCCAGTCCTGCGAGGGATCAACTTGGAAGTAGCCCGAGGGACCGTCACATGCCTCCTCGGCCCGTCGGGGTCCGGTAAAAGCACGTTCCTCCGCTGTATCAATCATCTGGAAAAGGTCGATGCTGGCCGTCTGCGGGTGGACGGTGAGCTCGTCGGATACCGTGAAAGCAACGGCACCCTGTACGAACTGCGTGATCGCGAAGTATGTGCCAAGCGGACGGAGATCGGAATGGTCTTCCAGTCATTCAACCTCTTTCCGCATATGACGGCGCTCGAGAATGTGATGGAGGCGCCCATACGAGTGCGTAAGGACCCGCCGGCGGTCGTTGCTGACCGGGCCATGACCCTGCTGAGCCGGGTCGGTCTGGCTGCGAAGATGAAGTCGTACCCCAAGCAGCTCTCCGGGGGTCAGCAGCAACGGGTCGCCATTGCCCGAGCATTGGCGATGAAGCCCAAGCTCATGCTCTTCGACGAGCCGACGTCGGCTCTCGATCCCGAGCTCGTCGGTGAGGTGCTGGATGTGATGCGTGACCTTGCGCGCGACGGAATGACGATGATCGTTGTCA
>JAKBBA010000299.1 GCA_021808665.1 Actinomycetes bacterium
GGTGTGAGCCGCCACGACCGGCAACGCATCGACGACATCACCGCGGCGATCGTCGCGATCCGCTCGCACCTCGAGAGGGGTGACCCTCGCGACGGGCTGGTCTTCGACGCGGTCAGGGTGCGTCTCATCGAGATCGGCGAGGCGGTCAAGGCTCTGCCCGCTGAGCTCCTCGACCGCCAGCCGGAGGTGCCGTGGGTGCAGATCGCTGGCATGCGGGACCGGCTGGCGCACCGGTACTTCGACACGTCACACGCCATCCTGGCCGCCACCGTGGAGGAGGATCTGCCCGAGCTCGAACGAGCTGTGCGTGCGCTGTTCGTCATGGTCAGCGAGGAGTGAGTCATGGTTGGGGGTTCGACTCCCTCCGAGCGCACTCAACTCAACTCAAAGCCCGTGGCTACGGTCGTGAAGCTCTCGTTATCGACCACCCGCTCCATCGACCACGAAGCCCTTGTAAACGAGCGGCGACTTCCTTGTTGAAGGGCTGGTCCCATATAGAGAACTCTGCACCACGTCGGCGGCCGGCAGGACCAGCTCCCAGAGCGGACATGCCTTCCACCCCATCGCGCGCGCGAAGTAGATGCCGGACCTTCTTGTTGACGATCGAGTCGACGGGTTCGGCGTCGTTCCAGGCGCAAGGCCACGCTACAGGTCTTCGACTGCGGGCAAGGTGGTGGCTTTCGTGTGGAGCCATTGTCTTAGCGCGAGGGTTGCTTTGACGTCGCTGTGGTTGTAGTCGATCAGCCAGTCCCGAGCGGCTAGCTGGTCGGCCGACGTCTGGTTGGTGGCGGTGTCGTAGCGGATCATTGATTCGCCACCTCCTGGGTCGTCGACGTCCCAGGTGAAGTCGCAGAGCGGTGCGACGGTTTTGAGTCCGACGGCGGACCCGGTGAGCAGTTGGGTGTCGAAGACGCGTAGCAGGTCGATCCACTCGACGGAGTTGATGTACTCCTCGACTTGTTCGGACAGGCCGAGGCGGGCCGCGACGCGCCGCATCTGGCTGTTCTCGGCGCCGGCGTTGTAGCAGTAGGCCCTAAACGACATGCCCCGGGTCTCGGCGGCTGCTCGCAGCGCTGTCAGCCATTGCCAGAAGTCGGCGAAGACGGCTTCTTCGCTGTCGTAGTCGAGCGGTGACCAGGTGATGAACGGACGGGTAGCCGGGTGTCGCGCCCATCGCGGCGAGGGCGTCGGGCGGCCCGGAGAGGAGGGTGCCCCACAGGTAGACGCCGGCCTCGACGTTCTCCATGTCGATGTCGCCTCGGGCGACGGTGACGAACCCGACGACGAAGAACATGAGCGGGATGCTGATCAGCCACAGGGCGAGTATCGCTATGCCGGTGCCGACGTTGCCGTTGATCATGGATCCGACGCCGGCCGCTTCCAGGCAGGATGGGGCCATTGCCAGCGCCCCATCAAGGGCTGCTGAGGGAGCTACAGGCGGGAAGCGATTCCGCTGTGTAACGCCCGCTATCCAGTCAGCTCGCTCGGCTGCTTGATTGGTTGCCTTTGTCCTTACTGCTGGCGTCCGAGTCGGCTACTGCCGGCAAGGAATTGCTTCGGCGCTCACGGCCCTGCGTACTAATTCGCTCCCCGCAGCCGGGATCATTAGCCCATTCCTCATGGTCGCAGACGGCCCCGACGAGCACATCTACCGTGAGACGGCTGCGACAGCGTCCCCGACCGGGTCGGCTAGGTCGCCAACGCTGCCAGACGCCGGGCACCTCTAGGATGGGTGGCCGTGGACGACTCGCTGCTCGAGACTGATCTGGCGGTGCGCCTGCAACCTAGATCACCCCGTCGGGAGTGTATGGAACCTATGAATGCCTTCAAGGGGTCGTCCGGCGACAGGCCTGCGCTTAGCAGTTCGACGCTCAGCTCGTCCACGCTCATCCCGCGGCGTGCCGCCTCTTTTGACTTGGTAGGTGGAGCCAACGTTCCTGGGCAAGTGTAGACACTTCGAGGAACGTTATAGTTTTGAGCTGGACTTTCCTAACGACTCTGGACGTCTCTGGACGGTCTGCCATCGAAGCCGAGCGAAGGTACTGTTCGTGGTGAAGCCGCCCGGTGTAACTCGGTAGGCGAGACCGTTAGAGTCCCTGACGATCACGAGGAGATATCGGAGTAGTGATGCTGTCAGCGCGGCCAAGCCGCACTGCGCAGGCAGGCCGCGATCCCTCGTGCATGCACACGCTCGATGATATGATCGAGAGTGTGAGTAGGTCAGCACCGCCGCTGGCGCCGCTGTTCCGGTCCGACCAGCAGATGCACATCCTCGCCGAGTTGTTCGCCGGAAGCGGGGCCGAGGTCTCCGTTGGTGAGCTGGCTCGCCGCGCCGGGGTGGCGCAGGCCACGGCAAGCCGAGAGGTCGCTCGCCTCGCGCAGCACCAGCTGGTAGTCACCCGCCAGCTCGGCCGGAACACGCTGGTAAAGGCGAACTGGTCGTTGCCGTGGGCCAAAGAGCTGCGCTCCATCCTGGTCCAGACGGTCGGGGTCCTCGGGCGGTTGGCCGAGGCCCTCGCAGGCCTTCGCGGTGTCGAGTCGGCTTTCGTGTTCGGTTCGTGGGCGGCGCGCTACGCCGCCGAGCCCGGCCCGCCACCGCGAGACGTCGACGTTCTCGTCGTCGGTGACACCGACCTCCGCTCGCTGCGACGGGCCTGCCGGTCGGTCGAGGAAGAACTGCGGGTGGAGATCAACCCCGTGACCGTCGAGCCGGCCGAGTGGGACAACGCCGAGCCGTCACCGTTCATCGCCCAGATCAAGGCCCAGCCGCTCGTGCCTATCCCGCTCGATCGACCATGACACCGCCGGGCTCTTGGCTCACCGAGGTCGTGGCGACCCGCGATGTCGAGCGTATCGCCCCGAACATGGCCGCAGCAGCCGAACGCCTCAACGACGCCCGCCGGCACGTTCGCTCCGCTCGACGCCTCGCCGATGACGACCCGACTCTGGGCATGTCCGCTTGCCACGACGCCATCCGCAAGGCGATCACCGCTCACATGACAGCAGCAGGCCTGCGGCCCCGGGGAGGTGACGGCGCCCACCGGATCGTCCTCGACTACGCCCGACACCAACTCGGAGCCCTCATCGCCGCCTCGGACCTGGCCGAGGCCGACGACATTCGCCGGGATCGAAGCCTGGCCGAGTACGGCGATTTCGCGAGCCGTCAACTGACCGCCGAGCACATCCGGGC
>JAKBBA010000300.1 GCA_021808665.1 Actinomycetes bacterium
GCCTCCACGATGGTCCGGGCCAGATCTCGGGCCTGCTCATCGGTCAGAATGACCACGGCACATCATAGCATTTCATTCGCCCAGAGTTTCGCTGCACCGGTGGTCCGGAACTGTCACTCACGGGGGTGGTTCTCCCGGGGGCTACTCAGTCCGAGCGTGTTGCCGAACGCCGAATCGGGCGTCGAGGTTGCTGTGTCTCCATAATCGGATGCGCTGCTGATCTGCGCTCGCGTCCTAGTGGGTACGTGGTTGCGCGGAGGACGACGGAGGCGAGTCTCGTCTAGAGGTCCTTCACGACCGTGTTAGGACGAAACTCCAAGGCCGAGGTGAACTCCAGCTTCGGAAGGCTGGGGACGGCTGGAGTCAAGTAGAGCTAGTGCCGCGGTCGAAAGCAGCAGCTCCGGTTGGCTGGCTGGAGATGGGGACTACCCAGATTATCCTCGGCGTCGGACAGCGCGGCGGCCGTTGGGAGTTGGGGACCGACGAGGCTGACCTCAAGTTCCTGGAGAGCATCGTCGACGCGGTGCTCGATGGTGCCGTCGTCGAGACACTGGCACCGGGCCGGGCGCGCTTGGTGGTGACCCTCGCAGATGGGAAACGCGAGCGGACGCGATGGGCCGAGGCCCCCAGAGGGTGCCTGCCTTTACCCGGTTGGGCGTTCTGGGGACGCCGAATCCGGTACGGCCCCTACGGCTGATCGCGCCCGAACGATGCCTACTCTGAACGCCTTCCGCCTGCGCTGTATGCCCTTGAAGAGTGAGGCCCGACAGAACAATCTGTTCGGATGCGAGCCCGTGACAGAGAGTCGAGCCAACACGCGACGGTTATGCCCGAAGAGCTAGCGCTTCTCGGACGGCGGCGCGGGACGAACCGGCGGCTTCTGGCCCTTCTCGATGTAGCCGATCAGCTCCTTGTTGGGCCGGAACGGAGGCGGCGCGGGTCGACTCGCCGGTGTAGAGCCGTTCGGCTGGGGCTTCTCGCTGGCTGGCTTTTCAGACATGGGCGTGGCCTCCGGTCCCCGCCAGTGTACCGGCCACCACGAGTGCCGCCCCGCCAGCCAATGCAACTACTGACGCCCGAACGCCTCGTCCCTTCTGCTTCACCAGCGCTGCCGCTTGCTCGACCATCAGGATCTCTGTGTCTAGAAGTTCGAGCTTGGTCTCTTCGACCGACGCTGTGAGGTTGTTCTGCCGTAGCCGAGCGACTTCGAGAACTGGGTAGCGGCGAGGCAGGAAAGACGCTGCAGCAAGCAAGGCCGCGAGGACTGCAAACCCGAGTCCCACCTGGAAGACGCCTTCGTCGGATACGGCCGACTGCGCAGTTGCGCCAAGCCCCACGAGGACGCCCGCGAACCCCAGGACAACGCCGGCCTTGCTATCCAGGCTCTCGGCATGAGAGTTCATAATCTCGCGCTCGGTTGCGACCTGGTTGGCGACAACGTCGAGCGACGGAAGATCGATCTCTTCAGCCACGCTCTGAACTCTACGAGGCCGGTGTGACGAGACAGCGCACGAGGGCGAAGCGGCAGCGGACCGCACCGTCATGTACCGCCGCCGAGGCAGAGCCATACGTCCCTTCACTGCGCCAGTGCGCCGATTCTCGGAGGCTCGTCGAGACCAGGCCTCAAGTAGCTGCGCGGCTGTTCCGGCGTAATGAACGCGGGCTTCCATCACGCCCGCAGCGTGAGGTCGCCCCGGACCCGGCCCGGCTCGAACGGGCAGCCACCCTCACCGGCTGCGGGCTGGGCGCACCTTTACCGGGTGGCTGCGCCTTGGGCGGGTTCGGTGCCGATCATAGGACTCGACGGTTCGACGCCGAGCGCCGACTCGGCGCTCTTTCCACCTCACGTTGCCTCGGCTGGGGGACACCGATCTGCGTTACGTCGATGGGGGGTCGAGCAACCGTGTCAGCACGGTCTCCCTGAATCCGGCCCCGGCGAGGCCATCCTTTGGTCCCTGCTCCGCTACGCCGGGCGGGACGACCTCCTCCCTCAGGACTCGGTTCGGATCATCAGGGTCGTAGTAGACCCGCAGTGTCCTTCCAGTCAGCTCCTCGTATCGGATCATGGCTGGCATCGGCCACGAAATGCGGTCCCAGCCGGGAAGCCTGCCGATGATCGGCCATTTCCCACCACGGAGGCCAAGGTGACCGAACTTCCGAATCACCGTCGCTTTCTCAGGGCTGAGTCCTTGCATCTCTGCGATCGTCGGAACGGCGGACCGTTTCGGTCCGAAGAAGTATCCGAGGAGGACGCCTGCGGGGTTCGACCGCGCCACTACGCCCACGGCGAATCCATCGCTTCTCAGGGGTACGGCGAAGCAGTCGCCCTCCTGATACTCGCCTCTGCCGGCCACGCCCGATTCTTTCATCTGCGCTCGCTCCAGGGGCGAGTACGGGCTGGCCGGATCAGCGCGGAACGACGGGTCGGGGCGCGGCTTGCTCGCCACTGATCGTGGCGGCGGGTCCGCCCTGGCATCACACCCGAGATTGGAGGGGTCGTTCCGGCAGGGTTCAGATGCCGGGAGCGGGCGGGCCGGCCCAGATTGCCGCCCGGCGCTCGCCGACCGCCGACTGACCTTCAGGGGCAGTGGTTCTCCGGTGGTGTGAGCGTTGTGCCTGCCCGGAGTGGCGACCATGGCGAGCGCCGGCTCAGGGGTTGGAGGCGATGGCGTTGGCCAGCATCCGAGCGAACACCGCGGCAGCCACCCCGTGCTCAGCGCGGTAGTCCGGAGGTCGGCCCATCGACAGGCGCGCTGCTGTGGCGTAGTCGACGTCGGCCGGCCTGGGTTTCACGGTCACGAAGATCGGAAGGTTGTAGCGCAAGGCGATCCACGCCGCCCAGAGGCGTGCGGTGCGGCCGTTGCCGTTGGCGAAGGGATGGATGCGCACCCATTCACCGTGGACGGTGGCGGCGAGGGCAGCGATGGACTGCAGGGCGGCGGGATCGGCGGGGCGCTGTCCGGTGGGTACGTGCGCGTCGAGGGTTGCCACCGCCCGCCCCAGATCGGCGAGCAGCCTGAGCACCGCCGTGGGCACGGCTGCGGCGGGGAGCCCGACTCGGTCCGGGTAGCCGTCGGCCTGTCTGGGGCCCACCCCGACCTCGTAGCCGACCAGCTCCGCCACGGTCGGGTCACCACGGAAGTGCCCGGCGTAGCCAGCGACCGGCAGATGGCAGCTGTCGTAGATGTCG
>JAKBBA010000068.1 GCA_021808665.1 Actinomycetes bacterium
CGATGACGAAAGCGAGAAGGAGCGGAACGTCACTATCCCAAGGACGACTGTTACTACGAGGCCGATCAGCTTCAATATGAGTCGTGCCCGCATAGAGCCCACTCCAGCCCTTCGACGGCGACGGGCACCGCCTTGAGAACTCGACTGGCGGCTTCGCCTTATTCCGACACTTGACGGCCGATTCTGCATGGACCGGGGTCCTTACTCAAGTCAAGGTGGCATCCAGGTCTGTTGGATTGTGAAAACTAGCGTGTCTAAATGAAAGATAATGTTGGGTATTGTCTCAACGGCGCGTGTGCTATAGAATACGAAGGTTGGCGAAAGCCCGCACGACAGGAGAGGGGAATATGGCAACGGTCACTTTTGACAAGGCCACGAGGCTTTACGCTGGATCGACGAAGCCGGCAGTCGATCAACTCGAGCTCGATATCAAGGATGGGGAGTTTCTTGTACTCGTAGGGCCTTCCGGTTGCGGGAAGTCCACTTCGCTGCGCATGCTTGCCGGCTTGGAGGCGGTGGATCAAGGCTCGATCCGCATAGGCGACCGTGACGTTACAGACCTGCAGCCACGCGAACGCGACATTGCGATGGTGTTCCAGAACTACGCCCTTTACCCTCACTTCACAGTTGCGGACAATATGGCCTTCGCTCTGAAGATCGCCAAGGTTCCCAAGGACGAGATCGCTCGTCGAGTGCAGGAAGCGGCGAAGCTGCTCGACTTGGAGCCGTATCTGGAGCGCAAGCCCAAGGCCCTTTCAGGTGGGCAGCGCCAAAGGGTTGCTATGGGCCGGGCAATCGTTCGAGAGCCCCAGGTGTTCCTGATGGATGAGCCCCTGTCCAACCTCGACGCCAAGCTCAGGGTGCAAACGCGTACCCAGATCGCTGCTCTCCAGCGCCGTTTGGGGACGACCACGGTGTACGTCACCCACGACCAGGTCGAGGCGATGACTATGGGGGACCGTGTCGCAGTGCTCAAGGACGGGCTTCTCCAGCAGGTCGGATCCCCGAGGGAACTTTACGATTCGCCAGCGAACGTCTTCGTAGCCGGCTTCATCGGTTCGCCCCCCATGAACCTGGTCCCCGCCCGCCTTGGCTCTGACGGCGCTGTAGTCGGTGGCGGGAGTGTACCGCTCAGCCGGGAACTCCTTGCGGCCGCCGCAGCCAAGCAGGTCGACGAAGTCACGATCGGTTTCCGTCCCGAGGACGTGACGATCGGGGATGCCGGATCGGGCATCGCTGTCGAAGTCCAGATCGTCGAAGAGCTCGGCGCCGACGCCTATGCCTACGCCACGCTCGTCGGACCGAATTCCGGTCTGTCTCAGATCGTCGCACGAACCGACGGACGCCGACCACCGGCTCGAGGTGAGGTCGTGCACCTCGTCGTCAAGCCCGACCACGCCAGGGTCTTTGATCCACGGGACGGGCTACGCATCTGCTAGACGGCGGGCTGCTGCCCGACGGCGTGGATCACTACCGCCTGGCCGGGTGTCAAAATTGGTATGGTTAGGCCGACGAGTGACGCTCCGCGCCCGGTGAGTTCGACTGGGCCTGGCCACCAAGGCGGAGCTGTTCTCGCAACGGTTACCGGCTTGGCAAATATGTCATCGACAGCAATCCTGTAGACGCGCCCTGGATCGAGACCATCCAGGCGCAACGGAGATGGAAGGCTGGCGCGGCTCGCCTCGAGTTGCGCTAAGCAGTACAGTCCCTCGCTTCCATCTTTCGCGACGACGCCGTGAGCGATCACGGACGCGTCGGAATGCTCCAACCGCACGACAGTTCCGCTGTGTATCAACCCGCGTCGTGCCTTGTAGAGCGCTGCCCAGCGGCGAAGGTAATCGAGGTCGTCATCGCCAAGGGCGGACACATCCCACTCGATGCCGGCATGGGCGAACAGGGCGGTCGCAGCTCTAAATGACAGGTCGGTGTGACGTCCGCTGACGTGCGCCCGCGGCGCTCCCACGTGCGAACCGATCATCTCCGGTGGGATCACAAGCGACGTCCAGCGTTGGATCTCCTGGCGGTCGACTGGGTCGATTGAGTCGCTCGCCCACACCCGATCGCACAGGCGGAGCATCCCGAGGTCCACGCGACCTCCTCCGGAAGCGCACGACTCTATCTCGAGGCCGGGATGGCCGTCCTTCAACGCAGCGATCAAGGCGTAGAGGGCGAGCGTCTGGCGGTGTGCGGCCGGCCTCCCGTAAGCGTCGGCTGCGTCGGTCAGCGGGCGATTGTGATCCCACTTGAGATAGGAGATCGGGTACTCGCTTAGCAGGGCGTCGAGGCGATCCAGTAGGTACGCGTAGACCTGAGGGCGACTCAGGTCGAGCACTTGCTGGTGGCGTCCCTCGGGCGGCAGGCGGCCTGATACGCCGAGCATCCACTCGGGGTGTGCTCGCGCGAGATCACTGTCGGGGCTTATCATCTCAGGTTCGACCCACAGGCCGAGCTGCATCCCGAGCTCTCCGACGGTGCCGGCGACACGATGAAGCCCGTCGGGCAGGCGACCTGTGTCTATCCACCAGTCGCCAAGGCCGCGCCGCTCGCTGGTTCGGCTGTGAAACCACCCGTCGTCGACGACAAAACGTTCGACACCAACTGCTGCGGCACTGCGTGCGAGTGCAATCAGACGTTCCTCGCTGACAGCGAAGTACATTGCCTCCCAGCTGTTGAACGTCAAAGGGCGAGGCGAGCGGGGGTGCGTTGGGCGGGAACGCAGATGAGAATGGAAGCGGGCGGAGAGGCCGTCGAAGCCTCGATTCGACCACCCCGCCAGTATTGCGGGTGCCTTGTAGGTTTCACCCGGCCCCAGGTCGAGCTCGCCGGGGAGGAGAAGTTCCGACGCGCTGATCCATGTGGAGCCATCCGGACGTCGCTCCACCAGGTGGCGGTGGTTCCCGCTCCAGCACAGCGACACAGCCCAGGCCTCGCCGCTCCTCCAATCGCAGTCCTTGCTGCTGACGATCAAGGCAATAGGAAAGTCATGCCCGGAGCGTCCCTCCGTAGTGTCGCGCAGCCACGTTCCGAAGGTGACCGGTAGCTGATCAGCTATTCGCTCGGAACCCCATCGACCTGAAAGGGAGAGGATCTTGGCCGCCCTCTCAGGAACCGGCAATGACAGTGCCAGCGAATCGAGTTGGAAAGGAGTGTCTGCAGTGTTGGTAACAGACGCCTGCAGCGTGAGGATCCCGCTGGCGTCGATTGCGAAGTCGACCGATGCCTCCAACCCGGCGTCGCGATCTGAGGCGGTCGAATGCAGCCGGTCCCACGACCGCGGCTTGTGCGCCTCGTCGATTGCTGGGTCACCTTCGCGTGCACGGACAACGTGTTCCAGTGTCGCGACGCTCCGGGGGAGATCTCGTAGCAGACGCACGGACCAGCCGCTGCCGTCGGGCCTGCGTCCGGAGATCCCGAGGGGGGCCGCCTGGCCACGAAACCGCTCGGCTACAACGGCCGAACGCTCGGGGTTATCTAGGCCGGCGTGTGCGACTGCGGGGACCGTCACGGCCACCAAGGCGGCCGCTTGCTCGTCTGTCAGTGTGCCGAGGTCCGCGCCCCAGTACAGGATCGACGGAAGTCCCGGACCGGACGTGTCCAAAAGAACGGCTACACCGCCGCCGCGGAGGTAGGCGAAGACTGATCCAGCAACTGGCGGTGAATCCGGCCCTGATTGGGGATTCAAGCTGAGGCACCTGGCCTGCCGCCGGCGCGATCCGAGAGTCGTGTCACATCGCCCGGCGTCAGATCGGCACTGGTTGGGACGACTAAGAGCTCGCCGACCGCGTCTGCGAGTACGCTGCGGGCTTCAGCCGATATAGCGTCGTCGGTGACGAGCACATCTGCCTCGCCTAGAGAAGCGAAGGTGGACAGACCGATCTCGCCCCATTTGGTGTGGTCGGCGAGGACGACGAGCCGCCTGGCGGCTTCGACGAGTGCCCGGTTGACCTCGGACTCGGTGAGATTAGGTGTCGTGAAACCTGTACGCTCGGCCATGCCGTGGACGCCCATGAACACGGCGTCGAAGTGCAGCGACCTGACTGTATTGAGGGCAATCGGCCCGACGAGGGCGTCCGATGGTGTGCGCACGCCGCCGGTGAGGATTACGGTCGGCTCTATGTTCCCCGATGACCAAAGAACGTCGGCGATGCGGATCGAGTTCGTCACCACGGTAAGGCCTGCAATGCCAGGAAGGTGATGCGCAAGGGCGTATGTAGTCGTCCCGGCTGACAGCGCTATCGCCGAGCCGGGCATGATCATGGCTGCTGCGGAGCTCGCTATGAGGTCCTTCTCTCGCAGCTCCCTGTTGGCTTTGGCTTCGAAGCCAGGCTCCTCGGTTGACAGGTGGCCGTTGATCGTAGCGCCGCCGTGTACCTTCTCCAGCAAACCCTCACGGGCGAGAATGTCGAGGTCACGCCGGATAGTCATGTCCGAGACGGCGAGCATCTGGGTGAGTTCCGAGACTCTCACCCCACCGGAGCGTCGGACCTGGTCAAGGATGAGGAACCGTCTTTGTTTCGCCAACATGGTCAGCCTTAAGGATAGATCCCGTCGAACTTAGTTGCGTTACTATTGCGAGACGTGCAGGTCAGAGTTGAGGTCACCCCACGAGGATGTTCGAGGCAGAACCTCGACGGCGCCGCTCAGGCTGTTGCGGCGAAACAGGAGGCCGGAGCGCCCGCTCAAGGACCGTGCCTTAAGTCTTGTTCCGTCCGGCAGCGAGACAATCGTTCCCGCCGTTAAATACAGTCCCGCTTCGACGACGCAGTCGTCTCCGAGCGCAATCCCGAGCCCGGAGTTCGCGCCGAGAAGGCAGCGCTTACCTAACGCTACCCGTTCCTTGCCGCCGCCCGACAGCGTTCCCTGGGTGGACGCCCCTCCACCAATATCCGACGCGTCGCCTACGACGACTCCCTGACTGATCCTGCCTTCGACCATCGCTGTGCCGAGGGTTCCTGCGTTGAAGTTGACGAAACCCTCGTGCATTACGGTAGTGCCCGAAGCGAGGTAGGCGCCTAGGCGCACCCGGCTAGCGTCAGCTATGCGAACGCCAGACGGGACCACATAGTCCGCCATACGCGGGAATTTGTCGACCGAGTGCACTTCGAGGTGGAGGCCGGCCACGGCGGCTTTAGAGCGGACCGATGGCAGGTCGGAGGGGTGGATTGGCCCTAGCGAGGTCCACGCTACATTCGGGAGGATCCCGAAGATACCGTCGAGGTTGACGTCGTTCGGCACGACCAAACGGTGCGAAAGGAGATGCAGCCTCAGATAGACGTCGTCTACTCCCGCCGGCGGGCGGTCGAGATCCTCGATGAAAGTCCGGAGTCGGACCCGGCGAACGCCGCGCGTCGGATCCTCACGGTCGACCCACTGAGCGGCCGACGTCGCTTGGCCGTCGAGGGACGATGCGGGCGGGTTTGCGTCCGCATCGGGGGGCGGCCCGAGAGCCGGCGTCGGATACAACGCCTCCAGGATCTCGTCCTCCCTCCAGGTTGCGAGTCCATCGGCCCAGGCTGGTCGTGGCATGACCTCGATAGTAGTGGGACGGCCCCAACGCTACAGACGGGCCGGTTTACCTTTCGCAGCTCACACCCTCGGCGCTTCCGTCAACGCGGCCCGTAGCATGAAGAAATGCCCGAGAGCCCCGAGTCGACGGTGCACGCACCGCGAGGCCGAGGATCCACCGGTACCGATCTGTTGTTCATCGTACTGGCTTCTGCAGTCGCCCTGGAAGCTGTCGGTGTAGGTGTCCTATTCCCACTACTCGCGACGATTCAAAAGGATGACCACCTGCCGACATACGGGCTGGGGATGATGTCGGGGGCCAGTTTCTTTGCCGGCCTGATCGCCCAGCTCGCCATCACCCCGCATCTGGACGGAACTCGCTCCCGACGGGTTCTGCTTGCTGGCCTGGCTGTAGGGGCGGCGTCGCAGCTCTGCTTCGCGTCAGTTGGAAGTCTGTGGCTTCTCGTCGCTGCCCGGGCAGCGGGCGGAGTGGCCTTCGGGATCCTCCTCCCTGCGGCACTTCGCCAAGCGGGGGCGGGACGCGTCGGCGCCGAGCGCGGTCAACGCCTTGGAAGGATCTCGTCGTCGATGATGGCCGGGATCACAATCGGACCGTTGCTCGGAAGCGTCCTCTACTCACTCGGTGGTATCCGGCTCCCGTTCCTGGCGGTGGGCTTTCTCCTTGCCGGGTTGCTTGGCGCAGCCGTGGTACTCGACAGGCCCGACCCGGACGTGGACACGCCCGAAGCACCCAGCGCGAGCGAGAGCTGGCAGTTGCGGGGAATCCCGATCCGCATGGTGGTCGTCGTCTTGCTCGTCGGCGCTGCTGCGCAGCTGCCCAACGGATTGTACGACGCGCTTTGGTCGCGCCTGCTCACCGATCGGGGTGCGAGCGCCCTTCTGATCGGCCTGAGCCTGACGCTTTTCGGAGCACCGTTCGTGGTGCTCGCACCGCTCGGAGGTCGTCTCGCTCTGCGGCGCGGACCTCTGCTTTGCGCAGCAGTAGCGCTAGTGATCGCGGACTGCTTCATGGCGAGCTACGGGTTCGTGCCGTCGCCTGTAGTGATCACCTTGCTCGGCGTCGCGGAAGCATGTGTGCAGTCTGTGGCCGTCCCGAGCGGGTACGCGCTCGTTGGTGAGGTCTTCCCCGACGAGCGGGCGGCGACTGGCCAGGGCTGGTTCGGCGCAGCGGGAACCGCAGCGGCCGGTATCGCCGCGGTTACCGGCGCGCCGCTCTATGCGACCGTGGGTTCGGGGGCGGTATTCGCCGGCGGCGCAGCGATTAGCGCAGGTCTCGCAGCGGCGGCAGCGGCTACAGGGCTTCGACGACGTCGACGGTGATCTCGCCGAGACCGGCGATCCGGCTGACGAGCCTGTCTCCCGCACCCATGTAAATCTGCGGGTCACGGCGATTGCCGACACCGGCTGGCGTCCCCGTGAAAATGAGATCGCCGGGCCAGAGCGCGCACACCGACGACAGGCGGGCGACGAGCTGCGGCACCGACCAGATCATCTTCGAGGTACGGTCGTGTTGCATCACTTTGCCGTTGAGGCTGCATTCGATCTCCAGGTCGTCCGGGTCGTCGAGAGCACTGGGCGCAACCACAGCCGGACCGGTCGGCCCGAATCCTTTGAAGGATTTGCCGAGACTCCACTGCGGGGCGGCCCCGGCGAGCTGAACGTCGCGCGCCGAGAGATCCTGGCCGACCATCAAACCGGCTACGAATCGCCAACCGTCTTGTTCCTTGACCTTTTCTGCGTGGCGACCGATGACCGCCACCAGCTCGACCTCCCAATCCATGCGACTCCCAACAGCTGCGACGGTGCTGGCGGGTCCGCCCAGGCAGCTCGGGAATTTGGTGAAAACCTGCGGCAACCCGTCGGTGTCATACCCGGCTTCAGCTGCGTGATCGCGGTAGTTGAGCCCGATAGCAAACACCTGGCGGGGCTTCGGAACGGGCGGTCCGAGAAGCGACACATCGACGGCGCCCTCAGAAACCGGTTCAAGGTTCGTTGCCCAACCCCAGAAACGGTCCCAGTCATCGAACAATGAAAGCGGCTCCGGGCCCCAGCGACCGCCGCTCGCGTCGAAGACGTCGAGCGCGCCGGATTCCCACCAAATCGAGGCCCGGCCGGCCAGGTTCGCGAGACGTGGGATCATCGTCGCCGGGTTGACGCGGTCCTCGACGGGCTGTGCGCCTTGCGGCGGCGGTCGCCCTGAAGCTCATTCAATGTCAGGCCCCGATCATGCTGTAGCCGCCGTCGCACATGATGAAGTTGCCGGTCATGTGGGAGGCGTCGTCGGTCGCCAACCACAACGCTGCAGCGGCAAGCTCCTCAGGAGGTGGAACCCGGCTCATCGGGGTCTGGGAGATCACGCGCTGGCGACGCCCGTTGTTCCAGTCCTCGCGGCCCAAAGTGGACTCGGTCTCCATGAAGCCAGGACCGAACGCATTGACTCTTACGGTCGGAGCGAAAGCCGCGGCGTACGATTTGGTGAGGCCGAGCATCCCGTATTTGCCTGCGGCATATTGGGGGGCTCTCGGGCTGCCGCGCACCACGACAGTTGAGCCGATGTTGACTATGCACCCACGCCCGCGGTCGAGCATCCGCAGGCCGTTCTCGTGCATCATCAACATGGTTCCTTTGATGTCGACAGCCAGAACCCGGTCGATTACGGCCTCGTCGATGTCACGCCACGACATCTGATCGGTGGCGATGTCGCCGACGTTGTTGACGAGCACATCGAGGCCACCGGTCAGCGTCCAGGCCTGTTCGGTCATCGCCTTGATGTCCGACCAGCTTTTGATGTCAGCCTGCAGGACGGCTGATTGTCGGCCGAGCGCTTCGACCCCCGAAGCAGTTCGACGGGCTCCCTCTTCAGAAGCGTGGTAGTGCACGACCACGTTCGCCCCCTCGGCGGCGGCGCGCAGGGCCAGGGTCGCGCCGAACCCCGTGCCGGCTCCCGTCACGAGCACCCACTTGCCTTCGAAGCGGGGAAACACTGTCTGTGGAAAGCTGAGTTGGCGTGGCCTCGCCTCTTGTGTCGGCGTCAATGTCATATTCTTTGCATCCTTTCGGTAGAATTCCGGTAGATCGGAATGGGCTAAAGCCATTCGTCGCCGGTCGGAGCGGGAGTGTCATGAGCTTCCTCCCAAGCGATAACCCGGTTGCGCAGGATACCGAGCTTCTCGATCTCCGCTTCGACCACGTCCCCGGGCTTGAGGTAGTTCGCGAACGGGTCGCTGGTGCTTGCTGCGACCCCAGCGATCGTGCCGGTGGTAAGAAGGTCGCCTGCCGAATAGACCTGTGGCGAGTGGTAGGCGACGAGCTGTGGGATCGACACAGACATTCGACTGGTGTTGGACTTCTGGCGAACCTGCCCGTTCACACGGAGCTCCATGTCGAGATCATGCGGGTCGCCCACCTCGTCGGCGGTCACGACGTAAGGGCCGAGGGGGCAGAACGTATCGATCGCCTTTGAGAAGGAAAAGACGCCTGATTCCATCTCCCGTCGTTGGATGTCACGGGCGGTGATGTCGTTGAAGACAACGTAGCCGCCGATGTGGTCCGCCGCTTCGTCTGCGCTGAAGAACTTGCCGGGCTTCGATATCACGATAGCCAGCTCCAGTTCGTAGTCCAGTTCCTCGGTGAGCTTCCCGGGGTAGACGATCGGATCCTCGGGCCCGATAATCGCGTCCACGTTCTGGAAAAAGACGATCCCTTTGTTGACCGGATGGGACCAACTGACCCGGGCTAGGTCCTCGTGGTGCTCGCGGAAGTTCCCGGCGGTGTGAAAGAACTTCTTCGGGACGATCGGTGCTCGCAGTCGGACGGAGTCCAAGGCGAGGACTGCTCCCGTCTCGCGCACGGCGCCCTCCAGTTCGAAGTAGGTCCGCAGGGAAGGGCAGTCCAACTCGACTATCTGACCGTCTGTCAGGCGACCGACGCGGCCTTCGTCGAAAGTGACGAGTTTCATGTGGTGTATCTCCTTTCGTTTGTGACGCGCCGATTGATCACGGCGTGAACTCTGAGCCGTCGCCCACGACGGCGTCGATGAGAAGCGGCTCGTCTGCTCGAGTCCAGTGGCTCACTGCTTCGTCCAGTGCATCCTCGAGCTCGCGGTGCCCTTCGACACGACGGGTGCTGCAGCCGAAACCCCGAGCGATCTGCGCGATGTTGATCTCGCTGAAAGAGGGCCATGGCCCTGGCATGCCTCGCCGCGTGGCGAGGTGGTCCATTATGGCGTAGCGGCCGTTCGACAGTACGACGAAGACGACTGCGACCTTGTAGTGAACTGCTGTCCAGACAGCCTGAATGCCGTATAAGGCGGAACCGTCACCTGTGACCGCCACGACTTGTCGTTCCGGTAGGCCCATTCGAATACCGACCGCAGCCGGCATTGCGAAGCCGAGGCCGCCCATGGCTGCGCTGACAAACCCGAGTGGACGGCGGGCCGGGAGAATCCTGTGCAGGTCCGGACGGCTTGACGGGCATTCTTCGACTACGACACAGTCTTCGTCGACTCGGCGTGCGAGGCCGCGGAACACGTCGGAAGGCCGGAGCACGTGGGTAGATCCTGTCGCCGCAGGGCTCCCCTCTAGCATGGCGATTGCATCACTTTCCGCTTGGTTCTGCCGGGGGCGCCGCACGGTGACCAGGTTGGCTAGTCGACTAATCACTGCGGGAATCGGCCCGATGATCGCGAGATCGGCCGGGCTATGGTGAGCCACTTCGGGGTCGTCTACGACCATCGCAACCCGGACCCCCTCTTCTACGAGCGGCCCCGACTCGTACGGGTACTGCCGGAATGCGGGAGCGCCGATGACCACTATGAGATCGTGTTGTCGAAGCGAGCAGCGCAGTCGTCCCCGGCTCGACGGTAGGTGGCCGGCGAACAGTCGATGGTCCTGGGGGAAACCTGCCCTCGCACCAAATGCCTCCTGCCATACCGGAGCCTGCAGCCGCTCCGCGAGGGAGACGGTCGCCTGCCAGGCTTCCTCGCTGTCGGCCGCGGCTCCAGCAACAATCGCCGGTGAGGCAGACGTCTCTATGAGAGCTGCCAAATCTTCGATTGCGCGCGGATCGGCGGCGGATGCGTCGACGATACGGCGGGCAGCAACCCGGCTTCCCGGCTTCGCCTCTGCGTCCCAGTCGTCCATGGGGACCACGACTACGGCCGGGCCGCGCCGCGTCTTGGCTTCGTGCCACGCCTGTTCGATCGATCCCGGAACGTCGGTCGCAAGCGCCGGTTGGCAGCGCCACACCGGGTAGGAGCCTGCCAGCCCATCGAGGTCACCTGCGAGGAACGGTCGGAGCGGCAGGTGACGGCGGTCCTGCTGGCCGACGATGACCACGAGCGGGGCGCGGTTGACCCGGGCAGTAGCGAGTGCACCGACTGCGTTCCCGTATCCGGCGGCCGTATGCAGAACTGCGAGGGACGGATCGCCAGTAGCCAACGCGAACCCGGTTGCTGCGCCGACGACGGAACCTTCATGAAGGGCGAGGACGAACCGGATTCCGCTGTCGGACCTGCACAGAAACGGGATCTCGGTCGAGCCGGGGTTGGCAAACATGGTCGTCAGTCCGAGGTCCCTGCAGGTTTCGTAGGCAGCATCACCGACTGAGATCACGCTAGGTGCTCCCTAGGCTGCGTCTCGTTTACCGATGCAGGACGCGTTAGCGCTGTACTGCGACCGGCCGACTCGACGTGGCTCAAGACTTCGGCTTCGAGCTCGGCGAAGCGGGGAAGGAGCCGGGTATGGCGCTGTGATCGCGGTCGAGGCAGGTCGACGGATATCTCCGCAAGAATCCGGGACGGCCTAGCAGAAAGCACGAGTACCCGGTCACTGAGGTAGACGGCCTCGCCAACGTCGTGGGTTACAAGAAGCGCTGCGAACGACGAACGCTCCCACAGGTCCGCTACAACGTCTTCGAGGTGGCCTCGGGTGAGAGCGTCGACGGAAGCGAACGGCTCGTCCATCATGAGCAACTTCGGGTCCGAAACCATTGCACGCGCCAAAGCGGCACGCTGCTGCATTCCCCCGGACAGCTCCCACGGGTACCTCGATGCGAAGCCTTCAAGCCCAACGCTCGCTAGTGCCCCGTCGACGTGGCTTTGACGTTGTGCTTGCGGCAACCTCCGTGCCCCGAGTGACACGTTCTTCCCGATCGACATCCACGGGAAGAGACTTTTGTTGTACTCCTGGAACACGATCGATATCCCCGGTGCCACATCGCCGAGCAGCTGTCCGTCGAATAGGACCTCTCCTCGGTCCGGCCGGCGAAGCCCTGAAGCTGCACGAAGGAGTGTCGTCTTGCCGCTCCCCGAGGGCCCGACGATGCTCACGAACTCACGGCGACCGAGGTCGAGGCTGAGGTCGGCGGTTACCTCGTTGACCGAGCCGTCTCTTCCGTGCAGCGTGACCCCGAGGTGTCGAAGTGAGAGAATCGGGTCAGCCATACTGGCCGCCCCCGACCGTCCCGCGTTGCCAGGCGAGCAGCCGGGCCTCGGCGAGCAAGAAGAGGGTGTCGAACGCCCACCCGAGAAGGCACAGCACCAGTACGCCGGCGTAGCTTGCGGTGATCCGGAAGGACTGCTGGGCACTAGCGATGAAATAGCCGATTCCCGACCCGCCGCCGAGGATCTCCGACACGACCATCACGGCCAAGGAGACGCTGATCGCAACGCGCAGGCCGGCGAAGACTTGCGGGCTCACCGCAGGGAGGAGCACCTTTTGAAGTAGCGCCCTTCCTTTGAGGCCCAGAGTTCGCGCAGTGTCGACGACGGTCGGGTCGATGGCCGCTGTCGCGTTTGCAGTGTTGATCAAGACGGGCCAGACCGCTGCTGTGACGATGATCGCGACGACCATCTTGCCGCCGAGCCCGAACACGACGAGTGCGACAGGCACCAATAGCGGTGTCGGCATGAAACGCATGAACGCGAAGACGGCTTTGGTCCAGTCGGTCAACGCCCGGTAGTACCCGGTCAGCATCCCTACCGTTACGCCGAGGACTGCACTGATCGAGAAGCCGAGAAGAGTTCGCTCCACCGAGGGGATCAGGTCTTTGGTGAGCACCGAACTGTCCAGAAGATCCCAGGACCGTGCGGCCGATGCCGTGAACGTTGGGATTATCGAGCTTCCCCACAGCACCGAAGCGATCTGCCAGGTAAGGGCGGCGAGAGCCAGGCCCAGCCAACCGAGGCCCCAGTAGCCGACGCGCCGCCTGCGTTGCCGAGATGTTTCGATGGTGCGCACTGCGACGGTCATGCCGGGAACTCCCTGCGATCCGCCCAGGGAAGCAGTCGAGTTGATACCGCCGTTGAGGCGATGTTCAAGAGCCACCCGAGTGTCCCACCAGCGACGATACCCGCATACATCAAGGGCACTTCGTTGGCCTGCTGAGCTTGCAGTACGAACGAGCCGATGCCGCCGGTGCCTCCTACGAGCTCTACCGACACTGTCACGACCAATGCCAACCCAAAAGCCACCTGGATACCGCTGGCGATCAGCGGGGCTGCGCAAGGAATGATGACGCGGACGAGCATCGACGCACCTTTTAGGTCCAGCATTCTGCCTGTCTCGATGAACAGATTGTCCACCTGGCGGACCCCGTAACGCGTATTGATGAAGATCGGCCAGAACGATGTGAACGCGACGAGTCCCGCAGTCATCTTGAGGCCGAGTCCGAAGGCAAGTATCGCTATCGGAATTAGGGCAAGCGAAGGTAAGGGTCTCATCATCCTGACCAGGATCTCGGTCGACGCCTCGGCGATCTTAGAGCGGCCCACGACGGTGCCGAGGACGATCCCGGCGGTGGTCGCAATCGCTAAACCGACGGCCCAAGCTTCGAGGGTGGCGCCTCCGGCGCCGAACAGTGATCCAGCGTGAGTCCAAATCGCCGCGGCGGTGTCATTGACACTAGCGAGCGCCTGGTTTGTGACAGCTCCACTAAGACTCACGACTTCCCATACCCCTACGGCAACTACGACGCCGCCAAGCTGTCTTGCGGCCCGGCGCAAGTCCGGCCTAGAGCGCCGGAATAGCTTTCGCGGAGCTTCTGAGGCTGGGCCGACGAGGTTCGGATCGGCCAAGCGCACGCCGTCCGCCGCGGAGCCTATCTCAGCCGTTTGCACCGGCCCAGACGAGACTGGAGACTGCTACTGAGGACTTGATCCATCCCAACTTCAGCATCAATTGCTCTTGGGCTTGGATGCTCGACGTGTTGAGTGTCGGGCTCCAAACGGGCAAGATCAGTTTGGACGCGACCGCCGCCGGGATGCTCGTATAGGTCGGAATAATCGCCTGGGCGGCGGCCGGGTTGGCTGCGGCGTATGCGAGCGACTTGTTCATAGCGGTGACGAACCGGGTGACCAGTGCCGGGTCGCTACTAATCTCCTTCGAGGAAGCGAAGTAGCCAGCGACCATTTCCGAAGGCTGCTCGCCCTCGAAGAGCGGGCTGAGCAACTTGCCTCCTTTCGCCTGTATAGAGGACACGAACGGCTCGACTTCGGTCACCGCTTGCACCTGGCCCGAAGTCAACGCGGCAGGCATCGTCGGGAACGCGAGGGCTACCACATGCACCGACGAGGGCTGCACACCATTGCGTAGCAGTATGGCGTCAAGAGCGAGCTCGTTCTCGCCCTGGGTGGCGTTCGCGGCGATGGTCTTGCCCGCGAGCTGCGAGATTGAGGTGATGCCGCTGTTGGCGCTTACGAGGATCCCGGACCAGTCGGTTGATGCAGTTGACCCGGCCTGGTCACCGTTGGCTACGAACTGCAGGGGAAGCCCATGGGCGCGCGCAAGGACGATATTCGCGGTCGCACCGAATCCGAACTGTAGGGAACCTCCGACGACTGCACTTGCGACAGCTGCTCCACCTTGAAGGCTGTGAATCGTGACGTTGAGATGCTGTGCCGCAAAGAATCCTTGTTTGATGCCCAAATACAAAGGCGCCACGTCTGCAATCGGGAGGACGCCCACGTTGATCGTCTGAGTCGGCGTGCTGGCGGCTGACGTCGCCTGAGGCGTCGACGATGTCGCCGACCCGCCCACAGTTGTCGGGCTCGACACGCTCGAGCTCTTCGTCGAGCCGCATGCAGCCCCCAGCAGACAAAGCGCTCCGATAGTTGCGCCAAGTGCCTTGCGCTTGTGTGAGATAAGTCTATCCATTTACGTCCCTCCCCAACTAGCTGACTTTCGAGAAATGAAACATACTTTTAAAAGTGATGCCCAACTATTGCAGACGGACAACGTGACGTCAACCAAGATTCCTACTCGGTTCGGCGGTAACTCCCGGTGGCACTAGTGTCGAAGCCTGCCGCGTGATTGCGCATCATTTCTCGAGGAGGGCTTCGTGGTTGCTGGGACCGGCGACGGGTTTCCGGAAGGCTTCGTGTGGGGTGCTGCGACGGCGGCGTACCAGATCGAAGGTGCGGTCCGCCGCGACGGGCGCGGCGTATCCATCTGGGACGTGTTCTCCCATAAGCCCGGTGCGGTCCGCAATGGCGACACCGGTGACACAGCCTGCAGCCACTACGATCGTCTCGAAGAGGACCTGGATCTCATGGCGCAACTGGGTCTTCGCGCGTACAGGTTCTCCATTTCGTGGCCGAGAGTCCAGCCAGACGGAGCTGGGTCCGCAAATCCCGCTGGCTTGGACTTCTACCGCCGGCTCGTGGACGGTCTCGCAGTGCGGGGTATCGCTGCGATGGCGACCCTCTACCACTGGGACCTTCCCCAGCCACTGGAGGACGCCGGGGGCTGGACCGCCCGCGACACTGCGATGCGCTTCGCCGATTACGCAGCGGTGGTGGGCGAGGCGCTTCAAGGGCGGGTGGATCGCTGGATCACGCTCAACGAACCGTGGTGCTCGGCTTGGCTCGGCTACGGCCGCGGCCTTCATGCACCGGGCAGAAGGGACGTGAGGGCGGCGATTTCTAGCACGCACCACCTGCTCCTCGGCCACGGCCTAGCGGTTGCGGCGCTTCGGGCCAACGACCGTGCTCCGGTTGGCATCACCCTCAACCTCACCACGGCGATAGCCGCAAGTGATCATCCTGACGACGTCGACGCTGCGCGTAGGGTCGACGGTCAGTCGAACAGGCTGTATCTCGACGCTGTCCTCCGGGGCTCGTACCCCGCCGACATGGTGGAGCACTACGCTCCCTTCGGGGCTTTTGAAGTCGCGTTGGACGGAGACTCTGAAGTCATATCGACGCCCATCGACTTCCTCGGCGTCAACTTCTACACCTCGACGGTGGTCGCCGAGCGGGGGCGCGTCGACGCAGCCAGACAGCTGGGCTTCGACATCGGACGCATCGAGAGCGATCCGGTCCTCGACGACCTCCGAGCCCTGCACGTGAGACGTCCCAATTTCAAGCGCACTGCGATGGGTTGGGAGGAAGACCCGGCGGCCTTTGCCGACTTGCTGGTGCGTCTTCACGAGGAATATCAGGCCCCGCCGATCTATGTCACAGAGAACGGTGCCGCCTGCGACGACTATGTCGACCCTGACGGCGCTATCGGGGACGGGGCGAGGATCTCCTATCTGCGAAGCCACCTCACAGCGTTGCGCGAAGCCATCGGCAAAGGCGTGGACGTCCGCGGCTACTTCGCGTGGAGCCTCATGGACAACTTCGAATGGTCCTTCGGCTACTCGAGGCGCTTCGGCCTCGTCTGGGTCGACTATCCGAGCGGGCGGAGGATACCGAAGGCGAGTTTTTCTTGGTACCGATCCGTGATAGCGAGCAACGGCGCCAGCATCGTTAACTGAAGAGCGGCGGGAGCGCTACCGAACCACACGATACGTCCGTGGTCACGCTCCGCAGACTTTCGCTGGGAACGTCACCGAGCTCGCAATTGAGATGACCGTCGAGATCTGAGTAGGACTCGTCAAGTTTGCCTGGATGCCGAGAGCATGGGTCTTGTCGATCGCCAGGTCGATGACGGCAAGGTACGGCTCGGGCACGGCCTGCCCCTGGGGTGCAACGGAGGTTGTCGTGGCGGAGCCGCGGGTATACGACAGGAGGTGCCCCGTCACGCCGCAGACCAGGAGCTGTTGGGACGACAGCGGCTGGAAACCCGCCGGCAGCGGCGGAAGGGCCGACACGGACGCACCGGTCGAGAACGAGACTGTCTCTGTGCCCGAGGCGCTTCGAAGGACTGCACCACCCGACGACGTGGCCGTCGCTGACCACGTTGTGGGGTACAAGGTCGAGAAGCTGCCGCTCGCTGACGCGAAAGGATAGAACGTTCCCGGTGCGGTCAGCTGCTGATTGGCGCTGATCCAGCCGGTGACAGATACTCCTTTGACGTTCAGCCACCCGCCGGAGGCCGGGTTGTAGGAGTTGACGGTGACCTCTGCTCCCCTCACGAGGGTGCCGAGAACTTTCGCCGACGTCGACGGGCCAGCGCGCATGTCGATCCCGAGCGGGTACACAACCGTGCGGGTCCCGCTGGAGGGCGGTGTAGTGGTGGTCGTGGCGCCGGGGACCGTGGTCGTGGTCGTCGTCGTCGTCGTCGTAACAGTGACCGTTGTCGACGGCGCTGGCGGAGTGGACGTGGTTGTCGCAACAGGTGGCAGGACGGACTTGGCTGAGGATCCACACCCAGCGGCGAGGGCCGCTGCAACGATTCCCATGGCTCCAAGTTTGACCCTAGATAGTTTGTGAGACGCTGCCACACCTCAACGTTACTCCCCGACACTGCGGCGGGCGATGGCGCTC
>JAKBBA010000301.1 GCA_021808665.1 Actinomycetes bacterium
GTCGGAAAGAACCATTCGGTCAGCCTCTGGCCGGCATGCCCGAAGGGCGATTCCAGGCTTTGGCCTTCGCCCGTGCCGAAACCGTCGAGTGAAATCGAGAAATTGTGGACACGCACGCGTGACATTTGGTCCTCCTTGTCGTACACATCCGGCAAAAGTTGACCTAACTGCCGAATAGCTTCCCGCGAACTTTCGTTACTTGGCCACGACCACCCGGCCGCTCGTTTTCAACGGTTCGGCGATCCCACGAATGTAATCGAAAGGGCGCGTCACCTCGACCCACTTCGTGTCGCGAACCCCAGAAACTCGATGTGGCAGCGACCCTCGGGTGGTTACCCGGCGAACGTCACAAAGGTCCAGTGATTGCCGTTGGGGTCCTCCGCGGTAAAGTCACGGGACGGGTAGTCCGCCTGGTCGGAGAGGTCATCCGGGGGATGGTGCCCCAACTGGTAGGACTCGTGTCATACTGAAGCTCATGGATCGTACGATGCCCAGGCTGACCGTGACGCTCCCGGCTGAATTGGTGGAGGAAGTCCGCTCCCGGGCCGATCGGGGCAATGTCAGCTCCTGGATCGCTCAGGCCATGGCCGAGCGGCTCGCCAGGGAGCGGCTCGCCGAGGCAGTTGCTGCGTATGAGGCCGAATCGGGCGTCATCACCGATGACGACATTCTCGCAGCCAGGGAGCGCCCGGCCTGGCAGCCCATGGCTCGGCACCGCAAGCCACCTGCTGCGTGAGGATTCTTGACGCCGGGGCGCTCATCGCCTTGGACCGCGGGGAGCGAGACACCTAGGCGCTGATCGCCGAGGTGCAACGGGCGGGACAGCGTCCTGTGGTCGTCGCACCGATCATCGCCCAAGCCTGGAGAGGAGGTGGCCGGCAAGCTCGGCTAGCGCAAGTGCTGTCCGGGACAGAGGTCGTCGTGGCTGACAATCTGCCGTCACGTCGGGCCGGCGAGCTGCTGGCGGTGGCGGCCACTTCCGACGTGCTCGATGCCCTCGTCGCTCTCGTTGCAGCGGACCGTCCGGGCTGCGAAGTGCTGACCTCCGACCCGGATGACATCCATCACCTGCTCGACTCCTTGAAGGTCAAGCGGCACATCCGGCGCGTGTGAACCACGCTCGGCCCGTCTTGCCATTCGAAGAGATGGCTCGGGCCAGGGACGGAGGCCGCCGTGGCGGTCGAGGTCGCAATGCGGCTCGGTCGAGGCTTCCCAGCGGTCATTGTGTCAAATCGAGGCCGGACTCCTCATGACGCGTCACGCGCGAAGCGGCTCGGACCATTTTGTCAAGTCCTCTGCGATCTGTTTCGTCGTCACCTCCGGTACCCCCGCCTTCTCCGCGAAACACGGCCACGCAGACACGGCGGATAGCACCTGCTCGACCACCTCCGTAGCTCGTGGTACGGCGAAGCGTTCACCGACCTCACGCACATCGCTTCGCGTGATCCCCGCGTCCTTGCCGTTGACCGCCATCAAATGCTGGCGTATCCATCTGCTCGATGACGCGTGTGCATGGGTCAGGTCGTACGCGGGCGACAACGTCCAGGACCCATCTTCGGGAAGGAGGAACGTGACGTTCTTCGTGTGGTCGTCACAGTTCGCAGCTGCAACATTGAAGGTCATACGGCGGAACACTTCCTGCGCCGCAACCGGGCCCAGACCCAGGCGTTCGGCGACCAAGAACAGCTGCGCGTAGTCGTGAGCGTCGACCTCACGGAAGTCCAAGTGGTCCATCCCGCAGAGTGTCTGGGCATGGACCTTCGCGCCGTCGTCCGTCCGGTCGAAGCGCCGCGTCATAAAGTGCGCACGTCCGCCCTCTTCGAACAGCCGGCACTCGGTCATGCGAATCCCTGCCTCGACGGCCATCAGGTGGTACGCGTACTCGATCCGGCCATAGTGTGCGGGCGCCCCCAGGCCTGGGTCCTCGCCGACTCCATCGAGCTTCAAAAGCCACTGCTCGAATCCCGGGTCCGCTGGCACTTGGCCCGACCGCAGCTCGCCCGTCGCCGGGTTCAGCGCAACCACCGCTTTGGCGCGAGCACCGCCGGCTGAAGTACCCACCGCGAGCAGGTGTTTCAGCGCACCCGTGATCTCTCCCTCGGTCGTAATCTCGCCTTTGAGTGCACTCCTCGCTGCCACGACGAGCTCAGACAACTCGATGGCTGTTGCCTTGCGCGTCCTAGGTCCGCGCATGGGTCGAAACTCCAGCGCCCCAATGCCACGACTCCCCAGGTAGGCGAGGCGGTCAAGCGGGGTGATGTCCTCGGCGCGGACACCTTCGCTCGCCAGATAGGCCGTCGTCAGCGCGTTGCCGAAATCGTCTGGCAGCGCATCAGCAACCAGCGCCGGCAGACGGTGATATGTCCCGACGGACAGCGCCGGAAACACGAACGGACCCCGCTGCGTCGTCGGCATCCAGATCGGCGCCAGCTCGACCCCGCCCCTGACCCAAGCTCGGTCGTACTCGAAGACGTAGAACCCCGAGTTCGGGTCACGAGCGATGGCGCCCACACGCGTGTTCCAGCACCGAACCTCGATGACGTCGACGGGTTCGTAAGACATCAGGCACTCTCGCCACGCGGACGACGTACCCGACGTCGCGGCTGCGGTGAGCGCTGCTTCGCGAGGAGCAGCTGCATCGGGGACACCCCCATCGAAGGCGCTAGCGACTCGAGCCAGTCCAGTCGACCGAGAGCCCTCAGTACCGCCACCAGCGTCTTCATCGACGAGCCGCGCCCAAGTTCAAGGTTCGACACGGCGCGAACCGACACGTCGGCGCGCTCTGCCAGTGTCGCCTGATCCATGTTTCGAGCGATGCGAGCGCGGCGCACCTGATCTCCCAGGAGTTCCTCCATCTGCTCGACTGTGAGATGATCTCGGTTTATCAGCATGATGTGACCTGTTGTTTACGAATTGAGCTGATACAAGTACTATACTGCTATTTATGCGGCGGTCAAGGTTAAATTGTGCATCCACGTCTAGCGCTCGATCCATCGTGGCGGCGCCGCAGAGACATTTGCCACGAGGATCTCGTCATTAAAACCCGTCTCGGAACGCACGGTTGACCAAGCCATGCGCCGCCTCCTGGAGCAAACCCACGCTCGTCCTCGCCGGGAGGGCTGGTACCCGGGTCGTCGTGCAGGCGGGTGATGTCGA
>JAKBBA010000302.1 GCA_021808665.1 Actinomycetes bacterium
AGGAACCCGGCCAGGGCAACGTGTTCAGGATCGACGTCACCGGGGCTGTAGACCACGACGGCGGTCGAAGTAGTGGTGGACATGGTTTAGCTCCCGAGTCGATGGGACTCCGCAGCCGAGGCCACCGGGCCCCAATGGATGAAGACCCACGACCGTAGAAACGATCCGCGACAAACGCACCACTGTCACCCCCGACAGATCTGTGCGCCCACAGCCGCCAACGAGCAGCACCTCGTGATCACGCCTATCGCGCCGAATCGGTGCTCGGCCTGCGCTGCAACCCTAGCTCGGTCGGATGGCGCAGATCATCCAGCTATGCGCCCGGTGTGCGTCTACGTTAACGCGGTTCAGCGCGTATTGTAGGACAGATCGTGATACGCTTGGGTGGTGGCGAGGGCGATCTCGGTGAGACTCGATGAGGAGGCGGAGAGGGCGCTGCGAGCGCTCGAGGCCACGGGCCTGAGCCGGTCCGAGGCCATCCGGACCGCCCTGCTCGGCGAGGTCCGTCACCGCCGCCGCAGTCACGAGCTGGCGGCCGAGGTGGCCGCTTTGGAGGCCGACGAGACTGACCGTGAGGAGATGCTCGCCGTCGCGCAGCTGATGGAAGCACTTCGTGCTCCGGGGTGACATCCACCGGCTCCGCCTGCCGAAGGGTGTCGGTCATGAGCAGCACGGGGACCGCTTTGCGGTCGTCGTGCAGGCGGACGAGTTCCTGCCGCGCTCGGTCGTGATCGTCGCACCCACGTCTCGCAGTGCGCGCCCGGCGTCATTTCGACCGGAAGTCGAGATCGCCGGCGAGTTCACTCGAGTCCTGGTCGAGCAGATCGGCGCCGTCGACGCCACCCGGCTCGGCGGCATCGTCGGGCGCCTCTCCCACGAAGAGCTCTGGGGCGTCGACGACGCCCTCCTGGCGGTGCTCGGCTTGCGCTGATCGTCGTCGTTCGGCACAAGCCGCACGTCGTCGAGCCCGTGTCCAGGCCGACGAAGATCGCCGAATCGCGCGTGGGCACTGCGATAGTTGAAGGGGTGTCAGGTCGGTATGTTCTACGCCTCTGCCGGGTGGAAGGCCCCATCGACGAGGAGGGGTACTACGGATTCGACGTCCCCCTCAGCAGCAAGAAGGACGTCTGACTCGTAGCCGGCGGCAGCGAGCTCGGCTCCAGAGCTGCAGGCCTTCAAGGTGTCAGGTAGACAGCTGGCAGCGTCCATCCATGCTGCACGAGCAGCTTTAGCTTCCGGGGACAGCGCATGATCCGGGTCGAACGAGGCGATGACTGCCCCGGCACCGAGGAGGTCCTCGAGCGCGGGTCGTAACGCCCCGGACGCCCAGCGCTCGCCTGCTGCGATGACGACCACGGGTCGCTCCACTGTTCCAAAGCTGTTTTGGTGCAGCCAGCGCCCCACGGCAGAGGCGTTGCGCAAGGAGCCGACGAGCACCACCTCAGCGGCAGCGGCAGCGGCTATGGCTGAACCGTTGGGAGAGGGAAGAACGAGACGGTCGACATGAGGAGCGACCATCAGGTGGGTCGGCGAAAGCGACCACGGGTGGTCGCCATCTACCTGTCGTCGGCGAACCGCAAAAGCTGCGCCGTGACGTCTAGCGAACTGTTCAACCTCACTTGAGGGCCAGGCATGGGGGTAGACGGCAATGCCCTTGGCGACGGCGATCGTGGTTGCAGTGCTAAACGAAAGGACGTCGACCACGACCAGCGCCGCGTGGTGGCTCAACACTGCCGGCGCACCTTCCATTCCCCACTCGAAGCGAACCCCTGCTCGCCCCTGGGAGAAGACACCCTCATCGACATACGGCACAGGCCCCTTCAGTGTTCGCCACATACAGCCATACTGGCTCATCCGCGCTGTGCCGCCGGACCGAGCGCGGGTGCTGAAACTGCGACCGATCGACGGCTATTTCATTCAGCAATCCTCACTATGGCCGAGCAGAACCGGCGCCCCAGAACGCCCGCTCGCGTGTCGCCGTCGCCCAAGGCGCGGAATCACGGACTCCCAGCCTGCCGAGGGCTGGACCTCGTCCCAAGGTCCTCTCCGAACCGGCGTTCGGCGCCCACTCGACTCCTGTGCGGGCAAAGGCACGGTCGCGTGCACGGAATCGTGCCAGCGATCCCCTACTGGCGATTGCTATGCGCCTGCTGTTCTCCGGGTTAGGCGTAGTTTTTGTATTTGCCCGCCGCCGAGGAGGGCGTCGATTGCGCTTCGGGTGTCCGCGTGGTCGTCGCTCCACAGGTGGCCGTAGACGCGTTCCATGAACGCCGCGTCGGCGTGCCCCGCCCACCGGGCGACGGTAAGACGGTCGACGCCAGTAGCGATCCACAAGGCTACGGCCGTGTGCCTGAGGGCGTGGGGGGTTGGTTGCGGATCCGCGATCCCCGCCTTGGTAACGGCTGTGGCCCACGTGCGGTTACGCCAGTTCCCGGGTGTCATCGGCCCGCCGTCCCGGCCGGTGAACAACCAGTCGCCCGGCCCTAGGCGCCGCTCGTCGATCATCTCAGCCAGCCGGCCCCGCAGAGCAGGCGTGACGGTGGGGACGGTGCGCTGGCCGGCGAACGTTTTCGCCGGGTGAATCTGGCGTCGAAGGCTACCGCCTGAGACTTCGAGGGGGACGCTCACCGCTGTCGCCCGGACGGTCACCTCACCCGCAGCGAGGTTCACGTCGCACACCCTCAAAGCGGCTATCTCGCCGACGCGAAGACCCGTCGCCACAGCGAAAGGGACCACCAGCGCCCACCGGGGGGTCATGGCTTGTTCGAGTCGGGCTAGTTCGTCGACGGTCAAGAAGCGGCGTTCCACCCGGGTTTGGCGGGGCGCTTTCACCATCGCAGCAGGGTTAGCGGCGATCAAACCCTCAGCCACCGCGTCCGCTAGGAGTTTCTTCAACGTGACCAGGCAGCGGGTGACCGTCGCCGGGGCCAGCCGGCCTGACATGGACACCGTCCAAGCTGCGATGTCACTGCGACGCAGATCGCCAAGGCGGACCGTCCCGAACTCCGGTTCGATCTGACACGCCCAAATAGACAACTCCCGCGCCTTGGTAGACGAAGTCACCTGACGGGTAGCCGACCACCGCCCCCACCACTCAGACACGGTGACCTTCCCGCCCGAAGGGTCCCCGCTGCCGCCACGGCGGCGCTCACCC
>JAKBBA010000303.1 GCA_021808665.1 Actinomycetes bacterium
GAGGTTCTTTGCACGAAGGCGGGGGCGGGGACCGTGGCAGTAGACGGGACGCCGCTTGCGCTCAAGGACGCGAAGCCGCTGCCCTCGTCCGACTGACCGTCCGACTGACTGACTGACTGACTGACTGTCCGGCCCCCGGGCGGACGCCGTCACTGCAGGGGAGGGCGTAGCTGGCGGAGAGGGTGTAGCTGGCGGAGAGTGCGCAGCTGCTGGGGAGGGCGTAGTGTGTGGGCACCAGAGAGCCGGCACCGAGAAACCCGGCACCCAGCCGCTGCCGGGTTTCTTGCTGCTCGGCTATAGTCATTCCCCGCGTCACTTACGGCCCCATCGTCTAGTGGCCTAGGACACCACCCTCTCAAGGTGGAGGCACGGGTTCGAATCCCGTTGGGGCTACGCAGGGGCGAGATCCTGGCTCTGAGCCGACGGGACCTCGGCGTGCTGCAGCGCACTGTGGATGTGCGCCAGACCGCCGAGCACCTGAGCGACGGGACCGTCGGCTTCAAGAGCCCAAAGACGGCGGCCGGTCGGCGCAAGGTGCAGCTACTGCCGCTGCTGTCGCTACTGCCGCTGCTGTCGCTGCTGTCGCTGCTGTCGCCATCGTGGTCAGACGCCTCGTCACCGCCGAGCGATCACCCAGCGGGGCCGCCAGAACCGCCGACCGCCGACAGTCGATGAGGGAACGTCGGCAAGGCCAGGTACAGGAGGCCGAACACCCGCTTTGGGGGAGGGTGACAGATTCGACCCCGACAGCGCCCAACCACCGTCTCAACGGCGGTGTCCGCGGTCAGGCGGGTGGCTCAAGTCTCCCCAAGGCCAGCCGCGACTCCCCCGCAAACCCGACCTGCTGCGGCAAGTTGGGCGGCGTCCGCTGAGCGAACTCAGGCTCGGGCCGGAAGGGATCCCCCTTGTGCACTAGGGGGATCAGGCGGGGCGCGCCAGGTAGTCGGCCACGGCGCGTCGCACGACATCGGATTCGCTCACGTGATCGACCTCTGCGCGCTGACGGATTTGGTCGCGCAGCTCGGGCGGGAAACGCACCGGCAAGCCCTTCGCTGGTGCCGAGCCGATCAAAGGGCGACCGGCTGGCCGAGGCGTGAGCTGGTCAAGCTCGTAGCCGACCTCGGCCTCGGCCGCGGACCGCTCGATCACCTCATCGGTGACCGGTACTCCGTTGCTGGAACCGTAGGGCTTGGTGGTCATAGTCGTGGTCTCCTCTCTAGCAGGGACCGGTAGTGGGCTCGTAGTGCCATGGCGTGGATGACCACCGCCCCGTCCTCCACCAAGAGGGCCACCTGCTCCAAGGGGTTGCCGGCCCGGTTCGGTCCGATGATGAGCACTCGTTCGGTCTCGTCATCGGTGGGCAGCTCGGAGACGTGCAGGCGGTGGGTGATGGCATGTCGCATGTCCTCGTCGGCGATCCCATGCTTGCGAGCGTCCTGCTCGATCCAAACGGGGGGCTCGTCTGACACTCAACCTAGTGTATTACGAAAGAGACGTCGGTGCACCCATCCGCCAGCGGACGGCAACTGGTGTCGGCCACGGCCCGTCATGCCCGTCGCGAGCCCGATGGACGGGCACGCAGGGGTGCGTGACGGCCACCACCGGTCATTCGCAGCCGGCGCACCCGATCTCCATCGTCTTGGAGCCTACGTCGTCGAGACCGATGTCGATTTCGCGGATCGGGCGGCGGCCGGTGAGAATCAAGGGATGCAAGGTTCTGCCCGCCCGGACCGCCAATTTCTGGACGCCTCGGCGTTGTGTGCACACCTGGTGCCGGCCGCATCGATCTACGCGTTTTTGGCCGAGCACCACAGTCGGCTGTTCCCGCCCGGAGCTGTTCGACGACTTGTTCCCCTCTGGTCGGGGCCGGCCTTCGGTGCCCGCCGATCTGGCGGCGCCCGGCGGATTTGCCGGGCGCGCTGCACCGACTCAACGGCCGATCTCATCGAGTGAGTGCCATTCCTCGGCGAGATGGGGTTCGAGATGGCCGAGGCCGATCTGCTGGACGAACACGGCCAGGATCTCTCCGACCCCGGTCGCCGAAGGCGAGTTGATGCCTTGAGGACCGAGGGCGTGCAGGGCCGAGCCGAGTTCTTGGCAGGTGGTCCAGTCGGGTCCGGTAAGGACGTCCAGGCCCAGACCAACCTGAATGCGTACTTGGTTGTCGGTGAGGTCGAGGACCCGATCGAGAGAGATCTCGTAGCGGTAGAGAATCCTGGGGAGCAACCCTTCGACCCCGATGGCCTGGCGTTCACCGAACCGCTGTAGTTCTGCAACAGCACAGGGTCTGTTCTGGCAGAGGTAAAGCACGGGGAAGCTACCGGGCGGGTTGAAGCGTCCACCGTGGATACGTGCGCCTTCCCCACTGAGCGGGTCGTAGCGGGGTGCGATATGCCTCCATCCTTGGCCGGCGAACGGCGAGAGCGGCGCGGCGGCTACTCGGCCGGTGTCGATGGTCACCCGGCTACGCCGTCACACCCTCAGCAATAGCTAGCACCGCTCCGATCACCCGCCGATACTCGCCCTCGGCAATCAGCTCCAGCGGCTTGTGCCAGTCGAGATCCGGGTTCGGGCTGCGCAACCACAACCGAGCTGGTTCGTCACGAAGAACCGACCGGAGCTGGTCCACCACGGCCTTGAGTTCCAGAAGCCGGTCCTCGGCGTCCCGGCGGGGCATGGCCTTGGCAGCGGTCCACCGGCTGACACTGCGCGCGGTGGCACCGGTGATCTGGGCCAGGTCACCGGCGTCGATGACGTGTGTGTCGATCAGCTCGGCGAGGACCCCGCTCAGTACGGCCACACCGTCTCCTTACAGTCGTGTGATTCAACAGGTCAACGTCGACTGTAGTGTCTGCTCAACGTCTTATTGTCAGCATCGGAGCAGCCGATGGACCTCGGTCACGGATTCCTACCTCGAATCGACGCCCGCGACTACAAGGCCGTCGAACGAGCCCGACCCCCACGATCGTGAGTGGGCAGTTGGCGTCATCGCAAGAAATCCCTTCCCGAGGAGGGCCGGGCCGGGCCGGGCCATCCCTGAGTGGTGGCCGAACATGGCCGCTGATTCAGAGCTCGTCGTATGCTCCCTCCGTAGGTGGCACACGCTTCAAAACCGGAAGAAGATGCATCGCCTATGGAGCTGCGAATC
>JAKBBA010000069.1 GCA_021808665.1 Actinomycetes bacterium
CCCGAGGAAGCCCTGGCGTGGGATCCGCCGGTCGAAGCTCTCGGCGCGCAGAGCCCCGCATGGGAGCCCGGCAGCCGCCACGGATATCACGCTGTCACCTTCGGATGGCTGGTGGGCGAGGTGATCCGCCGTGTGAGCGGTCGAAGCCCCGGCCGTTTCCTCGCCGAGGAGGTGTCGGGCCCTCTCGGCCTGGACCTGTGGGTCGGCCTACCCGAAGCCGAGGAGTCCCGGGTGTCGAAGCTGATCCCGGCGCCTGTGGTCGCCCCGGACCCGTCGTATCTGGCTTCGATCCCGCCAGCTCAGGCCGAGCGCTTCCGGGCCATGACGTCGCCGTCGTCGCTGACGGTGAGAGCTCTGAACCCGACGACGCCGCCCTTCTCGTTCAACTCCAGGGCTGTGCACGCCGGCGAGCTGCCCGCAGCTAACGGGATAGCCACAGCCCGTTCCCTCGCCAAGATGTACGCAGCTACCATCGGCGAGGTCGACGGGTGCCGACTCCTCAGCGACTCCACGGTCGCCCAAGCGACCGCCGTGTGCTCCGAAGGGCCCGACGACGTGCTCATCGTCGACACCCGATTCGGATCAGGTTTCATGCTGCCCACAGCGGCGTCGCCGCTACTTGGGAGCTCCAGTTTCGGCCACTCCGGCGCCGGCGGCTCCCTGGCGTTCGCCGACCGCGAAGCCGGCGTCGGGTTCGCCTACGTGATGAACCAGATGCAACAGAACCTAGCCGGGGATCCCCGCCCGGCGGCGCTGGTAGAAGCTGTCCGCGCCTGCCTTTAGCGACCCACGTATACGACGGTGAGACCGTCGTATCCTTTGGAGCCGACGGTCTGTATCGTCGTAGCGGAAACCCCGGAGATGCCGGCGAGCAGGTCGTGGAAATCGCGCATCCCGACGACGTTGGCGTCAGATCCGGAGTCGTCCACCAGGCGCCCGTGGCGCACCGAATTGTCGACGATTATCAGGCCTCCAGGTCTCGTCAGACCCAGGACCTTCTCGAAGTAGGCGGAGGTGCTCGGCTTGTCGGCGTCGATGAAAACAAGGTCGAAGCGCTCGCCGCTCGCCGCAACTTCGGCGCTGACGTCGGGCAGCGACTCGATGGCCGGCCCTACTCGGATCTCCACTTGGTCTGCCAAGCCAGCCCGGGCTACATTCGCCGAGGCCACCTGGCCGTGTTTGGGGTCCACCTCCAAGCTGACAAGCCTTCCGTCTCGTGGCAGGGTCCGTGCGAGCCAGATCGTCGAATAACCCCCTAGAGTCCCGATCTCTAGGATCCGCTTTGCGCTGACCGCCATGGCCAGGATCGCCAGCAGCTTGCCCTGCGGCGCCGACACGGCGATCTGGGGCAAGCCGGCACGGTCCGACTCCTCCAGAGCCGACTCCAAAGCGGCGTCCGAACCGATGAGCTTGGCTTGGATGTAGGCGTCCACCTGGGACCAAAGCTGCTCGCCTTCCACAAAATCGGATGGGGTCATGCCGACACCTTAGAGCCCGGCGTGCTGGGAACAGCTAAGGTACATCCACCTTCACGACGGTGCCGCCTTGTAAAGTTTTCCTTTGTGCCCTGGTTTGTGCCCTGGTTTGTGCCCTGCTCGTAGTGCCTCTGATCTGACGACGACCATGACCGAAAGTTCGCTCCTATCTCGAGCTGAGCGCGCCCTTTGCGGGCAGCGCACCCTTTGCGGGCGCAGCGCGCTCCTACGCCGGCCCGTGCTGCGGGGTCTGCGAGCGCAGCGACGCAAAGATGTCGTCGCTGCGCCGGTCCGCTCGGGCTCCTGCGCGCGAAACGCTTTTCGCTCCGCCCTGCCTTCGAGTCGCGACTCCGACTTCGACGAACCATTCGCGAGCGAACACAATTCGGAACACAAGCCGTGGCAGCCTCGCGAAGACGGCGAGCGTCCGAACCGAAGCGTCGCCAGTAGCCTGGGATGCATGGGCAGCCATTGCATTCCGTTTGGCACGGGTGTAGCGGCCCACTCGAACCTGGTGGGTGATGAGGTCGGGGTCCGCGAACGCCGTGTCAAATCTGCGTGGATCCCATTCCGCCTCGTCGACTTGGAGAGCCCGGGTGACGCCCGAAGCGCGCAGCGCGCCGAGGGCTCTGCGCAGAGCCCGGCGGTCGACAGTGGCCTCCAAGACGACCGGTGTTCCCGCCAGTTCGGCGGCGGCGACCCCGACACGGCGTACGGCGACGTGGTCAGGGTGTCCGTAGCCTCCAGCCGGATCGTAGACGGTGAGCACGTCGGCGTTCAGTTCCCTGAGGATCTCGGCGAGCCTTCCGGCCGCCGCTTGTGTGGGAACGTCACAGAACCTGGTCCCATCGAGATTCGCGCCGCTGGCGGGTCGCTCGAGGGGAGCGCCGCCGATCTTTTCCCGGGGCGCCTCGTAGCCCGAGTCGGCATACCCGAGGAACCTGACGTCGCCGCAGCCGAGAGCAGCGGCCGCCGAGCGGAGCTCCTCCCGTCGCCGCTCTCCGAGGTCCCCCTGGCCGGCGATCCCCGAAGACACCAAGCCCATAGCTCCGTCGGTGGCGCACACGACCACCACCCGGTGGCCTTCGGCGCTGGCGCGTGCGATCGTGCCCCCAGTAAGCAACGCTTCGTCGTCGGGATGGGCATGGAAACAGACGAGAGTATACAACGAGACTTGTGGGTTCGTCTCCCTGCGGGTCACCTCTCCATCCTGGCAGCGGCAGCGACCGCCTGTTCGAGCTTTGTGCGCTCTGTAAGGCTGGTGTGTCAGTGAGGATTGCCCATGTAACGGACTGCTACCTTCCCCGACTGGGGGGCATCGAACTGCAAGTTCATGACCTGGCTTCACGCCAAGCCGCCCACCACGACGTGACGATCTTCACGATAACGCAGGGCGCTGCTCGCTTTGGAGGGACCCGAACTTCGTTCGACACGCACCACGAAGTCGCGAAGATCGTCGCCGTAGGCGACAGGGGAATGTCGCACCAAGGTGGCGGCCTAGATCGGATGGCTGGTCGTACCGGAAGGATTCGCGGCGCCGCTTTCTCTGGAGCCGCACGCTTGGGAGGCGCCCGACGCGTGGCCACCAACTCCAAGACCACGACGGCCGGCGTCACAGTTGACGTGAAAGCACAGGAGAAGATCAGGTATCTCAGGGCCAGGTTCGGCCCTTCGTGGGTCGGAGCGCACGACTTCGACGTCGTGCATGTCCACGCCTCGAGCTTCTCACCCCTTTCGTTCCTGGTCGCGCGGAACGCAGCCCTCAAGGGGGTTCCCACAGTCGCGACAGTTCACTCCATGTGGGCAAAAGCGTCACCGCTATTCGATGCCGCCGACCTTCTGTGCGGCTGGGGTGACTGGCCTGTAGCGTGGTCGGCGGTGAGCAGCGCTGCGGCCGAGCCGCTGCGGAGCATCGTGGGAAGGCGGGGGGATGTGACTGTGCTAGCCAATGGCGTGGATCCCTCCCAGTGGGACATCGACCCCCAGCCGCCGGCGCCTAATCAGCTGAGGATCGTGTCGGTGTCGCGTCTCGCTTCCCGTAAGCGGGTGGTGCAACTCGTGCATCTCCTCCGAAAGGCTCGCCAGAAGGTCCCTTCCTCGATAGAAATGCACGTGGAGATTCTCGGAGACGGGCCTCAGATGGGCGAGATCCGTTCATATCTGGAGGTCAACTCGATGACCGGGTGGGTCCACCTTCGCGGCCGGGTCACTCGGGCTGAGATACGAGACACTTTCGCAAGGTCCGACCTCTTCGTAGCACCTGCGTCGTTGGAGTCCTTCGGTATCGCAGCCTTGGAAGCTCGAACCGCTGGGCTGCCGATCGTCGCCAGAACCCGTACAGGGGTGGCCGATTTCGTGATTCACGGTGTCGAAGGTTGGCTAGTCGGCTCCGACGCTGCGATGGCCGAGACAATAGCGTCGCTGGCCAGGTCACCCGAGCTGGTCGCCCGGGTAGCGGTGCACAACCGCCTATACCCCCCACGAGTTGACTGGCAATCCGTGGAGTACTCCTGCGAGGCCTTGTACCGCAGGGCCGCCCGGATCCACGGCAGGCAGATCGAGTCGGTATTCCCCCGCGCCCCGGTCACCTTTTCGCCTGGCCCCGAGGCGCCCGCCCTGCGCCTGGCGGTTCCCGGTAGGGCGGCGTTACACCAAGAGGTGAGCCCGACATGAGCCAGCTTTCGATCGTCTTGGTAGCCCTAGCCTCGGCGCTTGCGGCGGCGGTGTCGAGCATCCTTCAGCATCACAGCGCCCGGCGCGCTCCCGACGGTCGAGCCCACCGACTCCTGCGACATCTACTCACCCGACCGGCGTGGCTCATTGGAGGAGTGGCTGCAGTCGCTGGTCTGGCCCTGCACGTACTCGCTCTCGACGGTGGGCAACTAGCCGTAGTGCAGCCTCTGCTCATATCGGGAGTGCTGTTCGCGCTGCCGGTCAGTGCCGTGTTGGAGAAAAGGCGTCCGTCCGTTAGAGAATGGCTCCTTGCTCTCGTCTTAGTAGCTGGGCTGGCGATGTTCCTCCTAGCCGCCAAACCCACTGCAGGTCAGGTGCCCATCGACTCGGATCGCCTCGCGTGGTCTACGGTTGGCGGCAGCGTGGTGGTGGCTGTACTGACTGCCTTGGGTACCCGCAAGGGCCGTCTAGCGTCACGCGCCGCTCCGGCTGTGCTCGGAATGGCAGCCGGTGTCGGCTACGGCCTGGTGGCGGGCCTACTTAAAGAGCTGACGATTCTGGTGCATACCGGCGTTGGCAGCCTTTTCGTCACGTGGCCTCTATACGGTCTGGCGGCTCTCGGAGTAGCGTCCGTGCTTCTCACCCAGATGGCCTACCGTGCCGGCCCGCTGTGTAGGTCCATGCCGGCTCTGACAGTCGCCGACCCTGCAGCCTCGGTGGTCATCGGCATGGTGGCCTTCCAGGAGCGCCTAGACGCAACAGCCCTTGCTGTGCTGGTACAGGTAGTTGGCTTCATTGCCATGGCGGCAGCGGCCACCCAACTCGCTCGTCGAGAAGCCAGCGACGCAGTCCACCCGGTGGTCGTCCAGCCACCCCTGTGACCAGGCTTGGCCGCGCGACCGGCCGGCTTACTGGGGGGCTGTCGCCCGCGGCCGCCAGTTTGCGCTAGCATGGCCCTTGGCCCTAGGGCCGGTCGTAACGCGCCCATGACTGTCAGCCGGCAGAGGCCTCGGGTCTCTTAAGGTGGCCAGGACGGGGTTGCCGCGAGCCGCCGAGGGCCCATCCCGGTCTTGACCTGGGAACCCCTGTCCAGAAACACATCACCCCACAAGCAGTCGACGAGAGGTTCTGTTGCCGACAATCGCGCAGTTGGTCCGAAAGGGCCGTGAACAAAAGACGGCCAAGACCAAGACCCCAGCTCTTCGCGGGGCTCCGCAGCGCCGGGGGGTGTGCACCCGCGTCTACACGACCACCCCCAAGAAGCCGAACTCCGCTCTTCGCAAGGTGGCTCGAGTCAGGCTGACCAGCGGTGTCGAGGTGACGGCCTATATCCCCGGCGAAGGTCACAACCTGCAGGAGCACTCGATCGTGCTCGTCCGGGGTGGGCGTGTGAAAGACCTGCCCGGGGTGCGTTACAAGATCATTCGCGGAACCCTGGACACCTCGGGTGTGCGTGACCGCAAGCAGGCCCGTAGCCGCTACGGTGCCAAGAAGGCCTAGACGGCGCCAAGGAACGAAGGACTAAGAAAATGCCCCGTAAAGGACCGCCGCCCCGGCGTGATCTCCAGCCAGACCCGATCTACCGCTCGGTGCTCGTGACCCAAGTCGTGAACAAGGTTCTCGAGCGGGGCAAGCGAAGCCTCGCCGAGAGGATCGTCTACGAGGCCCTCGACATCGTCAAGGATAAGAGCGACGGTGACGCTGTCGGCGTGCTCAAGCGGGCTGTGGAGAACACCAAGCCCCAGCTTGAGGTCAAGAGCCGCCGTGTCGGTGGCGCTACCTATCAGGTGCCGGTCGAAGTGAGGCCGAAGCGCGCTTCGACTCTGTCGATCCGCTGGCTGGTCGGCTATTCACGCCAGCGCCGCGAGAAGACGATGGCCCAGAAGCTAGCCGCCGAACTGCTCGACGCGTCGAACGGTGTCGGAGCTGCAGTCAAGCGCCGTGAAGATATGCACAAGATGGCGGAGTCGAACCGTGCCTTCGCCCACTACCGCTGGTAGCGCCCCGAAGCGCAAGCGAAGAAGTTGAGCAGAGAGAACCCATATGGCTGAGTCCAATGCAGTACGCGCCAAGCCGCTAGACAAGGTCCGCAACATCGGGATCATGGCCCACATCGATGCGGGCAAGACAACCACGACCGAACGGATCCTCTTCTACACAGGTATCAACTACAAGATCGGGGAGGTCCACGAAGGGGCCGCGACGATGGACTGGATGCCCCAGGAGCAAGAACGCGGCATCACGATCACTAGCGCTGCGACCACTTGTGAGTGGGAAGGCACCCGGATCAACATCATCGACACCCCCGGCCACGTGGACTTCACCGTAGAGGTCGAACGGTCCCTTCGTGTCCTCGACGGGGCTGTCGCAGTCTTCGACGCGGTGGCCGGCGTAGAACCCCAGACCGAGACCGTCTGGCGCCAAGCCGACAAGTACGGTGTGCCGCGAATGTGCTTCGTCAACAAGATGGACCGCATCGGCGCCGACTTCTACCGCTGCGTGGACATGATCAAGGACCGCCTAGGGGCGACGGTAGCTGTAGTGCAGCTACCCATCGGCGCTGAGAGCGAGTTCAAAGGCTGCATAGACCTGCTCGGAATGCGGGCCCTCGTGTGGAATGACGAGGCGGCCAAGGGTGAGAAGTTCGACGTCGTCGACATCCCCGCCCACCTGCTGAGCGAAGCTGAGACTTACCGCAGCGAGTTGGTAGACACCCTGTCCAACTTCGACGACTCGATCACAGAGAAGTACCTCGGTGAGGAGGAGATCACCTCCGCCGACTTGGAGAGTGCCCTGCGGGCGGCCACGATCGCCGGTCAGCTGGTGCCCGTGCTGTGCGGGAGCGCGTTCAAGAACAAAGGCGTGCAACCGATGCTCGACGCCGTCGTTGCGTACCTTCCGAGCCCGCTCGACATCCCCCCCACCCGCGGCACGGATATGAAAGGCATCGAAGAGCTCGAACGCAAAGCGGACGACTCGGAGCCTTTCGCCGCTCTCGCCTTCAAGATCATGACCGACCCGCACCTCGGGAAGCTGACCTACGCCCGGGTGTACTCGGGCAAGTTGACCGCAGGTAGCGGGATCTTGAACTCATCCAAGGATCGCAAGGAGCGCGTCGGGCGGATCCTCCAGATGCACGCCAACCACCGCGAAGACCGGGAGGCAGCGTTCGCCGGTGACATCGTCGCTCTGGTCGGTCTGAAGCAGACGACGACCGGCGACACTCTCAGCGATCCGGGCTCGCCGATAGTGTTGGAGTCGCTCGACTTTCCTGAGCCGGTCATCCACGTCGCCGTCGAGCCGAAGACCAAGAACGACCAGGACAAACTCTCCCGGGCTCTGCAGGCGCTCTCTGAGGAGGACCCGACCTTCCAAGTCCACTCCGACGAGGAGACAGGCCAGACGGTTATCGGCGGAATGGGCGAGTTGCACCTCGAAGTGCTCGTGGATCGGATGCTCCGCGAGTTCAAGGTCGACGCGAACGTCGGTAAACCGCAGGTCGCCTACCGCGAGACGATCAAGAACGCTGTCAGCAAAGTCGAGACTCGCTATGTCCGCCAGACCGGCGGTAGAGGCCAGTACGGCCACGTGGTCCTCGATTTGGAGCCGACCGGACCTGGCGGTGGTTACGAGTTCGTAGACAAGATCACCGGCGGCATCATCCCCAAGGAGTACATCCCCTCCGTCGACGCCGGCATCCAAGACGCGATGGCATCAGGTGTGCTCGCCGGCTACCCGGTCGTCGACATACGGGCGAAGCTCGTGTTCGGCTCCTACCACGACGTCGACTCGTCGGAAATGGCCTTCAAGATCGCCGGCTCGATGTGCTTCAAGGAAGCTTGCCGAAAGGCCAAGCCCGTCCTCTTGGAGCCGATCATGTCGGTGGAGGTGGTCACCCCCGAGGACTACATGGGAGACGTGATCGGCAACCTGTCGTCGAGGCGCGGCAAGGTCGAAGGTATGGAGCAGCGCGGCAACTCCCAGGTAGTAAGGGCGCAGGTTCCCCTTGCCGAGATGTTCGGCTACGCTACAGACCTGCGTTCCCGAAGCCAGGGTAGAGCTACCTACAGCATGCAGTTCAACTCGTACCAGGAAGTTCCAGACTCGATCGCCCAGGAGATCGTAAAGCGGATACGGGGAGAATAAACCCCCCTCCGGTCCACCCCAAACCGGGCTGCGGCGGTCCCCCCGCAGAGGTACTAACGTATAACACCGCGTCCACCCCCCGGCCGGGCGGCCGGCACCGCATGAGGAGCATGCCCAACATATGGCAAAGCAGAAATTCGAGCGCACCAAGCCCCACCTGAACATCGGAACGATGGGGCACATCGACCACGGCAAGACGACGCTGACAGCGGCGATCACCAAGGTCCTGTCTGAACGCGACCCGTCCACTAACAAGGCGGTGGCGTTCGACCAGATCGACAAGGCGCCCGAGGAGCGCCAGCGTGGTATCACGATCAACATCGCTCACGTCGAGTATCAGACCCCCAACCGCCACTACGCGCACGTCGACATGCCCGGTCACGCCGACTACATCAAGAACATGATCACCGGCGCTGCGCAGGTCGACGGGGCGATCCTCGTGGTAGCCGCCACCGACGGCCCGATGGCCCAGACCCGTGAGCACGTGCTGCTCGCCCGTCAGGTGGGTGTGCCGTCGATCGTGGTGGCGTTGAACAAGTCGGATGCCGTCGACGACGAGGAACTACTCGACCTGGTCGAGTTGGAGGTTCGCGAGCTTCTCAACAGCTACGAGTTCCCTGGCGACGACACCCCCGTCATCCGGGTGTCTGCTCTGAAGGCCCTCGAAGGCGACCCGGAGTGGGAAGAGAAGATCATCGAGCTGATGGACGCAGTCGACAGCTTCGTGCCTGAGCCGGTACGCGAGCTAGACAAGCCGTTCCTGATGCCGATCGAGGACGTCTTCACCATCCAGGGACGTGGAACCGTGGTCACCGGAAAGGTCGAGCAGGGCCGTGTCAAGGTCGGCGACGAAGTCGAGATCGTAGGACTGCGCCCAACCGCCAAGACCGTATGCACCGGCGTGGAAATGTTCCGCAAGCTCCTCGACTCCGGCCAGGCCGGCGACAACATCGGGGCTCTGTTGCGCGGCACCAAGAAGGAAGACGTCGAGCGCGGCCAGGTACTCTGCAAGCCGGGCTCGATCACGCCGCACACCGAGTTCGAAGGCACCATCTACGTGCTGTCCAAGGAAGAAGGCGGCCGTCACAAGCCGTTCTTCAACAACTACCGTCCGCAGTTCTACTTCCGTACCACTGACGTGACCGGCAGCATCACCCTGAATGAGGGCACCGAGATGGTCATGCCCGGCGACAACGTGGACATCAAGGTCGAGTTGCAAAAGCCGATCGCCATGGACGAAGGTCTGCGCTTCGCTATCCGTGAAGGCGGTCGCACGGTCGCATCCGGCCGGGTGACGAAAGTTATCAAGTAGCAAACCGAGCTGGCACAGCTCCGGGAGGTTGGCTTAGGCGAGCCTGCCCGGAGCTGTCGCTTCGGCGTGAAGCGAAAAGCTGAAAACCGAATTTTGACAACCCGAATCCGATCTGGAAATGGAGTCCCACCGTGGCTGACGCCGCCAAACAACGCATCCGTATCCGCTTGAAGGCCTACGACCACGAGATCTTGGACCAGTCCACCAAGAAGATCGTCGAGACGGTGTTGAGAACACAGGCTGTGGTGAGAGGCCCGGTCCCTTTGCCGACCGAGAAGAACCGGTACACGGTTATCCGCTCACCCCACAAGTACAAAGACAGCCGTGAGCACTTCGAGATGCGGGTCCACAAGCGCCTCTTGGACATCGTCGACCACACCCCCAAGACGGTCGACTCGCTGCAGCGGATCGAACTACCCGCAGGCGTCGACATCGAGATCAAGATACAGCAGAACTAACCGCGCGGTAACTTGAGACGCGTTGACGTAGGGCCTCCCGTATGGGAGGCCCTACGTCGCGCAGTTCGCCATACGGTACGCCAACGCCGGCACTCGGCGGCACTACGAGCGGGACCTGAAGGCGCTCGTCTCGTTCGCCGGCGTGGACCATCCCAGGTTGCTCTCTTAGTCGGTCGTCCTGGCGCGGTGTGGGCAGGAGAGAGCGAACAACACAGTTCGCAACACGCTCTGCCGGGCGTGCACCTTGCTGCGCTGGAGTGTGCGTCAAGGCGAGGTCGATGCCGCCTTGATCGAGGCGCTGATGAGCCGGGACAATCCGCTGCGCCAGATCCCGCAGCTCTACGGGAAGGCGCGGGGTGTGCGCCCGGCGCGCTGGCTCAGCCACTCGGAGGCGTCCGAACAGTTGATCGGAGCGTGTCGGGACGGGACCGACCTCGGGTTGCGGGACGAGGCACTGATCCGGCTCGGCCTGGCGGGGATGCGGGCGGCCGAGATCTTCCGCCTACGGGTCGGCGACCTCCGTCTCCACGACGCCGAGGCCCGGATCGAGTGGGTCGGTAAGAGGCGTCTGGCCCGGGTGATCGTGGCGGGCCCATCGTTGATCGCCACTCTCGACGCCATGTTCGATCGGTGGCAGCAGCTGCTCGGTCGGCCGCTACGCCCCGACGAACCGGTCATCTGTTGTGGCAAGTCCGGCGCCGGCAGCGGGTTGCTGATTCCCGATCAGCCGATCGCCCAGACGTCTCGGTGCGGCAGATCGTCGCCCGCCGAGCTCAAGTGGCCGGACTCGGGCACGTCGCTCCTCACGACCTGCGGCGAACCGCCGCCGGGTCTTGCACCGGTCAGTCGGCCCGGACCGGTCGCACCACTTCGACTTACTGGACATCCAGAAGGTGCTCGGCCACTCCGACCCCGCCACGACCATGCGCTCCTACCTCGACCCGCTCGATACCGGCGTGCTCAACCGGGCGGCCGGGGTCCTGGACTAGCTGCGTTCGACATCTGATCCCGATGGCCAGCGGCTGGACTCAGCCTCGAGCAGCTCGACGGTCGGCTTGAAACCGCCCCGGTAACCGAAGGTGCCAAAGTAGCGACCGACGGTGCCGTCGGTGGTGATGTTCGACCACATTCTGAGTAGTTCATCTGCGGTCTGTCCTCCGTAGCCGCCACCGATCGGTGGTGTCCACCAGCGGCCCTGACGCTTGCCGTGTTGGCGGACGGTCTCGTTCCCGAGCCGCGTGAGGATCTGGAAGGTTCGGTAGTGGAGATCGGACATCGAGTCGGGGCCTTTCGTTAGCAGGTGGATATGCGGGCGGCCCTCGGCCAGCTGGAACCCCTTGGTCCAAAAGCCGACCGGCCGCTCCCCGAACGCCTGGAACCAGGCTTCGCCAAACGCCGTCGGTGACGCTCCAGGGTCGCGCCGTCGGCAGCCCATGTCTGCCAGTCGCCCGGGTAGGTGAGAGTGATCCACAGCGGCCGATCCCCGAGCATCTCGGACGGCAGGGACAGCACCCGCCGACACATCTCCCGCCGGCTTCGCTCCGACATTCCGTTGGCCCCCCCGACCCAGCCGCTCCCGGACGGCCTGCCTGGCTGCTTCGAGCTCCTTGGCTTGGAAGTAATGGGCCACCTCGTCGGGGTCAAGAGTGTCGAGGAACAGCTCCTCGTTCTCGCGGCAGGCCTCTTCCTCGGCGACCAGGATTTCCGCTTCCTGGTTGGGGTCGAGCCGGCTGAGCTCGATCGGCTCGCCGGCGTCCTCTAGGTCCTCGGGCTGGCGGACCACCTGCTCCATGAGCGGGCCGAGTCGATCGCGGCCGAACTTGGTGCGCAGCCCCAGCTGGTGGCGCAGCCTCACGAGCTCGGGGCCGACCTCTACGTAGAAGCGCTCACGGGGCACGATCACACCCCGGCGACCCAGATCGTGACTGCGACATTGTCCGTATTGTGCACGATGACAGTGACGGCCTGGCGACGAGCGCACTCGGTAGGGGCCGCCCCTCAAACGTGCGGCGGATCAGCGTCTCGTTCGGAGCGGCTTCGGGGATTGCAGAATCCCGGACGCGGCTGATGCAGGTGGGGCATGCTGTGCTGTGCAGCATGGCCCGACAGGAAAGCGTCTCCGGTGGCGTCGCCTCGGCGCGGTTATCGCCGGTTTAGCGGGGGCTGGCGGCGACACTGCCTATCCGACAACGAGTCGGTAATCCGCCGCCTTCGGCGTCGCTTGACACGGTCGCCTGGAGGCGACCGCTTGGCTCGAAGCGAGTTTGAACGGCCTCTTGGCTGCAGGGACCACGGGAACCCTCCGGAAGGGCTTGAGCCGTGCGCCGGCGAGCGAAATGTATTACACTAATCCCGTGTGGAGATCCACAAGTCGGCACATCGACACGGATTCACCGACGAGGACGTTCTACATGCGGTCGAGCATCCGTTCGCTGTGGTCGACTTCGATCCGGACTCCGACCCCCCGAAGGTCTTGGTCATTGGACCCGACCGAGCGGGGAACATGCTCGAGGTAGTCATCCTTCTGTTTAACGACGACCGAATCCTTGCCGTTCATGCGATGACTCTTAGGAAGAAGTTCTACCGATTGCTCGAGGGGACACAGGGTGACTGAGAGGAAGACCTATACGACCCGGACCGGCAAGGTGCTGACCGATGCCGACATCGAAGCAATAGCCGATGAGGTCGAACAAGGCGACTACGACGTGGAGGTTCTCATGTCGAGGCGTCGACCGCGAGGCCGCCCGATGATCGGGGACGCCCCCTCTGAAGTTGTTCCAGTCCGCCTCGACCCGGCGCTTCGCCAGGCGGTTGAGGCCAGAGCGGAGGCGGATCACACGACCGCCAGTGACATCATCCGCCAGGCCCTCAAGCGTTTCTTGGACGTCGCATGACTCTTGAGGCGGGACACCCAGTGACCGATGCCGACCGCGGCGCCAACGATGTTCGTGCAACTATTGCAGTAGGTTCCTTTCAGGGATCAAGATGCAGAGCAATTAACGCTCCGCGTGGCGGGCGACCACGACGAGTGGTTGGCCCTCTGCGGGTTGATCGACCGGTTCGTAAGCCGCTACACCAACCCGAGGACGTCGCACCAGTACCGGGCTGAGCTGACGGCCTTGTTCCGCCACGTCGGTGTGACCCATCCGCGACTGCTCGGCGACGCCGCCGTCAACCGGTGGGTCGCCCCGGCGAGAGCCAACAACACCCGTCGCAACTGACTCACCCGGATCTGTGTATTCCTGCGGTGGTGCGCCCGCTACGAGTTGGCTGATCCAGGCTCGTCGAGGAGCTGCAAAGCCGTGAGAACCCGCTGCGAGACACGCCTCCGCTGTACGGGAAGCTGCAGGGCAAGTACCCGGCTCGGTGGCTGACGCACGAGGAGGCGTACAACGTCCTGCTCGGAGTCTGTGACACCAGTGATGTTGGTCGCAGGGAGGAGTTGGTCTTGCGCCTCGGTCTGGCCGGGATGCGAGTGGCCGAGATCATCCGGCTCCCCGACGGGAGGCGATTCTTCTTCTGGACCGGCAATGCCGAGACCGGGCTCCTCGCCCTTCGCGACGAGGGCTTTCCGGTAGGGCGAGAGGAGCGCTCTGAATCGAATTGGTAGGTGCTGGTCAACTTTGGGCGTTGACTACGAGCTCCCGAACAGGCGTGCCTGGCCGGGCTGTGCACGGCATCCCCGATACCGACGAGGTTTAGATCGAACCCGGGTAGAGAGTATGGGCCTCGTCCCCGGTGAGCCGCAAGGTCTGGTCTGGGCCAGCCGGCGGGTCCTCGTACAACGCATTACACCTCGGGCACCGAAGCAGGATCATCCCCCGATCCGCGTTGCTTCCGATCTGGTCGAGGTGGCCGTAGAACCGGTTCGAGTCGTCGCGGCAGTCGTCACAGCCGAAGTCCCAATCCGACTTCCGAGGCACGGGTACATCCTGCCGGAGCGCGGAGTGACGGTGCACTCGCGCCCACCCGTCCCGCTCGGGACCTCGCTTCCGACGTTCGGCATAGTCGAGGGGAGAGTCAGTGCCTGAGCTTCCGACTCTTGCGAGCAAGTCGGTGACCCCGCCGCCTTCGGCGTCGCCCCCCACGGTCGCCTGGAGGCGATCGCTTGGCTCAGGACAAGTCTGAACGGTCACACGGGTGCGAGAACATGGGCACGCCATGCAACGAGTGGACCACCGCGCACCGACGGTGGAACGATGAGGCCCCCCGAACCTCCGGATCGAATCCTGTACGACCTGGAGGAGGCGCTGGAGCTGCTGGCTGCCTTGGAGGACGCTCTTGAGGTCGTGGCCGAGAGCGACTACCTCGGTGTGGTGGCCGAGGTCGAGACCGAGGTAAGCGGACTGCACCGTAAACTGGGGTTCGATCGTCCGTCTGGAGGTGAAAATGGCCGCTGAGCTTCTAAGAGCCCCAGAAGCTGCTCGCCGGCTCGAAATCCCGACGAAGGAGTTGCTGCGGCTCATCTACGAGCGGAAGATCCGCTACGTCATGGTGAAAGGGATCGCCCACATTCCTGACGATGCGGTGGAGGAGTACCGTGCCAAACCCGCCTGAGATAGCCGGTGGCGAGGCGGTCCGTGCAACTACGGTTGCATTTCCCCTTTCAGGGGATCGAGATACAGCAGAACTAACCGCGCGGTACTAGCGGGCCGCTGGTCCGTGAGCTCTGCTTGCGCTACAACAACCCGAACACGCGCCGTCAGTACGAAACCGAGCTGGCGGCGCTCGTCGCGTCTGCCGGCGTGTCCCCCCAGCTTCGTGACCTACTCGGCCGTGCTGTGCTGGGTGGGCCAGGCTCGGGCCAACAACACCGTCCGCAACCGGCTGTCCCGGGTTTGCAGTTTCCTGCGCTGGTGCGTCTGATCGCCGAAGCGATCCCACTTCACATCGAGTCCATACAGGAGCAGAGCGAACCGCTCCCCACCCCGGCGGTGGTCGCCTCGATGAAACTGAGGGTCGCACTGACCTGACTGAATAGTGGGCATGCCCCGGGTGAGCTTCTTCCACGGGATCGCCATCTACATGTACTGGAACGAGCGCGACCATCCCGTCCCGCACTTTCATGCCGTCCAGGCAGGGCGAAGAGCGTCGGTCTCCATTGATGGTGTAGTCCTCGCCGGGGAGATCGACGCCCGGGCGCTAATACGGGTGACGAAGTGGGCTGCTCTTCACCGGGACGAGCTGCTCACCAACTGGGAGCTGGCCCAGGACAGAAAGCCGATCCGTCCGGTCACACCTCTGCCATAACATGGCCTCCGTGAGTGGGACCTACCTTCCGGTTGTCGTCGGAGTAGCAGTGATCCGCGACCATGTCCTCCGCCTACTGTTCGATGACGGCACTGTGGGAGACGTCGACTTCTCCTCCGAGGAGTGGACAGGCGCCCTCGCAGCGCTAGGCGATGCGAAGTACTTCGGCCGCGTTCGGGTGGATGCCGAGGCTGGAACCGTCACCTGGCCCAACGGCGAGGACCTGGCCCCTGAGCCCCTCTACGAGCAGGCCCGAGCCCACCCGCTCGCTGCCGTCTGAGGAGGCCGAGATGACCGAGGAGCCGGAACTTCGTGCAACTACGGAAGTAGATCGTCAGAGATGATCAAGAGACAACAGAACTAAATCTCGATTCCTTTAGTAACCTTGCGATCCTTCCCTGTGGCTAGATTCTATTCGAGCCTTCACTCACCGCTACAGCAACGCCGGTACCCGTAGGCAGTAAGAGACCGAACTGCCGGACAGCAGCACGCAAAACTCTCGCTCTCCTCCACGGCCCAACCCGACCGGCAACACCACGGAACCAGCGGACTGCACCAGGACGATACCCGGCGGCCGCTTGGCTCGAAGGAGGTTTGAACGGCGATGCGGTTCGAGGCATCGAAGAACCTGTTGGCGGAGCTTCGATCGGATCCGACATCGGACCACTCTTGACAAGAGTAAAGAATCCCGTACAATTGTCCGTACGGGAGGAGTTGCCATGGTTGCGAAAGATCACCGGCGGGAGTTGCGGTTGTCGTCGAGCGACGACGACCTGATCACCGAGGCGGCAGGTCTTGTCGGCTTATCGGTGTCGGAGTTTCTCTTGGGGCGGGCTGTTGCTGATGCCGAAGCTATCGTGGACGCTCACCACGCTGTGCGTCTGCAGCAGGATTCCCGCGATCGTTTCCTGCTCGCGCTCGACTCGCCTCCCAAGCCGGTGGCTAAGCTCGTCGATCAGATCCGAAAGAGCCGGCCAATCAAGCACGCCGACTGATGCAGGTCGAGCGACTCGGCGACGAGCACGATCTCGCTGGCTTTAGCTGTGGCAACAAGTCTCTCGATGACTGGTTGAGGCTCCATGCGTTAGAGAACCAGAGCCGCAGCCTGTCCCGGACCTTCGTCTTGGCAGACGACGGTGGTGCGGTCACCGGCTACTACGCCTTGTCGACGGGTGGAGTGGCCAAAGACGAGCTTGCGCGCCGACTGGGTCGCGGGTTTCCCGGCTACCAGATCGGGATGGTGCTCCTTGCCCGTCTGGCCGTCGATGCCCGCCATCAGGGGGAAGGACTCGGCCGTGACCTACTGGTCGACGCCATCCTTCAGGCCGCCGTGGCTGGTCAGCATGCTGCTGCCAGATTCATCGCCGTCGACCCTATTGACGAGTCCGCGAGAGCTTTCTACAGCCGTTTCGGTTTCACGAACATCGAGGGTGACGAACACGGTCGGATGTTCATCCGGATCGACGAGGCCCTCGCCGCTTTCGAGGAGGTCAGAGATGACGACTGAGCCAGCTGATTCGAGGAGGTTCGAAGCAGTGTCCGATGAGGTTCGTGCAACAGGCTCAGGGGATGAAGGTACACACCAACGACCGAGGATGCCGGCTGCGTGGTGCGACGGCCCCGGGCCAACCTGGAGCGCGTGGCGGCCGCTCTCAAAGACCTCAACGCTCGCCTCCGGGTGGCCGGCATGACTGACGAGGACGCCATGGCACTGCCAGTTCGGATCGATCCAACGACGCTGGACCGTGCTGGCATGATC
>JAKBBA010000304.1 GCA_021808665.1 Actinomycetes bacterium
GGACGGCCCCCGATGCGATCCGACAGGGGCCCGGCAACCGGGGCCACCATCAAGGGCATGGCCGTCCACGGCAGGGTGCGCAGGCCGGCCTGGAGAGGCGAGTAGCCGAGCGCGCTCTGAAGGAACTGCGCAAGCAGGAAGATGCTCCCGAACATCCCGAAGCTGAATAGCAGCGACGCCAGGTTGGAGGCGGTGAAGGCCCGGTTGCGGAAGAGGCGCAGTGGCAGCATAGGGTGCCGGGCGCGGGTCTGCCAGAGACCGAAGGCCACAACTAGGGCGACGCCGGCGGCGAGGCTGCCAAGGACGGGTAGGGAGGCCCACCCGTCGCTACCCGCCTTGACCAGGCCGAATACGATGCCGAACAGTCCGCCACTTGCCAGGGCTAGGCCGATGGGGTCGAGGTGGGAGCGGGCCGTGGTCTCGTTCAGACGGGTTGCGGCGAAGGGGAGGAGGGCCAGGCCGATCGGCACGTTGATCCAGAAGATCCACTGCCACGACGCCCCCTCCACAACGGCCCCGCCCACCAGCGGGCCCACCGCAACGGCCAGTCCGGACACCGCGCCGAGCACTCCGAGGGCAGCGCCGCGACGCTCGGCGGGTACCGACGAGGACATGATGGTGAAGGTGAGGGGCAGGACGGCGGCCGCCCCGGCACCCTGGATGGCCCTGCTCACAACCAGCACGGTCACGTCGGGCGCAAGGGCGGCGGCGGCACTGGCCAGGGTGAACACGGCCAGGCCGGCGGTGAGCACCCGCCGGCGGCCGAGCCGGTCTCCGAGGGCGGCGCCGGTCAGGATGAGCACGGCGAACGAAAGGGTGTACGCGTTGACGGTCCACTCCAGGCTGGCCAGGCTGGCGTGGAGGTGGGTGCGGATCGAGGGCAGGGCCATGGTCACCACGAGGTTGTCGAGGCTGACCATGAACGACGCCACCGAGGTGACGACGAAAGCCCATATCAGGCGGTTGCGGTTCACTGGATACCCTTCTGGAATGGTGAGTGATTGATCACTACATTAGCGGGACAAACGGGTCGATTGAGACGCGAGGGGGGCAGGGGAAAGAAAGGCCTGCGTGGGACAGGGTCAGCCGGTGCCGGAGGCCGAGGTGGCGGCGATCTCCGGGCCGAGGCAGGCTCTGACCCACGGCAGGTCGATGACAGCCATCAGGTCCATGGCCGCGGCCATGGTGAGCAGCATCCCATGGCCGAAGAACTCGATGAGACTGTCGTCGTCGAGACCGGTGATCTCGGCGACGGTCAGCCACAGCTTGCCGAAGCGGCCCTGGGTGACACGCCGGACGTCGTCGTCGTCACAGGCCGCATAGGCGTGCATCTGGGTCAGCAGCAGGGTGCGGTCAGCGAGGAACGACCGGTAGGCGGCGCCCATGGCCATCTTGGCCTCCATGCCTGTCAGGTCGCCGGCCGCCTCGACCAGGATCGCTTGGGCGCGGTCGAAAGTGCGTTCGACGGCCGCCAGGAACAGGTCCTTCTTGGTGCCGAACAGCCGGAACAGGTAGGGCTGGCTGATCCCGGCCCTCCGGGCGATGTCCTCGGTCGAGGTGCCCACCAGGCCGCCCTTGGCGAACTCGACGATTGCGGCCTGGACCACAGCGTCACGACGCTCGTCTGAGGACATCCGGGGAGTCATGCGATCATAGTAGTGAGTCATCACTCATAAACCAAGTCCTCTCGCTGCGAGATCGCCGACCCCTAGCGCCGCCAGGCAGGCTGGGGACTGCGAATTGTCCGGCGGCCGCCCTCGTCCCAGTGGATGAGTACGAGGCTCTCGGACTTCTCGAGCGTGAACCCGAGGCCGGTCACCTGCTCCCGGGGACGGCCACGCGGACTGCTGTCGCTTCGAGTCAGTACGTACCGAATCATCTACCAAGTTGACGACGATCAGCGTGTCGTGCGCGCGCTCGCTGTCCGTCATCGGTCCGTTGCGCTCACGACCGATCCACGCTGAGCGTCAGTCTCCGAACAAGGACTTGATGCGCTCTCGCAGCTCGGGCAGGTTCGAATAGGATCGCCTAGCGCCCACCCCGGCGGGAGACTTCCGGCGCTATTCGAACTTCCTTGGGCGGTCATAGCGTCGGGATCGTCTCGAAGCGTTGCCGTCCGCGGAACCGGTAGATCTGAAAGTCGGTGTCTAGTGTGAAGATCCGCCGATTGCCGCGCTCTTGCGCAAGCGCCACGAGAGTGGCATCCGCCAGGTCCATGGGTCGATCTGCGTACTGGTTCATCAACCGACCGCTCCGATCGACGGCGGATGGCGAGAGTCAGCGATGACGAGCCCGGGCCACCCAGCGCACCATCTTGACCTCCGATGCGAACGCCCGCTTCGGGGAACTTCCAGGGTTGCTGTTCGTCTGAGCCGGTCGTGGAGCTCTCGGTTCGAACACGGTTCTCTTCGGCCCACTTGGTCGAGGCTTCATATCCTTGATCGAATTGATGGCCCGGTGTCACCTCGTTTTAGTCGCTAGACATCGGCGCGACCTGGCGAGGCGCTTCGAGCAATGGTCCAAGCATGAACTCGACTGTGGCTGCAGCGATCTTCGGGGGCAGGCGATCTAGTGAGCGCTCGGCCGAAGCGGCGACGGAGAGGCTCGACGCTCCGGTCGTCAAGGAGTGAGGTACTTGGCTCGCAACGCTTCGGCGTCCACGACATTGCCTTCGGCAATCTCCTTGCGGGCCTGGTTGATCTCCTCCACTGCATGGGGATTCGACAACAGGTCGAGTGTGTCCTCGAGGTCGTCGGGGCTCACCAAGATCGCTCCAGGTCGGCCGTTGCGCGTCAGGACCACCTCGACGTGGGATATGTTCCCGTCGACGTTGACGTCGCGCGCGAATTCGCTCCTGGTTGCAACGGCAATCGCCTTTTGGTACGGGGCCGGTGCGGGGAGCGCCCTCCCAAGAGGCCTACGAACGACTCGTGGCTCAGTGGCTCAGTGGCTCAGTGGCTTTCGTCCTGCGCCGTGGCCGTCAGTGGTGCTCGATGGCGAGGGGCTGTGGGCCGTCGCCGGGTTGTCGTTATTTAAGATCGAGACTACGACTCGATTCCGGGAGTCGAAGTCACTTGTGTCTGACGTTAGGCTGTGGAACCCTCGAAGG
>JAKBBA010000305.1 GCA_021808665.1 Actinomycetes bacterium
CCGGTTGCCGGCCGCCAGTGCGAGGGCGGCGGGCGGCAGGCTCGACAGGTCGATCCGGTAGGGGTCCGGGTGGTGGTAGCTCAGGTCCATGATCTCGTCGAGGGTGAGCGACGAGACATCCGCGATGGGATGGCCGGGCACTTCGATGCCCGCGGCGTCGACGAGCACGACCCTGGCCAGGCGCGCCGAGCCGAGCAGGGCCATCTCGGCGGCGATCCACCCGCCCACCGAGCTGCCGACGGCGGTAACGTCGGTCAGGTCCATCTCGTCGAGCAGGGCGACGTAGCAGGCGGCGAGCTTGCGCACCGAGTCCAGGGCCTCGGGTCGCGGGGTTCCCTCGAAGCCGGGGTGGGTCGGGGTGATCACCCGGGCAGAGCCGCCGCCGGTCTCCGCCAGCGCCGCGGCGAACCCGGATACGGACCGTATCCCGGCGCCGCCGTGGAGGACCAGGAACGGTTGCCCCTCGCCTCGCTCGTCGACGGTGAGCTCGACGGGTCCGACGCCCTCGACGTGGAGGCGGTGGACGGTAAAAACAGGGGTGGGGTTGTCGGTCGGGGTGGTCGGCATCGGTCTCTCCTAATCACGGAAGCGGATGCCGCATCATACCTAAGTATGTTTAGATACGCAAGCTGATTCTGCCGGGGGTAGTCTCAGGTGATGGGACGACCGCTACAAGAGATCGGACTCTCGGTCAAACGCCTCCAAGCCCGCCACCACCGGGCGATCGACACGGCTCTCACTCCCCTCGGCATCGGCCTGGTGCAATGGGACGCCCTCCGCCAGATCCATGCCAATCCCGGGGCTTCACTCCACGACCTGGCGCAGATGACCTTCCAGAGCGACCAGTCCTTCGGGGCGCTAGCCAACCGGATGATCGCCCGAGACCTCATAGCGAGGGTCCCCGCGCCCGGGCGCGCCTCCCAGCACCGGCTCACAGACAAAGGCGAAACGCTGCGCCGCGCCGCCACCACAACCGTCGAGGAAGTACTGCGAGAGTCCTTCGCCCGCCTCACCCCCGAGCAACTCGACGAGTTCGACACTCTCCTCGGTCGCCTTCTCTCGCGGCCGTGATGCGCTCGGCTGACCGCTAGCCGATCGCTTTGCGGACATAGCCGGAGGGCTTCAAGAGTGGTCCCGGCCGGCCGTGACCGTCCATGGTTCCGCCGGGTGTTCAGTGGGCCAGGTTGACGTGGGCTCGGTGATGCTTGTCGCCTTCGACGAGGTCGAGGACCCCGATGGCGTAGTCGGGCGCAGAGATCGCTCCACCGTCTTCGGGTGCGATCGCGATGTCGTCGCCGAGGCGGTACTCGCCGCGACGCTGCCCGGGCGCAAACGAGCCGAACATCCGCGCCGGGCTGACGAACACCCAGTCGAGGGTTTCGGGGGTCGCTGGGAGATCCTCGATGATGAGCGCCGCCCCGGCGAGCACCTCCTCGAGGACCTCAGCAGGAACGTGGCTGGTGTCCTCCACGAACCGGGGAGCGCCTGGCGCGGGCCGGAGCGACGAGAACCCGCCGACGACGAACAGTCGAGCGTGCGCTGCGTCGGCGAGGCGGGCGACCGCACGGTTGACTTCGCGGAATGGGCCGGCCAGCGGCCCGCGCGGCGCGAGCGCGGCCACCACGGCATCGGCGCCGGAGATCACCGACGCGAGCGTCGCCTCGTCCGTCGCGTCGCCTCGTCCGTCGCGTCGCCATGGACGTAGTCGACGCCATCCACGCGATCCATTGGCGCCGATCGGCTGAACGCTGCGACCTCGTGGCCGCGAGCGGCGGCCTCCGTGACGATGGCGGACCCGGCATAGCCGGTGCCCCCGATAACGACGATGCGAGACATGAGCACCTTCTCCCTGACTGTGACCGGACCACAGTGGCCGGACGTGATGGTCACCCTAGGAGAGCAGAGGTTCCTTGTGAAGCAAGCACTTTGCAGTAACTTGGCGTCGTGCTGGTTCCCACCCCCTACGACGCCAACTGCCCGACCCGTCGCATCCTCGACCGCATCGGCGACCGCTGGACCGTCTTGATCGTCGGCGCGCTCGGCGACGGGGATGCCCGCTTCTCGGAACTGCGCCGCCGCATCGAGGGCATCTCGCAAAAGATGCTGACTCAAACCCTGCGTGGCCTGGAACGCGACGGGCTCCTCACCCGCACCGTCTACCCCGAGGTGCCCGTCCGCGTCGAGTACTCGCTCACCAACGCCGGACGAACCCTGCTCGAACCGCTCGGCGCCATCCGAGACTGGGCGATCGAACACCTGGGCGACATCGCAGCATCCCAGGACGCCTACGACCACGCCGAGTGACCCACATGCTCGACTCGTGGTCAGGAGGAACGACCCCACGCGTCATGGCGCAACCGCTTCGCGAGGAGGCTCATACGCGCCACCGATCCGGTCCGTGGACAAGTGGACGGCGCCCTCCGGCTTGGTGTCGTCGGTAAATGCCTGGGTCCCGAGCACCATCGTGAGGTTCAGGCTGTCGGCGTCACGACTGTAGGGCTCGGCGGTGTAGACGGTGACTCGCCGGTCATCGCCGGCGACGGTGAGGACGTCGCAGTCCAGGTTGATCGGTCCGACGTCGGGATGGTCGATGACCTTGCGGCGGGACCGGCCGCGCGAGTCGGGCAGCTCGGCTGTCTCCCAGAGGTCGACGAAGCGGGGGCTCGCGGCGCGCAGCTCTCCGACGAGGGAGCGGACCCGGTGGTCGTTCGGGTAGCGGCCGGCGGTCATGCGGAGGCTGGCGACGAGTCCTTCCTCGAACGCAGCCTGCTCAAACGGGGTGTTCACCGCCCGACCGCCGGGACCGACCAGGTTGCGCCTTTGGAAGTCGGAAAATTAGGTGAGGCAGCAACATGGAAAGCCATGAAGTGCGCTCCCAAGACGGGTGGCGGGCCTGTGGCTCCACCTAGCCACCTCGGCATCACTCGCAGGACCAGGACACCCCCGCTGACCTGGACTTTCTTGAGTGCGCTCGGAGGGAGTCGGACCCCCAACCTTCTGATCCGTAGTTCAGAGCAAAGTGTCTAACGGCGTTTGAATTTGTCAAGAAAGTCCAGGTCAGACCTATAATGACTCCAGGAGTGTCCAAAGTTGTCCAA
>JAKBBA010000070.1 GCA_021808665.1 Actinomycetes bacterium
CATCTGCGCCTCGTGGCGTTCGGACTGGCGGTCCACCACTTCGTGCCACCAAACGTCGCGGCCCTCCTGCCAGGCCACGTCCTGGCCGGTGCGGCGCACCACCAGGACATTCGTGACGTTCGGGCAGGATGCTACGGCGTCGTCTACGGCCGGCTTCAGAGCACTCGGTGATCCCCTACGGTAACCCCCGTCTGAGGTTATGACCATCCGGGCGTCGCAGTCGAGGATCCGGTCGCGCAGCGCCTCAGCCGAGAAACCCCCGAACACCACGGTATGGGGGGCGCCGAGGCGGGCGCAGGCCAGCATCGCGGCGACGGTCTCGGGGATCATCGGCATGTAGATGGCGACCTTGGTGCCCGCCTCCACGCCGAGCTCGACGAGCGCGTTAGCGGCCTTGCAGACCATCACCTGCAAGTCCTTGTAGGTGATGGTGCGCGTGTCGCCGGGTTCGCCCTCCCAGTGGTAGGCGACCCGGTCGCCGAGGCCCGCTTCGACGTGGCGGTCGACGCAGTTGTAGGCGACGTTGAGCTTGCCGCCTACAAACCACTTGGCGTACGGCATCTCCCATTCGAGGGCCGTGTGCCACGGCTGCGCCCACGTGAGACGCCGTGCCTGCTCCTCCCAGAAGGCAACCCGATCGGCCGCAGCCTGTTCGTAGATTCCAGGCTGCGCTATCGCAGCGGCGGCGAACTCGGGTGGCGGCGGGAACCTGCGGTTCTCGTGGAGGAGCGCTGAAAGCTCCTCGCCTGACGTGTCTGTCATTCGGTCCTCCCTGGCCGGCTAAACGCTCTGGACGGGCTTGATGAGCGGCTTGCCCATGAAGAGTACCTGCCTGCCCCTCATCCCGTTGATGACGCCGGCCGCAGACGCGTACCACGCCACCGCGGCGGTGATCACGCCGAGGACGCCGCCGAACTTGACTGTGCCCACGCTGTTGGAGAAGTTCCCGATAGTGAGGATCAAGAATGTGACGTCCAGGATGGTGAACAGGCTGAAGAGCACCAGGTTCGTGGCGGCGCTGCAGAGCCACATGTACGTCGTGAATATGAAGAAGGCGAGCAGTATCCACCCGAGGTCGTTGCCGGCTTGCGCAGCGGACTTTGCGCTGCCGGCTGCGAGCTCGACCCACAGGCCGAGGCCGATCCAGAATGCCCCGTATGAAGTGAAAGCGGTCGAGCCGAACACGTTGCGGTTCTTGAACTCCCACATTCCCGCCAGAAGCTGAGCGAGGCCGCCGTAGGCGAACGCATATCCGAGCCACGCAAGCCCGGTCCCGCGGTCCCACCCGGCGTTGTGCACCGACAGCAGGAAAGTCGTCAACGCGAAGCCCGCCAGCCCGAGAGGGCCGGGGTCCGCCGCCGACGGCGACTCCTTGATGATCACCATGCTCGTTGATTCTCTTGCTGTGTCGATCATTAGCGATACCCCCGTGATAACAGTTGGCGGCACCGACCTGGTGACCGTCGTCACACACATTTACGCGGAGGTGCCCTCAGCGCGCTGCCATTTCGGGGTTCGGCGCCGAATCGACGTCATTCTGCGCCGAGCGGCTCAGGGGCTGCGCCGAATGGCAGTTTCGCTGCGCCGAACGGTGATCATCACCCAGGGCGACCTCCCGGGCAGCCGTGTGGCAAACTAGGCCGCGGTGTTCTCGGGGGAGTCGCGCAGACAGTGATGCTCTGGGCAGTGCTAGCGGTTGCCGTAGCTGCACTTGCCGGCGTCGGCGCGTACGCGAGGTGGGCGTCTCGCCGTCTGGTAACTCCGGGAGAGAGAGGTTCCTACCAGGCTCTCAGCATCGCAAACCAGGCCGCCCCGGCATTGCGCGGCGGTCTGACGCCCGACGCGATGGGCCGAGCGCTAGGGCCGCTGCGCTCGCTATTGTCCACCGGCGGGGTGGTCGTAGGCGACGCGGGAGGGGTGATCGCGTCGGACGGAGTGGACAGTGAGCACTGCAAGCTCCTAGAGGATGCGTTGCGTTCGGTGATGGAAGCGGGACGTCCTCAGCTGTTGTCGGGGGAGGAACTTCGATGCGACCACTTGGGTAGCTGCGGGCTCAACGCCGGCGTTGCCGTGCCGCTCCAAGTCGACGGACGCGTGGTCGGTGCGCTCATAGCTGTCGACTCGTCGGCGTCGCCCGGCCTGCTTCGCCTCTGCGGTGAGGTGGCCAAGTTCGTCTCCACCCAGCTCGAGCTAGCCGAGCTGGACCTGTCGCGAAGACGTGCAGTCCAAGCCGAGCTGCAGTTCCTGCGGGCGCAGATATCGCCTCATTTCGTGTACAACGCGCTGACAGCGATCGAGTCGTTCATTCGAACCGACCCGGACCGGGCGCGGGAGCTGCTCGTCTCGTTTGCCGAGTTCACGCGCTACAGCTTCGCCAGTCACGCCCAATACACCAACCTCGCCGACGAGCTCCGCCTCGTCGACATTTACCTCGAGCTCGAGCGCGCCCGGTTTGGGAGCAGGCTGGGGGTCACTCTTCGGGTAGCCCCCGAGGTGCTGAGCGTCCGCGTACCGTCGCTCATCCTTCAACCAGTGGTCGAGAACGCTGTCCGCCACGGCATAGAACCGAAAGGCAAAGGCCGGATCCGCATAGAAGCAGTCGACACCGGAGCTACCGCCTTGATCAGCGTGGAGGACGACGGCGGTGGAGTCGACCCGCGCCATCTGGAGCGGGCCCTCGCGGGCGTCACGACCTCAGTCGGATTGCACAACGTCGACGAGCGTCTGCGGGCGACCTTCGGCGACGAGCACGGGCTGGTGATCGAGACCGCCCCGGGCGCTGGAACCAAAGTATCTTTCAGCGTCCCGAAGTTCTGGAGCGCCTCGGGCCGCTCCGCGTCGACGCAGTCGCGCGTCGGGACCACATGAGGCTCCTATCTGCCTTGGCTGTCGACGACGAGCTACCGGCGCTCGACGAGATCGGCTACCTCCTCCGAACGTCCGGTTTCGTCGAGCGGGTCGTGTCGGTCGCCGATGCGACCGGCGCTCTACGAGAGCTTCGCGACCGCAGCTTCGACCTCGTCCTCGCTGACATAGCAATGCCCGGCCTCGGAGGCCTTGAGCTCGCCAGTGTCATAGGGCGCTTCGCAGAACCACCCAGTGTCGTCTTTGTCACCGCACACGCCGAGCACGCCCTCGAAGCTTTCGACGTCGGCGCGGTCGGCTACTTGCTAAAACCCCTCGATCGTGACCGCTTGGAGCCGGTTCTACGCCGGGTGCTCGCCGGTAGAGCTTCGACGTCAGTGTCGCCGGTTGATCCAACCCGAGTTGATCCAACCCGAGTTGATCCAACCCGAGTTGATCCAACCCGAGTTGATCCAGACGCCCCCGACGACGAGGACCACCTCGACATCGTCGTCGTCGAGGCGGCCGGCAAAACCGTCCTCGTCGAACGCAAAGACGTCGCATGGGTCGAGTCGGCCGGCGACTACGTCCGCCTTCACACCTTCGACGGCCGCAACCTCCTCGTGAGAGTGGCGATGGCCCGTCTCGAGTCGGCGTGGGGAGCCGAGGGCTTCACGCGAATACACCGTCAGCACCTGGTCAACCTGCGAGCCGTGAGAGAGCTGCACGGCGACGGTGGCCGAGTGTTCGTCCAGTTACCGGACGTGACTCTCGCGGTGAGCCGCCGCCACGTGCGTGACCTCCATGACCAACTCGTCCGACTCGCAAGACGCCAGCATTGAACGCTGCGGGGGGCCCGACCGAACCCGACCTACCCAAACGGGTGACCGTACGCGGGGGGCGGTTGGAGGAGCGGGGTGCAGTGTCGCGCTCGGTCCCCTCCGCCGCCGACCTGTACGTGTCGGGGGCATACGGCGAGACGCTTCTGCGTTCTTTGATGAGGGCGCAGCTGGGCGTCGCCCTCGGCGTGCTCCTGCCTGCCGCGGCCGTCGTGGTCACCTTCCCGATCCTGTCCGTACTACTACCGGGACTGGTCAGTATCTCGGTCTTCACCATCCCGCTCACCGTGTTGGTTCTCGGCTTTGGGATCTACCCCCCGCTCGTGGTGCTCGCGCTCGTCTACGTCCGTCGGGCGGCCAGGGTGGAGGAACGCTTCGTAGCGCTCCTCGACGAGGATCAGTGACCGACTCCGGGGCGGTCATCGGTGTGGTGGCCGTTACTCTCGCGACTGCTGCAGTCGGGTCACGTGGGCTTCGGGTGTCGCGCACCCGTGACGACTTCCTCGTCGCAGCCCGCCAAGTCCCCTCGACTCTCAACGCCGCCGCCATCTCCGGGGAGTACCTCTCGGCAGCATCGTTCCTCGGAGTGGCAGGCCTCGCTATGGCCGACGGGGTCGGAGCCTTGTGGTACGCGGTGGGATACGCGGCCGGCTACCTCGTGCTACTTGCGGTCGTCGCCGCACCGCTGCGACGCTTCGGCGCTTACACCATCCCCGACTTCGCCGAGGGGCGCCTCGACTCGCCGTTGCTACGAAAAGTGGCCACCGGCTTCGTGCTCGTCATCTGCGCCTTCTACCTCCTCCCTCAGATGGAAGGAGCCGGCGAGACACTCCAAGTCGCGTTCGGCGGTCCCTACTGGATAGGCGTCGTGGTCCTCGGTGTGGTGGTGACTGGAGCGATAGCAAGCGGAGGAATGAAGGGGATCACGTTCGTGCAGTCCTTCGAGTTCTGGCTGAAGCTCGTAGCTATCGCCCTGCCAGCCCTTGCCCTCGTCGCAGTGTTTCACCATCCGCCTTTGGACAGTGTCGCCGGCACCGCGCCTTCAGTTTTCCCCCGTGCGACTACGGTACGCTTCGCTTCACCGACCGGCATCGACGTGTCGAAGCAGGTGAGCGTGGTCGTGGAGGGTGTCCTCGACGGCTCCTCATATCCGGCCTCCGGGGGCGGCCACGTCGAGCTCTCCGCAGGTGTCCATCAGGTTGCGTCAAGGACGTCTATCACCTTCCCGCCTGGATCCGCCGCCCCCACCCTCGGCGGTGCTGCTGCGCTCACGAACCGTGAGTGGCTCTCCCCTCTCCTGCGTCTCGGTGGCCGGTCGATCCACCCCTTGGCGGCGACGTATGGGATCATCCTCGCCACCTTCCTCGGAGCACTCGGTCTACCCCACATTCTCGTCCGCTTCTACACCAACCCTGACGGCCAGACTGCCCGTCGGACCACCGCGATCGTCGTCGTCCTGCTCTCCTGTTTCTACGTGTGGCCGGCCCTCCTGGCGCTCCTCGGCCGTCTCGAAGCTCCAGGGCTCTACCTTTCCAAGAGCACCGACACGGTCGTGTTGATCCTTCCGCGCCTGGCCGTGGCGGGAACCGCTGAGAGAATTCTGTCTGCGCTAGTAGCCGGGGGAGCTTTTGCGGCGTTTCTGTCTACCTCGTCCGGTCTGCTCATAGCGACCGCCGGCGCACTGTCGCACGACATACTCGGAAAAGGCGTGCGAGCCTTCCGCTGGTCCGCTCTAGGTGCCGGGATAGCCGTGACCGCCGCCGGCCTGGCGGTACAAGGCACTTCTATCAACGTCCTCGTCGGATGGGCGTTCGCCATCGCAGCGTCGTCGTTCTGCCCCCTTTTGATCCTCGGGATCTGGTGGACGCGCCTGACCAGGATCGGCGCCCTGGTCGGCCTGCTTCTAGGCGGCGGAGCCGCATCGGGCGCAGTGATAGCCGCCATGGCCGGTGCGGGACGAACCGGCTGGCCGGCGATCATGCTGCAGGTCCCGGCCATCTGGACCGTCCCGCTCGCCTTCGCCACGATGGTCGGCTTGTCGCTGCTGACTCCGAGGGCGCTGCCCGCCGACGTGATGGGAAAGCTGCGGGCCCTGCACCTACCCGAAGGCGTCCTACGCCGACCGGGGATCGCCGAGCGCTGAGTTGTTGACTCGTGGCCCCAGAGCGTGGCTAGCGGCTCGCGGCTCGCAAGCTCGCGGAAATGCGACATTCCGACTCCCGCAGCCGGTCTGTGACCGTAATTGCACGAAAAATGTACAATTACGGTCACAGTCTTGCGTTCGTAGCGGCCGTCAAGGCTGTTTGGGGTAGTCGGACCGACACCGACGAGTCCCCGCTCAAGTGCTGCGGACGCCTCCTGACCTGTCGCGGTTGCGAACACTCGCTACAGTTAGCAATAGGTGATGGAGTTCGCCGCAACCGCCTCCTGGGCTGATGACTCCTACTAGGGAAGTGTTCGCTGGCCCGGGAGGTTTGAAGTGTCGCCCGTCTGGAGCTTTTTTACCTATCCCGAGCCAGTCGATCCTGACCTTCTTGACACCGACGTTGAGGAGGTAGGTGAAGGCGCCCCCCGGGGGCGGCGGCCTTGGCTTCGCCTACCGGTGCTGGCCGCGGTAGCAGCGGGTGGCGCTATTGGAGCGCCGGCTCGCTACGAGTTGGCCCTCGCTTTGCCAACCCGCGCCGGGACCTTCCCCTTGTCGACGTTTGTCATCAACGTCACCGGCAGCCTCGTGCTCGGTGCGCTTCTCACCTTGATAGTAGAGAAATGGCCGCCAACGGAGTACCTCCGGCCTTTCGCCGCCACCGGGGTGCTCGGCGCCTACACCACCTGGTCGACGTTCATGGTCGACACCGACATGCTTCTCAAAGGGGGCCACGTGCTCGTCGCCGCCGGCTATGTCGTGTCGACCCTCGGCGCAGGGCTGGCCGCCGTGTATCTGGGGATACTCCTGGTACGACGGCGGCCACCGAGGCTCCGGGGGCGTCGAGCAACGAGAGTCGAGCAATGAAAGGAGACGGCAATGGCTCTCACAGGGCCCGCTGAGCGGCTCACTATCTACCTTGAACAGACCGACCACAGGGGTGGCACACCGACGTACGTGGAGATAGTCGATCGGGCCCGCAAGGCAGGCCTGGCTGGCGCTACTGTTCTCCAGGGTGCCGAGGGGTTCGGCGTGACGAGCCGGGTGCACCGCCACCACGCCCTGTCGGTGATCGATGACATCCCGGTCGTCGTGGTGGTGATCGACACCCCAAGCAAAATCGGATCGTTCGTGGCGAGCCTGGATGACCTGCACCTGGAAGGACTCGTTGTTCGCCAGCGAGTAGAGGTACTCGCCCACCGATCGCGAAGCGGAGGCAGCCGGTGATCATCCTCCTCGGGGTGGTGGCCGGCGGGGTGCTTGGTGCCCCTTCCCGCTACGCCCTGGATCAGTGGGTGAACTCGAGGACGAAGGGCTTTTTCCCGTGGGGAACCTTCCTCATCAACGCGACCGGTGCTTTCCTCCTCGGCCTCATAAGCGGTTTGGCGCTCTATCACGGGCTTGGGCACCTGCCTGTGGCGGTCGTGGGGACCGGGTTCTGCGGCGCTTACACCACGTTCTCAACGTTCTCCTACGAGACGGTGCGCCTGATCGAGGAGGGGACAGTAGAAGCAGCCGTGCGGAACATGGCCGGCTCGTTGACGCTCGGCCTGGCCGCCGCCGCCGCCGGCATCGCCCTTGCAGCGCTCATCTGACCCGGTGGAGTTACTGAAACGCGCTCGTCCGCTTCGATAGAGATAGAGTAACTAGGTATCGCCGGATGAAGCCCCGGCGGAGACCCTCGGGTTTCCGAACCGCCCAAGTGGCTAATGGCATCTACTCGATCGTCTTGATTGTGGAGTAGAGAGGGTTCGGAGGGTCGTGACCGGAACGCAGCTGAGCCAACCGGTGATCCAGATCGGCCAGGACCTCACCATCTTGGTCTTCGCCCCGGGGGTTTCGGGTGCGATAGCGCAGATCGAGGCGCGCTTTCAGGGTCGGCGAGGTCCGCGGATCCTTCAGCCCTACTACGACCTCGCCAAGCTGTTCCGCAAGGAGACCCTGGTCCCCGAGGATGCCAGCTGGGTGTTCTTGGCGGGACCAGTTGTTGCGTTCATGTGCTACCTGGTGGTGCCGTTGCTCATCCCGGTCCTGACCACCTACGGCCTGCCGCTCGGCTACATGGGAGACATACTCGGCGGCGGGTTCATCCTGGCGCTTGCCGGTTTCTCCGTGGCGATCGCCGCCGCGGAAACCAACGCGCCCTACGCACAGCTGGGTTCGTCGCGTGCGATGACATTCTCTGCGTTGATCGAGCCGTCGATCCTGTTCATCACTTTCAGCGTGGCGTTGATCACCACCACGGACCTCCCCTACGCCGAGGCGGCAGCGGCTCGCTCGTCCTTCGCGGCGGTCGTCCGTCCCGCCCACCTGCTCGCCGCCCTCGCCTTCTTCTTGGTGGTCCTCAACGACACCGGCCGGATACCGGTCGAGACGCATTCGAGCACCCTGGAGTTCGGGATGATCGACGAGGCCCGCACCTTGGAGCACTCCGGGGCGGCGTTGGCGTTGCTCAAGTGGGGATCGAACATGAAACAGTTGATCCTCTACGTCCTTTTGATCAACGTGTTCGTCGCCCCTTGGGGCCTGGCCGGGTCACGGCAGCCCAGCGCCGTCGGCCTCGCCGTCGTCACCTTCTTAGGCAAGGCGCTTCTGGTCGGGTTCGTGTTCACCTTGATCGACAACAGTTTCTCCAAGCTACGCCTGTTCAAGATCACCGAGTTCATGGCCGCCGCGTTCCTCCTCGCGGTTTTGGCGGTGCTCGTGCTGTTCTTGGGGGGTGGCGCATGATCGGAGCCGTGCTCGGCGCCGGTAGCGGGCTCGTCAACACTCGAGTTCCTTCCGCTTTCTCCGCTGTGGCGGAGGGCATCACCTTGGTGGTGTTGCTCAGCGAGTTCGCGATGCTCCGCGCTCCGCTGTCTCGTTCTCAAATCCGGTTGTACTCGTTCCAGTCGCTCGCGGTCACGGCCCTGGCCGCCTATGTCGCCGCAGCCCGAGGCATACCGGACCTGTACATCCTGGCCGCGCTGTCGCTCGGGTTGAAGGTGATCGTGGTGCCGTTCGTCATCCTTCGCCTCCTCGACGACGCCCGAGTCGAGCTGGTTGCCTCGAACCGGCTGAGCGTGGCCACAATGACGTTGCTAGCCATCGGGTTGGCAGTCTTCGCCATCTTCGTGCTCGGAAGCCTGCCGGTCCACTCGCATTCGCTGCCCGCTGCCGCGTTCGGGTTGTCGGCGGCGGTGATCCTGGTGGCGTTCCTGCTGGTCATCGTCCGCTCCGACGTCGTATCGCAGGCGGTCGGGTTCTTCTCCTTGGAAAATGGCGTGTCGGTGGCGAGCCTGGTCGTCGCCGCCGGCCTTCCGCTGGTCGTGGAGGTGGCGTTCCTGTTCGATCTGCTCGTAGCGGTGGTGGTCTTCGGAGTGTTGATGCGAGTCCATCACGGGCGCACCGACACACTGTCGACAGAGATCCTCGACAAGCTGAAGGGCTGAAAGGGCCTGCGATGGGCTGGGACCTGGTGGCGCTGCTCGTCGCTCCTGCGGTGGTCGCAGTCCTGTGCTGGTTCGCCCCGGCTCATGTCGGCCAAGCCCTCACCGTGGTGGCCGGCGTCGCCACTTTCGTGCTGGCGGTACTGCTGATACCTCGCGCGACCCCGACTACTGCTCTGTCGGGCTGGTTGCGGGTCGACTCGCTGTCGGTGGTGTTTCTGGTTGCAGTCGCGTTCCTCTACGCGATCACGGCAGTCTTCGCTGTCGGATACCTGCACCCCGTCGGCGATCCCAGCGCCCAGCTACGGTACTCCCGGAGGTTCTTCGCCGGGCTCAACGTGTTCTGCTGGGCGATGGCGATGGCCCCGGTGGTCAACGGGCTGGCGTTGCTATGGGTTGCCATCGAGGTGACCACCGTCGTCTCGGCGTTACTGGTGGCCATCGACGACACCGACGGCGCCACAGAGGCAGCATGGAAGTACGTGCTCATCGCCTCGATGGGATTGGGGATCGCGCTGTTCGCCACGATCGTCATGTACTACGCCGGCACGCAAGTCTTCGGCAACGCCTACGAATTGTTCTACCCGAAACTCCTTGCGTCGGCGAACCATTTCCCCGCCGCCGTGGTGCGGCTCTCGTTCGTGTTGGCCGTGCTCGGGTTCGGAACCAAGATGGGGTTGGTGCCGGTACACACGTGGCTACCCGACGCCCACTCTGAAGCCCCCACGCCGATATCGGCCCTGCTGTCGGGAGCGTTGCTGGCGGTCAGCTTCTACGCGATCTTGCGCTACTTCCAGATCGCGGTGCGCGCTGTCGGCCCGACATTCCCCCGAGATGTACTTCTCGGATTCGGCCTGGCCTCGCTCGGCCTCGCAGCGCTGTACCTTGCCAGTCAACGCGACCTCAAACGAATGTTCGCCTATTCGAGCGTCGAGCACATGGGAATCCTGGCCATCGGAATGAGCTTCTCTGCGCCGATCGCCATCGTGGGGGTGCTGCTTCACGTGCTGGCCCATGCTGCGGCCAAAAGCACCGCCTTCTTCGGTGCCGGCAGCGTGTTCCGCAAGCTCGACACGAAGGACATGACCCGCATCCGCGGGGGCATCGGCGTGCTGCCGTGGTCAGGGCCGATGCTCGTGCTGGCGGTCCTCGGCCTGTGCGCGATGCCCCCAGGCGGGATGTTTCGAAGCGAGTTCCTAATCGTGTCGGGTGGCCTCGCTGACCCCGCGGACGCAGTCGTCGCCGTGCTCGTGGTGCTCGTCACCGTGGCATCCCTCGGGCTGTCGTTCTTCGGCACCCAGACGATGCTCGGCCCGACGCCTGACACCCTCGTCAAGGGCGAGACGAGCTGGTTGATTGTGGCAGCCATGGCGGTGGGCCTCGGTGGCCTGATCCTGCTCGGCGTGCACCCACCAGGCGCCTTGTCTCATCTCTTGGAGCGTGCCGCCGCAGAGCTTGGAGTACCCAAGTGACGTCGTTCGCCGCGACAGGCGAGGCGGTCCACCCCGATGAGCTTGCTGTCGGCGTCGCCGCTGTGATCGAAGCGGGCGGCCGCTTCGCCGGGCTGGTCGCCGTAGGCGGCGCGGACGGCTCGACCCGGCTCCGGGCGCTCACCGCCTCCGACGGCTCGTTGCAAATATTCGACGCGTCGCTTGCCGCCGGCGCGGATCACTATCGCGCTGTCACCCCGGCCGTCCCGGGCGCCTTCTGGTACGAGCGGGAGATTCACGACCTCTTCGGGCTGATAGCCGACGGTCATCCCCGCCTCGATCCCCTAGTGTTCCCTCTAGCTGCTCACAGCGACTGCAGGGCTCGCCCTGGCCGCCCTGACGGACCGGGCCACCTTGATCACGACGCCACCGCTTTGGCGGGCCATGTCGAGGGGGAAGGCGTTTTCACCATCCCTTACGGCCCGGTCCGCTCGGGGGTGTTCGAGTCCGTCGAGTACCTGGTCGAGACATTCGGTGAGGACATCCCCCAGTTACGGGTCCGCCCCTACCTGAAGCACCGCGGGATAGCGCGACGTTTCGGTGGGCTTGACCCAGCCGACGGGGTGCTACTGGCAGAGCGGGTTGAGGGGACCATGTCGGTCGCCCATGCGGTCGCGTTCTGCCAGGCGGTGGAAACTCTCGCAGGTGTCCAGGCACCGCCGGCCGCCGACCTCGTGAGGGTGGTGCACGCCGAGCTGGAGCGAGTCGCCCACCATCTCGACTCGATGATCCGCCACTGTGAGGGCGCTGGACAGGCCGTTGCCTACGCTCGGCTGACTTGGCACAAAGAGCGCGTCATGCGTCTCCGGGCAACCCTGTGCGGGCACCGCTTCGGACGGGGAGCGGTCGTCCTCGGCGGTGTGGCCGCTCCGCCCCTGATATCTCCTGAAGAGGTTCGGGAAGCGCTCGGCCGCCTCGAGGCGGACATCTCTCGCGATCTGCGTTCGCTGATGACCACACCATCGTTCCTGGATCGCCTGCGCGCAGCGGGAGTGGTCAGCCCCGCCGTGGCCGCCGCCTACTCGGCTCGAGGGCCGGTGGGACGCGGGTCGGGGGCGGGTGTGGACGTACGTGGCGAGCGTCCCTATGGCGGCTACCGTCAGCTTGGGTTCGCGCCTGTCGGCGATCGCGAGACGGGTGACGCTCAGGCCCGCCAGTGGGTTCGGGTGGATGAGATCACCGGGTCCTGGCGTTTGATCCGCCAGGCCCTTGACGAGCTGTCCGGGCACCGTGGCGGGCCGTGGCGGACGCCGATCAGTGTCGCTGGGCTCGACGGGACCGGGGTCGGGTGGAGCGAATCCCCCCAAGGCGAGCTGATCTACGTGGTGGACATGGCTGACGGTCGTCTCGTCAACGTCAAGCCCCTGACGGCGTCGTTCCACAACTTCGCGTTGTTCCCTCGCGCCTTCAACGGTGACATCTTCACCGACTTCGTGTTCATCGAGGCGAGTTTCGGGGTCAACATGGCTGGGGTGGCTGGCTGATGCCGTGGGTTCCAAGAGGGCTACGTGACGGAATCATCACGACCCGCTACCCAGGGCGCCCCGACAGCTACGGTGGTGACTTCCGGGCCGCGATCGACGTGATCGCCAACCCGGTGTCGACAAACGGGCGCGCGACGCATGACCTTGACATAGAGCGGATGTGCCCGACCGGCGCCATCACCGTCGAGGCCGGTGACCTCCGCGTCGACCGGGGACGCTGCATTGTGTGCGGGCGCTGCGTCGCCGAACGCCCGGAGCTGTTTGCGTTCAACCCCGACATCGAAGTCGCTGCGCTCGAACGCGCCACCCTGGTCGTACCCACACGTGACTGCGATGTAGACGACGGGACCCTCGAGCAGGCGCGGGCGGATCTGGCGGCGCGTGTGCGGGCGTTGCGCCGCTCGGTTCATATTCGTCACGTTGATGCCGGCTCTGATGGCGGCGAAGAGTGGGAGATCGCAGCGTTGACCAACCCGGTCTATGACGTCCAACGACTCGGGGTGTTCTTCACGGCCAGCCCCCGCCATGCCGACCTGCTCCTAGTCACCGGCGCCGGCACGGTCGGCATGGCCGGTCCGCTGCGACGAACGTGGGAGGCGATGCCCGCCCCCAAGATCGTGATCGCTGCTGGGAGCGACGCGATCACCGGCGGTCTTATCCACCCGAGCTACCCGACCGGTGGCGGTGTCGGCGGGTTGCTGCCGGTCGACGTGTGGGTCCCAGGATCGCCGCCCAGCCCGCTCAGCCTCCTTCACGCGATCCTCGTGGGCGTCGGCCTTCTCGCCCCCAGGGGCTCGCCGTGACCGCACCTCTTCTGCTCGCGGGACTGTGCGTCTGGGCCGCCGGGGCGGCGCTGGACTTGGTTGTCGGCGCAGGAAGCACCGACGCGGTGGCTGCCCCTCGCCGCACCGCATTTCGGGTGACTCCATATGTGGCGGCCATCGTCGGCGCAGCGCTGGTCTGCGCTGCTGGGGTTCTCAGTGTGACGCGACCAGCCAGGACCATCGACTTGGGGTCCACACTCGGGGTCGGAGAGACACTGCTCCGACTCGACCCTCTAGCCGGTCTGTTCCTTACGCTGACTGCCGCTTTGGCTGTTGCGATCTCCGCTTGCATGGTCTCTTGGGCCCGCCTGGCGAGGCGCGTCTCGGGCCGCGGAACCGCAGCCGGTTACCTTCTTCTCCTCGGTTCGGTGACCGTCATCATCGCCGCAGGGGACGCTTTCACGTTCTTGTTCGCCTGGGAAAGCCTCACCGTAGCGTTCTACATCCTCGTTGGCATCCACCGAGACCGGCGTCCCCACGCCCGGGCGGCGTGGGTGACATTCGGGGTCGGTAAGGCAAGCGGCGCCGCTCTACTCCTCGGGTTCTTGCTTCTAGCCAGCCAATCCGGCAGCTACGCCCTCGCCGCTTGGGCACACCTTGCGCCCGGCGACCTTCACGACGCGGCCTATGCCCTGGTGCTAGCCGGCTTCGCCGCGAAAGTCGGACTGGTTCCATTCCAGGTGTGGCTGCCTGTCGGCTACCCGGCCGCCCCCGGACCGATCCGCGCAGCGCTCGCAGGACTGGCGGCCAACGTCGGGTTCTACGGGATGTGGCGCTTCCTCGGACTTCTCGGTCGCCCTCCTGTGTGGCTGGCAGTCGTCGTGCTCGTCGTAGGGGGGTTAACGGCGCTGCTCGGTATCGTCTTCGCCTGTGTCCAATCCCAGCTCGACCGGGTCATCGCCTACTCCAGCGTGGAGAACGCCGGGTTGATTACGGTCGGCTACGGCGTCGCACTCACCGGCGCCGCAACCTCCCACGCCCAGCTCGTGGCCGTCGGTCTCCTCGCCGCGAGTCTCCAAGTCCTCGCCCACGCCGTCGCCAAAACCGGGCTGTTCGCGTCCGGAGCGTTCATCACCGCCGACTGGGGCACCGGTAACCTAGACGACCTGCGCGGCGTCGGCCACACCCACCGCTGGGCTGGCACCTGCTTCGCTGTCGGCTCGCTGACCCTAGCCGGCCTGCCGCCGACCATCGGTTTCGTGTCGGAGTGGTTTCTGCTCGAGTCGCTCATGCAAGAGTTCAGGGTCGGTCCCCTCGAGCTGCGCCTGGCCATGGCCGCGGCTGGCGCGCTCGTCGCTCTCACTGCCGGGGTCGCCGCACTGACTTTCGCCCGACTTGTCGGACTCACGATCTTGGGGCGTTCCGCCGGACCGCCCCCGGACCCGGCGACGGTCACCGACGGAGGCGGAGCCGGGCGCGGCGGACTTGCCCTCCTCGCCGTGTCATGCGTCGGCCTTGCGGGCGCAGCGCCGTGGGTAATCCGCTATATCGCCAGAGGCCTCGCCCCCGTCGTCGGCCCTTCCATCGTGCTCGGAGCGCTGAAATCGCCGTGGGTGCTCCAACCTGTCTACGCCAACTTCTCGATCCTCTCCCCGTCATGGCTGGTAGTGGTCATGCCCATCGGGTTCCTCGCCGTAGGCACGTTTGGCGTCCTTGCCTCGCGCGGCCGCTTCCTGCGGATCCGGCGGGTGCCGGCGTGGCGTTCGGCTACCTCGGGCGTGTCAGGAGCAGACCGCTACAGCAGCTTCGGGTACGCCAACGTCTTACGCCACGTGCTCGGCAACGTCTTAGGCGCCCGCCGCGAAACCATCACGGTAGAGGACACCACCGACGCCGGCGTCTTCGAGGCCTCCCATGTCGAGACGCGCTCAACCGTGGTCGAACCCGTCGAAACCTATCTGTACCGTCCAGCTCGCCGGGGGCTGTTAGCCGCCGCCAATGCCGCGAAACGCCTCCAATCCGGTCGTCTCGACGCCTACGTCGCCTATATGCTCGTGGCCCTGCTCGCCGTCCTAGCCGTCGTTGCGGCCCTGCGATGAGCCATCGGTCTGATCTCTGGCCCACCGCAGATGTCAAAGGAGGTTCCATGCGCCGCCAACGCCCCGGCAAACGTCTTACCATCTACCTAGGCGAGTCCGAGCGATACCACCACCACTCGCTCGCTCAAGCCATCTTGGAGAGGGCCCGGGAAGAAGGGTTGGCCGGGGCGACGATGGCCCGGGGTATAGAGGGGTTTGGTCCGAGCGGCAGACTCAAGACCACCCGCTTCCTCTCCTCCTCCGACGACCTGCCTATCGTCATCGACATCGTAGACGACGCCCGTCGCATCCAGACGTTCCTGCCCATCCTCGACGCCATGGTCACGGACGGGATCATGACCGTCGAAGATGCCGACATCGTCTCCTACCAGTCCCGGGACCCACACCCTCTCGACGACGATCCAGTAGCGCACTGATCGGTGCAGGAGTATGGAGAGCGGACCGCTCCCACTGGCGCGATCGCGCAGTCAGTTGTGCGAGAAGAACGCCACGGCAACAGCTCCAGGACCCAAATGCGAGCCGACCGGCGCACCGAGCAAAGTGACGAACGCCGGATCGCAGCCGAACACAGCGGCAAGCCGGCCAACGAGGTCGCCGACATCGTCGGCGTCGCCGTGGCCGACCGCCCAGCGAGTCACCCCATCGGTTGCATGCTCACGGACATGAGCGATCATCTCCCGGATCGCTTCGCCACGGTTGCGGACCTGACGGATCGGAATGACATGACCCTTGACTGCAACGACGTGGCGTCGGGCGTGCTTCGACACTTTCGCCGCCACCAAACCCGCCCGGCCGCCACGCACAAGGAGATCGGCGTCGTCGATCACCGCATGCACATGGACGGCGTCCACCCAGCCAGACGCCAGCCGCTGGAGTCGCTCCCAGTCGACGCCTGACGCGACCGCCTCCCCGGCGGCGACGGCTACCAAAGCGGTCCCGACGCTGAGCGAGCGAGTGTCTATCACGTGCACCTCTCGTGTCGACGCTAACGCCGCGGCCTCAGCGTTTGCCAGAGTCCTCGACAGTTCCCTCGACACGTGTAGCGCCAGGACCGGACCGTCCGCGTCGTATGCTCCCGCCAATTGCTCGACTGACGGCGCTTCCGTCGCCGGCAAACGTTCCCCTCGGCGAAGTGCCGCCCAGAAGTCGGTCTGCTGACCCTCCCAGCGCCTCTCGCCGAAACGCACCGGCCCGCGGACCACCTCGATTGCCAGCCGGGCGGCTAGCTCCTCCGGTAGGTCCGCCGCCCCGTCGGTGACGACCCGCGTCACGACGCCAGCCCGTCCAGCACGCGCCTGGCGTTGCCCGGGTTCACGGCTGAGGCCACGAATCCATTGTCATCCCTCCCCGGTGTCTAGGCCAGTTTAGAAGGCTCCCCTGATCAAGGAGCTATTGCCAGGGCCGCAGCGACCTCCGCCTCGTCGAGCCGGCGGAACGCGCGACGACCGTTGGAGCGGGCCAGGACCGCAACCTCAAGCTCTTTGGCGAGAGGCACCCGATCCCCGCCGAGCGCCCGAGCGCTGCGACGCACCGCCTCATCCAACGGCCAATCGGGGTCGAATCCGTCAGCTAGACGTGCGCTTATAGCCTCCGCCTCGCCGCCCAGGACACTCATGCGATCCTCGTCCATGATCGACCCGTCGTAGAGGATGTGGTAGAGCTGCGCCGGGCCGCCGCCTTCGCCGACCTCGGCGACGAGGATCTCAACCTCGAGCGGCTTCAGCTCGTGGGTGAAAATGTTCCCCATGTACTGCGCATAGATGTTCGCCAACGAACGGGCGTCGACGTCCTCCCTGCTGAACTGGTATCCCTTGACGTCCGCATGCTGGACCCCGGCACGGCGAAGCGAGT
>JAKBBA010000306.1 GCA_021808665.1 Actinomycetes bacterium
CCCACCCGATCGTCGTCTACTTTCATGGCGGGGGATGGGTGTTGGGCAATCACTACTCCGACGACCCGATCTGCCGTGATCTTTGCAAACAGTCGGACTGCATCATCGTCTCTGCCGACTACCGCCACGCCCCCGAGGACCGGTTTCCCGCCGCACCAGAAGATGGGTTCGCCGCGCTTGGATGGGTCGCCGACAATTGCGAAGCCCTCGGCGGTATCGTGGGGCGTGTCGCCGTCGCTGGGTGGAGCGCAGGCGGAAACCTTGCCGCAGTCGTCTGCCAGATGGCCCGCGACGCAGGAGGGCCTGCGATCGCAGGGCAGCTTCTAATTAACCCGGTGACCGACTCCGACTTGAGCCGTGTGTCGTATGTGGACAATGCGGAAGGCTTTTTTCTGTCGTCAAGTCTCATGGAATGGTTCTGGGACCACTACGCCCACCCAGCGATCCGGTCGGACCCCAAGGCGTCGCCGATTCGCGCAGCGAGTCTGGTAGGTCTTCCGCCCGCCGCTATTTTCACCAGCGAGTTCGACCCGCTTCGCGACGAGGGTGAGGCGTACGCAGCTGCGCTGGAGAAGGCCGGTGTCCCTGTCGACTACGTGCCTGGGCCCGGGCAGATTCACACGTCTCTCGTCGCCACAGGTGGGATCGTCTCGGCGGCAGGCGCCCGGTCGCGGATGGCCGATGCGCTACGGCGGTTCCTGGGTAGATAGAGCGACATGCAACTCGACTTTCACGTCTTCCGATTCGACTGGGCCGGCGGTTCGGCGGGGATAGGTCCGGGCGTACGTGACCTCGCCAGACGCGCCGAGGGCATCGGCGTCAGGACCCTCTCCTTCATGGACCATTACTTCCAAATGGACAGGGTGGCGCCTGCCACCGATCCGATGCTCGAAGGATATACCGCACTCGGCTTCGTTGCAGGAGTGACGGAAACTCTCCGCCTTCGGCTTTTGGTCACTGGCGTCACCTACCGGCCGCCCGGGCTTCTCGCCAAGATCATTTCGACGCTGGACGTCGTCTCGAGCGGCCGTGCGGAGCTTGGAATCGGAGCGGCGTGGTACGAGCGCGAGCACCGCGGGCTGGGCGTCGAGTTCCCGGCTACCGCGGAACGCTTCGAGCGCCTCGAGGAGGCTATCCGTATATGCCTTCAGATGTGGAGCGACGACGACGGACCTTTTTCCGGAAAGCATTACCAGCTGGCAGAAACGCTGTGCCGTCCGGCACCCATCAGTTCGCCCCGGCCCCGGATACTGATCGGTGGCGGCGGTGAGCGAAAGACGCTCCGCCTCGTCGCCAAGTATGCGGACGCGTGCAACATAGTTGGCGAACCGGAGGAGGTCGCGCACAAGATCGACGTGCTGCGCCGCCATTGCGACGACGTCGGGAGGGACCCGAACGAGATCGAAGTGACGACCATGTTCCGCAACCTCCCGCCGTCACCGTCGCCTGACGACGTGCTGCGCGCCGCCGAGGTCTTCGCGCGTATGGGCGTCTCGACTTTGCTGACTAGCCCCGTAGGCGACAACCCAGCCGGGCAGCTTGAAACCACGTTTGGTCCTGCGATGGAGCGGCTGCACTCACTCACTCCGGCGCCGTTCACGTAAAATCCGCGCTAGTCGCTGCCGCCCTTCGCTGGGATCGGACGAAGACCTTCAGCGAGAGCTCGAAGAGCGTCTATCTGACCTATGTTGCCGATCACAACGAGAACGTCGCCACCCGCGACGGGCGTCTCGGGTGGCGGGTTGGTGAGGAACTCCTCGCCGGGATGGCGGGTAGCTAGGACCAGCGCGCCTGTGAGCGCATGCAGGCGGGCGCTTCGAAGTGTTTGACCGGCGATGGGCGAGAACCGTGGCACCTCGATCTGCTCCAAGCGAAACTCGAGGCTTCCGTCGTGCATCACCACATCGAGAAACTCGACGACGTCGGGCTGCACGGCAAGAGCGGCCATCCGAGCGCCACCGAGATCCTGAGGGTTGACGACTCTGTTCGCGCCCCCTTGGATCAGCTTCGCGACCGCCGACTCAGACGAGGTGCGCGCGACGATAAACAGGTCTGGGCGCATGGAACGGGCGGTCAACGTTACGTAGAGGTTGTCGGCGTCACCATTGAGGGCGGTGACCAATGCTTTGGCCCTGTCGATACCGGCGGAGCGAAGGACGTCTTCGTCTGTGGCGTCCCCGTGCAAGGACAGGCCTTTCACCGTGGCCACACGCTCCGCCGACGAGTCGATCACCACGACGTCCATGTCGGACGCTGCTACATAACGAGCGATCGAGCTTCCGACCCGACCCCAACCACACAGGATCAAGTGGTTCTGCAGACTGTCGATCTGGCGTTGCATGCGGCGCCTCCTCAGTTCGTCGCTCAGGAACCCTCCTACGAGAGTCTCCACCAAAGTGCTGAAGGTGTAGGCGGCAACGCCGACACCGACAAGGATGAGAAATATCGTGAACCACTTCTGCCCGCTGCCGAAAGGGCGCACTTCGCCGAAGCCGACCGTCGATACGGTGATCACCGTCTGAAAGACGGCGTCTATCAGCGAGTAGCCGAATGCCATGAAGCCAACCGTGCCGACGACGAGCGCACCTACGAGGCCGACGACCCCGTAGCGCAGCCGGGTCGATGGGGGCACGGCGCGGCCCCTCGGATCCCGAGTACCTGACCTCCTTCGAGCCTGCCATAGGTTGCGACCCTCCGGAGCCGTCGGGCGCTTGTCCGCCCGCCGTCGCCTGCCTCCACGAACGGACTCACCCGTCGACCGTGACGTCACGTCGCCATCATGTCACCATTGGATGAAAGCGGCGTTACTTTGACCGTGGCGACTGGCCAACGCGGCCCCACATCGACGGTGGCCTCAGGTAGTCCCGGGAGTTCCGCGCTCCAAGCCTCGGGTTACGGTTTCGAAGTGGGGTTTACTCGGGCTTACTCGCGGCTTACTCGCGGCTTACTCGCGGAGCCCCGTAGCTTCGGCGGCTGCGATCGTCGCCTCAAGTTGACGCACGAGTGCCCGCCCTGAAGCCAAGTCCAGTTCCACCGCGACCCGGGCGTCGGTCCCCAGGTCGTAGTTGGCGAA
>JAKBBA010000071.1 GCA_021808665.1 Actinomycetes bacterium
CGCTTCTTGGGCTGTCGCGCTCCCCCTGAACTTGTCCGGGGCGATCACGACGCGGGGCATCCCCTATGGTGCCCGATTCGACGGTGCCGGGGCTAGCGCCCGCCAAAGAACGCCGGCCAAGCCGCCAGGCGCTGCACTATGCGGTCACGAGCTTCGCCAGCGGGAAGGTAGCGTCGTTTCGATGGACAGCGGCGCCAATGCGCTCATAGTGGTCTCCAACCGGGGACCCGTGAGTTTCGAGCGGGACCCGTCGAACGGTCGACTCCGGGCGAAAAGAGCAGCCGGCGGCCTGGTCAACACACTGGGCCCCGGTGCGCGCCGCCACGGCGCTATCTGGTTGGCGGCTTCAACAGGAGGAACCGATAAGCAGCCCGCCCCGGCGGCGATGCTCGCCGATGAGCAGGTCGCCTTCTGGCCGGTGACGGTCAAGCCTGACCTTTACCATGCCTACTACGACGTCATCTCGAACCAGACCCTCTGGTTCTGCCTTCACGGGCTTTGGGATACACCGCGGCGCCCACGCTTCGATCGTCACTGGTGGAGCGCGTGGAGCTCGTACAGGAAGGTCAACGAGCTTTTCGCGAGGGAGGTCGACCGGGCAGCGCCTCACGGAGCGACGGTACTTGTTCAGGATTATCAGCTTGCCCTCACTCCTTCGATAGTGGCGCGGCGTCGCCCCGACCTTCGGGTCTCCTCGTTCGTCCATACCCCGTGGTGCACCCCCGGGGAGCTGTCGTCACTTCCCGATGAGGTCGCATCTGAGGTCCTTGCGGGACTGGCGGACGGTGGACCGGTCGGCTTCCACTCCCCGAGGTGGGCGGCCGCATTCGACGACTGCGTGAAAGCCGTGCTCGGCACGCAGGCGACCACCTACGTCGCGCCTGCCGCAGTCGACGTCGAGGGCCTGAGGAAGGTGGCGGCCTCCGAGGAGTGCGAGGCGGAACGCGTAGCTCTCGACGGGGCTGTCGCCGGACGGAAGCTGATCGTCCGGGTGGACCGGATGGAACTTTCGAAGAATATCCTTCGCGGGTTCTGGGCGTACGACGAACTGCTCGAAACCAGACCGGACCTGAGAGGCAAGGTTGTGTTCGCTGCGCTCGTGTACCCCTCGCGTGTCGGCCTCGCCGAGTACCAGGCCTACAGTCAGGAGGTGCTGTCCCTCGCCGCTCGGATCAACGAGCGATGGGGGACGCCGGAGTGGACTCCGGTGCTGTTGCACCCGGAGGACAATTACCCCCGGTCGATCGCAGCCCTTCGAAGCTACGACGTCCTGCTGGTCAACCCACTCCGGGACGGCCTGAACCTTGTCGCAAAAGAAGGGCCCTCGGTCAACGAGCGCGACGGAGCCCTCGTGCTTAGCCGTCAGGCCGGGGCGTGGCTGGAGCTTGGGGACTCTGCGCTCGGCGTCAACCCTTTCGACGTTTCGCAGGCAGCGGGAGCGCTCGGCCGGGCCCTTGATGAGAGCCCCGAGAGACGAAGTGCCGACGCCAGCCGCCTTCGCCTTGCGGCGGGGTTGCGCACACCGCTGGACTGGTTCGACGACCTCCTACGTGCCGCGCGCGGATCCGGGCCCGGATCCGCGCGCGCCGAGGGGAGCTGAGCCCTCGCTCGACGGCGTCGCGCCCGCCGAGGCCGCTATCGCGCGGAGCAGCTCCACTAAAGCTGCCGGCCCGTCCAGGACCACGTCGGCTGCGCGCATCACCTCGAAAGGCATCTCGGCTCCCCCGACGGCCACCTTGAGAGCCGCAATCCCCTGCGTGGCAAGTCGATCGACCGCGCGGAACGCCGGAAGATCACCGACGTCGTCGCCGGCAAACATCACCGCCTGCAAGCCGGCAGATCTTTCGCTCACGACTGTGCCCTTGTCGATTCCGAGCGCCGGCGCGAGCTCCACTGACATCTTGCCTTGGTGGACCGACAGCCCGGTGCGCCGTGCCAGGATCCCAGCGAGATCCCTTACTGCGGGCGCGGCTGCTGGATCGCTTCGATAGTGCAGGGCAACGCTCAAACTTTTGCGCTCCACGGATAGCGAAGCGATACCGGCGTCCTCCGCTTCGCCGGCCGCGACCTCCACTGCCGCTAGCCAACGCTCCAGCTCGGGACCTGACACCGTCCGGTATCGGCCGGGCTCGTCACGGCCGGGGTCGGTGCCTGACTGCGCCTCCATCCCGTAGAGGCCGATCAGCTCTATCGCCCCGCCGCAGCCCGCCAGGCGCTCGACCAGGTAGGAGACCGGCCTACCTGACACCACTGCGACCCGGCCGACGCGTTCAGAGAGCGACGCCAACGCCTCCGCCGCGCCCGGCGCCGCCGTCGCCTCGTCGGGTGTTGCGACGATGTCCGAGAGTGTCCCGTCGAAGTCGACGAACACGCCTGCCCTCCGGGGATCGGCGAGCGCAGCCTTAAGCCACCCCTCCAACGGGTTATCCGCAGTTATTTCGGCCACCCGCTCCTCGAAGTCGGCCATAGCCGAAGCGGATCAAGCCCCTGCTACAAGGTTGGGTCCGATCACCAGGACGAGGTTCGCAGTCGAGCGCTCCGTAGCCGGGATCGGCGCGCTCGCAGGCGGCGGAACGGTGGTGTTGACGATCGCCGAAGTGAGTCCGAGCTCCAAAGCCAAGGCGTCCGCCTCGGCCGTGTAGCCGGGCGTGAGGATATAGATGGTCGACGCGGTCACCTTCGACGTTGCGTTGTCGGGTAGCTCGGTTATGTACCCGTAGCCCGCCTTCAGCTTCGCCGACCACTGAGTAGCGAGCTGGCCGACGAGCACCCCGTTGAGCACCTGAAGCTTCACCTGGCTCGGCGGGACGGTGGTCGTCGTCGTGGTCGCCTGCGGGGCGGTCGTCGTAGTCACCGCAGGCTTCTTCGGCTTGGTAGCCCCGGTAGTGCTCACGTGCGCTGCGGTCCCGGACCTACTCAGGACCAGTATTCCGACGATGAGCAGCACGGCGACGAGCACGAGACCGGCGGCCGAACTTGCCCCCGACTCGGAATGGCCTCGACCCGACCGCATCCCCCTGCTCACTAGGCTCTCCTCGCTCGGACGGTACTGCATACGATTTTTTGCTCGGCGGCGCGCGCCCCGCACGCTACGTTGACGTCTCACGACGGGCTTGCACCACGTTTGTTAGGGCTGCCGGGCAGTCTATTCGACCATGGAGATGCAGGCGGTTCAGTTCGCCTGGGACACGCCCATGCCCCTTTGGAAACGATGCCCTGCGCTCAAGGCTCCCCTAAGGCCAGCGGTAACGGTGCTCGGGCCTGCCTCCACCATAGCGAAGGGCCACCTCGACACGGCCGATCCGCTGCAGATGCGAGAGATAGCGCTGCGCCGTCGCCCGGCTCAGACCGGTGCGCTGCGCAACGTCCTCGCAGGAGAGGTCGGACTCCGCAGCACGAAGCGCTTCGACTATGACACCTAAGGTCTGAGGGCTTTGGCCTTTCGGGAGCTTGCGAACTTCTGCGGATCTAACGGCAGCGTACAGATCGTCGATGTCTGTCTGGGTGATCTGCTCCATCCCAGCCATCTTCGCCCGCATCAGTCTGTAGGACTCGAGCACCTCCGAGAGTCGGGCAAAGCTGAACGGTTTGACCAGGTAGTCCAAGGTGCCACCTTGCATCGCGCTACGCACGCTCGACAGGTCCTGAGCCGCCGTGATCATGATCACGTCGACGTGGGGCATCCCCGGCTCACGCAATTTTCGCAGAACCTCGAGGCCGGACAGGTCGGGAAGGTAGACGTCGAGAAGAAGGAGGTCAGGTCGCAGCTTAGCGACTGCGTCCAAGGTCGCTTGGGCGCTGTACGCCTCACCGACGACCTCGAAACCGCTGATCTTTTCGACAAACGCCCTGTGCAACGAAGCAACGCGAAAGTCGTCGTCGGCGACCACGACTGCGAGGCTCATCCGGCGTGCACAGGCGCTTCGCCTTCGGGGTACATTTCCGACTCGAACGCGAGTGCTCCCGGCAGGCGCACCGTAAACACTGCTCCGCCCGAACGGCGATCGGTTCCCACCTCGACGTGGCCGGAACGCTTGTATACCAGCTGACGTAGGACCGCCAGACCTAGACCCCTCCGGGCCCCGGTGCGAGACGACTTCGTTGTGAAACCGTCGACGAAGATCGCATCTCGGTCGCTCTCTGCGACGCCGGGCCCCGAGTCGGCAACCTTTATGATCAGGTCCGAGTCGTCCATCTCGACGCTCACCTCCACCCATGCGGCGCTGCTGCCTTTAGCCGCGTCGATCGCGTTGTCAATCAAGTTGCCGACCACAGTGACCAAGTCCAAAGCCTCGACCACGCGCCCCTCGACGAGGGTGGACTCCCCCACGCGAAGCTCGACCCCTTGCTCACGACCGAGGGCACTCTTGGCGACCAATATCGCGCCTAGCACCGGATCGCGGACACCTGAACCGACCCGGTCGGCGAACTCACGGTCGTGTCCTTGAAGCTGGGTGGCGAAACGGACAGCCTCTGAATACTCGCCTAACTCGACAAGACCGATCACTGTGTGGATCCGGTTGGAGAAGTCGTGCGCCTGGGCGCGCAACGCTTCGGTGAGGCTCAGCGTTCCGTCCAGTTCCCGCAGAAGCGATTCGGATTCGGTCCGGTCGAACAGCGTCACCACGTGCCCGAGATCACGCTCTTCCAGAGAAACCGGCACTCTATTGACGACAAGCACCCTATCCTCGCTCACGACGAGCAGATCTTTCCCGTCGATGTCCCCAGAGAGGGCCTGCAACAGCCTGCCCCCCGAGACAAGCACACTGATCGGCCGGTGAAGGTGACGCCTCGGGAGGTGAAGAAGTCGCTGAGCTTCGGCGTTCGCGAAACGGACCTTGTCGTCAGGGTCGAGTCCGACGACCCCCTCACGGATTCCCGACAGGGTCGCCTGCTGTTCTTGGATGAGATCGGTCACCTCGTCCAGTTCCAAACCAAAAGTCCGTCGACGCAACCAACGGGTGACTGAAAGGGTGCCGAATATGGCGATGATCAGCGCAAGGAACGCCGCTTCGGCTACGTCGATGGTCAGCCGTAGCACCTCCGAACGACCATTTGACCCGGGTCCGACGATCGTCAGCGTTGCGATCACAACTCCCTGCGTCGATTTGACCGGGACCCGAATCACGTCCGGGACACCCGGCCCGCTGATGTTCGGCTTTCCTGACTCCACCGGCGCCTTGAGTGCGCTCCCTGTGACTTCGACGAACCTCGCGGCCTCGCCGATACGCACTCCTTGCAGCAGCGCGGACAATCCGGCCGTGTCGCCTGCGGCAACGTCGCTACGGAAAACCTTCGATGTCGCCACAGCGCTGGCCTCAAACAGCTGGCGTTGGCGAAGTTCGCGGCTACCCTCGCCGCTACGAAATACCACGAGACTCGCCCCAATCGCCACCGAAACGGCGAACACGCAGAGTTGCAGCACCGCAAGCCTCGTCGATAGACCCAGTTTCGAAGCGTGTCTCGCTCGCATCCACAACATCCCCCGACCGCAAATGCGGCCTACGACGAACCTCGGCCCTAGATACTACCCGCCGGCCTCGCGCGCAGGCGGTCTCTGCACCGAGCAGGAACGAAAGGCGGATGCCCGAAGCCAGCGCGCAATATGAGCTAAACCACCTAATCAAATACAAGCACTATTAATGCACTGAACATATCGAATCAGTACTGCGGATTGTACCGTGACACCCGTCATCCGAGAACCCAGGTTCTCCGGTCCGTCGCACACCTCGGGGGTGGAATCTGACTCTGTTTTTCCTATCGTTCGGCTTTGGGCTGGTCACCGCTTCGGTGCTGGCCTTGAGCGCCGTGGGACTGAGCCTTCAGTTCGGCGTCACCAACTTCGTCAACTTCGGCTACGGAGCGATGCTCGGACTCGGGATGTATTTCACATACGCCCTCAACACGAGTCTCGGCCTACCATTCTGGCTCGCCGCGATCGGAGGCACCCTGCTCACAGGCGTCGCCGCTGTGATCATCGACGCCCTTATTCTCGAGCCTTTCGTCCGTCGGGGCACGAGCGGTTTCTTCATGCTGATAGTCACCTTCGGGCTTTCGCTCATCCTGTTGAACGTCATCCAACTCTTCTGGGGCGTGTCGTTCACAAAGTTCTCGATCCACCAAGGAACACCAGTCAAGATCGGGGCGCTCAGCTTCACACACAACCAGTTGGCAATTATCGCAATCTCAATCGTCGTGCTGGTTGGCGTCCATCTGCTGCTCACGCGTACCACGCTGGGACGGTCCATGCGGGCTATGTCCGACAACACTCCGTTGGCCAAGGTCAGTGGCATCAACACGGGCCGCATCACCATGTGGACGTGGTTCCTGAGCGGGTGCCTCGCCGGACTCGGTGGTATCACCCTTGCAATCAACACCGTTTCATTCCAGGCCTACACCGGCAACAACTTTCTGTTCGTCATCTTCGCCGCAGTTATTGTCGGTGGGATCGGCCAGATCTACGGGGCGATGATCGGGGCTATCGCGATAGGACTGGTCGTGAACCTTTCCGGCATCTGGATCTCCTCAGCGTACGAGCTCGATTTGGCATTTGCAGTTCTCGTGCTCGTGCTTCTCGTGAGGCCGCAAGGGGTAATCGCCACAGTAGGCAAGGCTTAGAAAGGAAGTCTTATCAATGGGAGTCTTCTGGGGTTACGTCGCAACACTCGCCGTCTACTTCTGCATCTACAACATCTTCGCCTTCGGGCTCAATATCCAGTTCGGCTACGCCGGGATCCTCGACTTCACCGTCATCACCTTCATGGCCATCGGCGGGTACTTCGCCGGTGTAGCCGTGCTCGGACCTGCCCAGCGGGGAACGGAGATCTACTACATCTTCGGTTGGAGCCTTCCGTGGCCTGTCGCTCTGGTTATCGGCGCAGTCGCTGCGGGTCTTCTCGGTTTCGTCATCGGGCTTATCGCGCTTCGACGCCTGCGCAGCGACTACCTCGCTATCGTCACTCTCGCGTCGGGGTCGATCGTCTACGGGATCATCAACAACGACAACAAGATCTTCGACGGAGGAGCAGGCCTCGTCGGCGTGTCCCAGCCGTTTGGCTCACACATAAGCACGAACCCAAACACCTACAGCGAGTTCTTCTTGATCATCTGCTTTGTGTTGATGGTCGGTTGCTGGCTGTTCGCGAACAGGCTGTACTCGTCACCTCTCGGAAGGGCGATGCGTGCCATCCGCGAGGACGTGGACGTCGCGGAGGCGTATGGAAAGAACAGCTTCAAGATCCGGATGACGGCGATGGTCATCGGCTGCATGATGGTCGGCATCGGCGGAGCACTCACAATTGCTTACGTCACTGCCCTTTCCCCTGCCGGATGGACAACGGGTGAGACATTCGTGATCTGGGCGGCACTCATCGTCGGGGGACGAGGCAACAACTGGGGCGCTGTAGTCGGATCGTTCCTCGTGGCAGTCCTGTTCAACGAGGCGACCCGGTTCCTGCCGAACATCCCCGGCCACCCGAACATGATCTCCGATATCCGCAACATGGCGATCGGCGGTCTCGTGATCCTCACTTTGTGGTTCCGCGAGCAGGGCGTCATACCGGAGCGCAAGGCGAAGTTCATGGAGATCCCCCTACGCGCCACACGCGCCAAGCCCGGTCTGCTGGCCGTGTCGGCTTCCGGATCTGACAATGCCTGATACAGATACCGGCCGAACCTCTCCGTCCTACAACTCCGCGACGTCGGAAGCCTCGCTCGGCAGCGCAGTGTCAGCCGACTCCTCCCCTACCCCGACAGGTACCCTGCTCAAAGCTGACACTCTCGTACGTCACTTCGGGGGTGTCGCGGCAGTCGACGGTTGCAGCTTCGAAATTTCCCGCAACACCATCACCGGGCTCATCGGTCCCAACGGGGCGGGCAAGACCACGACGGTAAACCTCATCTCTGGGGCGATCCGGCCGGGCAGCGGCCATGTCATCTTCGACGGTGACGACGTCACCGGATTCGCGCCTCACCGGCTTGCCGCCAAGGGTCTGATCCGCACCTTTCAGATCTCCCGGGAATACAAGTCGATGACCGTCCTCGAGAACCTCATGGCCTCCCCGCGCAACCAGGCAGGCGAGAAGCTCTTCAACGTCTTCTTCCGCAGCGGAGCCTACAAAGCAGAGGAACGCCGACACCTCGAGAGATCACTCGAAGTGCTCGACGATTTCGGGCTGTACGCCAAACGCAACGACTACGCCGGAAATCTCAGCGGTGGGCAGAAACGGCTGCTGGAGCTCGCAAGGGCAGTCATGGCCGAACCGAAGCTCCTGCTGCTCGACGAACCGATGGCCGGCATCAACCCGGCGCTCGTCGACAAGGTCACCGAACACATCATCGCCATGCGCGACACCCTCGGTGTCACATTCCTTGTCGTCGAGCACAATCTCGAGGTGGTCGAGCGAATGTGCGACCACGTGATCGCGATGGCTCTCGGATCCACCTTGGCGACAGGGACTATGGCGCAGCTTCGAGCGAACCAAGCAGTCGTCACCGCCTATCTGACGGGAGGCGAGGCGTGACTGACGTTCTGTCGGTAGCGGGACTTACCGCCGGCTACGGAAAGATACCGATCGTCAACGACATCAGCTTCAACGTCGGCCTCAGCCAAGTCGTCACAATCGTAGGACCCAACGGCGCCGGGAAATCCACTGCACTCAAAGCGACTTTCGGCCTGGTGAACCGTTTCGGCGGCGCAATACACCTCGATGGGGAGCCGGTGAGCGACCTTCCCACCCATGCACTCGCCTGGGCGGGCATGGGCTATGTGCCCCAAGTCGAGAACGTGTTCGCCACGATGACCGTTCAGGAGAACTTGTCGCTCGGTGGCCTGGCGCAAACGACCAAGGCGAAGAGTCGTGACGCGTCGCGACGAAGCGAGGTATTCGACATATTCCCCGATCTTGCTCTCGCGCGAAACAAGAAGGCGGGCCAGCTAAGCGGTGGTCAGCGCAACATGCTCGGGATGGCAAGAGCCTTGATGTCCGATCCGAAGATCATTCTTCTCGACGAGCCGACCGCCGGATTGTCGCCCGCAAACGTCGACGTCGTGTGGGCCCAGATACGTCGGATCGCCGACCTCGGGACTTCCATCTTGGTCGTCGAGCAGAACGTGGCGCGCGCTTTGCGCCAGGCGGACTGGGTGTACGTCCTCGTTGCAGGATCGAACTATCTCGACGGCAGCGCTTCCACTCTCGAAGGAGTCGACCTCGGGGCGATCTTCCTCGGCGCGACCCACCCTGGCGATCTGAGCCTCGCCAAAGGTGGCGGATCCGATCTACCGCAACACCAACCACAGCAGCAATAGAAAGGGGAGTACCAGTTACATGAAAACATTCCGAGACTTGACCTCGACAGGCGGAGGTGACGATTTTGCACCGAAGCCGACCGGGAGGCGTTCGATGAAGGTTGTCGCTTTGCTGGCCGCCGGTTCCACTTTGATAGCCGCCTGCGGATCGAGCACGAAGTCCTCGTCGTCGGCTACGACAGCATCGTCGGGCTCTGGAAGTTCGTCGACGACAGCGGCGGCGTCGACAGCGCCTATCCATGTAGGTGAGATCCTGCCCATGACCGGTAAGGAGGCCTTCGTAGGAAAGTGGTTCGACCACGGCGTCCAGGCTGGAATCTACGCAGTGAACAACGGGGGCGGCGTCCTCGGGGGACGAAAGTTCACGGCGAAGCTGGAGGACACCGCCGGCGACCCCGTCGACGCGGTGACGGCACTGAAAACCGACCTGCTCTATCACCCGAAGGTGATGTTCGGTCCGTCATCTCTAGAGATCGAGGGAGTCATTCGTCAGTTCGGCTCGCTCCCGCTGGTGGACTTCATGGAAGGCGGGACCACGCAGCTCGATTACATGAACTACCCCTACGTGTTCAGGGTCTTCCCGTCCGACTCGGAGCTGCTCGCCGGCGAAGCTTATTACGGCTACCACGTCAAGCACTGCACGAGCGCCGGCCTCGTCTATACGTCAGGGTCAAATGCCCAGGCCGAGGTCAAGCCGGTCACCAAGGCATTTACGGCGCAAGGTGGCAAAATAGCAGCGTCAGTGACACTAGTTGCTGATCAGAGCTCCTACAGCTCCGAGGTGGCGAGCCTGTTCAACGCGCACCCCCAATGCGTGTTCTTCCATATGGACCCTCAGAGCGCGAGCACGTTCTTCGCCAACGTTCGCCAGCTGAACGACATGAACATCCCGTTCATCACCGGCGATACCGGTGCGGCGACGCAGATGGCGAACGCTATCGGGTTGCAATACGCGTCTAAGTGGGTGACTGGCATGGGAGCACCCCCGGCGTACGCCCAGGCCCAGACCGCCTATACGGCTGCCTATAACGCCGTATGGAAGACGACGAAGTCGCTCCCAGCCGCGCCCGCAATGTACGACGCTGTCGTGATAGCGGCCCTGGCGATGGACGCAGCGAAGTCCACGAACCCCTCCGTGTACGTCAAGGAAGTGACGAAGGTGGCCGGTGGGCCGGGTACATCCTGCTACACCTACCCGAGCTGCCTGGCCCTACTCAACGCGGGAACCGCCATCAACTACCAGGGTGTCAGCGGGAACGAGAACTTCAACCAGTACCACAACGTGTTCTCGTCGTTCGAAGTCCAGCAGTTCTCGGCTTCGGGGACTTTGAACAACGTCTACACCGAGAAAGCCTCAGTGCTCGCTACTCTCTACAACAAGGGCTAGCGCAGCGGGGGTAACCTACCGAATGCAGCCATGCCCGTCGCGGGTCGGAGCAATCCGGCTCGCGGCGGGCATTGGTCTTTGTGGGACGCCGCAAGGTGGGAACAGGCCGACAACAAAAAGGTATGAGTGAATACTCACTCAGCTATAATGTGGCGGTGACTTCTCAGCAGGCCATCTCGGCGACCGATCACTCTGACTGCTCTGGAGCGCGAAAGCGAGCCTCCTCGCTTCCCACGGACCTGCGACGGGCGGACTTGATAGCCGCGGTGCTACCGCTTCTCATCGAACACGGCACGGCTGTCACGACCCGCCAGATCGCCTCGGCCGCGGGCATCGCCGAAGGCACGATCTTCAGAGCCTTTCCCGACAAGAAGTCCCTGATCACAGCGGCAGTCGAACACGCCTTCGACCCCGCCCCGCTGGACGTCGAACTCGATGCCATCGACCGCACTTTGCCCCTCGAGGCCCGACTGGAAGAGGCGGTATCGATCATGGCGGCTCGCCTCGGCTTTCTCGGCCAGCTCATGCTTGCGACGGGGATCAGGCCACCTGAACCCAAGGCAGGAAGCGCGCCCGGTCACCATCCCCCGAACCTGGCAAGCCTCGCGGCGCTGTTCGAGCCGGACCGGGCGCAAATCCGACGCGACCCGCTGCACGCAGCGCAGCTTCTTCGTGGGCTCACGTTCGCGGCCAGCCATCCGACTCTTCTCGCAGGCAAACCGCTGACCCCGGCGGAGATCGTCTCGGTCCTGCTGTACGGCCTGCGCAAAGACGAGGCACGGCCATGCTGATCCGCCTGCTCGTCACCTACCTCCGCCGATACAAAAAACTTCTCCTCGCCGTTCTCGTACTCCAGTTCGTTCAGACGATGGCCACGCTCTTCCTGCCTACCATCAACGCCGATATCGTCGACAAGGGCGTCTTGACGCACAACACCGGATACATCTGGCGCCTCGGCGCCGTGATGCTCGCCATCACAGCTGTGCAGGTCGTCTTTGCGGTCGCTGCCATATACGCCGGATCGAAGGCTGCGATGGGGTTCGGGCGCGACGTGCGCAGCGGCCTGTTCCACCGAGTGACGGACTTCTCGGCACAGGAGGTCGGCTCCTTCGGCGCCCCGTCGCTTATCACCCGGATAACCAATGACGTGACCCAGGTGCAAATCCTCGTGGTGATGACCAGCACGTTGTTCGTCGCCGCACCGATCATGCTCGTCGGGGGGGTGATCATGGCGATCCGCGAGGACGGACCGCTTTCACTCATACTCGTCGTGAGCATCCCCGCGCTGCTTTTGGGCGTCGGCCAGGTGGTCATCCGGATGGTTCCGCAATTCCAGGCGATGCAGCTTCGCCTCGATCGGGTCAATCAGGTCCTCAGAGAGCAGATCACCGGGATGCGCGTAGTGCGGGCATTCGTACGTGAGCCGGAGGAAACAGCGCGCTTCGAGGCCGCAAACGACGAGCTCACCGCCACTTCGCTCCGGGCGGGTCGGCTGATGGCCTTCATGTTCCCTACCGTCATGCTGGTCATAAACGTGTCGAGCGCCGCTGTGCTTTGGATCGGCGGTAACCGCATCGGTGCCGGACACATGCAGATAGGCGCCCTGATCGCGTTCCTCACCTACCTCGTGCAGATCCTGACTTCGGTGATGATGGCCACCTTCGTCGCGATGATGTGGCCACGCGCGGCCGTGTGCGCTGAGCGTATACAAGCGGTCTTAGGCACTGCCTCATCGATAAGCGCTCCGACGTCGCCGGTGAGCGAAGTCCGCTCGCGCGCCACGCTCGAATTGAACGACGTGACGTTCTGCTATCCCGGAGCGGAGTCACCGGTGCTCTCCGGCATTTCCTTCCGCTGCAGCGCCGGCCAGACAACTGCGATAATCGGAAGTACCGGGTCGGGCAAGACCACGCTCGTCAATCTCGTCCCGCGGCTGATCGATGCCACTGACGGGAGTGTCGTCGTCGACGGCGTCGACGTGAAAGACCTGGACCTGGAGTTGCTGTGGCAACGTATCGGTCTCGTGCCGCAGAAGCCATACCTCTTCTCGGGGACCGTGGCCAGCAACCTGCGCTACGCGGATCCCGACGCAACCGACGACGAGCTTTGGGACGCATTGGAGATCGCCCAGGCCCGTGACTTCGTATCGGCGATGCCCGGAGGCCTGCAGGCCAGGATCGCCCAGGGAGGGTCAAATGTTTCGGGCGGCCAGCGCCAGCGGCTCGCCATCGCTCGTGCGATCGTACGCAAACCGGACATCTACCTTTTCGACGACTCCTTCTCCGCCCTCGACCTCGCTACGGACGCCCGCCTTCGCTCCGCTCTCGGACCGGTAACGACTGGCGCCGCCGTTGTGATCGTCGCTCAACGAGTCTCGACAATCATCGAAGCCGACCAGATCCTCGTACTCGAAGGCGGCCGGCCGGTCGGTCTCGGAACTCACGAAGATCTGAGCAGCAGCTGTGCCACCTACGCAGAGATAGTGGCATCCCAGATGGCGGGGACTGATGCTCGATGACCAGCGTCGTGCGCACCGAGATTTCCGCCGACGCCATGGACGACGAACCCGTGCAACAGCCGCTGGCAGCCCGCAATGGTCTGGCAGGACGTATGGGTGCGGCTGGCATGCCCGTCGAGAAGGCCAAGGACTTGAAAAATTCGAGCCGTCGACTGGCCGGACGCCTCCGCTCCGAGGGCCTGGGGCTCATGGCGGTAGCGGCGCTCGCCGTGCTCAGCGTCGGACTTTCGGTCATCGGACCGAAACTTCTCGGCGATGCAACGAACGTGATCATCGGGGGCGTGAGGCGCCACGCGATCGACTTCGTTGCGCTGCACCGGGTGATCTTCGAGGCTGTCGGTGCATACGTTGTCTCGTCGGCGCTCGCATACCTTCAGTCGTACCTGCTCGCCGGGATCGTTCAGCGGACGATGCAGCGGATCCGCTCCGACGTCGAGGAGAAGATAAATCGGTTCCCCCTGCGCTACATCGACAACCAACCTCGCGGCGATCTGCTCAGCCGTGTCACCAACGACATCGACAACCTCGCCCAAAGCCTGCAGCAAACCCTCAGCCAGGCGCTGACATCGCTTTTGACAGTAGGCGGCGTCGTGATCATGATGCTGCTCATATCGCCGCTGCTGGCCTTGGTCGCGATCGTCACGATTCCGGTGTCACTACTGATCATCAAAGTGATCGCAAAGCGCTCCAAAACCCGATTCGTCGCCCAGTGGACCCATACCGGCACCCTGAACGCCCTGGTCGAGGAGACCTTCACCGGACACGGGCTGGTAAAAGTCTTCGGACGCCAGCGCGACGTCGAGGCGCGCTTCGACGCCAAGAACGAGGAACTGTACTCTGCGAGCTTCGGAGCGCAGTTCATATCGGGAACCATCCAGCCTGCCATGATGTTCCTCGGCAACCTCAACTTCGTCGCGATAGCCGTAGTCGGCGGCCTGCAGGTCTCCTCCGGAGCCATGAACCTCGGGGACATCCAAGCGTTCATCCAGTATTCGCGCCAGTTCACCCAACCGATAACCCAGCTGGCGTCGATGGCGAACGTACTCCAATCCGGCATCGCATCTGCGGAGAGGATCTTCCAGCTCCTCGACGCGCCAGAGGAGAGTGACGACCGGGACTTTCCCCTAGCCACCGGCGAACCGCGCGGCCGCGTCGAGTTCGATCACGTCTCATTCTCCTATGACCCGTCGAGGCCGCTGATCGAGGATCTCTCACTTGTGGCAGAACCGGGCCAGACGGTCGCGATCGTCGGACCTACCGGGGCCGGCAAGACGACGCTCGTCAACCTGGTCATGCGTTTCTACGACATCGACTCCGGTGTGATAACTCTTGACGGCAACGACATATCGAAAATGCGCCGCCAGGACCTGCGCTCCAACATGGGGATGGTGCTACAGGACACCTGGCTTTTCCATGGGACCATCAAGGAGAACATCGCATTCGGAAACCTCGACGCCGACGACGAGCACATCATGGCCTCAGCCCGGGCGACCTACGTGGACCGCTTCGTGCACTCCTTGCCCGACGGCTACGACACAGTCCTAGACGACGAAGGGACGACTGTCAGCGCCGGCGAGAAGCAGCTGCTCACGATCGCCCGAGCGTTTCTCGCCGATCCTGCGATCCTGATACTCGACGAGGCGACCAGCTCGGTGGACACAAGGACCGAGGTTCTCATACAAAAGGCGATGGCCGCCCTGCGATCCAACCGGACTAGTTTTGTCATCGCGCACCGCCTGTCGACGATCCGCGACGCCGACATCATCTTGGTGATGGAATCAGGCCGGATAGTCGAACAGGGAAACCACGAGGAGCTCCTTGCGGCCCGCGGCGCCTACTTCAACCTTTTCAACGCGCAGTTCGCGTCGGCGGCGGTAGACGTCACGTAGACGGCCTTATCCCTCGAGCGGATCTCGATCGGCTTCTGAGGTAAACCCGGCGTTGACAAATATCTCGGGGCGACGCTCCTCCATCGCTGCCAGACGAAGGAACGTTCGCCTGTCGCCATCACTCAATGGCGGCTGAGTGATGGTCCGAGGCCAAAGGCGGTAACGGCGAACCACGTCTACTTCCACCGCAAGAAGCGTCAGCTGCGCCGCGAGAAAGAGGAACGACATCAACGCGATCACCAACGCAAAGGTTCCGTACACCGGCGTCGCGTGCGCCAGCTCCCGACGGACGTACCAGCCTCCGAGCGCCTGCAGCCCCTCCCAGAAGACCGTGGCAAGCCCGGCTCCAACGACGACGTCATGCCAACCGAGGCGCTCCGAGGTGAGGACGACGAACGCAGAACTAAACACCGCGAAATTGACGACCGCCCCTGCTACCACAGCGCCAGCGGCAGCAGGCGCCCCGTGCACGACAGCCGGTATGACACTGGTGAGGGCCGTGGAAACCAAGGTTCCGAACCCGAGAGCGGCCAGAAGCAGGAACCCTCGGAGGCGGCGCAGCCAGAAGTTCGGCCACCTCCGGTAAGGCACGTTCCACACGGTCTGCATGGCATTTAACGCGGCCTGGCCGACCCCCTGCACCCCGTAGAGGGTTCCGAGAACTCCGACGATGAGGGCGACAGCATTCCCCGTCAAAGGGTGCGCCGCACTGCGCAGTTGTGTCCCGATCACGGGGAAGTTTCCGAGTGCCGAGTTCAGGACCTTGGACTGCAACCCAGGGTGGCCTTGAAGGACGAATCCGAGGATCGTGGTGAGTAACAACAGAAGCGGGAACAGTGAGAACAATGCGTAGTAAGCGACCACCACCGCTTTGCCTCCGGCCTGGTCGTTACCGTACTTCTGTATGACAGCATAAGGAAACGCCACAACCGGATGACGCTGCTGGAACCTGTCGACTTTGCGAACGGCTTTTTCTATAGGGTTCACACTTGAGAGTCTTACCCACTTCGAAGCCAACGCTTCTAAAGGCCACAACCGCCACGATCCGAGGCGAGAACTGCGGACACTTTGCGGTTCCCGCCCCTAGGACCTTGTCTCTAGCTTTCCTGGCCTCCGGCAGGCACCAGTAGAGGAGCGAGCGAGTGGACTTGGACGAAATCGCCGGCGCAAGCTTTGTCGGAACATGACATGGAGATGAACTCCCTGACCGGCGTTGAGCGGAAAGGGTTGACAAATCCGCTCACCTGAGTAAAGTTTCTAACATAACGCTAACTCGGCGTGGGCCGATAACGAGCCACAAACTAAAAAAGGGGAGGCCGTGACTACCGTCAACAAATCCGATTCCCAGCGCATCCACGATCGCCTGGACCACCCCGTCGTCGACGCAGACGGCCACGTGCTGGAGTACATGCCGGTAGTGCTCGACTATCTGGACCGCTTCGGCGGCCCGAAGGCCGTGGACCACTACACAAAGGTCGCCGCGTGGTACACGGCGACTGCCGAGCAGCGCCTGGACAAGCGGATGGTCCGACCGCCCTGGTGGGCGCTACCCACCGTGCACGGCATCGACCACGCCACGTCGATCCTGCCGGCGCTATTGGAGGAGCGAATGGGCGAGATGGGACTGGATTTCACTGTGCTGTACCCGTCAGTCGGCCTTGCCGCCA
>JAKBBA010000307.1 GCA_021808665.1 Actinomycetes bacterium
CAAGGCCAGCTGCCGGTGTGGATCGCCGTCGGCGGCACCCCGGCCAGCGTCGTGCGCGCCGGGCACCACGGGCTGGCGCTGTACCTGGCCATCCTCGGCCAGCCCGAGCGCTTCGCCCCCCTCGCCGAGCTGTACCGACAGTCGGCCACCGACGCCGGCCATATCCCGGGCGCACTGCGGGTCGGGGTGACGAGCCACTTCTATGCCGAGCCCACCTCCCAAGGCGCCCGCGACACCTTCTACCCCTACTACTCCCGCTACATCGCCAACAACATGCCCGGCGCACGCGGGCAGCTCCTTCCCCGCGAGGCGTTCGACGCCTGGGCCGATCCCCGGGGAGCGCTGTTCACCGGCAGCCCGCAGGAGATCATCGACAAGATCCTCTGGGAGCACGAGCTGCTGGGGCACGACCGCTTCCTCGCCCAGATCGGCCTCGGTGGGCTCCCCTTCGCCGACACCGCCCGCTCGATCGAGCTGATCGCCACCGAGGTCCTTCCCATCGTCCGACAGGAGACCGCATTGGTAGCGCCAACCGGCTGATCGGATCCAGCACGCCGGCCGGCAAGAACGGGGGACGCCAGATCCGACAGTGCCCGAATTCCCGGGAACCAGCGAGGTCCTCGGGTGGTTCAGACTTCAGCTAACCGTGGGCAGACAAGGGGCAGCAGACGAGCAAAATCGCGTCAGTCGGCAGCCTGCCAACGGGTGCGAGCGCTGCGAGCGAACCGCTCGGTGCCCGCTGCGAGCGAACCGCTCGGTGCCCGCTGCGGGCGGGCTCGCATCCGATGGCCGTTCCGGGCACAATCGGGGGATGGGCACTTCCTCGCCGACCTCATCACCTGCGACCTCGGTGCTTTCGGGGCTCGAAGCGGTCCGAGGGTGGGCAATTGAGTTTTACCGCGACCTGCACGCCCATCCCGAGCTCTCCCACCAAGAGCACGCCACGGCGGCCAAGGTGGCCGAGCGACTTCGGGCGTCGGGCATCGAGGTCCACGCCGGGGTCGGCGGTACCGGAGTGGTCGGCCTGGTAAGAAACGGCGACGGGCCGACGGTACTGCTGCGGGCCGACATGGACGCCCTTCCCGTCGCCGAGGCGACCGGCCTCGACTACGCCAGCCACACCTCCGCCACCGACGGGGACGGCAACGAGGTGCCGGTAATGCACGCCTGCGGCCACGACATGCACGTCGCCTGCCTGCTCGGCGCCGCCCACCTCCTCGCCACAGCCCGCGACAGCTGGGCTGGTACGGTCATCGCCCTGTTCCAGCCCGCCGAGGAGACCGGCGACGGGGCGCGGGGCATGCTCGACGCCAAGTTGGCGGACCTTGTCCCCACGCCCGACGTCGCCCTCGCCCAGCACGTGCTGCCCGCGCCTTCGGGCCTCGTCGGCACCCACGCCGGACCGACGTTGTCTGCGGCAGACAGCATGCGGATCACGGTGCACGGGCGCGGGGCACACGGATCGATGCCCCAGGCGTCGGTCGACCCGGTCGTCCTCGCCGCGATGATCGTGGTCCGTCTCCAGACGGTCGTCGCCCGCGAGACCCGCCCCGGCGAGCCGGTCGTCGTCACCGTCGGGAGCATCCAGGCGGGGACCAAGAGCAACGTCATCCCCGACCACGCGGTCATCGAGCTGAACGTCCGCACCTACAGCGAACAGACAAGGTCCTCGGTCCTCGACGCCATCAGAAGGATCGTGGACGCCGAATGCCAGGCGTCGGGGTGCCCGACACCGGCGGACTTCGAGCTGTTCGACCGGTTCCCCCTCACGAACAACGACCCCGACACGACTGCCAAGGTGGCCGCCGCGTTCGCGTCGTACTTCGGTGAGCGGGCCCGGCCGCTGCCGATGCAGACCGCCAGTGAGGACTTCAGTGACATCCCGAACGCTTTCGGCGTGCCCTACTGCTACTGGGGGATCGGCGGCATCGACCCCGACACCTACCACAAGGCCGAACAGGCCGGTCGGGTCGCCCAGGACATCCCCGTCAACCACTCCGCGTACTTCGCCCCGGTGATAGAGCTCACCCTCGACACCGGGATCGAGGCAATGGTCGTAGCCGCTCTCGCCTGGCTCGGCGAGCCTCACTCCGGTGCCAGGCAGGGGCAGGGTTGACCGCAGGCTCCACCCTCCAGCTGGCACTCGACCTCTCGGGCACCTGCGTGTTCGGGCTGAACGGCGCGCTCACCCCTATGGGGGCCGAGATCCTCGACATCGTGGGCGTCGTGTCCGCGACGTGCTCATCGGCTCGCTACCGCCCGCCGCGTTCCGGGACTGGCGGTACCTCGCCGTCGGCGGCGGCGCCGGCATCGCCGCCTTCCTCGCCCGCCGGCTCTGAGTGCGCGTGCGACGGTCGATTACCGTCTTCGACGCCGCCGGCCTGGCGCTGTTCTGCGTGACGGGCACCACCACCGCGTTCGCCGCCCATCTCGGGCCGTTCCAGTCGGTCGTGTTGGGGACCGTCACCGGCGTCGGCGGGGGTGCGTTTCAACCTGAACGTCCCCGTCTCGCGCCCGGAAGTCACGCCGAAGCCACGCTCGACTTCGGAGGAGGACACTTGACTCGCGTCCGGCGTCCGGGCGCGAGGCATCGGCTGCGATGACCCTTTCCCGCGTCCGAGCGGCGCTCTACAGATTTCGATCAACCTTCAAAGCATCCCGTCAGAGCGGCCGAACCAACTCGGCATCGATGTCGATCAGGATGTCACCGCGCACCTTCTTGCCTCCGGCCTCCTTCTCTAACTCGTGGTCGAGTCCGAAGTCCGTGCGGGTGATCGAGCCGCTCGCTTGGAAGGCTATTCGGGCATTCCCGTAGGAGTCGGCGACAGCGCCCCCGAAACTCATCACGAGGTCTACGGGCCGCGTCGTATCCCGGATACTCAGGTCACCGCCGAGGAGCCATTTGCCGTTGGGCTCCTCAGCCAGTCTCGAACTCCGATAGGCAATCGTGGGATACCTCTCCGCATCGAGATAGTGAGCAGAGCGCAAGTCGTCGTCCCGGAGCGACATGAGCGTGCTGATACTCGTCGCTGCGATCTGCACGT
>JAKBBA010000308.1 GCA_021808665.1 Actinomycetes bacterium
AGCGGGGCAGGCCGCCGTCGTCGCTGCGAAACGCCGCAGCGGTCATAGAAGTGGCCGACACGGCCGTCGGCCTGTGGTCGATCGGCCGTTCGGCCAGGAATCGTCTTTCGGGGCCAGTGGTCGGCGTCACCGGGTCGGTCGGAAAGACCTCGACCAAGGACTTGGCAGCCGCTGCGATCGCGCCTGCCAAGAGCGTCGTCGCCAGCCCGCGTTCGTACAACAACGAGCTCGGCTTGCCGTTGACGCTCGCCAACGCGCCCGAGGGTTGCGAGGTGGCCGTGCTGGAGATGGGAGCGAGAGGGCACGGCCACATCGCCCGCTTGTGCGACCTCGCCAGCCCCGACATCGGCGTCGTGACGGCGGTCGCGGAAGCTCACATCGAGATGCTCGGCGACCTCGACGGCGTGGCGCGCGCCAAGGGGGAGCTTGTCGAGGCTCTGCCGGCAGGTGGTACAGCGATACTCAACGGCGACGACTGGCGTGTCAGGCGGATGCAATCACGGGGGCTCGCCAGGGTGGTCTTCTACAGCGTCTCGCATGACGCTTCCAAGCCAGGTAAGGCTGACGTCGTCGCAGAGAACGTCACGCTGGACGATGAACTTCGGCCGACGTTCAACTTGCGCTCACCTTGGGGCTCTGCGCTAGTGCGCCTCGAGGCTCGAGGTTTGCACCAGGTTGGAAACGCCTTGGCCGCATTGAGCGTCGCAGGGGTCGTCGGTGTGGAAATGAGTGCTGCTGCCGGAGCGCTACGCGACGCGCCGATCTCTCCTCTTCGCATGCAAGTCCACAAAACCAGATCCGGGACGACCCTGATAGACGACTCCTACAACGCAAATCCTGCGTCGATGGCTGCTGCTCTTAGAGCCTTGAAAGCCATTCCGGCCCGCCGGCATGTAGCGGTGCTAGGGATGATGGCGGAGTTGGGGGACTCGACATCGGTTGAGCACCGAAAGATCGCCCGCATGGCAGCCGACCTCGGAATCGACGTGGTAGCGATCGGGACAAGCGAGTACGGCCAGCAGCCCTTGGAGGGATCGTCGGAGCTTTTGGACGCCGTAGGCGAAGGTGGGAAGGAATTAGCGGTCCTCGTAAAAGCGAGCCGGGCGGCGGGATTGGATGCCGTCGCCGCCCGGCTGACGGACGAGTTGTAAACAGACCCTACGGGACCATCAGGAGCCCGTGTAGTCGGACGCCGGCCTGGCGAGTGTCGTCGGATTGAACGCCAAAGGGCTTCCGGAGGCGTACATGTTGGATTGCGTGCCTTGGATACCCGGGTACTGACCGAGGACGTAGTACAAGATGGCAGCGTGTTGCATCTCGACAGGTGCTATCGACGCTGCCACGCCGATCGAACTGGACGCGGAAAGCACAGGAATTGCCTGCTGATAGGTCTGCGCTGCAATGTTCTCGATCAGCAAAGCCAACTGTGCAAGCTCTGCGGCGTTGGTGACTTTGGCGAACGCAGAGTTCACTGTCGGGGTAAGAGCGGGGTCGGTGGCCGTCACCGCCGCCTTACCGGCCCCGGTCAGCGCGGAATTCCAGGCCTGGGCGTGCGCCATATGCTGCGACTTCGCCGTTTGAGCGAAGGTAACGACGGCAGGCGGTACTTTGCCGAGCTTTCCAGCGGTCGCCGCAGCGATACCAGCGCTGTAAGCGTAGACGCCGAGATTCTCGAGACTGGCTGCCATCGCTGCGACAGCGAGGTCGCCGGTCAGTGCCGCTGAGGCGGCCGGCATCGTGGTTGTCGGCGCCGCCGTCGGGGCTGCGATTGAGGTGGGGGCCGTGCTGGTCTTCGAGGAGGAACCGCATGCTGCCACCACGAGGCCGGAGGCTCCCAGGCCGGCGGCGCCGAGAAGGAAGCCACGGCGGCTTGCGCGTTTGTCGGCGAGTCCGTCCCCGCCTGATCTGAGTGCCTCCACCCAGTCCGCGACAGCGGCTCGCATCGCCGGCATTGCCTTGTCGTGGTGCATCTCGTCGAGCTGCCGGGTCATGGCGGACAGCTCCCGATCTGACAGGTGGTCGTTTGGGTTGGACATCAGGAGACTGCTCCTTCGCTAGCGGGGCTGGCACTGCTCGTGGGATAGAAGGCGTTCGGGAAACCTACTGAACCGGCGGCGCCAGGAAGACTGTTGACGACTGTGGGGCTCAGGGTTATCAACTGGGGGGCATTAGCGGCGAGCAGGGCCTTGACGGCGGACAGCACAGCCACGTGCTGGGCTTCTACACCCATGATCGAAGCTGTAATCGCCTTGGCATTAGAGTCCGACAGCATCGAGCAGTTGTTGACGTAAGTCTCGGCTGCGACATTCTCGAGTGTCATCGCCAGGTCAACCACTGCCATCATCCCTGCGGTCGTCGTGTCCTTGGTGATACTCGCAACCGCGCTGTTCACGACGGGCACGTACTTCGGGTCCGGACTGCTCTGCTGGGCGCCACCTAGGGCTTTGATCGCGGAATTGAACGCCTGGCCGTGCTGGCGGTGTTGGCTCAAGGTTGTCGTGACGAATGCCTTGACGACAGCGTTCGCCGATGAGCCGCCGATGTAGGGCAATGTCAAGGCGGTCGTGTAGGTGCTGACGGCGAGGTTCTCGATGGAGGCTGCCGTTTGGAGGATCTGGACGTCAGTAGCGCTCGAAGCGAACGCCGGTGTCGAGGCCAGCGCAGCAAGGGCGGCTGCGAAGCCGGTCGCTGCGAGGATACCGCCCGCCACGGCCACCGGTCCCACGACGGAGTTTCTCGAAGGCTCCGATATCGCTTGCTCCAAGCTCCAAGATTTGCCCGCACGGGCCTGTCGACCTTCGTCTACGAGCCCGTCGAGGGAAGCGACGGTTCTGCGCATAGCATCCGAGTGGAGGTCTTGTGATTCCTCTGTGAGCTCCGCTAAGGCGCGTTCGTCTAGTGACATGCGATTATCTCCTTGTCTGATCGCTGGATTCGGGTGTTTGATGCAGCAAGACCGGCAGGACGTGCCGGACCAAGTCGCTACCGGCTCAACTCACGACCAGCGTTGCGTGCATGAACTGGTGTAT
>JAKBBA010000309.1 GCA_021808665.1 Actinomycetes bacterium
CCGGGAGCCGGCGGCCACGACATCTCCCGCCACGGGGTGTCGACTGGTCGAGGGTCCGGGACCGCCGAGAAACGGAGCGAAGCGTCGAGCGCGCCGGCCTCGGCGGCGTCAGGGGTGTCGCCGGGGTGTCGCGTCGGGGTGTCGCTCGAAGACTGTGCAGCGCTGATGATCGTCATCGTACCTCCCGGTCAGGCAACCGTCGCCAGGTTACCGCTAGTCTCGCTGAGTGAGCCCAAAGCGCTTCGCCGAAGTGACCTCGTTGAGACAGCGGCCGGCCGGAGATCCGCCGTCGGTTGCAAGCAAGTTCGACGTCGACATCGACGAGGATTGGACTATCGCGGGACGGCCAAACGGCGGTTATCTCATGGCGCTGCTTGCGCGTTCCGGCTTGTACGTGAGCCGGCAAGAGCATGTCATCGCCAGCAGTGGGACCTACGTCAGGCCACCCGACGCGGGTGCGGCCGAAGTGTCGGCCCGGGTCCTCCGAGAAGGGCGCTCTGCGTCACAGATCCGCGCCACCTTGACCCAGGGCGGTGCCGTTTGCGTGGAGGCGCTCCTGAGCGTCGGAACGCTCGACGAGTCTTCGAAGCCGTACTGGACGGATCGATCCGCGGCGGCCCCGGACTGCGCGTTCGAGGAGTGCCTTCCACTGCTGGAGGGACCTCCGGGCGGCCACCGCGCCGCGATCATGGAGCAGGTCGAGGTTCGCCTCGACAAGGAGTCGCGCGGCTTCACGAGGGGAATCCCGTCAGGTAGGGGAGAGTTGCGAGGTTGGTTGACTCTGCCCGGAGGCGAGCGCTTCGACTCTGTGTCGCTCCTCTACGCTGCAGACGCGTTCCCGCCCGCCTCGTTCGAGGTAGAGTCCGCCGGCTGGGTGCCGACGCTCCAGCTCACCGTCTATGTCCGGGCCCTTCCCGCTCCCGGGCCGGTCCAAGTGCTGCAGCGGGCGCGGCTCATCCAGGGCCGGATGCTCGACGAGGAGTGCATCGTCTGGGATTCGAACGGCGCCCTGGTTGCTCAGGCAACCCAACTCGCCGGCATCCGCCTGGGCTAGAAGATTCGCCTGGATCAGGTAGGCGCGCCACTCCCGCTTCGCGCCAAGGTAAGGCAGTGGGAGGGGACGCTAGCCTTAGGGACTGTGCCAACCGCAACTCGCTCAGGCGGCGAAGTGAAAGACGGGCTGATCCTGGTCGGCCACGGATCGCGCTCGCAGCGAAGCGGCGACGAGATGTCCAGCCTCGCCGGTCTGGTGGGAGCGGCGCTGGCGGGTGTCGACGTGAGGTTGGGGTACCTGGAGATGACGGATCCACCCGCGGGCTCGGTCATCGATGACATGGCGGATCGCGGGGCGAGGCGAATCACGGTGCTGCCCCTCGTGCTCCTCGGAGCAGGCCACGCGAAAAGCGACGTTCCGGCGATCGTGCTCGAAGCACGACGACGCCACCCAACAGTCGACTTCAACTTCGCCAGCCCGCTCGGCGTCGCTCGGGCGGCTGTGGAAGTCCTTGGGAGGTCGGTGGTCGAAGCGTCAGCGGGAGGACTGCCGCTGCTTGTGGTGTCGCGAGGCACGTCGGACCCAGACGCGAACGGCGACTCGTTCAAAGCTGCGCGACTGATAGCGGAATGGACGGGGGCGCCGACGTTCAGCGTCGGCTTCAGCGGGGTAACGAAGCCGACCGTCCTCGAGGCGGCGCAAACGCTCGCAACGCTCGGCTACGCGAAGATCGCGCTGACGTGGTGGTACCTGTGCTACGGACTTCTGATCGAGCGGGGACGCGACGAGCTGGCGGGTTGGGCGGAGATGGCGGGAGTCGAGCTGGTCGACTGCGGCCACCTCGGTCCGGACCCGCGTCTCGTGGACCCGATCGTCGCTCGCTTCAACGAGTCCCTCCTCGGAGCCTCGGCGGTGAACTGTGATGCCTGCGCCTACAGGGCCCCGTGGCCGGGTATCGAAAGCCGGGTGGGCCAAGCACTTGGGGTGGGCCACTCCCACCTGGCTGTGGAACACCGCCTCCACGCGCACGGCGCCTGATCTGTCAGTTAGTCGGTATGCCACGAGACCGCGCCGCGATGTCGGCGAGCGTGAAGGAATCCAAGTGGCGGCGCATATGAACTCCTACCTCGGACCAAACGGAGAGGAGGATGCACTGGCCCTCGTGGTCGCACGCGCCGTTCTGGTGGGGTTCGCCGAAGTCACCAGCCTGAATGGGCCCGTCGACAGCGCTCACGATCTGGCCGAGCGTGATCTGCTCGGGCGGCCTGGCGAGAATGTACCCGCCGCCGACCCCCCGCTTGGACCGGACGATACCGGCGCCTTTGAGGGCCAGCAGGATCTGCTCCAGGTAGGGCTGCGGAAGGCCGGTCCGCTCGGCGACGTCTCGAACCGAGGTCGGGTCCGACTCTCCGTCGTGGAGAGCCAGTGACAGCAGCGCCCTGCTGGCATAGTCCCCCCGGGTCGAAACCTTCACCGTCACATGGTAGCTCTAGGGTGGTGCCGTGACCTTGACAGAGACGGGCCAGCCGCCGGCGGTAGTCCCGGACTACCGTGGAGCGAACCTCGCAACCGTGGTGCCTGCGCTCATGGAAACCCCAGGCCACCGGCCGGTGTGGCTTCCGGGGCCGGTTTCGACGGCGGAGCAGGTGGTGCTGCTTGTGGTGGACGGGCTCGGCTGGCTGCAGCTCGCTTCGCGCCTCGGGATGCTCTCCAACATCTCACAGTTCCAAGGTCGCCCCATCACGTCGGTGGTGCCCAGCACCACCGCTACAGCCCTCACGTCGCTCGTCGTCGGAGCTCCCCCGGCGAGTCACGGCCTCGTCGGCTACAAGGTGGTCGTGGGCGGACCACGGGCACCGGAGGTCATGAACGTCCTCAAGTGGAGGACGAAGTCCGGTGACGCCCGCCCGTTCGTCGATCCCGCGACGTTTCAGGCATGCACCCCGTTCGGGGGGGTCAGTGTGCCTGTCGTGATCAAATCGGACTTCGCAGGGTCCGGCTTCACCGTCGCCCATCAGC
>JAKBBA010000310.1 GCA_021808665.1 Actinomycetes bacterium
GGAAGGTCGCAAAGCCATGCGCGAGTGGGTTGAGGCTGGGCAGATCGTCTACGAGGAGGACATACGCGAAGGCCTGGAGAACGCGCCGCTGACACTGCGGCGGCTCTTCGAAGGGGCGAACCTCGGAAAGCAGCTTTTGAAGGTAGCGGACCCGCCTTTGGGTTCGTGAGGCCGAGGGTTCTCGAGGCTGCGGGAGCGCGGCCGCCGCGCGACTTGTGGCGAGGACGTCCTTTGGTTGTTGGTTCTCCTACCGCTGGGCAGGTGGACGCGGACACTGGTTCACCGTCGCCTGGGATGCCCGATGGGTGCGCTGGACCGACTTCAGACCGCCCGTCGACTACCACGACGCGCAGGATGCCCTATGTGAGGCATGGAATCGCGCCGAGGCGGAGCGGGTCGAAGTTGCTTGTGGCGGTGGGCGCGGGAGGACCGGCACGGCGCTCGCGTGCAGTGCCGTGCGGGGCGCCGATCGCCTCCGGGAACTCTGTCCTCGAGGTGGGCGTAGCCCGTGGCGAGCCCTCTACCGCCAGGTTGGCGACGAGTTCGTGGTAGCAGCGGTCGGCCCTGAAATCGAGGTCGACCAGCGGGGGTTCGCTGCTGCATGCCGCCGGGCAGAGGCTCGGTTGGCCGAGATGGAGGCTGACACGAGATGACGAAGCTGTCGGAGTTGAAGACCGGCGAGGAGCTGCGGGCGGAGGACGCGTGCGATCCCGAGGTGGCGGCCGAGCTGGAGCGGACGGCGGTGGCCAACCAGTTGGCCATCGTGGTCATCCAGTACCGGGTGGACCATGGGTTGACCCAAACCGCTCTGGCCCGTGAGCTGGGCGTGAAGCAGCCGGCGGTGTGTCTAAGCGGTAACGGTAGCGGATACCTCACCTTTCACCTCAAGACCGACGTTACCCCATCGCCCTAATCGGGGTAGCTGGGTATTATGTGGGGTATGGAGGCCCAGATCATCGAAACCGATGCTAGGGGCCGGGCCAGCCTGGCCCGGCCGGGCCGGCGCTACCTGATGCACGAGGAGGCGGACGGCACGCTTATCCTGGAACCGGCCGTAGTGGTGACCGAGCTCGAGCGACGGTTCATGACCAACAGCGTCCTGCAGGCACAGATCGCCTACGCCAAGGCCCACCCCGAGCAGCGCGTCCCCCGTCGTCGGCGACACCGAGCCTCCTGATCACGGGTGCGCCAGCTTGAGCTGGACCCCATACCGGCCGAGAAGCTCGGCGGCTTGCACGCCACGCTGCCACGAGTCGCCGAGATGATCGAGGAGTGTCTCGACTGGGTGGAGGCAGAACTGGTCGACACAAGGGCGAAGCGACGCCGATTCAGCAACGGCTTGTGGGCGATCGTCCGCAGCACCGCGGGCTCCGACTGGCTGGTCCTCTGGGACGAGGAGGAACCCGGGTATCCGGTCATCCGCTTCATTGGGGAGACAACCGCTTGCAGCTGACGTCCTGGCCGCGACCGTCCCGGTCGGGGATGGACCGGCGAGAATGAGCCAATGACGACGAACCCGGCGACCCAATACGCCACGGACCGGAACCTGCGCGCCCGCCAACGACTTTGGGAGCGGCAGGAGCCTGGCTTCGATGTCGTCGCTTGGACGTTGGACCTCGTCGGGGTCATGCCCGGATTCCGGGTGCTGGACGTGGGCTGTGGCAACGGCCGATATCTCGCTGCCCCGAGGTCGCTGGGGGCCGAGGCGGTCGGGTGCGATCTGTCGGTCGGGATGCTGAAGACGGCACCTACGGACAGCGTGGTCACCGCCGACGCTGTTGCCTTGCCATTCCCTGCAGGGCGGTTTGATGTCGTCTTGGCCCCCCACATGCTGTACCACGTGGCCTACCGCAGAGCCGCTGCGAGAGAGTTCCGCCGCGTTCTTGCCCGAGGCGGTCGTTGTGTCGCCGTGGCCAACGGCGCCGGACACCTGGGCTCCCTGAGATCCGTCGTCCAGGACGCAGCGGCTCCCTTCCAGCCCGAGTGGAGATGGACCGACAGACTCGGTGAGCCGTTCTCACTTGAGAACGGCGCTGAGCAGCTCTCCGTTGCCTTCGACGATGTCCAGTGTGTCCGCCCCAGCGAGCCCGGACGGGCTGTTGTCGCCGATCCCGAGGTGATCGCCGACTACGTCGCCAGCGTCGGCGACATCTACCGGCGGGAGTTGGTCCGCTCCTGGGACCGCTTGGTCGAGGACGTACGAACTCGCGCAGCGGAAGTCATCGACCGTGACGGCGCCTTCGGCGTCGAAGGTGACGTGGGCGCCTTCGTCTGCAAGTAGGCCCACTATCGACCGCCTCATCTGCGGTACCAAAGATCGGTCGCCGCACTTCCAGGACCCGGCCCGATCGGCGGTCCTCGCCGCCAACGTCGATGCTGGCCGTCTCGCGAGACCAACCCCCCGCGGGACTTCGCCGAGGGCTGGCCGTGACGTTGGCAGTCGTCCCGTGGCAGGATCCGCTTACTGGGACGACCTGGCCGGAACTGGCGCCTAGTCGCCGACCGTGCCGTCGATCGCCTCCCGCAAGAAGTCGGCGTGCCCGGCGCGGCGGGCCGTCTCCTCAATGAGGTGCAGGAGCATCCAGCGAAGCGAGAAGTGCCGGCCATCGCGAAGCGGTCGCACCGATAGCTGATCAAGGCCGGTCGCTGTGGCCACCACGTTCCGGCTGCGGTCGTAAGCCTGCCTATATCGTCGCTTCAGCTCGTCGGGCTCCAGATCCCAGGCCGTGTGGAACTCCCAGTCAGGATCGGCATCCCAGTCCACGCCGACCCACGGCTCCCGATCCGGAAGGCCCGAGAAGCGCACCTCCGTCCAGCGTGGGTAGCCGATCCTCAACTCGGACCACTCCACAACCTGTACAGGGTGGGTAGTATATGGCCCATGTCTGAGATCGGTGTAACCGAGGCCCGCGACCAGCTTGGCCAGCTCGTGAACCGGGCGGAGTACAACGAGGAACGGATCGTCCTGACTCGCAACGGGCGAGCTGTGGCGGCGATCGTGCC
>JAKBBA010000072.1 GCA_021808665.1 Actinomycetes bacterium
ATCGCCATGAGGAACGGCTCGAAGCGCTCGGTGAGCCAACGGTGGGCTGCTATCGCCTCGCTCACGGCGGATCGTCCGCCCCTCTCCAACTCGGCCTTATAGAAGTCGAGGTCGTTGAGGAGCCTGCGCGCCTGATTCTCCTGGACCGAAATACCGGTGAGGCGTGCGAGGCGCCGTCCGTGGTGGCCCTCCTCGACGACGAGGGGCCTGATACGGATGCGGTCCTTGCCAACAAGCGAGACGACCGAAAGCTCGCTTGCGTCGAAGCCGAGAGTGTTGAGCCGGCGGACTCGGTCCTCTAGTCGCCACAGCTCATCAGAAGAAAACTCTTCCTCGGACGTGACTTCCGCCCACAACGCCTCGTAGCGTTCCGCAAGCTGCAAAGCCACGTCGACCGGGTCGGTGTCAGTGCTCACCTTGCCGGCTGCTACAAGGTCCGCAAGGCCGCCGGCCATGTTCTCGACCGCAATGTCCACGTCGTATCGCCGTTGGCCGTCTGAAAGCGTCGGGTGATGCTCAGCAGTCTCGGCGTCGACGAGATAAGCCCGAAGCTCCCCGGCGTCCCGGCGAAACAGTGCGTTCGCCAGCGAGAAGTCACCCCACCAGAAACCCTCCAAGTGCAATTGCACGAGCAGGACGGCGGCGGCGTCGATTAGCCGCTGTTGGCTTGTCGACCAACCGTCACGGCGCAGGAGATACGTGTAGGGGAGTGCGTAGTCCAAAAAGCGTGTCACCACCGCACCATCGAGATGCTCGCCGGACTTGGTGGCGCGATTCACCACAACGCACGCAACATCGACGACCGGCAACGACGAGTCGGCCATCTCCTTGAGCATGGCGTACTCTTTGAGCGCAAAGCGGTCGTCGAGCTCCTTCACGGCGAACACCCGGCCCTCCAACTCGACGAAGCGCACGATATGGCGCGACCGTCCCCGCGCCATCCGCACGAGGCGGGGGTCCTTCCATCGTCCGAGGGGTTTCGACCAGTCAAGGTCGACCAAGCCGGCGTACGAGCTCTGGCTGGCGATTTGCATTTCCATGGCGACCTACCTGTCTGGCGTCGGTGCTGCGGTGGGCGGCAGCGGCAGATAGCAGCGCGTCGACGGGCCCCTGTCCATGTCACGGAGATTACAGTTCCAGCGATCCGCAAGTCGGGGGATCGGCGGTTTCGACGGGTGCGTGACCGCGCGAAACCCGCCAGCTGGTAGCATAATCGTTATTGCTGCCCCGGAACGGTTCGTTCCCTGGGTTGCGGGCCGGTTGGACCGGCTGGGCACAAGGCCCGTTCATGTCAGCCGACAACCATGGAGAACACCATCACTTCCCTTACCTTTGCCGCCCTCGGTCTCCCCGAGGCCCTAGTCAGGGCGCTCGCCGCCCAGAAGATCACCGATCCTTTCCCGATCCAAGCGGCGACATTGCCCGACGCTCTTAGCGGAGCCGACATCTGCGGGCGGGCACCGACCGGGTCAGGTAAGACACTTGCGTTCGGCCTTCCGCTTCTAGCCGGGCTTGCCGGGATGAAGTCGGCGGCGCGTCCGGGACGCCCTCTCGCCCTCGTGCTACTGCCGACGCGCGAACTGGCATCGCAGGTCGCGACCGTCCTGTCGGAGCTCGGCCGGTCCGTCGGGGCGTCGGTCGGCGTCGCGTACGGCGGTGTGGGTTACGGTCCGCAGAGAGTAGCGCTGCGCCGCGGAATCGACCTGCTGATCGGATGCCCCGGACGCCTCGAAGACCTGATCGCTCAAGGCGACCTCGACCTTTCCGACGTGCGTTGGGCTGTCTTGGACGAGGCGGACCGGATGGCGGACATGGGCTTCCTGCCGTCTGTCAAACGGCTGTTGGACAAGATCAACCAGCAACGCCAGATGCTGCTCTTCTCGGCGACGCTCGATGGCGCTGTCGACGTCGTCGTGCGGCGTTACCTGCACGACCCGCGAATGATCGAAGCGGCTCCGAGTGACGTTGACACCGGTGACGTCACCCACCTGTGGTGGCGCACCGACCGTGACCGTCGCATAGGGCTCACGGCCGAGCTCGTCGGCCGCCAAGCACCGGCGGTCGTGTTCTGTCGTACCCGTCACGGCGCCGACAGGCTGACCCGAAGGCTTCAAGCGGTGGGCGTGAAGGCGGCTGCGGTGCACGGGAGTCGATCCCAGCCGCAGCGCGACCGGGCGTTGGCCGACTTCAGCCAGGGGCGAGTTGACGCCCTTGTTGCGACAGATGTGGCGGCCAGAGGAATACACGTCGACGGGGTAGCGTGCGTCGTACACTTCGACCCGCCCGGCGACGCCAAGGACTACGTACACCGCTCCGGGCGTACCGGGCGCGCTGGTGCAGACGGCATCGTCGTAAGTCTGGTAACCAATGAAGTGGAAAAAGAGGTCAAGCTTCTCCAACGCAGTCTGGATGGCGACCATTCGACCACCTCGCCTGACATGTCCGCTCTACCCACCATGCCCGAGCGGCCGCCCGCCCCGGCGTCAGTCGAGTCGCAGCGAAGCCCCCGAAGTGGCTCGGGTGGTCGCGCTACCAAGCGCCCTCAGGGAGCATCCCGCAGGCGTCGAGGCGGGCCGGCCGCAGCGGGCAAACCGACTGCGAAAGTCAACCGAGCAGGCGCGTAGGGTCAAAGCTGCGTTCGCCCAGCACGATCCTCGACTGGACTTCTCGCGCCCCGAGGCGACGCACGGTATCTACCAGGCGCTGCAGGTCGGCAGTTCCGGTACAGGCTATGCGTAGCTGGTAGTCGAACTCCCCGGTCGTGTGGATCGCGCCCAAAACCTGAGGGACGGCTTCGAGTGCCTTCTCGAAATCCTCCCGGGAGACGTGCTCTTTGAGCTTGATGTCAGTGAGCGCGTGCAGGGTGCATCCGACGCTCGCAAGGTTGAACTCGGCGTGGTAGCCGCTGATCGTGGCGTTCTGGCGTAGCCGGCGGACCCGGTCCGCAGTGCTGTTCGCGCTCAACGCCACTATGCGCGCAAGCTCCTGGTAGGTAAGCCGCCCGTCAGCTACAAGCACACGGACCAACTGTCGATCGATGTCGTCCACGGATATATCGCCTCTTTTTCCAAAATACCTCGATAGTTACGGTAATCGTACCTTCGGGCTCATAGGAACGAGACATTCGAGGCTGATCATGGCCGATGATGGCATACGTGAACTTGCTATTCGTAGAGCTGTCGTTGGCGCCCACCTTGATATTGGTCAGCAGCCTCGTACAGCAGCGCTGGGGTCAACGCATCGGTGGCTTGATCGTCGGGCTTCCCCTGACCAGCCTCCCGCTCCTCATGCTTTTGAGTTTGGCGCACGGCGCGCAGTTCTCCGCAGCAGCCGCTGATTCAAGCCTGGAGGCTTCAGTCGCCCAGGCCCTGCTGATCTGGGTCTACGTGGCCGTTGCACGTCGGGCGGGTTTGGTGGCGAGTCTCGCCGCCTCGGCCGGAGCCTTCGGCCTTGCAGTAGCTGTTCTATATGTGACCCCCCGGTGGTCACCGCTTTTGAGCCTGGTTGTCGGGGTCGCCGCCTATATCGGCGCACTTCGCTACTGGCCTCGGGCGCAGATCGCTCGCCGCGCTTCGAGCGCCCCGTCGGCTCCGCCAAGCCCGGAGTCGGGCTTGCGACTGAGCTACCGGTTGGCGATCAGGATGGCCATTGCGGCGCTCTTCGCTGCCCTCCTTACCGGAGTATCGGGCGTCTTGGGCTCGCAGCTGTCCGGCCTGGTCAGCGCGTTTCCCGTCCTGACTTTCGTGATGGGCGGACTGACCCACCGAGAGGGTGGCGAGATCGAAGTCGCCAACTTCCTTTACGGCGTTACGAGGGGATCCTTCGCTGTGGTCACGTCACTGTTCACCCTGGCCGTAACCCTGCCGAGTGGGAACCTGACCAAGGCGTTCGGCCTTGCAACGCTCGCCGCTGTCGCGACGCAAGTCCTTATCAGCGTCTCTCGCGGGTCGCGCTCGACGAATCCGGTTATCGTCGAAGCGTGACGGAGAGAGGGGGCGAGTTGAGCAGCGAACGGCCGATCGAATCAGGAATCATGAACCTGCGCGTCGAGATGTCCTACGGCGAATACCTCCACCTCGATCAGCTACTCGCGGCCCAGCACCCCTTGAGCCGGCCCGTCAACCACGACGAGCTCCTCTTCATCATCCAGCACCAGACCTCCGAGTTGTGGCTGAAACTGGTGCTGCACGAGCTGCTGTACGCCCGGACATGTCTGAGCGAGGATTCGGTGGGACCCGCGCTCAAAGCCCTGTCGAGGGTCAAGCACGTCCAGCACCAGTTGAGCGAGCAGTGGTCGGTTCTTGCGACGCTCACCCCGACGGAGTACGGGCAATTCCGAAGCCAGCTCGGGACGTCCTCCGGTTTCCAGTCGTGGCAGTACCGGGCAGTGGAGTTCGTCCTCGGCAACAAGTCGGCGCGAATGGTGACCCTCTTCGACCACGATCGCAAGGCGCAAGAGCTCCTTGCGGCGCTTCTGTGCGAACCGACGCTCTACGACGAGTTCCTTCGCTACCTGGCCAGGCGCTCGTACCCGATTCCGGAGGCGGTGCTGGGCCGCGACGTGACTGAGCCATGGAAGCTCGTCCCCGACCTCGTGGGGGTGATGACCGACCTTTACCGTGATCCGAAGCGTGACTGGGAGGCATACGAGATCTGCGAGGCGCTCGTCGACGTCGAGGACAACTTCCAGTTGTGGCGTTTCCGCCACCTTTCGACGGTGCGCAGAACCATCGGCGACCAGACCGGAACCGGCGGCTCCAGCGGCATAGGGTTCCTGCGAGCGGCCCTTGACCTGAGCTTCTTCCCTGAGCTCTACGCGCTTCGAAGCGAGGTCGGGCATTGAGCGAGACCGTAACCCGTAACCTCGGGGACGACCGATTTGCAGAGCGGGCCGCGCGCGCTGATGCGGAGGACCCGCTTCGTGGATGGCTGGAGCGTTTCGAGCCGCTGCCCCCCGACGTCTCGGCCTACCTGGACGGCAACTCGCTCGGGCGTGTCGCCAAGGGCGTCAGCGAGGCTATGGCAAATTTCGTCGGCGAGCAGTGGGGCGGCCGTCTGATCCGCGGTTGGGACGAAAGCTGGATGAGCATCCCTGAAACCCTGGGGGACCGGATAGGTGCGGCAGCCCTCGGAGCTGGCGCCGGGCAGGTGATAGTCGGGGAGTCGACCAGCGTTCTGCTCTACAAGTTGGCGAGGGCGGCGCTGGACGCGCGCCCGGGCAGAACCCACATTGTCGTCGATACTGACAATTTTCCGACCGACCGGTACCTCCTCGAGGGGATCGCCGCAGAGCGTGGGTGCACGCTGCGCTGGGTGGAGACAGACCCGGGTGAAGGGTTGACCCCCGATCAGGTTGCCGGAGCTGTCGACGGCGACGTGGCGCTGGTGGTTGCCAGCCATGTTTCCTACCGCTCCGCGTGGATTGCGGATGCAGCCGCTATCACGGCGATAGCGCACCGGGCCGGTGCACTGGTGCTTTGGGATGTCAGCCATTCGGTGGGATCGGTACCGATACGCCTCGACGACTGGGACGTCGACCTCGCAGCCGGCTGCACCTACAAGTACCTAAACGGAGGTCCCGGGTCCCCGGCGTTCGCCTACGTGCGGCGGGCCGATCAGGGATCGTTTCGCCAGCCGATCTGGGGCTGGCTCGGAAGCGTCGAGCCGTTTGCCATGGGCGCAGGCTACGAGCCGACTGCGGGCATGAGATCGCTATTGAGCGGCACCCCGCACGTGCTGTCGATGGTGGCACTTGGGGTCGCATTGGGCCATCTCGAGGAGGCGGGGATCGAAGCGGTGAGAAGAAAGTCAGTCGCTCTCACCTCCTTCGCCTTGGAGTTGGCGGACGAGTGGCTGGTGCCCGAGGGAGTGGCCATAGCTTCGCCTCGTGACTCCGAGCGCCGCGGAGGCCACGTCACGCTTCGACGCCACGACTTCCGGGCTGTCAACGAGCGCCTCTGGAAGCGTGGGGTGATCCCCGACTTCCGATCCCCCGATGGGATCAGGGTAGGCCTGGCGCCGCTCAGCACCAGCTTCGCCGACGTTTACCGAGGCCTGGCGGCGCTACGCGCTGAGCTTTGATCCCGAGTGACCGAGCGAGACGCGCACGCTACATGATGCCGCATAGACGGCACAGGGGCGGGCCGTCAAGGTAGTATGCACTGATCGGGCAGTTTGTCTAACGACTGAAGACGGCAAAGGAGGTATCCGACGTCAAAAACTGGTACTAGGACCGGTCTGAGCGCCTATGTGTTGGCGGCCGACCCAACCTGGCTAGCTCGTAGCATCGGTGGGTACTACGACTTCGTTGACCGTATCGTGGTTTCATACGACGAGCAGGGCCGCGGATGGTCCGGTCGACAGGTAAGTTCGGAGGAGTGCCTGTCACAACTAAAGGCGCTCGACTTGGACCGCAAGCTCGTCCTAGCTCCAGGAAGTTATGGAACGACTTTCCGCAAGAGTGACCCAATCGAGGGTGAAACCCGCCAACGCAATGCTGCGCGCAGCGAAGCGGGCGTGGGCGCTGACTGGGTCCTGCAAATCGACACCGACGAGTACCTCCCAAGCTTCGCCGCTCTCGCGTCGATACTCGACCTTGCAGGCGAGAAGAAACTGCCAGCCGTCGATTGGCCCATGCGGGTGCTATATCGGCGTCTGCGTGACGGCCGATTCCTTGAGGTGGCCAACGCCGACGGTTCGATCCACACGGAATATCCCGGTCTCGTCGCCGTCCGCCCTGACGTCGAATTGACCCATTGCCGAAGAGCCGAGGTCCCGTTCCTCCGACCGGTGGTCGTTGGTGACAGGGCAAGCTTAGAGGTAAGTCGCCCGCCCGGGGAGAAAGAGACGAGGATCGAGCAGCTTAGCGTTAGCCAAGTGATACTTCACAACTCTTGGGCCCGAGACGCCCGTTCGACGTGGAGGAAAGTTTCGACTTGGGGACACAGCGAAGGTCACAGAGCGCAAATCTACTTCGCTCTGAAGTGGCTCCCCGCCCCGCTTCGTTGGAAGAGCATGCGAGACTTCCACCCTATCTTAGGCGACTTGTGGCCGCGACTCCTCCCTACAGATACGATCGCCACCCCCGCCGGGTCGGATATGCGACCGCGTGACGCCTAGCTGTCTCCGGCCATGCAACCCCAACTTGAGAACAGCGCATCTTTGGCGCCTCGCGTTGCAGCTTTCGAGTGCCCACTGCGCCTGTTGGTACGGCTGACGATGAATCGTGCCAGATCCTTTCCCCAGTAGCCGACCCACTTTCCGATGCCGAGGTGCTTCAAGCTGAGCAGATAGCGGTTCCTCCAGTAATAGTAAGAACCTTTAGTGGACCCGGTGAAAGCGGACGATCGCTCGTGAAAGACCTCAGATGCACGGCATACAGCGACCTTCCATCCTCTCTGCGTGGCACGAAGACACCAGTCCACCTCCTCGGAGAACAGAAAGAACCTCTCGTCAAACAATCCGACGTCGTTTAGAGCTTCAGTTCGTAAGAGTAGGCAGGCCCCGTCGATCCACGACATCTCTACTACTTCCGGCAACCCCTGAGGCCAGCCTGTCACGTGTGTTCCGGTATGGATCGCCAGATTGCGTTTTAGGTCAATGACGCTGTCCGTATATTCGACGTGGCCTTCCAAGGTCCGAATCGTCGGTGCTGTCGCAGCCAGGAGGGGGTCAGCTTGGAGGGCATCGACGAGGATTCGCAGCGTGTCAGGCCTCATGAGCTGCACGTCCGGATTTACAACTAGCACAAACGGGCCGAGATCCGAGAGGTGCCCTAGAACGAGGTTGTTACCCCCGCTGTATCCGAGGTTCTGTCCGGGAGTTCGAAAATCCACAGAACGACCCTCGATGAGAGGAGAGATGGTCCCGTCGTCTCCGCATTCCACGATGTGCAATCGGACATCGACACCCTGCTGCTTTCCGAGACTCTCGAGAAGGGTGTTTGCGCGCCCGCGGCTTCGATAGTGCACCACGACCACATCCACAACGACGCAGGCGGAGTCTTGGCGGTCTCCATGGTCAGATGAAGTCGGCAAAGCTTCGTTCTCGACGTTCGAAGTAGAAGGCCCCTGCTATGAACACCGCGACTGGTACGACAAGCGATGCGATGATCTCCCATACGCTTGGAGCGCGCAGATTGAGAAGAGAGAAACGGAACTCCGTCAGCAGCCAGTTGAGCGGGTTTATCTCATAGACGAGCCGATACTTGGACGGGACGGCCGACGCGCTGTATGCGACCGGGCTTGCGTAGAGGAGGAACTGCATGAAGAAGGGGACGATGTAGTTCATGTCCCGGTATCGTACGGATAACGCCGACGTAAACAGCCCTATCCCTGTAGCGAGGAATAGGACGAGAATCATCCAAAGAGGAAGTAGCAGAATTGCGAAACCGGGAGTTACTCCCATCGCGATCATAAGCACTATTAGGAAGGTGAAAGAAACGGTGAAGTCCAAGAGGGCGGATCCACATACCGAGATGGGAACGAGCATGCGTGGAAAGTAGATTTTGGAGACGAGGCCCGCGTTCTGGATCAGTGACGGTGAACTTCTTGTAAGTATTGTATTGAACATGTTCCAGGCCAACAGGCCAGCGAAGGCAAAGATGACATAGGGAATGCCACCACTTGGGAGCTTGGCTACCTGCCCGAACACGAGAGCGAACACCAGGGCAGTCAGCAGGGGTTGCATCACCACCCAAATAATGCCCAACGCGGTCTGGCGATAGCGGAGCGTAACGTCGCGACGGACAAAACTATAAAGAACTTCGCGACCCATCAACAGTCCGCGAACGCTCGGAATCGGTACCCGCCCGGGTGGAAGAATGGTCAAAGTCTCTTGATCGTTCATTGAACTTTATACTCGAATTCTGCTAACGCTGCGCCGTACTCGTATGCAGCGCTGTCGGCGTAGCCCTCGTAAGGTAGGTCGGTGACGACGTGAAACGAGCATGCCGACGTCCAAGCGTCGAGCAGCTCACTTTTGAACAGGAGGACGTCCACGGAATACAGGCCGGGAACAAACCAAGGTCCACGGATAGTCAAGGTGCCCTCACCTCCCTGAGCGCACTCCCAGATTGCTCCAACCAGCCGGGAGTCGCACTGGCATATGAGAACACCCTCATCGTTTCTGACTTCCGCGCGAATGTAGCAACTGCCGGATGCAGCGTCGTTACCTCGGATCCTGAAGTGGATCTGTTTGGGAGCTGCCGGATTGAGGGCCTCGTCGTCAACCCAGACTGAGTCAAATCGGACCTCGCCCGTTCCGCCTCGCCTTGAGGCTTCGGCTAGGGCTTGCTCGCTACCGCTTTGAAAGCTCTGACGATAACGGGTGAGGGCCTCCTCCACCTCTCCGGTGTAGGAGAGGTGGCCGCGGTCCAGGTAGATAGCAGAACTACACAGGGCGCTGACGGTTTGGAGTTGGTGACTCACGTACAAAACGCATCGACCCTGCGTCGACACTTCCCTCATTTTCTGGATACACTTCGCTTGGAACGCCAGGTCGCCTACTGCGAGGACCTCGTCGACAGCCAGTATGTCGGCGTCGAGATGAGCGGCGACTGCGAAGGCGAGACGGACGTACATGCCCGACGAGTACCTCTTTACCTGAGTATCCAAGAAGCGCTCGACGTCTGCAAACGCAATGATTTCATCGAAGTGCTTGCGGATGGCTGCGCGCCGCATCCCAAGGAGGCTGCCGTTTAGGTAGACATTCTCACGACCAGTGAGCTCGGGATGGAATCCGGTCCCGATCTCTAGCAGGCTCCCTATCCGCCCTTTGATATCAATCCGCCCGGCGGTAGGGGAGGAGACCCTAGTGAGGAGTTTCAGCAGTGTGCTCTTGCCCGATCCGTTCCGACCAAGAATACCGAGGGCCTCCCCCCATGGGACATCAAAGCTCACGTCGTCCAATGCCTGGACAAGTTCGTGACTTTGTCGCGCTGTGGGGTGTCGGAGCTTTCGCATGACCGCTTCAGCGGCTGTAGTTGCGTGCGCGTCCGTGTGGAAGATCTTGTAGGACTTGCCCAAATGAGACACCGAAATGGCTAAATCGTCACGCATCCCTAAGCCGCCCGAGCGCTCGATGTTGTAAGCATTCCGCCTGAGTCGATGGTCCTGCCTATGCTTCGTGGCATGACCTTGTCTCGAAGAAAGGCCGTCATAGCATCCACAGCTTGTTGGCGGGTCTTGAGGCCATAAAGGGAATGGTCGTCTCCGGGGAGGTAGTAGACGTCGAAATGTTGTCTGATGGAAGGTCGGAGCGCGTCGACTTTCGACCACAAGCTGTTGTGCCACGCTGTCCGCTCTGCTTCGATGCTGAGCAGGAGCACGTCCGTGCGCCGGGCCGCAATGCGGTGTACCACGCTAATGGGAGCCAGCCCGGGTAGGACGGTCGCAGCAATCCTCCAAATCCAGCCAGCGATACGCTTGTGCCTGAGCGCCAACTTCCGAAGGGCCCTATGCATCGGCCTGTGCGCGGCGCGTCGCGGATCGGCCCTGCCGCCGTCTCGTTCTTCGGGGACGTGCGCGCTTAGGGTCCCGTTTATGGCGATGATCGCAGCAGGGTGCAGATGGATTCCAGCTTCGATGGCGTGGTAAGCGCCTGTGGACAAACCCACGAATACGAGACCCTCGCCGTCCGGAGAGCCGAGGGCTGCCGCAATGTCGGTCAGGTCGTCGATGATCTCGGGAGCCTTGGGGTTGCGGCCGCACCGGTCCTTCCTCGGAGCGCTGTCGCCGATTCCGCTTAGATCGATCCTGATGCAGCGGAAGCCTATGGCGGCCCACGCGCGCGACAGGTCGGTCCAAAGGCGCCCCGGACCCCAGTGCTCCAACAAGCCCGCATTCAGAAAGATGACTATAGGCGGTTCTTCCGACGTATGCAGTGGGCTGGCGTCAATGGCGAAGAGCCTGTTAGGCCCTAAGAAACTCGCAGTTTCCACTACGCTGAAAGGCAGACCGGAACGGCTTACAGTGAGGAAGCCGCTTCGCCGTCTAGACTCTAGGGGTGTTATCTCTTCAAGAGATGCCCCGGCTTGGTCAGATATCCATTCGATTGCTGTGGTAAAGTCAGCGTCGCTCAACGTGGCGAGCAATGACGTAACACGCCCGGAATAGTTCAAGTTTCCGAGGTCGTGGAACGTGAACGATGGACCTCCTTCGAGCAACTCAATAATCCGGTTAATCTTTCGAGATCTCCTGGATAGCATTAGAGTTGGTTGGCGCAAGTTGAGAAGCGAGCTGGCGAGATCGAGTTGTCCTAGATCGTCGACCATTGCACGGGGGAAGACGTAGGCCAGTCCCGCGGCCCCTTCTGGTGCTCGGTCGACCCCGTAAGCCGATGCAAGGAGCATCTGTTCCTTCAAGTAAGCGGCACCCGTGGGGCATGGGTCCCACACGACAAGTCCCCCGACCGGAACTGTCGCCCGTGCTGCCTCGTCGGCAGCGAAAATCGCACCCAGGCGCGTTCCGATAAGAATGACCTTAGATGTTCCGGTTTCGCTTGCCATGCGGCATGCCGCCGCTACGCTTCGTTGCCACGCCGCCACCCGATCTGGAGCGTCCCACGCTCCGCTTGAGTCACCAGTCCCGTGATAGTCGAAGCGCAGTGATGCAATGCCCCTTCGGGCAAGCGCTTCTGCCAAGCGACCATACATAACCCGGCACTCGGAAGCCTCATCACTGCCCAGCGCACCGCACATGACCACGGTCGCCCTGGCCCTTGCATCGGAGGGAAAGAAATGCCACCCAAATAATTCGCCGTCATCACTGTCGAAGAAAGTCGGGTTCGATCTCATGCGCTGATCGACCGCCACACATTCGCGTGCTCGGCCAAGCTGCGCTCCCACGTGAAGCGCTTGGCGCGGATGCGTCCACGAGACACTAACTCACTGATGTGGCCACCTCCGCGAATCGCAGCGAGCATCCCTTCGGCGAGTCCACCCCGGTCGGGCGCTACGAGTAGGGCGGCGTCACCGCAAACCTCGGGCAGGGAACTGCAGTTTGATGCGACTACCGGTGTTCCCGCCGCCATCGCCTCAAGCGCGGGAAGCCCGAAACCCTCGTAGATTGAAGGAACCACCACTGCAGATGCTGATGCCATGAGCCGTGGAACAATCGGATCGGGCAGTCGCCCGAGAAGGACTGTCCCGTCAATCGCGGCGAACAGGCGGGACCGCGTTGGATGAGCCGGCCCTACCAACGCAAGCCTTGCGTCGGGTATCGACGCGATTACGTCCCGCCACGCGCTGGCGAGCGAGTCGAGATTCTTTCGCCTCGAGGAACCTCCGATATGCATTACGAATGGTGGGCGCAGTCCCAACGCCCCGAGCTCCCGTTCGGAAAAGGCCTTCGCTGCGAAAAACGACGAGTCCACGCCGTTGGGAATAACCACAGGTTCTTTGACGCCGAGAAGGTTTTTTACCTCGGAGGCCGAGAAGGCAGAAGGGCATACGACGGCAGCTGCACGTCGGGCCTCACTCATTCCCGTTGGCGGCGCTTTTGCCTCGTCGACGAAGCGCCATGGAATAACATCATGAATAGTGATAATTTCGGGACCAGCAAAGGGTGGAAGTCTCAAGTCCAAACGATGCACTATCTCACTTCCACCGTAGAGAAGCTTCGCCGCAGCTCGACGTGATGTCTCCGAGCCGGAGGTCATGAGCCGCATTGGCAACCGATGGCTTCCTCGATCATTCGCTCGCAAAGTCCTCACAGTCACTCTTCGGACATTCCAATTCTTCCCGAGGACTTCCGCAGCTCCACCTATTATCTGTTCCTCGTAGACTTGCTGGCCCATTACGAACGGGACTGCGAGTGATGAGAAAGTCAACGTTCTTGGCAGCGGCCCGGCGACTGGGACTCCCCCCCTTCCTCGTCGGTTAGGTGACTCCGAGGCCAGGGAGTGATCATGCGACGGCCTTGCGCGCCAAAGGAGGGGGTTCTCGGTTTGCTCCCGTCCGTCCATTGATAGTTCTATCGACACCTTCCCAGTTCCCCATGAGCGCTGATCGCTCATAGCTTTCCGCTATGCGAGTTGACGGGAGGGTGGAAGGGTCCTTGGCGTCTGAAGCTGGTGAGCGCTATCGTAGGCCTGTCGCATCGAAGGGAGGCAGCTGCGTGGTCCGTTTTGAGCGGAGAAGCTCTCTTTTTGTTTCCTACGAGAACGCAGCTACGATCGTGTCAGGCACCTGCGCTGACCAGCTTGGTCACCCAACTCCGTGCCCCAAGTACGACGTGGCCGCTCTGATCGACCACATTGTCGAGGCGGGTCGCCGTGCAGCGGCGCTCGGCCGGGGGAGGGTGCCACCGCCAGGGGACGTTTCGCCTCACGTCGAGCTCTCCGACGCGCCCGGCGAGTTGCGGCGTGTAGCGGGAGAGGCGAAAGAGGCGTGGGCGGACGACTCGGGGTTGGCGTCGTCGTTCAGCATGCCGTGGGGTGAGGTGTACACAGGTGCGACCCTGGTGGACATGTACTTGGCGGAGCTGGCGGCACACGCCTGGGACTTGGCCAAGGCCACGGGGCAGATCCATAGATTGGACGCGTCGCTTGCCTTGCCGGCGCTCGAGGGGGCTCGGGCGATGATCAAACCGCAGTACCGGGACTTGGTCGAGCCCGGAGCGCCATTCGGGCCGGAGGTGAAGCCACGTGCCGACGCCGACGACTGGGAACGCCTTGTCGCTTTCATGGGACGTGACCCCTTGGCGTCCCTCGGGGACACCTAGAACGTGGAGCCTCCCGATGCAGTGGTGGTCGCAGTATGCGCCGCTATGCCGGTCCAGGTCACGTCGGTGCGGTTGCGATCCGCCGCCGGGGCACGGTCGTTTTTCGGGACCAACGATGTCGCATTCCCGCTAGCGCCGATGGTCAACCGGGTGCCTCAGAGGTCGAGGACAAACCGAAGCGCCTGGTCGATCGAGCGCAGTCGGTCACGGTCGATCACGCCACGCCGAGACGCCAGTCGGGCCGTCGAGATCACTCGGAGCTGGTCGCAGCGGGCATAGCAGGTACGGTCCAGCCCGCTGGCCCCGGGCTCAACTTCGACATGGCTCCGTAGTCCGTAGGCCGCCGAGGTGACGGGGGTGACTGCCACCAACCCGCCAGGCCCGTTGTGGATGATGTCGACAGAGACCACGATCGCCGGCCGCTTGAAGCCCGGCTCGTGTCCAACCGGTTGGCCCAGGTCGACGTCGTAGACCTCGCCTCGCCAGATCAAGCCAGGGGGTCCCATTCCTGGCGCTCGGCCAGGTACTCCTGCCAGCGCTCGGGGTCGTCTCGTAGGCGCTGGTAGTCCTGGTTCAGGCCACGCAGGAACTCTTGGCGCTCCAAGGCGTCGATGGCAGAGTGCAGCACCTCGGTGATCCCCTCTGCTCTGCGCGCCCGGTGCGAAGGGATGTGAATCGCAAAATCTGCCCGGCGTTGACCAGGCGGACGGCCGCGCCGTCCCCTCCCTCTCCCCCTCCCTCTCCCCCTCAGCCTCGACGCCGAGGGCTTGCGCCCACCTCCGGGCCGTCGACCGGTTGCAACTCGCGAGCGGCGAGGGCCACTCGGCGAAGGCGTGGCGGGTCCATGTTCCGAGCCTACGGCGTCCCGGCGGACGGCGATGGCTAGCGGTCATTTTGAGGCCGGACAAGCTTCCTTGGCGGCTTGAGCGGGAATTGGACTTATACGAAACGTCGTGAATCCGATCGCCCCGAGCAGGTTCGAGACCATACGGTGGAGCGTCAGCGGACTGTCTATTGCTCGCAGGTATCGGCTCATTTCGCCGCAGGACAATGCGGCTCGCGCTGCTTCAACTTGCGCCTGGTCAGGTTGGGGAACAGGTGCGTTTACCGTCGGCCTCACAGGCAGGACATAGTCCTCGGACGCAGGAAGAAACCGTGCGTCCATCCAGACGATCGGCGCCTCTTGGGAGTGGCCGGGCCTTATCCGGTAGAGCTCGCGCAGGTGGCTACCAACCGGATTCGAAAGCGACAGCTCATCATAGATGTAGACGTTTGGTCCGGCCGCCAGACCGGCAAGTCCGACGTTAGCAACAGGAGCGATGACTTTTTCGGGAAGAATCCTAGGCACCAAGGCTTGGAGGGAGGTGTTTCCCTGCTGACCGTTGAGCAGCAATATCGCCTGAGAGGCCGGTACTGGTGTGCCGGTCACCCTGTTCAGCGATATTCCGACGTGCTCGAAGTGTCCGAGCGTGAACTCGTCGGGAGTTACCGGGTGCGGATTCGAGGACTGGTTGATGTACCAGGCCCGCTCGTTGGCGATGCCATTGACGATCGTCGACCGTTGCGGGTAGTGAAGGAAGGCGATCGCACTCACCGACCAGCAGCAGGCGAAGCTTGCCAGAGATATCTGGGCGGCTGTTCGTAGTGGCACCCAGAACGTAAGACCGATTCCGAAGACGGCCGGTAGGAGCATCCGGGCATGCATGAAGTCGCCACCCACCCTGACCACGTAGCCACCGTCGAGTAAGGCACCGATTAGCGGTGCGGCCACCACGAGCGTGAGACGGTATCGTCTATCCGCGGTTAACCGGCCGAGCCGCCGGGCCACCACCACTGCCGCGAGGCAGAGCGGTATCCAAAGTAGGTAGGGGTCGATCATGTCCCTGAGGTAGAGCAATCCCTGACTCCACCAAGATGACGCCGCCGTCTTGGCCAAAGCGGTGTTGGGAACGACCATCGCGAAGTAGGCCATCCGCCACAACTCGTATAGCACGGGAAGTGCACCTGCGACGGACAGAATGCTCGCAGCCCGAGCCCAGGTAGCACTACGTGTCGTAGTAGTCGTAGTCGACACTGCTATGAGGCCAGCTAAGAATGGCAGGCTGAACAAAATGAGGTCGGGCCGGATCAGAGGACCCAGGCCCATTACCAGAGAAGTTGTCAGGAGTGCCCGAGTCGAGGTGCGGCGACCGTTAGTATGCGATACCAGCAGGACGTACGAGCCGCCCATCCAGGCGAAAATGAGTCCGGTTTCCAACCCTGACGTGGAAAAATCCCACGCCGCGTCTATCGAGCAGAACATCAGCATCCCGAGTGGAACGACGAGCCGGGGAATCTGTCCTTCGGCTGCGCCCGAGCCGGCCTCAACCGCCCGGCTGAGAAGCTGGCCTGCTCGTCCACCCCACCAGACACCAGCGACAGAGAACGACAAGCCGAGGAGCACCGCCCACCACTCGACCGGGAGGAACGCCAGCCAATGGAACGCAGCAAGGATCCCGACCCACAGCGGATCGGTGTAAACCTCGACGCGTTCGCCCCTGTTGTACACGGGCCCGTAGCCGCTCACGAGGTTCGAGACCACGCGGAAATCGATGTATGCGTCGTCGGCAACCCAACGGCGGGACCAGCCCTCGAAGAGGATGACAGCCGTGGGTATAGCGACCAGCAACCGGCTAAAACGTGTAAATCGCGATGGAAGTTGTTCACAATCCGCCGGGACGCCCCTACGATCGACAGCGGCGGTCGCAGGCGTCACCTAGCGTTCTTCGGATTTCTCGTCAGTTACCTTGATTGCTGAACAAAA
>JAKBBA010000073.1:0-11394 GCA_021808665.1 Actinomycetes bacterium
CTCTTGATGACGCCGAGGTGGTGGCCAGCATCGCCTGCTAGGCCTAAAACAAGCGATCCTGGAGGTGGATCGGGATTTTCCGGGTTGGGGCATCTCGACAAGGCGCCGGCGGCGGGTTGGGGGAGTTCATGGGCGGAGGGAACCGTGATTCGGGATCTTCGGCCAGCGTGTTTTTGCGTCCGTGGTCGAGTCGCGCCCGGTTCGCGGGGTCGCTGATGCACCAGCCGGGCTCGGCTGGTTGTCGGCGGCGGCTTGACGCCGGTCAGATGGCTTCGAGCAGGCGGAAAAACGGCCCGAGCCGCGGGTTGTAGGCCAAGATGCGCCACCGCACGCGCCGGCCCGTGGTGACGATCTGGGCGGGGATGTCGATCGGATGTCGATGAAGGCGGCCACGAAGGTGTGGAACTCCATGGTGAGCAATCGACGTCGCTGCTGGTTGTGGCGCTCGGCCCAGCGTGGCCTTATCGGTAGCAGCAGCGCGCACCACGCTTTGAGACTCCAGGCGAGGGTGGCGATGGTCATGTAGGCCCAGTTTGCCGCTAGGGTGTCGACCGGCGCGTGCAGGGCGCGGACGTCGGATTTCAGTTGTGTGTGCAGGTTCTCCTGGTTGCAGCGCTGCCGGGCCTGGTCGACCACCTCACTGGCGGTCATCTCGCGTTCGTTGGTGACATAGAAAAAGTAGCGGTATTCCTCGAACAGCACGTTGTCTCCGCGCTCGACGGAGATGTTCTGTCGCAGCGCGACGACCCGGTAGTCGCGGGTGCATTTGCCGGGCCGGTAGGAGAATTCGACGACGTCCTCGGCTTTTTGGCGTAACACCTTGTAGTTGCGGTCGGCGACGATGTCGTCTTTGATCTTGCCTGGGCGGGCTCGCGCCTTGGTGGCGATCGTCCGCTCGGGGCGGGTGACGAGCTGGTAGTACATCTCCTCCTCGCAGCTGTCTGCCCGGCCGATGAGGTTGGTCCGGGCGTCGAGGCCGACGACGAAGGTCACGCCGTCGGAGTCGAAACGGTCGAACTGGGCGGTGAGTGCGTAGTCGTTGTCGCCGCGCAGGCGGATCTGTGCGAACCCGGCTTGGCGGCACAGCGCGATCGCCCGGTCGAAGTAGTCGACGACCCCCTCATGCGACGGCCTGTTCGCGCCCAAAAGCCCCAGGTAGAGCGGTTCTTTGGTGTTCGCGAGCGAGACGAGGAGAGCCGAGTACCCCCAGATCCCGTTGTAGGAGAGGCTCATGCCCTCCTTGGTCTCTGCGCCGGGCGCGACGATGGTCGCGTCGGCGTCGATGACCGCCGGGGTCGACAAGAACGAGGCGGGTTGTGCGGCCCACACCCGCAGACGGGCCCGGTTGATCGCTTCTTGGAGAGCGAGGACCTGGTCGTGGTCGAAACGCCGGCAGAAGTCCCCGGCGGTGGTCGGGTCAGGGATGCTCATGGTGCCCAGCCCGTAGAGGAACACCGCGTCACCCCGGCGGACCCTCGATGCCATCGAGGGTCCGCCCTCCACACAGCGAGTTGTAGGCGATGTTCAGCACATGGTCGGACTCCAGATAGGGCTTGTGGCACTTGAGCAGATGCAACGAGGAGTCGATCTCTTCGGCCAGGCCGACCGTCTCGACCAGGCGGGCGATCATCCCCATGCCCCCATGTGCGGTGCCACGGGTGCGCTCGGCGAGCTCGTAGAAGATGTTCGCCCGTCCGAGCACCGGCCCGTCCCGGTTGACCGCCATTGCGTTCGCGAGGCGCCGCTCGATAGCGGCCTTGCCCGCTGCGAGCTTGCGCTGGCGCCTCCGCTTGACGTTGGCCATCGTGCCTCCCTTCCGTCTATCCCAGTACTATACTGGGATCAGAGCAGATAGGGTGGATGGATGCCGATGACCCCGAGCGACAACGACTCGATCGGCAAGCGCCATCGGACACGACAGGCCTGTATCGCCGCCGAGCTCGGCCAGGCCGGCTTCGCCCTGCCGGGCACCGTGCTGGTGCGCACGACGTGCGGCAAGACCAACTGCGGGTGCCACGCAGACCCGCCGCGCTTGCACGGGCCCTACATCCAATGGACGCGCAAGATCAACAACAAGACCGTAACGCGCAATCTCACCGAGGAGCAGTGGCAGCGCTACAAAGAATGGTTCGAGAACGCCAAACGCCTACGCAAGCTGCTCGCAGACCTCGAGGCCCTGTCAATGGAAATCTTCGAACAGGACTCTTGAGACCCCAACCAGCCACCGGGCCAGGAGGGGCCCGTCAGGCTGAAGCCCAGTGGGTCTTCACCCCAAACCACCCAGCGGCCGCACCCGGCATCGCCGCCACACGCTCGAAAGCCCTTACAGGAGAACGAACTTTCGGGACCGCAGGCAACTCGACCCTACTCCCTTCGCTTGTTTTAGGGCTAGGTTTTCGATGTGCCCGACCCGAAGGTCATCGTGGTCGAGCACCGCGCCGAACGGCGCCGGTGGTTCACGCGGATGAGACCTCGGTCCGTTCGGGGAAAGCATCGCTGTGGGTGTATTGTGTACTGCACCGCGATGCTGACCCTGGTGCATGTCGGACGGCGCGACAAGACCACTATCGAGGTCGGCTCCCTGCGCGCGCCTACACCGGCACGATCGTCCATGACCGCCTGGCCGGCTACTTCAACTACGGCCGCGGCCACGTGCTGTGCAACACTCACATCCTGCGCTCGCTCAACGAGCTTTTGGCCAACCACCGCCACCAGTCCTGGGCCCGAGCGTTCTTCAACTTGATAGTCGACACCAAACGCCACGTCGAAGTCACCCGGGCCGGCGGCCACACCCAGCTGAGCGTCTGGCGGCGACGAAAGGTCCGTCAACGCTGGGACGACCTGTGCGAACAGGCCGCTCGCGCCGAGCCCCCACTAGCGCCAGGTTGGAAGCTGTATGGGACCGATAAAGACGCACGCAACCTCGCCATCGCACTGGACGAGCACCGCGACCTAGTCCTAGCCTACACCACTGACCTCAGCGTCATCGGATAGCGGGTCCACCACTGGGGTGAGCTGATCGGGCAGTGTGGTGGGCGGGAGGAGCCGAGTGATCGGGGCTGTCGATTCCGCGTCCGAGAGGCGAAGCCGAAACAGATTCGAGGGTAGCTCGTTTGGAGTCTGTGGTGGCCACTTTGGAGCAGAGGCTGGCCGAGCAGGATAGGCGGATCGCCGAGTTGGAGAGGCTGCTCGACGAAGCTCGCCGCTCGGGGAAGCGTCAGGCCGCTTCGTTCCGTCGCCGCGACGAACCAATCGACGAGCCGAGGCGGCCGGGCCGCAAGTCTGGCGAGGCTCATGGCCGTCACGGTCATCGTCTGGCACCGCCCGACGCGGACCGCTCGTTGGATGCCCCGCTGCCGGGTTGGTGTCCGGATTGTGGCGGCTAGATCGAACACGAACGTGACGCCGAGCAGTTCCAGACCGACCTTGCGCTGCTGGCGCCTCCGTCGACGACCCGCTTCAAGGTGGGCGTTGGCCGCCGTAAGAGTTGCGGACACCGGGTGCAGGGCCGACATCCCGAGCAGACCGCCGGCGCTCTCTGCCAGGCCGCCCAGTCCACCTCGACCGCCATGGTACCCCTCAACGCCGAGATCCGCCGCAGAGTCAACCAGTCGCCGGTCGTGGTGACGGACGAGACCGGCTGGCGTATCGGTGGGGCCTCCGCGTGGGTGCGGGTGGCCACAACCCCGGGGGTCACCTACCACCGCGCCGCTTACGGCTGCGGCTTCGACCAAGCCACCGATCTGCTCGACGCCGACTTCGACGCCACCTTGATCCACGACGGCCGGGCCTCCTACGACCTGTACACCAAGGCCACCCACCAGACATCCCTGGCTCATCCATGTCGCCGGGTCGACGAGTGGATCGCGGACCTGCCAGCCTGGGCGAGAGGCACACCCCGCCAGGTGCGCGACATCCTCGAGGTAGCCCTCGCGGCCAGAGACAAAGACGAACCCGAACGCCGAAAGGTCATCGAAGATCTCACCGAACGAGTCGAACTGCTGGGCGACCAAGCCAACCCCCATGACGAGAACCGAAAGCTCATCCAACCACCGCTACAACAACTGGTCCGCCCTGTTCACCTTCCTGGCCGACCCGGCCGTCGACGCCACCAGCTGGCGAGCCGAGCACGGCGTGCGGCCCACCACCGTCACCCGCAAGGTCTGCGGCGCCAACCGCACCGACCGGAGAGCACAGACCCAGGGCCGGATGATGACCGTGTTCCGCACCGCCACCCAACAGGTCGTCGACGCCGTCGAGTTCCTCGTCCACCTGGCCCGCGCCCCCGAACCGGCCGGCGTCGCCTTCTGCACCTGAAATCACACCGACAAAGCCGACACCGTAGAACCCAAATCCATCACACGCGTCCCGCTAACCGATGACACCTCAGCTTGCCGTTCGATAACAACGCGACCGAGCGAGACCTGCGCATGGTGAAACTTCAGGCCAAAATCAGCGGAGAATTCCGCAGTCGCACCGGTGCCGAGCGCTTCGCTGCCATCCGCAGCTACATCGCCACCAACGGAAAGCAGACCCAAAACATCCACCAGCACCTCAAAGACCTCTACGCCCCCACCGACGACTGGCTACCCGTCGCCACCAGCTGTCTGGTTACGTCTGAGGACGCCGCCTCGCTTCAGTTCGAAGCGCGGAGCCAGTCGAAGAAGTCAGAGCAACACTCGGACAACCACGGCTGCAGCCGGCTCGGCGTGGCAGTCGCATACGCACGAATTGCATCCGCTCGATCAGTCTCGACGCCCGGCCGGCCGGTGAAGAATTCCGGCCACATCGAGGTCGAGAGGCGCCAAAGAAGAGCGTGGGCGTCCCGGGGCGTCAAGTTGGTCGGCTCCCCCTCGATGGAAGTCGACTGAAAATTCCTGACCGGGGACCGAAATCTGGTTCGGGTGAAGGTCAAAAGAGCAGAGAAATCAGGGCTCACCGCGAACCAGAAGGCCGGCACCACGGCCACGTCTCGGACGTCGCTCACGGGCGCGGCAACGGCCACGAGGCAATGTTCACCGAACCGCTTCGTCGGCACCCAGGGGGATCGAGTTACCTCGAGCGGCAGTAGAGCACGGATCTGCTTGTCCATGCGGGAGGCGGTAGTCATCGGTCGGCTCGCTCGGCCGAGGTGGGACGGCTGGTGACGATCGTTTCGTGATCGTTGCTGGTGTTGTCCCAGCAGGCTGCCCACTGGTCCATCGAGACCACCTGGCCCGCACCGTCGTCGCTTCCGGTGTCGTTGACCACAAAACCGGTCAGGTTTCCCGCGGCATCTCTTACGGTCCCGGTGACCTGCACGGCGTGGTCAACCTCTATTCGACCCTCGTCGTCATAGTACGCGTCAGCTTGTGGAGTGCCGCGAAGCTCATCGGCATTGACTTCTGCGATGACCCCCTTGCCCTCCTCGACGTAGGCAGCCAGGTTCTCCGGGGTCTGCGGGTTCTCAATGGTATTGTCGACGCCATTGTTGCACAGCAGTTGGCTGATCGCCTGACCATCGCTCCCTCCGTTGTCAGCCGGGTCGGGCATTTCGGTCTCGCACAGGTTCTCCTTGACTGCCTGCTCCACAATGGCAGACTCCGTAACCTCGACGCCGCAGTTCTGGAGCACTGCAGCAGTTGACGCAAGGCCACAGTCCTGTTGGTAACTGCGGTCGTTGTCGCCCTGCTTGTGCCATTGCTCGGCTCGGTTGATCGGGTCGCCACCCAGGACCTCGCCGTTTCGCTCGCGCTCAGCCAGATTGGCCTTGGCCGCATCGATGACCTCTTGTCGCGCGTGGTCATCGAACCGTTCAGAGTCGACGTCGGCCTGGTTCGTCGGAACAGGTGGATCGACTTGGTCGTTGATCTCATCGACGGCTGCGGCATCGGGATCGCGCGGGTCGATGAACGGCACTTCTTTGGCCGGCTCCGGGTGTTTGTATTCGACCTGTTTGCCACCGGCATCGTCTGGGAGTGCGTGGGCCTGCTGCTGAGCCTCTGCGTTGAACGACTCCGAAGTATTCGGGGTGGCGCCCTCATACGCAGCCTCGACCTGGGCCCGAGCGTCAGCTATGGTGGCGTCCTGGTCGGTGTAGTCGGCGCTCGGAATCGACCGCCCGTCGTCCATCTGGGGGTTCTCGGTGGCGCCGTAGGCCGCATCGCCGTTGTCCAGGCGAAGGTCCTCGTGGACCTGGATCAAGTCACCTTCCCGCCATTCGTTGGGCGGGTCCGGCGGTTTGTCACTCACTTCTGGCTCTTACTCGGTTGGCCAACCAGCGATGTTCCAGTCCCAGCGAGCCGATCGCCCGAGTGATCTTTGCATGCTCGGTACCGCCTCTGAACCCTAACGAGGCGGCGAGCTCGACGAGCACCGGCGGTGAGCCCGCTATGTCGTGGGGAAAAGGGCGGGGCTGACTGGCCGACAATGCATCCACCTGCGCGATCTGGTCATCCCATGTGGGGCCGGGCAAGTCGAATCCGGCCGCGCTCCATTTGGCTGTCGCGGGATGAGGTGTCATCGAATCCACGCCATCGGGCCGATCCTCCAGGGCGGCTCGGATCATGGTGAAGCGGAACTGGCCGACCGCCCACTTCAGCTTCGGTCGCTTGAGACCTCGTCCGCTCCGCAGCTGAGCGTCCATCAAGACAGCCACATCGTCCCCGAAGGCGAGAGGGTCGTGCCACGCTCGGACCAGCTGCAACCGCCGGTTGACCGCTTCTCCTACGGCCAAGCCCAACGCGCAGCGCGCCGAACGCGGGACTGCCGCTTGCAGAGCTTGGAACCAGTATCCCGATGGGGTACCGATCTCATCGTTGGTGAGACAGGCGATGACCACGAACTCGGACCACAACGAGACCGCCGGGGTGACCAGATCCCTCGCCGTTTCCAACTCACCGAGGGTCAATGGCGTGGCCTTCTCGTCAGCGGTTGCCCCCTCTCGCAACGTCAGGCGTGGGGCTGCGGTGCCGGCCCCGGACTGGGACTGTGCGCCGACTTTGTCGATCCTGACCAGCACGGGACGGTCCATGCCGGCACTGTGGGCCACCGCCGCACCGGGCTGGAGTGCTACGACGTAGGCGGACTGTTCCTTGGTCAAGTTCATGGTCGCGCCCACGGTCGCGCGATCATCCTCGGCAGGCAGCCGATGCATCAGCTTGACCGCGCTGTTCTTGACCAAGTCGGCGATGACCTTGGACGGAATCTGCTCGGCCACAACCACCCCTTCGCCGTAGGAGCGGATCTCGGCCAAGAGGTTGGCGAACATGGTGACGGCGTGCGCCGATGGATTCTCCTCGGCAACCTTGCGCAGGAGCCGGTGGGCTTCTTCGATGACGATCACGTGCCCAAGTCCAGGTTTTTGCAGACCGAACTTCTGTCGGAGACGGAGCAACTCGACGACCCGGATGATCAAGCTGCCGATGAAGAAAGCCTTGTCCCGGTCGTCCCCGAGATCTTCTATTTCGAAGACTGCCGGCCTACCGAGCAGGTCCTCGAGATCCATCGGATAGCCCCCCTCGAAGAAGCGGCCCGGGGTCCCACTCCGGAGGCTCTCAACCCGAACTCGTATGAAGCCACGGACGTTGTTGCGCACATCAGCGGCGTAGCCCAATCCATCGATGACGCTCAGCGACTCCCGAACGAGATCGCTCAGAACCGGCCACTGCGGTGGGCTCAGCGATGGATCGGATGCGGCTCCGGTCACGAGGTTCCAACCGCGTCCTTGGTAGGCGCCGGTGAGACCGGCACTGAGGACCTGCGGGAAGGGCTCGACTGGATCGAAGGCCGCGGTGAACAGGGCCTTGACCATGTCGAGGTGCGTCTGCAGTGGGAAGAGGTGGCGAACCCCTTTGACCGTGATCGAACTCGGCTCGAGCGGATTGATCATCGGAGGGGGCGCATCCGGGTCGCCGGGCCGGATGACGGTCAGAGGTGACGAGGGGTCGAGCCACGGGGCCAGGGCGGCGTATTCGGCCTTGGCCGGCTCGATCACGAGCCACGGGATGCCGAGCCGGTTGAGGCTCCACAGTAGGCTGCGGACGGTCTCGGACTTGCCGGCTCCGGTGGCGCCGCTGACGAACACGTGCCGGTTGATGCTGTCGAGGGAGACGCCGAAGGGGGCAGCCGGGATGCCCGAGCCGTCGAGGACCGAGCCCAGCTTCACGTCGATCTTGTCCTCGACGTTCTGGTCGAAGTCCGGGAGAGGGGTGACCCGCACCCCCGGCAGTTCGCGGAACGGCGGTCGAGCGAGAGCGGCGACCGAGTCCGGGCCGGTGACGAGTGTCTCGACCCAGGCGATCTGCCCCGGGGGCGCGAATCCCTGTGGTCGGACGGCGAGCGGGACCTCTGCCAGATCGGCCGAACCAGCGAGCAGTGCGGCGGTCGCCCGGGCCCGTTCTGCGGTCGGACCGCCACCCCAGACTTCGAGCTCCCAACAGCCGGTGCCGAGGCTCTGGTCGAGATACTCCAGGTTGTGTTCGGCCCTGGCCAACTGCCGACGATGTACACCCCGCCCGCTGCGTAGTGCTTCCAGCCGGGCGATCTCGTCGCTTAGGGTGTCGACCGTCCCCGTCACGGCCGAGGAGGGGAGCGGACGGGCCGAGACGACAAACCCCATCGGATCTCCCGAGAGCATGAACATCTCCTCGAGCCGATCGGCCAGGGACTCCTCAACCCTGCATCCGGCGTCCAGAGACAGTTCCGCCCTCTCCCAGGTGAGCGCGCGGAGAACTGCTTCTACTTCACCTTTGTCCTGGGGGCGGCCCCTCGCCCCAGGCGGGAATCCGAGCGATGCATCGTCGACTCCCGGTTCGGTCTTGACCCCACCGACGAGAACCTGGATCGCCCCTCGTTTTCGACCGCGAACCCAGGCCACGACAAGAGGCTTGCCTGAAGCATGAGCGACTGTGAGCGTTCCGAGAACCCGGTGACGGCCGAGGGTCCGGTCGTCGTCGGTTCGAAGTGGGACCACGATGATGCGGTGCGTGAGCTGATCCCAGTCACGAGGAAGGACCGATGAGCTCATGACACGGTCAAGTACTGATCCGAGATCTGCTTCGAAAATCGAATGCTGTTTTGGTTGCTGGCTACCAGGACCGTGTCTTTCCCGATGATCATCATGAGGTCATCGGGCATCTTCTGGAACACGTCCGGCTCGATGACGTACTCCTGGACTCGACCGGTCGAGGTGGTTTTGGTGGAGGAACTGGACCCGCCTTGCGACCTTGTCTGAGACGTCCCCCGCTCGAAGGATCTGGTCACCGACGAGCCGACCGTCCGGTTAAAATCAAATGCTCCCCCACCGAAACCGCTCGATCGCGAGGAGGTCGTTGAGCTACTCCTACCCTGGGACGCCGAGGTGCCATAGGCATTGCTCCAGTCCTCGGTCTGTCCTTCGGCGATGGAGATCCCGTTGACGACGAACTTGTACTCGCGCCCGAGATACTCCGAAGCGACCGTGGCATCGTTGGGGTTGGGCATCTTGAGGAAGATGGCGACCGACGACCCGGCATATCCCAGCAAACGCTGCCCGGCGTCATTGATCTGGGTGTAAAGCAGCGCCAATCGCTTGCCCAGCCGTTGGGATGCGCTGACCATCTCGTCGCGAACCTCGTCGGAGAGTCTTTCGGCCCCCACGATGACAAGAAGCTCGTCAGTGCTCTGCAAACTGAAGGTCTGTAGGACGGCTCGGGCGGCCAGCTGCCGGCCCAGCTCCGATTCGTCGGCCGAGTTGCCCGGTTCGACATCGAACCAGCGAATCGTAAGCTTTCCCGCCCCTGCCACCTCCGGCGAGCGGCTTGGGTCCTGACCAAAGCTCCGAAGGACCTGTAGGTCCACGTGCAGGTCGGTGAGTCGATCGGCGGTGGCCCGTCGCTGGCTCACAGTGCCGGCAAAGTAGTCCCGCAAGTCTCGTACCTCGTCGACCGTTAGCGACACCGGGGTGGTGGTCGAACCGAGGGCTACGTCGACCGCGTCGATGATCCGATGGAGGGTTATCTGACCGCGAAGCTGGCGGACGACCCCCCCCAGCTCCTGTCGTTCCTGCTGGGTCTGGCGCCCGGCTCCGCGATCAGCGGAGATTCTCAGCGCATCGACGAGCAGAGCGATCAGACCACTTGTGTTGGGGTTGCCGAACAGATTGACCGTGCTTCCGCGGGGCCCAATTCGCTCGAATTGGGCACGGTTTTTCTTGGCCGTACTCATCTGCTTCTTGAGGCTCTTGGTCAAGCTCCAACCGGACAGGTTGACAATCCGGCTGTTGGCCATCCCGGCCTCCAAACCCGAGGTGACGAGGGTGGTGACGACCTGCTCGATAGCCGACTCCGTACCTCCGTACACTGGAATGACATGCACGTCATCAGGAAGCGGTATCGCGTGCCAGAGTGGCCCGCTGAAGGAGGCCTGCAGCATCCGATCCTCGTCCGCCTCGACGGCGGCCCGCCATCGGTGGTGGGCGGCGACCATATCGGCCTGTCCAGGAGGCGGAGGGTTGTCCAACAGCGAACTCCGAGGCCCAGGCTCAGGTTCGATTGGGTGCCAGCCGAGGCTAAACGAGCGGAGCGTACCTGCCACCAATCACCCCTTCGCCCCTAGAGATCCATTGTAGCGGCGATACTATACCGACTGGGGGCTCGGATGGTACACGTTCACGTCTCGTAGCGCGCGGAATCGCGTGAGAGTTCACTAGATCGAGCGGGGGATGTGACATAATTCTGGGGTGTCGGGTGTCGGGCTACGTCAGTAGCTGCGTGATGCTGTGGCGGCAGTGGAGTCACTGCGGGCCGCGAACCAGCAGTTGGAAGCCCGAAATACCGAGCTGATGACCCGAACCCAGGAGCTGGCAGCCCAGGTGGCTGTCCTCGCCGACAGGCTGTCGCTGCGCGAGGAAGAGGCGGGCCAGGACTCGGAGAGTTGTTCCAAGCCGCCCTCGACTGACAACATCGCTACCCGCCAAACCCGCGGGAACGATCTCGATGCGGCGACCAGCTTTAAAGCGCCGTCGACAGCGGGAACGATCTCGATGCGGCGAGCATGTGCGGCCAGGTGATCGACTTGCCCGAGATCATCCCGAAAGTCATCGATCATGTTGCGTATAGGTCCCGATGCAACTGCGGGGTCGAGACGTTGGCCGATCTCCCGCCCGCGGCCACAGCGGCGGTGTGTTACGGCCCAGGGGTGCGGGCGCTGGCCATCTATCTCCTCGACCGCGTGCGCCACGAGGCGCCATGAACCGGGTGGGGTGAAAGGACCCACTTGCGGGCTTTCGCAGCAACCCGTTGAAGCTGGGAGCAGCCTGGCCTTGGAGGCACGGGGCCGGGTGGGAGCAGCTCCGACAACGCCGCGACGGTCTGGGACTGCCAGACGGGCCGGGTCCGGCAAGTTAGACCGAGAGGTGTACGTGTGCAGAAACCA
>JAKBBA010000073.1:11404-16519 GCA_021808665.1 Actinomycetes bacterium
TCTCTCACAAGCCCCGCAGCGCAACGGCCGGTGGATCACGACCACATCAGGATCGGCGACGTGGGCCAGGGTCGCTCCCGGCGCTCCGGGCTGCTTGCCTTGGCGGCGGCCCAGTGCTCGCCGCGCCGCCCGGTTGGCGTTCTCCGGGCGGCCCGACTTGGCACTATCAGAACCTGTCGAGGGCAGCTTGGATGACCTCGAGGAGTTCCGTCCCAGCAGCTTTTCCAGGTCGGCGACCTTGCCCAACAACAGGCCCACCTGCTCGCTCAGTTCCCGCACCCGAGCCCGTAACGCCTCGTTCTCGGCCTCTAACTCGGCGACACGAGCGGCCGCGTCCACACCGACGTTCTGCTACCCCACGCGGGAACAGTCGTGGATCATCGCGCGTTCCGCGCGACCGAGACCTGACTGGTTACACTCAGGCGCTCAGGGCCCAACGACCGGCGCCTATCAAACTGCTCGCCGTTCGGCCGGGTGCCTCTGTACCGGCGGGGGTAAAGACCCAGTTGCCCGCCGCGTCCCGCTTGATCACGGCCAGAACCACTCCGGTCGACGTCGGCGCCGGGATCTCACTGCGGGCGAAAAGTGCTCCATCCGGGGCAACGAGGTCGATCACGAACGAGCGCAATGCGTCGAGTCGTGCTCCCGCCCACGAACTGGCGACGACGGTGAGGCCAGCCGTTTCTCGACCCGCGGAGAGCAGGCTGAGTTCGATGGCCGCCGTGTTCTCCGGGTTGGCGCTGGTCGGCTTGCTGACCAGGCGGACTTGGCCACCGGCACCGTCCATGTCGAAGGAAACTGCAGCCCCCGGGTCTCCGTGCTCGTCGTAGGGAATCACCGCCACGTCGGCCCCGGCTACCGAGTCCGCGGTATGGGTGATTCTGAGCCAAAGCGTCTGTGGCGCCTGGCCGGATTTCACGAGGGCGATTGATTGTCCCACCGCCAGGGCGAGCGGCTGCCCGTCCAGATTGGGAGTACCGGGCCCGACCTTCGCGTAAAGGAGCCGGGGCCGGTTGAGATCGGACGGGGCCACCGGGAGCACGGTGATGCTGACCGGCGCCGGCGAATCGGGCGGGGAGGTCGGTTCTTCAACCGCCATCGGTTCGTCGACAGGGGGTTCAACGGCGACAGGCTCAGCTGGCTCGGCCGGTGCCCCCGGTTCTGCTTCATCCGGCGCCCCGATGTTGACCCCGTACTGGCGAGCCGCCCCAGCCAGGCCGGCGTCCCTACCCTGGCCGCCCGTCGTGAAGATCCACTGCTCGCCGAATCGACCCAGCTCGGCCATGACGAAGGCCGTCTCGCTCGACGCCCCGGTGATGTCGAAGCGAAGCTCGTCATTGGCGCCGTTGGGGTCGGCGACCGTGAGGCTCAACGTCTTGACCTCACCGAAGGTCCCGGAAGTGGCGGCGACGAAGGCGACCCGCTGCACAGCATCCGCCAGGAGCCCGACATCGAGGTGCATCCTCTCCGTGGTTCCGTCCCGGCCAGTGTGTCGCACCGCACCCGATGGATGGACCGGCTGGTTGTAGAAAACGAAGTCGGTATCGTCTCGAACCTTGCCATTGGCGCCAAGCAGGAACGCGCAGAGATCGATGTCCTGAGGACGGCCTTCCCACTCTGACCATTCGAGTAGGACATCAACGCTGGATTCGAGCAGAGGAGCGTTCCCGCCGGTAAGCAACGATGCCATGCTGGTTCAATCTCCTGGTTCGAGTTCGCCGAAGTCAGTTAAACGTAATCGCTGTGCCGAACATGCGTCCAAGATGGTTCCCACCCGATGCGCGATGTGCGGACAACAACTCGACAGACAGGTGTTCCGATTTCCCGATGGTCGCGTCTTCTGCAGCCGCCACCTCGGCGAGGCGCACTGCGGCTGGTCTGGGATTCCGATCGGCGCGACAAGGAGTGGACTGACCCTCTGCGGGACGTGCGCCCGGACCGCCCTCAGCCGAAGCGCCGACATCGTGCCGGTCAAGGAAGAGCTGAAGTCCCATATGCGCCAACTGAGCGTGGTCGTGGCAGTAGCCACCCGCATCAGATTCAACTCCGCGGCGATCATCGGCTCAACCGATCCACATACCCTCGGGAGGACGATGTGGAGTCAAGGCCCTCGCAATGCCGTCCGCGACGCCATCACGAGCGAGGTGGTTCAAGGACTCCCAGTCCCGCAGTTTCGTCGCGTCGTGAGCCACGAGTTCGCCCACGCCGCCATCGCCGGCAGTCCCGGGGCGCTCTCGCTCGGACCGCGCCTGATCGAGGGGATCACCGAGGCTCTCGCGCTCGTCCACCTCCGTGAGGTCAAGGATTCGGGCTACGAACGGATCGAGGCGTCGATGTTCGCGAGTCCAGACCTGGTGTACGGCGACGGGCTGCGTCTGCTGCTCCCTGCAGTCGACCGATTCAATCTTCGGGCCGTACTCGAAGCTCTCAGGGCCAACCGACCGAACATGTCGGCTTACCCCATACCTGAACAGCTCTCAACAGGGCTGATACGGCTGCGATCCCGGTAGGACACTTTCGATGAGCCACTGCGATCCTGACTGCTGCATGGAGTAGCTGAGATGCCAGGCGTCACAGGCCTGTCCGTCGGGGCTGTAGGCCGGGTTTTGATTGCTCTCGAACGAAACGTCAGCGAGCGCTTGACTCGAACTCTGAGGATCCACCTGGGACAGAACGATGTCGGTGTCCTCGGTCGTCGACGCCTCACTCGACAGCTGTGAAACGGGCACCGTGGCCTGCTCACTAGGGGTGAACAAGTTCCAAGCGGCCGTCCAGTCGTGGGCGTTGATAGCATCGAAGTAGCGCTCCAATGTCGTATCGACGCCCTTGCTCGTCGGGTCGGTTCCTGCTTGGTTGGCGACGATCGTCGTCGTCGTCGTAGCCGGCGGGAGGGAAGCGGAGCTCGGCGGCAACGTGGCCACGGTCACCGCAGGCGCCGGCAGAGCGGAGGCGTTCGAGGTGGCGAGACCGGCGTTGGTGTGATGGGGCGACCCCGACGCCGAGATCACGACGACCACCACCACGACGACGAGGAGCACCGGCGCGAGCAGCAGACCAGCCCGACGCCACCTGGGAGCGGAAGCACTCGTCGGCTGACCGGTCGAAGGCGAAGGAGACGGGGGGAGGTCGGCCTGGGTCCTCGGCACGTCCCGATTCCGTTCGTGTGGGACCGAGGGTGGCGGCGAAGGCGGCGAAGGCGGCGGTACGTAATGCCGAGGCGGGGGCGCCGTAGTGGCCGGAGGGGGCGGGGGAATCGGGGCAGGAGGAGGCGCGGCGATTACCGGAGGCGGGGCGACGGGTGGAGGGGCTGCCCCTGGTGGCCGGAATGCGACGTTATCGTCCGTGCCGGGGCCATCGGGCTTCGGAGCCTTGGCCAGGGAAACCGGCCTGCGCGCCGGTTGCGGTGGCTGGTCCTCGATCGTCACGACCTCACCCCTATGCGTCAAAGAGTATGTACGCCGCCCATACTAACCCGGATCGCCCACGTGAGGCCGTGATCGTGGCCGGAAGTGATTTGTGAGAATGTTTTGATGGTTGTTTAGGTGATTTGTGTTTTTGGGGGGTGGCGGGTGGGCTTATTTGCTGCTTGCTGTGCCGGTCGTTTTGTGGTTTCGGCTGGCGGGAGGGGTCGCCGGGATGGCTCGGGGCGCGCCAGTAGCAGTTGGTGTCGGCCTGCTCGGAGGCTGGGGAGGTCAGGTGAGGGCTTGGATGTGGTGGTAGGCGCCGAGGAGGGCGTCGGCGAAGGGCCAGCCGTCGAGGATTCGCAGGGTGTGTTGGCGGGCGGAGCGGATGAGACGTCCGGGGGCGTGGAAGATACCCCAGCGCAGCGCTTTGGGTCGGGCGGTCTTCCAGTATCCGTCCAGGCAGAGGATCTGGAACCATCTGACCAGATCGGCGGCGAGGAGGACCAGGGTCATCCAGGTGCGGTTGGCTTCGAGTTCTGGGAAGGGAAAGTGTCCGAGCCCGGAGTCTTTGAGTCGTTGGATGTAGTTCTCCACGTGAGCGTGGGCTCTCATGGTGGCATCGAGGGTCACTGGGCTGCCCGCCTCGTCGGTGTAGAACCCCCAGTAGCGGTACTCGGTGGAGGGGAACAGGGAGCGCTGCGCCCCGGGGTGAAGCGGCTCTCGGCGCACGATTCGTCGGGTGCCGCTGGGCCAGCCCGACAGGTCGACCAGCCCGGTGAGCTCGGCCACCGCCGAGCGCTTACGGACCTTGCCGTTCTGGCGGCGAGCCGGGCTCCATATCTTCGGGGTGGTCTCGGCGGCCATGATGGCCGACTGGACCGCTCCCGAGGTGGCGGCCACGGTCATGAAACCGACCTTGCGGGCTGTGATGTCGGCCACGAAGTCTTTGGTGGAGCCGGCCGAGTCGGTGCGGCACACCAGCGGACGGCTCACCAGGGCGGGGTCGTCGCCTGGGCGGTGGCCAGCTGCGATCTCTTCGGGTAGGGCGGCGATAGCAGCGTCGATGACCACGGTGTGTTCGACCCGGCGTTGCCCGGCCGCAGTAGCGCCGAAAGCGCGTCGCCGGTGGCATCAGCGAAACACAACAGCGGATGGGACCCGAACCCTGTCTTGTAGGTCGGGGCCGCCCCTTCTCTGTTCTCGGAGTGCACCTCGGTCAGCGTGGCGTCAATGTCCACGTACACCGTTCAGCTGCTTTTGACAAGACCGGCCTGGGCCCACACCTTCTTCCGGGCCTGGCCGATCGCCGCTTGAAGAGCGGAACGGACTTCGGGAGTTATCTCATCTGGGATCACCCGCTTGAGCGTCGAGTCCGACACCACCGCCCCAAAAACCTCCAGTTGGCAGCGCGGCACTTCGATGACACTACACACCTCTCCGCCGCCCGCCAGCGCCAACACCACGTGCAGCATCATCTTCCCCAGGTCATGAACCGGCAGCCGCCCACCTCTCACCGGGACCGCCGCCGAGAGCAAATCACCCAGCCCCAAACCGTCGGCAAAGCTCACAAGAGCGTGCAGACCGACATGAGGGACCACCCCCTTGCCCCTAGGCGCGCCGTGCTGGTAGCTTTCATGTCCGAAGTGCCCTCCTGCTTTGGGGGAAGTCGCGAGTACGAAACCCGATTTTCCGTTACCAGGAGGCCCTTTTC
>JAKBBA010000311.1 GCA_021808665.1 Actinomycetes bacterium
CCCCGCCTTGGCGGCCCCGTATGAGCCGCCGTTCGGCCCTGGGGCTACTCCGTTCATCGACGTTATATTGACAATCGCCCCAGCAATACCGTTTGCGATCATCCGGCGCGCCGCTGCGCGGGCGACTATGAAAGTGCCGACGAGGTTGACATCTACGACACTACGAAAGTCGTCGACGGGCAGGTCGAGTAGCGGACCGAATCGTACGACGCCCGCGTTGTTGACGACTAGGGCAGGTGGCTCACCGAGATCGTCGAGCGCGGCGTCGACTGCCTTCTCGTCAGTGATATCAGCGACCAGCGGCACCGCATCTGGCAGCTCGGACGCCAATTCGCTCAACCCTGTGCCAACTCGATCGAGGAGGCCGACGCGCCAACCGTCGCGTCCAAGCCGGGAAGCGATTGCTGCACCGAGACCCCGTGCCGCCCCGGTAACGAGGGCTGTGGCCATCTAGCGGTTTACCAGATCCCAGGTGAGCGCGACAGCCGACCAACTGCTGACGCTTTCGCCTCGCAAAGGCTGCCGCTGCGGCCAAGGGACGGACAGGTCCACCTGCTCGCCTCGACAGAACACGTGTCGAAGCCGACCTTTGTCGCCGAGGATCGAGACGTCCCTGCTCGGGTCGCCGTCGAGGACCAACACGTCCGCGCGCCGGCCCGCCTGCAGAGTGCCGACCTCCCCCACCTGGTCCAAGGCGATAGCCCCGTTCGCGGTGCAGCAGGAGATCGCCTGGAGGGGGCTGAGCCCGAGGTGCTCCACGAAAACCTCCATCTCACGGTGGTGCCAGTGGCCGTAAGGAGTAAGAGAGAAACCGCTCTCGGAACCGCAAAGAAGAGGGACTCCACTGTCGTACGCCTTTCTCATCATCGCGCCTGTCTGCTCCATTTCAGAGCGGAAGACGTCCTGTGCGGCGCCGGTGGAGCCCGCCTTCGGGCCGTGGTCCGCCAGGTTGGCGAGGAATGTGAACACCGGGCAGAGCGCGGAGCCGGATTCGAGGACCGCCTCGAGTGCCGAGTCGTCCATGTACGAAGCGTGGAAGATGATGTCCACGCCGGCCTTTGCGGCGTCGCGGGTGCTCTGCGCGCCTCGACAGTGGGCCACTACGCGGGTCCCGAGATCATGGGCGGTGTCGCAAACCGTCTTCAGCTCTTCGAAGGTCCAGACCGCGACTTCGCCTGTCTTGGTCGGGATGGCGCCGGTCGCATGGATCTTTATGACGTCCGCGCCCTGTTTGATCTGTCGGCGGGTCGCAAGGACCATCTCGTCGCGGTTACGCACCACCTCGGCGTATCCGGCGGTCCCCTCGTCGGGGATCATCCTCCCCGCAGTACCGCCGACTGCGGTCATCAAAGCGTAACCGCCGCTGCGCATAGTGGGACCTTGCACCATTCCGGACTCGATCGCGTCGCGCAAGGCGGGGCCGATGTTGTAGAGGCCGTCCGCGTCTAGAAAGCTCGTGACACCGGCGAGCAGAAGCTTCTTCACGTTGAACGCGGCGAGCATCGCAGCGAACGCCGGCTCCCGATGGAAGAAGAGCTCGTCGTTGGATGCCGGCTCACCGAGCGTTATGTGACAGTGCGAGTCGATGAGCCCCGGCATCACCGTAAGCCCGGTCACGTCAAGGACTTCGACGTGAGTGTCCGCACCGCCAACATTTTTCCCCTGATAGCTTACTGCGTCGCCCAGACCGACTATCCGGTCACCGTCGATCAGTAGAGCGGTGTCGGGGCGTGGCGGCGTTCCCGTCCCGTCAATGACGGTCCCACCCCGGAGCAAAGTCAAGGTCACAATCCTCTCCTCCGGTCTCGTATCACATGGCAGTTGATTGGATTCCTTACTATAGTCCAACGTCTCGTGACGGCAAACGTTCTCGACGTCCACTCCCACATCCTTCTTCCGGGGGTCATGGGCTGCTGCGGGCCGGCTGGACCGGAGATGGGCGTACGCAACGACGGGACGCCTTTTTTCCGATCCGGATCCTATGTACTGGAGAACGTCAAGTTTGCAGGGAGCCCGTTCAGCGACGTCGCCCTTCGCCTCGAACGCATGGGCGAGCTTGGGATCGACGAGCAACTCGTCTCACCAAACCCGATCACCTACTTCTACCGCCAGCCCCTCGACGTGGCGACCAGCTTCGTCATGCGCCACAACGACCTCGTAGCCGAGATCGCCCGTGCCGAACCCCGCCTCCATGGCGCCGCCGCTCTTCCGATGCAGGACCCCGACTCGGCGTGCACCGAGTTGCGACGCGCCGCCGGTGATCTCGGGCTTGTCGCCTCCTATATCGGCAGCGAGATTGGCGGCCTGCCGCTCTCGGATCGCCGCTTCGACGAGCTGTGGTCGGCGCATGAGCAGCTCGGCGTGCCCGTGGTGGTCCACCCAGCGCCGCGAAGCAGCGAAGGCGCCTCCGATGCGATGTTCGGACCCTGGGACTTGGAGATCCTGTACGGGTTTCTGGTCGACGAGGCTACCGCCGTAGCCCACTTGCTCCTCGGCGGGGTACTCGACCGCCATCCCCGACTTAGAGTTCACATACCTCACGGCGGCGGGTTCGCTCCCTATCAGAAGGGTCGCCTCGAAGCCGGGTTAGCCAAACGACCATGGGGACAGGGCCTGCTCTTGCGAAGCTTCGAAGATCAGTGGGCTCAGCTCAGCTTCGACACTGCGGTGCACCGAGACGATGCCCTCGCCTACCTGGTAGCGACGGAAGGCGCCGAGCGGGTCCTGCTCGGCAGCAACTTCGCCGGCTGGGACCAAGAGGTGCGCAGCGTGGCGATGGTCGAAGGGCTCGACCTGACCGACGACGATAAGGCGGCAGTGCTCGGCGGCAACGCGCGGCGTATCTTCAACATCAACTGACGCTCAGCCGAGCCTGATCGGGTAGCGACCGTAGTGCCGCCGGGTGGACTCGCCGTCAAGCGACGGTGGGTCATCGGGGTCCGGTGTCGCAGCGTGGCAGAGAAGTTGGCGGGCCATTCCGGCGATCGCCC
>JAKBBA010000074.1 GCA_021808665.1 Actinomycetes bacterium
TCGTCTGGAGGGGCCGAGCCGAGGCGTTCGACCTCCCGTACTACGTCGTAGCCGAGGTATCCGACGACGCCGCCCTGCAGCGGCGGCAGTTCCTCGATCAAAGGTGAGCGGTACTCGGCGAGGAGGGCTTCGAGCGCCGCGAGGGTACCTTTGTCCCGAGGAATCGACGAAGGCAGCGAACCTTCCACTACCAGCTCGCCACCGCGGCCGATGATCGTCGCCGTCGGGTTGCGCCCGATGAAAGACCACCTTCCAAGCTGTTGGGAGTGCTCCACCGACTCGAGGAGGAATGCCCGACCCGTCGGGTCGGCCGCGGTCAGACGGGCGAACGCCGCTACGGGGGTGGTCAGATCGCCGAGCAGCTCGAGCCAAACCGGCACGACGCTGAAAGTGGAGGCGAGCGAGGCGAACTCCTCGCGCGACGGGCGTATCACAGCTCCTGCGGCGAACCGAACTTGCGGTAGAAGCAGGAGCGGTTACCGGTGTGGCACGCGCCTGCTCCTTCCTGTTCCACTTCGAAGAGCAAAGTATCGCCGTCGCAGTCGTAGAACGCCTCGCGAACCCACTGGCGCTCCCCGGATGTATCCCCTTTGCGCCAACGTTCGCTCCGGCTTCTCGACCAGAACACTGTCCGCCCGGAGGTGAGCGTTTCGTCGAGCGTGTCGGCGTTCATCCACGCCATCATCAGCACCTGCTTGGTTTCGTGGTCCTGGACGATCGCGGGCACAAGCCCGTCGGCGTTGTAGGCGATCGACGCCAGTTGCTCTGACGTGGCGCCGAGCGGGGCAACAAAACCCGCCTCTCGCAACTGCATGGATGATCCGTCCGACATGGCCTCCATGCTAGGGGGCGCAGCGGGCGGAAACTTGAGGCAAAACGCACGGCCCGGAGCGTTCCTACAGGTACAGCCCGGTGCCACCGGCCGCCCGCTCGGAAGCGACAGCGTGGATGTCACGTTCGCGCAGGATCAGGTAGTCCTCGCCTTGGACCTCCACTTCGTAGCGGTCTTCGGGGTTGAAAAGCACCTGGTCACCAGCCTTGATGGTCCTGACGTGCGGGCCGGTTGCCACCACCTCAGCCCAGGCGAGACGCCGGGCGACCTGCGCCGTGGCGGGGATCAGGATCCCGGCGCGCGACCGGCGCTCCCCTTCGGAGCGGGGAATCTGGACGAGCACACGGTCGGTGAGCATCTCGATGCCCTGCTTGGACGGCAACGCCTTTTGGTTAGAGGTCTCTTCCTTGCCCGTAGCGTTCATCGGTTCACGCTACCGCGCCGGGGGTCCCGGCGGCCGGACGGTGACCCCTGCGGCAGCTAGCGCTGCCTTGGCTTCGGCGACCGTGGACTCCCCGTAGTGGAAGATCGACGCCGCAAGCACGGCGTCCGCCCCTCCTTCGACGGCGCCCTCGACGAGGTGGTTCAAGTTTCCGACTCCGCCGCTCGCGACGACAGGGATCCCGACTGTCTCGACGACCGCGCGGGTCAGCTCCAAGTCGAATCCCGTCCTGGTCCCGTCGCGGTCCATAGAGTTGAGGACGATCTCCCCGGCTCCAAGTCTTTGCACCTCGGCTGCCCATTCGATGGCGTCGCGACCTGTCGGTCTGCGACCTCCGTGGGTGTACACCTCGAAATGGCCTCCGCTTCGACGGACGTCCATGCCCACGACCACGCACTGCGACCCGAACACCGAAGCGACGTCCTCGATCAGTGCCGGCCGAGTTACCGCCGCGGAGTTGACGCTCACTTTGTCGGCGCCGACGCGCAGAAGGGCACGGGCGTCGTCTACGGTGGCCACTCCCCCTCCAACTGCCAGCGGGATGAACACCTGCTCTGCCGTGCGGGCCACGACGTCGATCATCGTCCGCCTTCCCGCCGACGACGCTGTAATGTCGTAGAAGACAAGCTCGTCGGCGCCTTCCAGGCCGTAGCGGGCGGCCAGCTCGACGGGATCACCGGCGTCGGCCAGGTTCGCGAAGTTCACTCCTTTGACGACCCGCCCGTCGTCGACGTCCAGGCAGGGAATCACCCTGACCGCCCTCACCGAGCCTCCTTGGAGGACAGCAAGGTAAGTGCCTCGCCGACGTCCAGGCGACCCTCGTATATAGCCTTTCCTGCGATGATCCCGCCGAGGCCGTCGAGGGCCACGAGTGCGGCCACGTCGTCGATCGACCCGACTCCACCGGACGCAATGACGCAGCAGGCCCCCTGGTTACCGGCCGCCCTTGTCATTTGGATCACTGACGCCAGCCCGACCAGGTCGGGACCGGCCATGCGCCCGTCGCGGGCTATGTCAGTGACGATGAGCGCCGCCGCGCCGCCCTCGATCGCCGGGCCTACAAGATCCTCGAGACGTCGACCGGACCGCTCGGTCCAGCCGCGCAGGCGGACCTCCCCGGCGCGGTGGTCCAGGCCCATCGCAACGCGACCCGGCCAGCGCGAGGCGATCCGGCGAACCAGCGTCGGGTCTTCAATCGCGGCAGTACCGACCACGACCCGGGCGACCCCGGAGTCAAGAAGCTCGGCGGCGTCCTCTACGCTTCGGACCCCTCCCCCCGCTTGCACCGACACCCCGTCAGGCGCGACCGTCGAAGCGATTTCTGCGACGACACGACGGTTGACTGGGTCGCCCGTCCTGGCAGCGTCGAGGTCTACGACATGTATCCACCGTGCCCCCAATGCGGCGAACCCCGCTGCGACGCGCACTGGGTCGTCGTCGTAGACGGTCTCGGTGGCGTAGTCGCCTTCCACCAGGCGCACGCACCGGCCGCCTATCAGGTCTATCGCCGGGTACAGATCCACTACGACGAAACCGGTGTCGATGACGGCAACCCGGCGCGTTGCGAAGCAATACCAGCGAAGTTCGAGAGTATGGCGAGCCCGACGTCGCCGGACTTCTCCGGGTGGAACTGCGTTGCCCACAAAGATGGTGCAGCCACAATCGCCGCGACGTCTGTACCGTACTCGCATGTCGCAATGACTCCGGGGCCGTCAGGTGCAGCGTACGAGTGCACGAAGTAGACCCAAGGCTGCGGAGCGATCTCGGCGAGAAGCGGATCGGAGCGGTCTTTGATGTCGAGCGTGTTCCATTGCATCTGCGGTCTCTTGACATCGTCGGGGAGTCGCCTGACCACTCCTTCGAGGATGCCAAGTCCGTCGATCTCAGGCGACTCTTCGGATCCTTCGTAGAGCATCTGCATCCCGACGCAGATACCCAGGAATGGGCGACCCACCCGGATCGCTTCGCGGACCGCGCTCTCCAGGCCGCACGAGCGCAGCCCCTGCACGCATGCACCGAAATTTCCGACCCCCGGCAAAACAACAGCGTCAGCCGACACGGCGACATCCGGGTCGCTTACGAGGCGCGCGTTCGCACCCACGTGCAGAAGGGCCTTTTCGGCAGAACGGAGGTTTCCGATGCCGTAGTCGAGGACTGCTATCAAAGCGTGCCTTTGGTGGACGGGACGCTGCCGCCATCTATGCGCACCGACTCACGCAGCACCCTAGCCACGGCTTTGAACGTCGCTTCGATGATGTGGTGCGTGTTGCGACCGGAGACCATCCGGATATGAAGGGTGATGCCAGAAGTAGTGACGAAAGCTCGCCAGAATTCCTCCGTCAGTTGAGGGTGGAACGGCGGGTTACCGAGAGGTGACGCGTCGGGACCACCGTGGTCGATCCCGTAGACGAGGAACGGCCGTCCCGACAGGTCGATTGCTACTGCGATGAGCGCCTCGTCTAGTGGCAGTTCGATGGACGCGAACCGTCTGACCCCCGCCTTGTCCCCGAGCGCCTCCCTGACACATTCGCCGAGTGCCAAACCGACGTCCTCGACGGTGTGATGCGCGTCGACTTCCAGGTCGCCGCTCGCCGAAACTGTCATATCGATCCCGCCGTGGCGGCCGAGCTGGGCGAGCATATGATCGAAGAATGGCAGTCCTGTCGCCACTTGCGTCTGCCCGCTCCCGTCGAGGCAGATCTGCACGCTGACGGTGGTCTCTTTGGTGGTGCGTGAGCGCTGCGCCGCCCGGGTCATAGGACGTCCTCGAGAGCAGCAATGAACATGTTGTTTTCCTCTCGGGTTCCGACGGTCACCCGAAGGCAACCGGACAGGCCAGGCCAGCTCGACGTGTCGCGCACCAGCACGCCGGCATCGACGAGTCCCTGCCACACCTCGCCGGCTTTGCGGGTTTCGGGGCGAAAGAGGATGAAGTTCGCAGAAGAAGGCCACACTGTCACACCGAGCGACTCGAGTGCGGACGACAGGCGGCGACGTTCGGCGACGACTGCGGCCACGCGTGCCTGCATCTCGTCGTTGTAACGTACGGCGAGGCATCCTGCCGCCTGCTTCAAGGCGTCCAGGTGGTAGGGCAACGCAACCCGCTCCAACGCCTCCACCACCGGGGCTGGGCCGACCAGGTAACCGAGGCGGAGGGCCGCCATCGACCATGTCTTGGAGAACGTGCGGGTCACGACCAGCGGGACGTCGTCGTCGACAAGCGAGATCGCCGACCAGTCTGCGAACTGGCCGTACGCCTCGTCTACGACGACGAGACCCGCAGCGCCTTCGAGCACCGCCCCGGCAGTCGTCGGATCGACAGAATTGCCGGTCGGATTGTTGGGCGAGCACAGGAACGTGATATCGGGTCTCGAAGCAGCGTTGAGCTCCGCCACATCGGCAAGGTCAAGTTCGAAGTCCTCCCGCCTGCGTCCCTCCACCACCGCCGTCGAAGTCAAATGAGCGATATGGCTGTGCAGCGCGTACGTCGGTTCGAACACGGCAGCGCTCCTGCCAGGGCCGCCGTAGGCGAGGCAGACCGACTGCAGCACCTCGTTGGATCCGTTGGCGCAGAAGACCTGCTCCGGTCGCACACGGTGCAGTTCCGCCAACGCCTCGCGCAGTCGCGTGGCGGAGCGGTCGGGGTAGCGGTTGTAGCGGACCCGCGTCGCTTCGGCGGCGAGCGCCTCCACCCACGCGTCGGGCGGGGGGAACGGCGACTCGTTCGTGTTGAGCCTGACGGCCACGTCGACTTGGGGCGAGTGGTATCCCTCGCGAAGCGACAGGTCAGGACGGCACGGGGGCAGCGTCACGACTGCGATACCCTCATCGTCACAGAAAGGGCGTGTGCGGCGAGACCTTCTGACAAAGCCAATGCCTCCACTGGAGCGGCCAAGCGTTCGAGGCCGGCTTTTGACACCTCTACGACGTGGATCTGCTTGCAGAAGTCGTCTACGCGCAGCGCGTTGGAGAACCTCGCGCTGCGGGCGGTCGGAAGTACGTGGTTCGGTCCTGCTGCATAGTCGCCGACGCTCGCAGGTGCCCAAGGTCCGACGAACACAGCTCCCGCGCTCGTGACCTTGCTGACAAGCGCCGCCGCGTCGGCGCACATCAGCTCGAGGTGCTCGGCTGCGATGACGTTCGCTGCCTGCATCGCCTGGTCCGGCCCGTCCACCAGCACGCAGAAGCCCCCGCGTTCGAAAGTCGCCTCGATCGCCTGTCGTCTCGGGGACTGGGCAGTGATGCGGGCGACCTCGCCGGCGATGCGCTTGGCAGCATCTTCGGACCATGTGATCAGGTAGGAAAGGCCGTCCGGACCGTGCTCGGCCTGCACCACCAGGTCGACTGCGGCAAACGACGGGTCCGTCGTGTCGTCCGCGACGACAGCGACCTCCGACGGGCCCGTGAACGCAGACGGCACTCCGACCGCCCCCTGTCCTGCGACCATGCGCTCTGCGATCGCCACGTACCTGTTGCCCGGTCCAACTATCACGTCGACGGCCGGCACCGACTCGGTGCCATAGGCGAGAGCGCCGATAGCCTGTGCGCCCCCGACGCAGTACACCTCGTCGACGCCAGCGACGGCCGCGGCGGCAAGCACCGACGTTGCGATCTTGCCGTCCGGTCCTGGCGGGCTGCACATCGCCAGCTCAGCGACACCTGCGACGCGCGCTGGGATCGCTGTCATGAGGACGGTGGACGCAAGCGGTGCGAGGCCGCCGGGAACGTATAGGCCCGCCCTTTCGACCGCCAACCGTAGCTCTGTAACTTTTACACCGTCGCGCTCGTATGAGGAGTCGTCGTGGATTTGCGAACGGTGATAGTCGCCGATGTTGTCGGCTGCTGCTTCGAGAGCGTCGCGCAACGACGGGCTTATATCTCCGAGCGCAGCCTTTACCTCGGCAGCCTCGACTCGAAGCGATTCGAGGCGGACCCGGTCGAAGCGTTGCGTGGCATCCAGGAGCGCCACGTCACCTCTCGCCTTGACGTCCGCCAGAATGGACCGGACGACTTGGGCAGCGTCCTCGTCGTCGACGATCTCGGGGGCGGGAAGCAGCTTCGTGAGCGCGCCTGTCCGTCCGCGAAGATCGACCGTTCGAAGTACACCGGAGAGCACGGCGCCGGGTGACGCCGCAGGTTCGTGAAGGGGGGCCATTTGGTCCATGATGGTACCGCTATGTCCACCGACGCCGAACTCAGCTCAGCTTCCAGCCGCCTTCACGAGCTGATAGGCCGGATCACCGAGATAGCTGAGGGGCTTGGCTCGGAGGATCACGAGGGGCTCGGGACGGAGCTTTTCGAGGTCGAGCGGGCGCTTCGCTCGGCACAGCGCCGCCTCGAACGCTTGATCGGGCACTAGGCGCCCCCGCGGGCTTGTCGATCGCCGCGGGCTTGTCGATCGCCGCGGGCTTGTCCGTCGGCGCCTTACGGGTCGGCGCCTTACGGGTAGGCAACGATGCAGAAGGGCAGATGTCGGCCAGCGCGCAGTCGGCGCAGCGGGGGCGCCGCGCGATGCAGACTCGCCTGCCGTGGAGTATCAGCGTAAGGCCGAACGACCCCCAGTTACGTGGCGGGAGCAGCGCGCATACATCGGATTCGATCCGAACGGGATCGGTGGACTCGGTCAAGCCGAGAAGTTTCGTGAGCCGTGCCACATGGGTGTCCACAGCAAGGCCGGGGAGGTCGAACGCGACGCTCCGGATCACGTTGGCCGTCTTTCGGCCTACCCCGGGCAGGCTGACCAGGTCGTCCATGGCCGTCGGTACCTCGCCAGCGAACCTCTCGTCCAATTCCCGCCCGAGGCCGATGAGGCTCCGTGCTTTAGCCCGAAAGAACCCGGTCTGGTGGATGATCTCCTCGAGCTCGCCCGTCTCGGCACAAGCAAGGTCAGCCGGGGTCGGGTATCGGGCGAACAGCGCAGGCGTGACCGAATTGACGCGGATATCTGTGGTCTGCGCGGACAGCACGGTCGCCGCTAGGAGCTGGAACGGGCTGTCGAACGCAAGCTCGCACAGGTCCGCAACGCTGCCCGGATAGCAAGCGGCGAGCCTGCTGTGAGCCTCACGGGCACGTCCAGGTAAGGTTCGGGGTCGGACCACCCTGCAAAGATAGGGCGTCCGAGGCTGTAGGACACGCGAGACGTTCCCCCAAACCTTTGCCGGTAGCCTGCAGGAGTGCGGCGCATCCAGGTCAAGTCGAGGTTGGACGACGTGGAGGTCGCGGCAGTATCAGCACTCCTGGGCGCCGCAGAGTCTGCTGATGGTCACGCACCGATCGACGAGCACGCCTGGCTGGACCTTGTCCAGGGGGGAAGATCGGGGTTCGCGGCGCTCGTGGCCTGGGACGACGATCACGATCATCCGGTCGGTTACGCGCAGGTGAGTCGCGGGACGGACAGCTGGAGCGTGGAATTCGTCGTCGAACCGCACCACCGGACGCCCGGCAACGCGATCGCTTCCGATCTCCTCGAGCGGGCAGTCGACGTGGTGGCAAAAGCCGGCGGTGGCCACGTGCACATGTGGGTCAACCAGGCCCGTCCCGAACACGACCGTCTCGCCGCGTCGATCGGTTTGGCCAGGGGACGCACCCTCTACCAGATGCGCTGCCCTCTTCCCCTGGGCGCCCCGGAAAGCCATGTCCGGCCTGAGGATCGCCAGGTTGCAGGTGGGATTGCCACCAGAGGCTTTCGCGTCGGCATCGACGAGAACGAGTGGCTCGCGGTAAACAACCGTGCTTTTCACTGGCATCCCGAACAAGGCGGGTGGGACCTCGACACGATCAAGCAGCGAGAGGCGGAACCTTGGTTCGACCCTGAGGGCTTTCTGCTGCACGAAGACGCCGAGGGCCACCTCGACGGGTACTGCTGGACGAGGATCCACGCCGATCACGACCCGCCCCTCGGCGAGATATACGTCATCGCAGTCGACCCCGAGGCCGCCCGCCCACCCGGACTCGGACGGCGGCTCGTTGACGCCGGCCTCGACTACCTCTACCGACGAGGCTTGCGGACGGGGATGCTTTACGTCGATGCCGGAAACGTCAGAGCCGTCAAGCTCTATGTGGACATGGGCTTCGTCGTTAACCATGTCGACCAGGCGTACGTCGGCGATGTGGCCACATCTGGCATCGTCGAACCGATTGCCGGGGACCAGATATGACCGTCCCCCCCGCCCGCCTGGCGGCTGTCGCGAGAGACCCCCTGAGCGCTCCCGCCGGGCGGGTTGACACGCTAGCCGCCGTCAAGCCGCTTCGACTGAGGCCGCCGGGCGCCGGGCGCGGCCTTTACGACCTGAGCCTGGAGGAGCTGTCCCACCTGCTCGCAGACCAGCCGCCTTACCGGCTCCGCCAGGTGTGGGAGTCGCTTTACCGCCAAGCCGCCTTGCCCGAACAGATGACCGTGCTACCCAAGAATCTGCGCCAGCGCCTCTCCGAAACCGTGCCCGCAGCGCTCCGGCTGGTATCGGAGTCCGTGTCTAGCGACACCCAGACCGTCAAGTGGCTTTGGGCAGGTAACGACGGCGTCGGCGTCGAGACGGTCCTCATGCTCTACCAGGACCGTGCGACAGCTTGCGTTTCGAGCCAGGCCGGCTGCGCCATGGGATGCAAGTTCTGCGCCACCGGCCAAGCCGGACTCGCCCGCCATCTTTCACCCGGCGAGATCCTCGAGCAGGTCGCCGAGGCCCGCCGACGGGCCCTTCCGCGGAGGCTCACGAACATCGTCTTCATGGGGATGGGAGAGCCGCTGGCAAACTACGAGAGGCTGTGGGCGTCGATCGAACGGATCCACAACGACATGGGCATCTCGGCCAGGCACATCACGGTGTCGACTGTCGGGATCGTCCCCGGCATCCGGCGCATGTCTCACGAGGCGCTTCCCGTCAACCTCGCCGTCTCGCTGCACGCAGCAAACGACGCCCTCCGCGACCGCCTTGTGCCCATAAACCGCCGTTACCCGCTTTCGGACCTGGTCGAGGCGTGCAGGCAGTACCGGGCGGTCAAGAACCGCCGCCTCAGCTTCGAGTGGGCTTTGATCGACAGCGTCAACGACAGCCCCTCGGACGCCAGGGAGCTGGCCGATATCGCATACAGCCTCGGCGCACACGTCAACGTGATCCCTCTCAACCCGACGGACGGCTTCGCATTCCGTGGCACCCCTCCCGGCGGGGTGAGACGCTTCCGGGACGAGCTCTCGGCCTTGGGAGTCAACGTGACCGTCCGCCGCAACCGTGGGACCGAGATCGACGCTGCGTGCGGCCAGCTGAGTTTGCGCGACACGAGAGCGTTGACTCCGTCTCAGGGACCGGGAGAAAAGGACGTCGGGGGCACCGAGCAGTCTTCGGAGACTTCGCTCTCAGCTGTCGAAGCCTGATAATCAGCGAAGGCGCACACCGTTGTTCCCTCCGGTAGTGCAAAAATAGAACCATGGCTTCCACTTCGATTCGCTGGCTGGACAAGACCCAGCCGCAGACACTGATGATGGCCACGGTCATCATGTACATAAACGCAGCGTTCGGTCTGCTCGACGGCGAGCTTTTCACCCTTGGTGGCATCGGCGCCCTGGTCGTGATCGGGCAGGCTGCAGCGGGCTTGGGGATAGCTAACGAGAAGAAGTGGGGCTACTGGCTCGGAGTCGGCGTCACAGTCCTGTTCCTTGCGATCCTGGTCCAGTATTTCTCCTTCGTACAGCTGGTCAACCTCCTGTTCTACGGGGCTCTCCTGGCGCTACTCCTGCATCCTCAAAGCCGGGCGTACCGCAAGACCTGGTTTCGTTGAGCAAGTCGGACTTGGCGTAGCCTGATCGCATGACAACGACGATCGAAGGTATCGAGGGACTCAAAAGCCACGTCGGCCAACACCTGGGGTACAGCGACTGGAAGGTGGTCACCCAGGAGCAGGTGAACCTATTCGCTGACGCCACCGGAGACCATCAGTGGATCCACGTGGACCTGGAGCGCTCGAAGTCCGGTCCGTTCGGCGGACCTATCGCCCACGGTTACCTGACTTTGTCGTTGACCCCAACGCTTCTCGCCGAGGTCATGGCAGTGTCGGGTATCTCGATGGGAATCAACTACGGCGTCGACAAGCTGCGCTTCCCGTCGCCGGTTCCGGTGGGATCGAAGTTGCGAGCCGGCGTGGAGCTCGCGAGCGTCGACGACGTGTCCGGCGGCGTTCAGGTGAAGCTGATCGTCACCTACGAGGTCGAGGGTGCGACCAAGCCCGCCTGCGTCGCCGAGATCCTCTTCAGGTACTACCTCTGATCGCTTCTTTACCTCAAGGCGACGAGAAGGTGCGCGCTGTGCGCACCATGTTCGATACCATCGCCCCACGCTACGATCTCGTGAACCGGCTGATGACGTTCGGGATAGACAGGTGGTGGCGGCGAATCGCTGTCAGGGCCTTGTCTGTGGCGCCCGGATCGGTCGTCGTCGACTTGGCTTGCGGCACAGGAGACCTTTGTTGCGACCTCGAACGAGCGGGAATTCAACCCGTCGGCGTCGACTCGTCGCTCGGTATGCTCACCCACTTCCGGTCGGTCTCGCCAGTTGTGCAGGGCGATGGACTCGCTCTCGGACTAAGAGACAGCTCGCTCGACGGCGCAATATCGGGTTTTGCGCTCCGGAATTTCGTCGCGCTCGAACCGGTATTCGACGAGCTTTCGAGGGTGCTGCGGCCGGGCGGTCGTATAGCTCTCCTCGACGTCGCGGTCCCGAAGAATATCGTGCTGCGTGAGACCCACGGTTTCTACTTCAACAAGGTCGTGCCCCAACTCGGCGCGCTCCTATCGGACCGGGACGCCTACTGCTATCTGCCGAAGTCCGTTGCGTACCTGCCGCCCGCGGATCGGATCCTCGACATGCTCGACGGCGCCGGTTTTGGGTCCATCCGCCACCGGTCGCTATCGGGAGGTATCACGCAACTGATCACCGCCACCCGTCGCGTGATTCCTCGATGAGTACGCATCCGCTCGCCGCCCACGAAGCAAAGATGGTGGCTACCACAGTCATCCTCGACGATCCTCCGAAGCTGATCGAAGCAGCTGGAGACGACGGCTGGCTGTTCGCCACGGGCGACGTCGGCCTCGCCGGGCGCGGTGAGGCCCTGCGAATCGAGCTCCCCGGCGGCGTAGCAGACCCGGCTGGGCGTGCAGCGGTCAGCGCAGCGCTTGGCAGCATCGAATGCACGGATCCGCTGCGCCTCCCGGGGTGCGGCCCGATAGCTATCGGCGCTTTGGCTTTCGACCCGGAGGAACCGGGCCACCTCGTGGTACCCGCAGAGATCTTCGGCTCGGACGGGTCCGTGTCCTGGAAAACCACCGTCACGCCTTCCGTCGAAGCTCCACGAGCCGCGCGCCCGGGGCCGTCCCCCGAGCGATTCGACCTCTCCCCGACGATGGCCCACTCCGAGTGGACCGAGCTGGTAGCAGAGACCGTCCGCCAGATCGATGCGGGGGCCTTTGCCAAGGTTGTCCTCGCACGCTGCATAGAGATCGAAGCAGACCGCCCCTTCGTGATCTCCGAACTTCTCGAGCGCCTAGCCGCGCTCTACCCATCGTGCACGGTCTTCAAAGTCGACGACTTCCTCGGGGCGAGCCCCGAGCTGCTCATCAGGCGTTACGGGGTCGAAGTGGAGAGCCATCCTCTGGCCGGGACCGTCGCAAGGAGCGGGAACACCGTTGGCGATGAAGCCCTGATTCGGGCGCTCATGACAGCCCGCAAGACACGCAGGGAGCACAGGGTGGTCGTCGAGGCGATCGCAGGAAGCCTTGCGTCGGTCTGCGAATCGCTCGATGTCCCCGAGACTCCGTCAGTTATGTCGTTGCGCAACGTTTCGCATCTCGCTACGCGGATCACGGGCCGGCTTTCGCCGCAACCACCCGGGGTGCTGGATCTTGTCGCCCGGATTCACCCCACCCCAGCAGTCGGCGGATCTCCGACCGATGCCGCTCTTCGGTATCTTCAAAAAGTCGAGGGTTTCGAGCGCGGACGATACGCCGGCCCGGTCGGTTGGCTCGACAGTCGGGGAGACGGCTGCTTCGTTCTTGGTATCAGAAGTGCCGAAGTCGCCGCCAACAGGGCGCGGATCTTCGCTGGCAACGGCATCGTGGCCGGTTCGGACCCAGCGAGCGAGTTGACGGAGACGCAGCTGAAGCTCCAGGCGCTCCTCGCCGCTCTCGTACGCCCGTAGCAACTCCAAGCCAGCCAAGCAGCCCGCACCAAGAGGGCGCGCTTAGCTGACGGAGCCGGCGAGTGTAGCGAGCGCCCGACGAATGTCGTCAGCTATCCGGTCGTGGTCGGCAACGTTGGCCAACCGGTTGGAGCCGACCACGCCGATTCTCACCCCGGAGTTGGATCCGGCACCGTCAAGATAACGTTCGAGTGATACCCTGTCGGCAATCCGCTCGGAAGGTACTCCGTATGCGCCCGCAAGTGTCGCGAGGTCGACGTCGTGCGGCGTCCCCCAGTAACTCTCGAAGCGTTCCGGAGGCATGGCCCGGGCGTAGGGTAGGAACGAGAAGATCCCTCCCCCGTCGTTGTCGACCGCCAGGACACTGAGGTTCACATCTCGACGAGCCGCCCAGAGCAGGGCCCCGGCGTCGTATAGAAACGCGAGGTCCCCGACGAGCGCAACGACCGGACGTCCCCCGCAGCCGAGCGCGACGCCGAGAGCGCTGGAGAGCACCCCGTCAATCCCATTGGCTCCCCGGTTGGAGAGAACCGTCACTCCGCTACGGGCCGCCGCGAACCACTCGACGTCACGTACCGGCATCGACGATGACACGAACAGGATGCCGCCGTCGGGCAGCGAGGCGAGGGTGGCCCTGGCGATCGCCGGCTCGGAGAAGGCCAACTCGCCGTCCTTGCCGAGCAGGCTCTCGAGTACCCGCCCCGCAGCGTCATCGGCGTGCCTCCAATACGAGGCCCAGGTCCCCCTGGTCTTCGTAGCACCCCGACCAGCGCCATCTGCGAGGGCCGTCACGACCGCCGATGGGGACGCGGCCAGGACTTGCCACGCTTTGCGGTCCGGGTCCAACCAGCGGCCGCGCTCGTCGACGAGCACCTGCGGGATGGCGTCGTCAAGGCCCGCAAGCCAGCTTCCGAGCACCTTCGACGCCCAGGGAGCACCGAGCCGCAAGACCACTTCCGGCACCAGACTGCTCACCTGCGGGCAGCGCAGCAACTGATCTGCAGCAGCAACCACGAAGGGGTGTCTCACCCGGAGCCCAGAACGCGGATCGGCGAGGACGGGCCAGCCGAGACGTTCAGCGCCGTCAAGGATCGCGTCCCGCTCGGCATCATCCGATACGGCTCCTTCGCCTGCGACTATCAGACCGCGCCCGGCCAGGCCGCTGACCGCACCAGCGGCGCGACGTGCACCGTCTCCTTGGCGCGATGACAATGTGGCTTTCAATCGACCGACTACGCCGGCAGGCGCTCCTGTCGCCAGGTCCTCATCTAAGGCATGCCACGCCTTTCCACCTGGGCGACCCGACGGAAGACCGACAGAAGAGGCCGACCCGAGCAGCGGTTCACGGAAAGGAAGGTTGAGATGAACAGGGCCCGCGCCTTTGACAGCCTCGACGACACAGCGTGACGCAACCGACCGCCACGTCGCCGCCGACGCAAGGTCGGCAACCCCCGGGTCGAACGCCCAACGGGTCGTCGAGCCGAACAGTCCATGCTGGTCGACTGTCTGCGGTGCGCCGACGTCGTGCAGTTCGGGGGGACGGTCGGCGGTGACCACTATCAGTGCCACCCCCGCCTGGGAGGCTTCCACGACCGCCGGGTGCATCTCGACCGCCGCCGTACCGCTCGTGGTGACGGCGATCACCGGCCGGCGGCCAGCGAGGCTCGCCCCGAGCGCTACGAAGCCGGAGGAGCGCTCGTCGAGCACGACGGTGACCCGGATGCGCTCCTCGGCATGGAGGGCCACCACCATCGGCGTCGAGCGCGACCCGGGCGACACGATCGCATCGGTGACACCCGCTCGGGCCCACTCGTCGCACAGGACGGCGCAGAAAGCCGCCTGGACGTCCGCCTGCGTCACCGCCGGCTGCGTCAAACCCGAATCCCCACGAAAGCGCACTCCGGAGCCGCCACAGTGTGCTCCGGAGCCGCCACAGTGTGCTCCCCGCCCCCCTCTGGCCTGTCCAGCATCAGCGCTCCTCTCCTGGCATCATCATGGCGTGGAAGCCGACCTTTACGTCGACGTGCGCAATCCGGGGGCGGGCCTGCGTCTCGCGCTCGTACACGGATTCACCCAGTCGACCCTTGCGTGGGCCGGCATTCGGGAGGACCTCAGCGACGAATTCGAGACGGTCGCGCTCGACGCCCCTGGCCATGGGCGATCCGCCGATGTCAAAGCTGGCCTCCGATACGGCGCCGAACTGATGACGAAAGCGGTCCTCGCAGCCGGATCGGGCGGTCCCGCGGTTTGGGTCGGCTACTCGATGGGTGGACGGTTCGCTCTTCATATAGCGCTCGCCAATCCCCGAGCCGTGACAGGTCTCGTACTCGTGAGCACCACCGCGGGCATTGACGATCCATCCGAGCGGTCCACTAGGAGAACGTCCGATGCCGCCCTCGCAGAGCAGGTAGAACGGGATGGCCTCGAAAGGTTCGTCGCCTGGTGGCTCGCGCAGCCGATCTTCTCCTCGCTCCCCGTTGCTGCCGCAAACATCGAGTCACGCCTCGGCGGCTCCGCAGCCGGTCTGGCTTCCAGCCTGCGCTTAGCCGGGAGCGGCACATTCGACCCGCTCTGGGAATCCTTACACGACCTGGAAATGCCGGTTCTGGTCGTCGCCGGGGAACTCGACTCCAAATACTGCCTTCTCGCGCGGCGCCTCGTCGACGCCATAGGAGCAAACGCCGACCTTTTGATCATTCCCGGTTCGGGCCACGCCTGCCATTTGGAGCGACCCGACGAGTTCGTCAAAGGCGTCACGAACTGGATCGCACGTCTGCGCAGCGAACATTGAGCACGAAACGGCAATAGACCACACCGAGCCGGCACCCTACGATTGAGCATTCCGTGTTCAAAGCCAAAGGCCGACGGCCAGCGCCAGACCAAACGCCAGTTGCGCGCGTCCCGTCTCGCCCAGGACTTCGATCAAAGCCCTGCCCGATGTCCCAGCCAGCACCTTCCGTGCGGGTATCACCGCAAGGGGCACCGCCGCAACAGCGAGTAGGGCGCCCACTTTCCACGCCGCTACACCGGCCGCGAAGGCAAAAGGTAGCGCCATGCAACCAACATAGACACGCCTCGTCGCAGACGCCCCGACGCGAACGGCCAGCGTCAGCTTGCCCGACACGGCGTCGCCTTCGACGTCTCGGAGGTTGTTGACCACCAACAGTGCAACCGCGAAGAGTCCCGAAGCGGCCCCAGCCAAACCGGCCACCGCGGTGAGCCGGCCGAGTTGGATGTAGGCGGTGCCGGCGGTGGCCACCAACCCGAAGAACACGAAGACGAACAGCTCACCGAATCCGGCATACCCGTAAGGCTTGGGGCCGCCGGTGTAGAACCATCCCGCCGCTACGCAGGCCGCTCCGACGGCGATAAGCCACCAGCCGGCGTACGCCGCTATAACGAGACCGGCGACCCCGGCGACACCGAAGCTGATCATCGCCGCCCGCTTCACCTGGGAAGGGCTGCGCAATCCTGAGGCGACGAGTCGAAGTGGCCCCACCCGGGCAACGTCGGTTCCACGCACTCCGTCGCTGTAGTCGTTCGCGTAGTTCGTGCCCACCTGCAAAGCGATTGCGACCACCAAAGCGCACAACGCCCGCCACCAGATCACCTGGCCGCCTGCCTTGGCGACGGCTGTACCTATGATGACCGGGACCGCCGACGCCGGAAGCGTGCGAGGCCTGGCGCCGAGCACCCATGGATGTTGCGAAGCCTTCACGGGGTGGCAAACTACCGCTGATGGCGG
>JAKBBA010000312.1 GCA_021808665.1 Actinomycetes bacterium
ATCGGGCTCAACACTCTTTTGGCCGGCAAGGCGGACATGGCCGGCGCCCAAGGGATCTGGGATCGTTGGAATGCCATGTCGGGGCCGGAGCAGGCCGCTAACTTCGTCACGGCCAGCTGGACGGCTGGTCGGCGGCTTCGAAGCCCTCGACGAATCCGACCTCGCTTCCAAGACGGTAGACGTCGGTTTCCTGCCGGCACCGGTCGATATCCGTTTTCTGGCAACGATGCGCCTCAGCGAAGTCGGCCTGCACCGATGGGACATCGACGTGACGTCCGATCCGGGTGCTGCAGCGGCCGACTACGTGGTGCCGGTAATGCTGGTCAGTCTGCCGATGTTCGCCGGGTTCTTCGCCAAGCCGATCGGATTGGTGGGACAAGTAGCGATATACACAGTCGCTCCCGAACGCCACTACGTGTCGGAGCTCACCGAGACGGGGGGCTCTCGCGACCGAGAACTACTCGACGGCCGGGGCCCGGTGTGGTGGAGGCCCTTCGGATGCCGGCCCTCAAGTGGCGCTCAGCTACGGCCGGGAAGCCTCCAGCCGGCTCGCACGAAATGGCAGGTGTAGCCATCCGGGTACTTTTGCAGATAGTCCTGGTGGTCTTCCTCGGCCTGCCAGAACGGACCGGCAGCGGCCACCTCGGTGACGACCTTGCCTGGCCACAGCCCAGATGCGTCGACGTCGGCGATCGTGTCGACAGCGACAGCCTTTTGGGTGTCGTCGGTGTAGAAGATCGCCGAGCGGTAGCTGCGCCCCACATCGTTGCCCTGTCGGTTCTTCGTAGTCGGGTCGTGGATCTGGAAGAAGAACTCGAGTAGTTCGCGATACGAGATCACTTCAGGATCGAAGACGACCTCTACCGCCTCGGCGTGGTCGCCGTGATTGCGGTATGTGGCGTTGGGGGTATCGCCACCTGAGTAACCGACCCGGGTCGAGATGACTCCGGGACGCTTACGCAGCAGCTCTTGTGCCCCCCAGAAGCAGCCACCGGCCAGTATCGCGGTTTGTGTGGAGGTCATGGTGTGGCTCCTTATCGTCGAAGTTGCCCGCAAATACGGGCTGCGAAGGTCAAGTTACATTCCTCAACCCGCTTCGCAAGAGCGATATTTCGAACGGAGCGCATATCCATCCGGGATGGAGGCCCTACTTCGTGTCGGGAGTCAAGCACCTGCCCATCCGCTACCGCTTCACCTGAGGGCTCTAAGGGGGCGGCCCATCGGCCCGATCCCCGGCGGACCGGAGCTTGGCGGAGATCTCGGCCAGATGCCGCACGTCCTGGGGATCGAGGCGGTCGAACACCAGCCTGCGCACCTCGGAGACATGGCCAGGGGCCACCCGCTCCAGCATCGCGGCCCCGGCCGGGGTCAGGCGGGCGGTCGAGCGGCGAGCGTCGTCGCTCGGCTGGCGAAGCACCCAGCCTTTGCCTTGGAGGGCGTCGATGGCGTGCGACAACCGGCTGAGTGACGTGCCGGTAAGAGCAGCGATATCACGCAGGCGACTTTCCTGGTTGGGGCTGGAGGAGAGAACGGCCAGGATCGAATAGTAAGCGTGTCCGATTCCGGCTTCTGCCCGCAGCTGGCGGTCCAGAGCCTGCGGCAATTCCATCACGATCCCGAGCAATCCCAACCACGCTCGCATCTCGACTTGGTCCAGCCATCGGGTCGGCCCGTCAGGAGCCCCTGGCATCAGGCTGCTTGGAACGAACGCCGCGACAACCCGAACATGTACCCGTCTATGGTCGTGTCGACTGGAGCTTCGGGGTCGCTGGCCGCTCCGAGGGCTACGAAGATCGGGGTGAAGTGCTCGACGGTGGGGTGCGCGTAACGCAGACCGGGAGCGCGGCCGGCGAAGTGGGTCAGCTCGTCGAGGTCCCCTTTGGCTAGGGCGCCGGCCGCCCATGCGTCGAACTCCGACGACCACGTCGGGACCAGGTCGGGGTGGCGGAAGTCGATGTAGGGGAGGCCGTGAGTCATAAAACCGGAACCTATGACTAAAACGCCTTCGTGGCGGAGCTGGCGAAGTCGGGAACCTATGCTCAAGAGCCGATCCGGATCGTGGGTGGGCAGACTGAGCTGGACGACGGGCACGTCAGCAGCGGGGTACATCACCTTGAGCGGTACCCAGGCTCCGTGGTCGAGGCCACGATCCACCTCTTGGACCCTCTCGGTCCCGGCTAGGACCTCACGGACCTTGCGACCAAGCTCGGTGGCGTCAGGTGTCGCGTATTCCATCTCGTAGTACATGGGGTGAAAGCCCCCGAAGTCGTACACCAGCCGGGTTCCGGCTGCGGTCGAGGAGATCGACGCCGGCGCTGCCTCCCAGTGGGCGGAGACGATGACAATCCCCTTGGGCCGGGCAAACGTGGTGGCCCACTGGTGCAGCTCGGTCATCCACGGCCCGTCCTCGAAGAGTGGGGGAGCGCCGTGGCTGACGTAGAGGCTCGGCATCGGACCCGACGACGGCTCCCAGACGTGGTGGGAGCGTGAGGCCTCGACGGTCGCCACGCGCTTTAGGTGCGCGGCGAACGGATGAGACGCAGGTATGCGACGATCAGCGGTGGCGGTCGCAGAGAGGATCTCGGCGGGCATGGCTTGCTCCTCGACAGGAAATGAACCTTACGCGATAAGCAACTTGAAACTTCAAGTTAATATTCCCCGACCGTCTGTGGAAGTCCTTCATCTCCACTGCTCCCATCCGACCAGAGGGGGAATGGGGCGCTCACAACCAGTCTGAACTGGAAATCCGCGAGCGCAGCAACCGGCCCTAGGCCGACGCAGCCCCGACCACCTGGCCGGATGGAGTAGTGCCTGGCGTGGCTGATCCGTAGAAGGGTGCGTTGTATGAGAAGACGCCGCCGTCGGCTGCTGCGAGCCAGTAGCCGCCTGTTGCGGGGTCGGCGGTGATTGCGACTACCGGTTTGTCGAGTGT
>JAKBBA010000075.1 GCA_021808665.1 Actinomycetes bacterium
CCTGGGAGTGGCCGAGAAAGATGATGGGCCTGCCGGCATTGTCGTGCGCGAGGTAGTACTGCCAGTCCGACAGGAGACTGTCGTAGGCGACGTTGAGGCCGGTTATCCCTGCGCTGAAAAGCCCGGCGGTGGTCACTTGGCGGTACATCGGCGCCCAGACCCTGCACACCGTCGAGAAACGTGATGCCTGCTCCTCGGCCGCGTTGATCTCGGCGGGCTGAATCGTCAGGTCGGCGTTGGATCCGCTTTCCCCGCTCACCGTCGGGTACACATAGAAACAATCGAAGGGAGACGTCGCTGCCGCGACGGCGTTCGCCTGGGTGGGCGAGCCCGTCGCTGCCACGACCTTTGCGTCGAGGTTGGCGGCGCAGGGATCCGGCGATACCCCCGGTCTGCACAGCCAGACGGGCTTCGCCGGATTGGTCGTCCCGGCAGCAGCCGCAGTGGTCGAAGTCGAGACAGCGGTCGACCGGGTCGTCGGACTCGCCGCCTTGGCGGTGCTGGAACTGGAACTGCACGACGTCAGCCCGATACAAAGGGCCGCTAGTGAGGCAAGGAGAGCGGGGCGGTGTCGCATTTACGCGAACCTACCAGCGTCATGCGATCCAGATGGAGTCCCGTCAGCGCCAATGGTGGCGGTGATGGCGCGTGGCGCGCAGAACTATCAGCGCCACGATTATGAGAGGCCACGGAACGAACAGGAACCGCATTCCGAACATCGCTTGGGTCGCACCAAGCACCCACATGGCGAGAAACACAAAGAAGACGACCCGGAGAATCGAATGGCGGTGCTGGAAAGGCCGCGGTAGCGGCGCGGGTCCCGAAATCTGGGGCGCAGCCGGGGGCGGAGGAACGTCGAGGGGCGGCAGGTCCTCCAATAGCGGACTCAGGTCGTCACGGGTTTTCGCGGCCGTCGCTGCGCTTGTCCGCTCCTGGAACTCATCCTCGGTCAGCCGGCCGTCGCCGTAGTGCCGGCAGAGGAGATTCGTCACCTCGGTGCGGTCCACGTCGGAGACTCGCATCGAGCCGGGAGCAACCGCGCTCATTGGACGATCCGCCTGTCGTCTCGCCGCCGCAGCGTGCGGCGCCTTGCATCTGAAGTTGGAGCATGTGAAAAGATCATGTATGCATCATGAGGCGGATGCGTCCCGGCGCGCTATGGGGGATGACCCTGAGGGCTCCCCGACACCCCGACCGTTGCGTCGGGGATTCACGGAGAATGGCGTCACCTCGCCAGCATCGGAGTGAGGGTGATTCCCTATGGTAGTTCCCGGCGTGCGGCGCGATCATCGATGCATCCGAACCCCTCCGTCGCCACCATCCCGCCCGTACGGTCCGCCTCCGTGGGTACGCCGGCATCACCGTGGTCACGGTCCTCTGCGGCGGCGAAGCGACGACCGCTTCCTCGGGGGCGTCGCTGGAGCGGTCGCGGCGACGACGGGTTTCGAGATAACAGTGGTTCGGGTCGGCCTGGTCGTGTTCGGCTTGGCAAGCGGGGTCGGAGTAGCCGTATACGTCGTCGCATGGCTTGTGATACCCGCCCTCGACGAGGACCGAAGCATCGCATCCAGGGCGTTGGCTGACGGCCGAGCCCTCGTGACCTTGATTGCTTTCGCACCGCCGCTCGTCGTCGCGCTCCTTCTCGCTGCGGCGCTCCACGCGCCGTGGGCCGGCGGCCTCGCCTGGCCGGCCTTCATCAGCGCCGGAGGCCTCGTACTGGTCTGGCGTGATGGCACAGACACGGACCGGTCGCACCTGCGACAGGCTGTCGGGCCGCTCGTCCAGATCGGCTCGTCCGGGCGTGGGTCATGGCGAATTCTGCTGGCGCGTGTCGTCGCGGCTGCCGTCATGGGCCTTGCCGGCGTTGCGGCGATGACTCAAAGCCATCGCGGCGCAGTGCTGGCACCCCTGGCTGGGGTAGCGCTTCTGTTCGGCGCAATCGTGGTCGTATTCGGCCCGTGGTGGCTTCGAGCCGGGCGCGACCTGGTCCTCGAACGCCAGGCGCGTCTTCGCGCCGAGGAACGCGCCGATCTGGCCGCCCGGGTGCACGACTCGGTACTTCAGACCCTTGCGCTCATCCAACGCCATGCGACAGATCCCGCGCGCGTCACCCAGCTCGCCCGCAGCCAGGAAAGGGAGTTGCGTTCGTGGCTTTGGGAGGGGCAACGCCCCGGGTCTTTCGGCGGAGACGGAAAAGCCACCGTCGCCTCGGCCATCGAGCGGATACAGTCCGACGTGGAGGCCGACCACGAAGTGCGAGTCGAAGCCGTCGTGGTCGGAGACACAGCTTTGACGGAGTCCCTCGAGGCCCTCCTAGCCGCCGGGAGGGAGGCGACAGTGAACGCCGCGAAATGGTCCGGTGCCGACGTAGTGTCCATCTACGCCGAGGTCGAAGCGGACTGCGTATGCCTGTACGTGCGTGACAGGGGCCGCGGATTCGACCGATCCACGGTCGGGCCAGACCGGCGAGGCCTGACCGAGTCGATCGAGGGAAGAATGTCGCGTGCAGGTGGGACTGCAAGGCTTCGAAGCGAGCCCGGCGCCGGAACCGAGGTAACCCTCCGCCTTCCCACCGGGGAACGCAGGCAATGAGCCCCCCGACACAACCGAGCCGGCCGCGGGTCCTTCTCGTCGACGACCACCACCTGTTTCGAGCCGGAGTGCGCGCGGAGCTCGGCGATGCCGTAGAAGTAGTCGGAGAGGCCGACGACGTGGAGCCCGCCGTCGAATTGATCATCGAGCGTCGACCCGACGTGGTGCTGCTCGACGTCCACCTTCCCTCCGGCGGAGGCCAGGGAGTCGTGACCCAGGTGGCCGCGCACGACGCGAGCTCCCCCGGGGAGAAAAGCCCTGTCCGCTTCCTCGCCCTTTCCGTTTCGGACGCCCCGGAGGACGTGATCGCCGTCATTCGCGCCGGTGCCCGCGGGTACGTGACGAAGGCCATTTCCGGCTTCGAGCTCGTCGACGCCGTCCGGCGCGTCGCAAGCGGTGACGCTGTGTTCTCGCCACGACTCGCCGGATTCGTCCTCGACGCATTCGCCGCTGCCCAACTGACAGGCGACGTACCTCCGATCGATCCGGAGCTGGATCAGCTGACCAGCCGCGAACGCGACGTGTTGCGCCTCATCGCGAGGGGTTACACGTACAAAGAGGTGGCCGTCGAGCTGTCCATCGCCACCAAAACGGTCGAAAGCCACGTCTCCGCCGTACTTCGCAAGCTCCAGCTTTCGACACGCCACCAGCTTGCACGCTGGGCTACCGAACGTCGGCTCGTCTGACGGACACCCGAACGCGGGAACCGGTCGTCGATCTACGCTGCCTGTAATGAAAGCCGGCTGATCTCCATCCGGAGGTGATACGAGAAATCCCCGGGGGTGCAACGCGTCCCATCAAGGACGGTGTCGTCGAACGAGGGATCCGCGTCCGCCCACTGAAGAGTCCACTGCGGGCCGCAAAGCCATGAGTCGTATGGGCTCTTCGCGACGCGTCGGGCCTGGGTATCGCGCCGCGGAGCCGTCCTTTGAAGAGTCTCGAAGGCAGCTTGGACCTCACGGAACGCTCCGGCGCTTCCTCCGGGGGCGTCGGGGTGGGTCGCACGGGCGCGACGGAAAAAGGCTCGTTTGACTTCGTTGTAAAAGGTGCCCTCGGCAACACCGAGCACATCCCACGGGGTCCGACCCGCTTCCTGCATCGCACATCCTTGTGTTGTTGTTGGCATCCATGCCATGAGCGGATCCTTCCGCTCGCCGGTATTTCTCGGCCTCTCAGCGACCCACTTGAGAACTATCCGCCTGACACCCCATACGCGTCGGAGGCTCCCAGGACGACACTTGTCAAGAAACTTGATATAGCTCATCTCGACTCGCTACTGTAGGGATATCAGGACTCCTGATAATTACTGATGTGTGCGGCAGCTCGAGAAAAGAGGATGGAATATGGTGGAAGCTGGTGATTCGTGGACCGCCCCCGAAGGGACCGTCCGCGTAGAATTCGACGATCCGATTGCGTGGCTGTATTTCAACCGGCCAGAGAAGCGAAACTGTATGAGCCCGACGCTCAATACGGAGATGGCTTCCGCTCTGGAAATGCTCGAGGCGGACGATCGGGCCCGAGTGGTCGTCTTGACAGGGGCGGGAGAGAGCTGGTCAGCCGGCATGGACCTCAAGGAGTATTTCCGTGAGGTCGATGATGGCCCTGCGCATGTGGAGATCCGAGCTCGACGCGACAGCGCGGAGTGGCAGTGGAGACGACTGATCCATTTTTCCAAACCCACCGTCGCAATGGTCAACGGGTGGTGTTTCGGCGGAGCGTTCACGCCGCTCGTGTGCTGCGACCTGGCTATCGCCTCTGAAACCGCCACTTTCGGGCTGTCGGAAGTCAACTGGGGTATCCCGCCCGGCGGTCTGGTGAGCCGGGCTCTCGCCGAGACAGTGCCTACGAGAGACGCTCTTTGGTTCATCATGACCGGGGAGAGCTTCGACGGCGTACGGGCGGCGCAGATGCGACTGGTCAACGAGGCAGTGCCTGCCGATGTCCTACGAGCCCGTACCGTCGAGATTGCTTCGAAGCTCGCCGGACTCAACCAGCGGGTTCTTCGTGCAGCGAAGGTCGGCTTCAAAAAGGCACGCCTGATGTCATGGGACGAGGCCGAGGACTATCTGTATGCCAAACTCGACCAAGCGGTCCTCGGAGACCCCGAACAGGGCAAGCAACGGGGGCTCAGCCAGTTCCTCGATGCGAAGACGTTCCGGCCTGGTCTCGCCTCGTACGAGCGGCCGGGCACGATCTAACGAAGTGCTTGGCGGGATCGCCGATCGAGGGTCGATACGCTGAGAGGGTGTGCGCGAGTCCGCCGACGGGAGCACGGCCGGACGGTAGGGCACGAATTGCCTACCGGATCAAACAGCTGGAGCTGGCAATTCGGGCCGACATCGATGTCATGGCGCGCGCCCACGGCATCACTGCGGTTCAGTACACCGCCCTCACGGTCCTTCGCCGTCAGCCGGGCATGTCGGGAGCGCAGTTTGGCCGGCGTTCCTTCGTCTCGGCGCAGGCGGGCAGCGAGATGATCGCCCACCTGGAGCGCAAGGCGTTGGTTCGTCGCGATCCCCACCCCTCCAACCGCCGGATCCTTTGCATCCGACTCACCGAGGAAGGGCAGGCCGTCGTAAACGCGTGCGAAGTCGAGATGGAAAAAATCGAGGGCCGCATGCTCGACGGCGTCGCGACCGACGGAGCCTCCGAGCTATACGAAATCCTCGACGTCTGCATACGCAACCTCGCCGGCCGGTAGCCCTTCAATTTTAAAGAGTTGCGTCGATGCTCGACGGCGACGTAGGGAGTGGGTATGGATGCATCCAACCCGGATCCTCAACTTGAAAGCTCGCGCGAAACGGCCGCCGGCGAGGGGCTGAAGTGCCTTGCCGAGCTGGCGCTGATACTGCGAACCCGGTTCGCCGCCACTGCCGCGCCGTTCGGTATCGGCTCGATGCAGGCGTTCCGGATACTCGAGATCCTCGCTGAATCGTCCGAGCCTGTAGGCCCGTCGGCCCTAGCGGAGCGGCTCTATCTGACTCGTAGTGCTGCCACCCAGATCCTCCACTCCCTTCAGGCCAAGTCGCTGATCGAGCGCACGGACCATCCCGACGACCGACGCCAATCCGGAGCACGCCTAACCGATCAGGGCGCGGAGGCCGTCACGACGTTCATGCCGCTTATGCGTACCAGGGAGGCGCAGGTGATGGCTGCTCTGACACTCGACGAGCAACGGGCCTTCCTCGCCATGTTGCGACGTCTCGTCCGACACGTGACCTCGCTGGATTCCACCGCTACCCCTTGACGCAACTAATGCGTAGGCCTACGCTGTTATTCACCTGTAAATTTGCATGAAATGGGGAGACTGTGACGGTACATGCCCTGGATCCAACACTCGCCGTAGAGCGCACCGCCGTCGACACCGGGACTGCGTACGGCATGCCGGCAGGATTCTTCGACGAAGACCTCACCCGAGTCGGCCCCCGAAGCGCGATGGGTGAGGTGTTTCGTCGGTACTGGCAGGCCGTCGCGCGATCGGATCGCGTGGGGACGACTCCCCAGACTGTAAGAGTGTTGGGCGAGGATCTCGTCGTATTCCGTGACCGCAGCGGAGACGTGGGGTTGCTCTACCCGCGCTGCACGCACCGAGGGACATCGTTGCTTTACGGCAAGGTGGAGGATGTCGGCATCCGCTGCTGCTACCACGGATGGCAGTTCGACGCTCAGGGCTTCTGCATCGACCAGCCTGCCGAGCCTCAGGGCGGCCGTCACAAGGAGCGCTACCGCCAGCCCTGGTATCCGGTGCAGGAGTACCACGGACTGGTCTTCGCTTATATGGGGCCGCCCGAGCGCAAACCCGCCTTCCCTGTCTATGAGGAACTGGAGACGCTTGCTCCCGGCGAGGTGCTGATCGCCGACGACAACAGCTTCGGCAGCGGAGGAGCCGGCGTGATCGACTGCAACTGGCTCCAGCACACCGAGAACGTGCTCGACCCGGCACACCTTCCCATCCTTCACAGCATGATCAGCGGCCCCCAGTTCGGCGCCCCGGTCCCGATAACCGCCTCGATCACCCACCCGCAATTCGAGTTCACAGACGTGGGTGTGATTTCGATCAGCGACCGAGAAATAGCCGGCGGCAAAGTAACGCGCAGCATCATCGAGGTTTCCGTGCCGGCGTTGCGTCTCGTTCCGAACCCGAGGCGTGCGATCCAAGACGGGGTAGCCGACTCGGACTGCGACATCTTCGGATGGGTGACCCCGGTCGACGACACCCACTACCAAATTTTTTCCATCGCCAAGTTTCCGGAGGGGCAGGACTACGGCACCTCGCGAACAACGATGAACGGCAAGACTTGGGCTCAACTTACCCCCGCGGAGCATCGTGACTTCCCCGGAGACTACGAGGCCCAAACGGGCCAGGGCCCGATCACCTTGCACTCCGAGGAACATTTTGCGTCGACCGATCGCGGGGTATCGATGCTTCGCATCTTCTACCGGCGCCAAATCGCCGCTGTCCGCGATGGACGCGATCCCGCCGGGGTTGTCATCGGACCCGATTTCATAAACACCCGGGTGCGCGCGTCACGCAGGGCGCTCGCGGCCTCCGCTCGGTAGGTTCCGGTTGAACAACGAAGGCCTTGGCTCGTGGCCCGAGCGACGCCTACGGATGAGTCCGGACAGGGAGGCCGTGGTCTTCGAAGACTCGCGGACCACCTACGCCGAGCTGGCCGGCCGCTGCCGGCGGGCAGCCCACGCCCTCAGGGTGCTCGGAGTCGGTCGGGGCGACCGCGTCGCCTACCTCGGCGAGAACCACCCGGCCGTATTCGAGACTCTCTTCGGCGCCGGCCAACTGGGAGCAATCTGGGTGCCAGTCAACGCCCGACTCGCTCCCGACGAGATTCAGTTCGTCCTAGACGACTCGGGCGCCTCAGTGGTCATTCACTCTGCCAGTCAGGAGCCCGGTCCCGATCTCAAGGTCCGCTGCCCGACCGTGCGGCACTGGATAGCGCTGACTGCCGAGCCCGACGGTTGGGAAAGTCTTTTGTCGAGCGAACCACCCGAAGCGCTAGACGAGCCGGTCAGCCTCGATGATCTCTGCCTGCTCATGTACACCTCAGGCACGACGGGCCAGCCGAAGGGCGTGATGCTCAGCCACGCGAACATGACCTGGAACGCAATCAACCAGGCCATAGGCCTCGAGACCACATCTGGAGAGCGAACCCTCGCGCTGGCCCCGCTGTTTCACATCGGTGGCCTCGGCGGCTCGGTGACCCCGACGATCATGCACGGCGGCACCGTCGTGATCGTCCCACGCTTCGACGCGAGCGTTGTCCTCCGCCTCGTCGAGGAGCAGCAGGTCACGAGCTTCTTCGCTCCCCCGACGGTGATCGACATGCTCTGGCGCCATCCGTCTTGGGAGACCACGGACCTGTCCAGTTTGCGGACCATCTCCGTCGCAGGGGCGCCGCTACCCGAGGAGCTGATAGGACCCTGGCTCGACCGTGGCGTAGCCGTCCAGCAGGCATACGGCATGACGGAAAGTGCTCCGTCGGCGACGATTCTGGCGAGCGCCGATGCCCGCCGGCGGCTCGGGTCTGCCGGGAAGATGTCGTTCTTCACCGACGTGCAGGTATTCAACGCCAACGACGATCCGGTCGGCCCGGGCGAGATCGGTGAAGTGCGCATCAAAGGGCCGAACGTGATGGCCGGTTACTGGAACAACCCGGAGGCCACAGCCGAAGCGCTGACAGACGGCTGGTTGCATACCGGTGACGCAGCGATGCTCGACGAGGACGGGTACCTCTACATCCGGGACCGCTACAAAGACATGTTCATATCCGGCGGGGAGAACGTGTACCCGGCGGAAGTCGAGCGGGTCCTGCGTGGACTTCCTGGGGTTGCCGACGTGGCGGTGATCGGCGTCCCAGATGCGCTCTGGGGCGAGGTCGGCTGGGGTTACGTCGTGGTTGAAGCCGGCGACAGTCCAGACGCCGAGCAGATCCGACGGGACGCGCGCCTGCTACTGGCCGGCTTCAAGGTACCTGCGAAAGTGCACATCGTCGAGATGCTTCCGAGGACCGCTAGCGGAAAGGTCGACAAGCCAGAGCTTCGCAGGTCGGCGCTTGGTACTTCAGCCAAATAGGGCGCCGTGGAACACTCAGGGTTTTTGGCACTACAAAGGTGGGATGGCACCAAAAACCGAGCGGCGCTACTCCCACGGCGACGAGTCGCGCCGGCGGATTCTCGAAGCGACAGCGCAGATCGCCGCCGAACGCGGCTACGAGGGAACGAGCATCTCGCTTGTGAGCAAGCGCTCGGGGCTGCCCGCGTCGTCCATCTACTGGCACTTCGCCGACAAGGATGAGCTCATCGCCACAGTTATCGAGGAAAGCTTCGCCCGCTGGTTGGCTACGCTGCCTGCCTGGTCACCGCCCCGGCAGGGCGAAGACCTTCTCGTCCACTGCAGGGAAGTGTGGCGCGAGTCCAGCGCCGCTCTCCTCGCCAATCAGGACTTCCTCCGGCTCGGGTTGCTGCTGACCCTCGAACGCCGCCCGTCAGAGCCACGAGGTCGAGTTCGCTTTCTCGAGTGCCGGAAGCTCACGCTCCAACGCCTCGCCGAATGGTTCGCAGCCTGTCTTGACTGGGCCGGTGCTCCTCCGAGCGACGACACCGCCCGCCGGTTGGCGGCGACGCAGATGGCCCTCGCCGACGGCCTCTTCATCGGCCTTCAGACCAGCGAGGACGACCAAGTGGCAGGCGAACTCTGGGATTTCGCTTTCTCGCTGCTGGCGTCGGTCATTCGCGACGCACGCTCCGCTAACGGGAACCACCTCGACGCTTCCCTGGAATGATTGCTACAATGAAGGAGGCGTACTTGAGCGCCAGGGGAGGTCGTGATGACGGAGGAACGACGAGCACACCGTGAGGTCATCGAAACCGACGTGGTCGTCGCAGGCTTCGGGCCGGTAGGCGTCACAGCAGCGAACCTTCTTGGCACCTACGGAATCCGCACCGAGGTCGTCGAGCGGGAGCAGTCTGTCTTCCCCCGAGCTCGCGCCGTGACCGTCAACGACTGGACGTTGCGCATATTCCAGTCGTTTGGCATGGCGGAACGGGTGATGGCCGACATGGAGGAAAACTCGGTTCTGCGCTGGAAGACCTACCAGGGCCGGGAGGTTTTCAGGCTCGCCGCGCGAGATTCAGGCCTCGGCTACCCGGGGTCGATGATGATCTACCAGCCCGCCATGGAGACGGTACTTCGCGAGGGTGTCGCGCGCTTCGAGGGGACGATCAACGTGCGCTTCGGCGAAGAGGTGACCAACGTTCACCAAGACTCCGACCACGTCGAAGTGGCTGTCCGTTCGCACGACGGGACCGAGCGGCGAATACGCGCCCGTTACGCGCTCGCATGCGACGGAGGTTCGAGCGCGGTCCGGTCCCAGATGGGTGTGGCGATGCTCGGAGAGACCCACGAAACCGAGTGGATCGTCGTCGACGCGGAGATGCTCCGCTGGTGGCCTGGCTGCAAAGATCTTGTGTTCTGGTCCGACCCGGATCGCCCCGTGGTTGACATCCCGCTCTCGCTCGGGCACCACCGATGGGAGTTCCCGCTCCGACCCGACGAACGCAAGGAAGATTTCGACTCCGACGAGGCGATCTGGACACTGCTTCGCAGTATGGGCCGGACCCCAGAGGAGGTCCGGATCGAGCGTCACGCCTTTTACGTCCACCACGTGAGACACGCCGAGCGCTGGAGGGTCGGACGGGTCCTCCTGCTCGGAGACGCCGCGCATCTCATGCCGCCCTGGGCCGGCCAAGGAATGCAGTCAGGAATCCGCGACGCTGCGAACGCAGCATGGAAACTACGCGAGGTACTCGAGGGCCGCCTCAGGGAGAGTCTCTTGGACACATACGAGGCGGAGAGGGCCCCTCAGGTCGCCAAGGTCACCCAACTCTCCCAAAAGCTCGGGATGTTGATCGCATCGCGTGACCCTCGTTTCGTGACAGCCCGCAACACCCTCGGCCCGGTGCTCAAACGCTGCACACCCCTCACCCGTGCGATCATGAGCGGATCGGCGCCGGCACTGAGCGGCGGTTGGTTCAGCGCCACCCCAAGCAAGTCGGGTTCGGTCGGCCAGATGGTGCCGCAACCCCCGATCAGCACTTCGCAGGGGCGCCGTGCCGTATTCGACGAAGCCCTGGGAAACGGATTTGCTCTCGTCGGCTACGACAAGGACCCTCGTATCGCAACTCCGGCCATACATTTGGCAGCGTGGGAACGTCTGGGCGCCCGCCCGGTGACCGTACGCAATCGGGCTGGTCAAGCGACATCTCCAAACGACTATATCGACCACACGGGTCTGCTCGGAGACTGGATGCGCCGCCATAACAGTTCCGTCGTAGTCGTCCGGCCTGACCATTTCGTCGCCGCTTCCGACGCAGACGGCCTCCACGTGCCGGGCGACGTCCGTGCAAGCACGGCGACGTCAGCGGTCGCACTCTAGCAGGTCAATCCAAGGGACCGAGGAGCGTCAATGGGCATCGGTATTGCCATCATTGGATCGGGGAACATCGGCACCGATCTTCTCGTCAAAGTCAAGCGGCTCTCGAAACGCCTCGACGTGCGAGCGATGGTCGGCATCGACCCTGCGTCGGACGGCCTGGCCCGCGCCGTTCGTCTAGGTGTGCCGGTGACGTCAGAGGGCGTCGAGGGCCTGATCGCCATGCCTGGTTTCGCCGACATCAAGGTCATCTTCGACGCCACATCGGCGACAGCGCACCGTGCCAACGCCGAGGCCCTGGCGCGGCACGGGAAATTCCTCATCGACCTGACGCCCGCAGCCATAGGCCCATACGTGGTTCCTGCCGTCAACCTCAAGGAACATCTCGAAGCTCCGAACGTCAACATGGTGACCTGCGGCGGTCAGGCCACCATCCCTGTGGTCGCCGCCGTCTCGCGGGTCACGGCGGTGCCCTATGCCGAGATTGTGGCGTCGATCGCATCCCGGTCGGCCGGCCCCGGAACGCGAGCGAACATCGACGAGTTCACCGAGACCACTGCCACCGCGATAGAGCAGGTCGGAGGAGCCCTAAGTGGCAAGGCGATCATCGTCCTCAATCCCGCCGAGCCGCCGATGGTCATGAGAGACACGGTGGTCTGCCTCACCGCCCACGCCGATCCGGCTGCCGTCACGGCCAGCATCCACGAGATGGTCGCTCAGGTGTCGAATTATGTCCCTGGTTACCGGCTGAAACAGCCCGTGCAGATCGCCGCCGTCGGCGACGACGAGCCATTGCAGACTCTGTTGCCGCCAGATGTGGCGAAACCTCGCTGGAAAGTCACGGTGTTCCTTCAAGTGGAAGGCGCCGCGCATTACCTGCCGTCGTACGCGGGCAACTTGGACATCATGACCTCCGCCGCATTACAGACAGCGGAGGAGATCACCGCCCACAACTTCTACCGGTCAGGTGCTTGAAAAATGACGAAGGTCTTTTTCCAAGACGTGTCCCTGAGAGACGGGATGCACGCCTTGAGACACCGCATAGCGCCGGAGCGCCTCGCAGAGATCGCGGCGGCACTCGACGCTGCAGGGGTGGATGCAATCGAGGTAGCCCATGGCGACGGGCTCGGCGGGGCCAGCATCACATACGGGCCCGGCAGCCATACCGACGACGTTTGGATCAAGGCGGCCGCGCGAGCCGTCCGCAACGCCCGTTTGACAACGCTGCTCCTTCCGGGCATCGGAACTATCGCCGACCTGGAACGGGCCCACTCGCTCGGCGTCACTTCAGTGCGGGTCGCCACCCACGCCACAGAGGCCGACGTCGCTCTACAACACATTGCAAGGGCCCGCGATCTAGGCATGGACGTATCAGGCTTCCTCATGATGAGCCATATGGCTCCCCCTGACGCGCTCGCCCGTCAGGCGAAGCTCATGGAGAAAGCTGGCGCCCATTGCGTATATGTCACCGACTCGGGCGGACGTCTGACCATGAACGGCGTCCGCGACCGTGTCAGGGCTTACAGGCAGATCCTGGATCCGAAGACCGAGATCGGCATCCATGCCCACCAGAACCTCTCGTTGGCAGTCGCCAATACAGTCGTAGCGGTCGAGGAAGGCGCTACCAGGGTCGACGCTTCGCTCGCCGGAATCGGCGCAGGGGCGGGCAACTGTCCTATCGAGCCGCTGGTAGCTGTCGCCTCACTGCTCGGCTGGACGCACAACTGCGATCTGTTCGCACTCCAGGATGCGGCCGACGACCTGGTACGTCCCCTTCTTGACCGTCCCGTGCAGGTCGACCGGGCCACGCTGACACTCGGCTACGCCGGCGTCTACTCGAGCTTTCTACGCCACGCCGAGGCCGTGGCCGCAGAACACGGCGTCGACACCCGTGCGGTACTGGTCGAATGCGGCCGCCGGGGTCTGGTCGGCGGGCAGGAGGATCTGCTGAGCGACGTTGCGCTCGACCTCGTTACGACGCACCGTGGCGGCGACGACTGATGTACGTCCAAGCAATATCGATCAGTACGAGGAGTGAACAGATGAAAAGGCAAGTCCAATGTTGAGCGATTCGTTCGCCGGTGTCGAGTCGCTGGCATACGTCGGCTTCGAGTCGCCGGCCGCAAAGGAGTGGCAGACGTTCGGCCCCGAGGTCCTCGGAGCGGAGCTTGTCGACGGTGACGACCACACAGTCCGGCTGCGCCTGGACGACCACGCTTGGCGGATCGCCGTACACACCGGGCCGCTCGACCGTTTGGCCTACCTCGGCTGGTCGGTAAAAGGACCGGATGCACTTGCTCGGATCTCGGAGCGACTCATAGCCGCCGGCGTCAAAGTAGAGGACGGAACGCCCGGCGAGCTTGCGGGGCGCCAAGTCCAGGCGATGGCTTGGTTCGAGGATCCTGCGGGACTGCGCCACGAAGTTACCTGGGGACAGCGTGTGAGGCCGTCATCGTTTCGCCCGGGCAGGCCGATCTCAGGTTTCGTGACCGACGGCGGCGGCCTTGGCCATCTGGTGCTCGTCGTACCCGATCGTGATTCTGAGGAACGGTTTATCACCGAACTTCTCGGTCTGCGCTTGTCCGACCAGGTCGACATGGGTCCGGTCGGCCTGCGCTTCTACCGCTGCAACCAGCGCCATCACAGCCTGGCCCTCGTGCCTGTACCAGGCATGGTCGGCGTGCACCATCTGATGGTGGAGGTCGGATCGATCGACGACGTCGGCACCGGCCTCGAGCTCGCCGAACTGCGGGGCATGCCTGTCGCCCTGTCGCTGGGTCGGCACACGAACGACCTGATGACATCGTTCTACGTGCGGTCGCCGTCGGGTTTCGAGGTGGAGTACGGCACCGGGGGTTTGCTCGTCGACGAGACCGCGTGGGAGGGCGCTTCATATGAAGCAATAAGCGTCTGGGGACATCACCCGCTGGTCGGCTTGGCTCCAGGGTCCGCCGTTACACAACACGAGGGAGCGAGAAGTTGAGCAGCGATTCAGCAATCGAGATTCGAAGTCGTGTCGTCGAGGCGGGCGGCTTCAAATTCCGGGTCAACGAGGCAGGTGACGGCGCAGCACCTCCTCTGCTGCTCCTTCACGGCTCGGGCCCGGGAGCTACCGCCCTGTCCAATTGGGAGGGGGTCATGCCCGATCTCGGACGTGACTTTCATTGCGTGGCGCCCGACATAGTCGGCTTCGGCGACTCCACCCACCCCGAGGACCCTCCTATCGGGACAGGACCGTTCGCCCAGCTTCGCGCCGAGACGATGCTCGGGCTGATCGAAGCCCTCGGGCTGTCCCACGTCACTGTCGTGGGCAACTCGATGGGCGGCATGATCACACTTCGGATGCTTGCAACCGACCCGGCGCCTTTCGACAGGGTTGTCCTCATGGCCAGTGGCGGGGCTCCCACCGCCAGTCCGCCCCCGGCGCTCGGGCGCCTCGCGTTCTTCTACAACGAGCCGACGGAACAGAGGATGGCGGAGCTGATGTCGGAGTTCGTATCCGACCCGGCCGTGTTCGGAGACCGCCTGCAAGCTATCGCAGCTTCGCGTATGCCTATGGCTGAGCGGCCCGACGTTCGCCGCTCGCACATCGCGACTTTCACTTTCGTGGACAGTCCCATGGTCGACCTCGACGCCGTCGGTCGCATCACCCAGCCGGTGCTCGTCATCCACGGCCGCGAGGACCGCCTCATCCCTCTTTCCTCCGCCTTTTGGTTCGCGGAGAACATCGTGGATTCGCAGGTACATATCCTCTCCCACTGCGGCCATTGGGTGCAGATCGAGCAGCGGGACCGTTTCGTGTTCCTGCTGCGCGCGTTCGGGCACGGCGATCTTTGAGCGGAAGGCCACGCACGTGCAAGGCAAGATCGACACCCACCAACACGTTGTTCCACCCGCATATAGACGCTGGCTCGTGGGTCAAGGCATCGACGCCGGCGGCTTGGCGTTGCCGACTTGGGAGGCCGGCGCGGCCACCGAGATGATGGACAAGCTCGCCATTCGCGCCGGAATCCTCTCGGTGTCCACCCCAGGCGTGCATCTTCGCGGCGACCACCCAGGGCCGGACGAGGAAGCGCGATTGTGGGCCAGGAAAGTCAACGAGTTCGCCGCTGGGGTGGTGCAGGGCGCCCCGGAGCGCTTCGGTTTCTTTGCCACGCTAACCCTGCCCGACGTGGACGGCGCATTGGCGGAGGCGGCATACGCCCTCGACGTCCTGCGCGCGGACGGTGTCGTGTTGCTCAGCAGTGTCTACGGACGCTATCTCGGGGACCCGGAGTTCGCGCCGCTCTTCGACGAGCTCAACCGCCGGTCAGCTGTCGTGTTCGTGCACCCATCCGAGCTTCTCGCCCCGCCGGTTGCCGGTGTCCCGGCGTTCGCGATCGACTTCCTTCTCGACACCACCAGGACTGCCCTGCACTTGGCGATGAGTGGGACCCTCACCCGCTGCCCTGATATGAAGGTCATCTTGAGCCACGGCGGGGGCTTCCTTCCCTACGCAGCGCAGCGCATGTCGCCTTTCGCCGGGCTGGGCGACCCGACCGCTGGGCTCGACCTGCTTCGCCAGTTCTACTTCGACTTGGCTCTGTCGTCGTCACCGTTCGCGCTGCCGTCGCTGCTCGCGTTCGCGGACCCGACCCACGTCACTTTCGGAAGTGATTTTCCGTATGCACCTGCCAACGCGTACGAGTCGATGATGGCGTCGCTCGAAAAGTTCCCCTTGTCCGGTGATCTTCGCGCCGCAATCGACCACGGGAACGCCGAGGTGCTGTTCCCCCGCCTTGCGAGACGAAACCTCACTAGGTTTTCCGTTTCGTAAGCGGGTCCGGCCTTCGGGTGAAGCTGATCACTCCCGGGGGTTACAATCGACCGGCCAACTATTCAAGCTCAACCGGCTGCTGGGCGAGCTTTGTCGCGCAAAAGGGAGTTTTGGAGATGTCCGAGCTTTTTAGAGGTTTTCGCGATCGAAGCGACGCACCGGCTGTCATCGACGAAGAAGGTGAGACGTCGTGGCGGGACTTCGATGACCGGGTAAACGCGCTTATTCACGTTTTGCGCTCTCACTCCGTGCAGGCAGGCGAGCGGATCGCG
>JAKBBA010000313.1 GCA_021808665.1 Actinomycetes bacterium
CCCTGGCGTCGGCGGGGTCGAGGTCGCGCCATTCGGTGTCGGCGAAATCGGGATTGCGCCTTTTCATTGTCGCAACGACCGCGTCGATCCGCTCGGCCAGGACGAAGGCGTCCTTGACCAGGCCGCCCAGGTTGTGGTCTATGTAGACCACGACTGTGAGCTCGCTGCGGTCGGGAAGTCTCAACCCCACGATCACGTCGTCCCCGTCGCCGAGCACGTGGACCATCTCCATGCACCGGTACGCTTCGCTTCGCCCCAGGTCTGCGAGCCATCCCGGGATCCTGTGGCGTCTGGCGGCGACGGCGTAGCGGCCTTTCGCTCGCAGCATCTCGTCAGGTGCCAGCTCGCCGATCCCGGCAAGCAATGCGGTGGTTTCCGTGCACTCGACGTCGGCAAAAGTGCGTATCAGCTCGTCGAGTGTCACGTGCGAGTCGTCCTTGGCGGAAGCGCGTTCGAACGGGTTTCGCGACCGAGGGTCTACGACCGCCAAGATACCTGAGACTTCGGCGAGGAAGTCGAGGGGTCGACGACTCGCTAGCTGGCGTCGCACGTCGCTAAAAAGGTCCGGCTCCTCCGGCTCCATGTCGATCGTCGAGCGGGCACCCCTCTGCCAGTTCGCCGGGCGGGTCCCCTTGGGTGTCGTCCGGCCGCCCTTGTTTCGATGTCCACGAGACGCCATACCCACAACGATACGAGCTTCGCGCCACTCCTCGAGCTCCGCAGTGCTCGTTCGCAGGTTCGTCGCAGCGACAATCTGTAGCCGAGTGTCGCACATTCTGCTACACTCAAGTTATGGCCAAGATAATCGCCCAACGCGAATTACGCAATGACAACGCGAGGGTGATCGATGCCGTTACAGCTGGAGAAACTTTTATCGTCACTCGCAACGGCGAGCCGGTCGGCGAGCTTCGCCCGCTTCGAGCGGGTCGTCGGCCGTTCATCTCTCGCGAGGAGGTCGCTGTGCTCGCCAAATCTCAGGTGCGAATAGACCGGCACCAATTTCGAGCAGAGCTCGACCGGGTAATCGACCAGGGGTTGTGATGTGACGTCGGGGTTGCTCGACACTTCGGTCGTCATCGATTGGCATGATCCGACCCTCGTCGAGTCGCTGCCCGACGAGATGGCGGTCTCAGCGATCACCGTTGCCGAGCTCGCGGCCGGCCCACACCTCGCCGCCACTGCCGACGAAGCGGCGAGACGGCAGGCACGGCTCCAAGAGGTTGAGGCAATGTTGGAGCCTCTTGCGTTCGACCGCGCGGCAGTGCGCAGCTACGGGCTCGTGGTCGCCGCCGTCGGTCGCGATGGGCGTAAGCCCCGCAGCCGATTCGCCGATTTGCTGATCGCAGCTACTGCTCACGCAAACAGCCTCGCCTTGTATACCAGAAACGGTGACGACTTCGTAGGGCTTGAAGATCTTGTTCAGGTCGTCGCCATATGAGCGAGACCTCTCCGCCTCGCGATCAGCCCTCTGGTTCAGGCAGCGACGTGCGAGAAAGCGCCAGGCGGCACAGCCATCTCGGAGCGGCGTCAAGGTCACCGGAGTCCGATCCCACCCTCTTCCTCGTACGGATATCCCGAGCGTCGTCGGTCACGGCCCAACGACAGTGACTCGCCTAAGGTTATATTCGATGTACCGTGAACGCCGAACTGCTTTCCCGAGAGGTGGAGCGAAGCATTGCCGCCGGTGAGGGACGCGGTTCCACGTTACGCCTCATCCGCCAGTTCGTCATGGACCTCGCCCGGAGTGACAACCCCGCCGAAGCGTTGAGACAAACCCCGCGCTCGACCGGGGACCGGCGTTGGGACGCACTGATCGCAGGTGTAGTGGAGGATTTCGCTCTTCACCACGGAATCGAGGCTCCGAGGTGGGTGTTCGAGCCATCCCGCTTCTTGGACCAATGGTGGTTCTTTACCACTGTCGTAGCGATGTACCCCACGGCCATCGTAGAGACTCCGGCGGCCCTGTCCAACCACGGTGTCTTCCTCACTCGGGCGAGTCTTGTCAATGTCTAACGACTCGACACTTGGCCGCGAGCAGATATTGACGCTGCTGGAGGAGCTGTCGAATCGAGCTGTAGGACGCGGTGTCCGGGTGGAGATGTTTTTGGTCGGTGGCGCCGCGATGGTGCTCGTGTACAACACGCAGAGGACTACCAATCGCTGCGGACGCCCATCTCGATCGGGCGTCACAAGAAGCCGGCATCCCGGGTGCCGGGGTCCAACCCTGACAGGCCCTAGGAGAGACGAAGGCCGGTTCGAGCTGCGGTTTTCATTGTCCGCCGGCGTTCGCCGTCTTTGTGATCGTGAGGACGCCGCCGCTGTAGGCAGCAGCAGAGTTGGGGATGTTCCATCCGAACTTGGCAGCGCTGGTGGTAGCCGGGACCTGGATCTGCATGGCGTAGGTGACCTGGCCTCCACTCGGGATGGTGCGCGCTGGGGCGCAGTTGAGCCGGTAGTAGGCCACCGATGGGCTGCCTCCGTGTAGCGGGTAGATGGATTCCTGGTACACCGGACAGGACCGGAAGGTAATCGTGTTCTCACTGTTGTTGGTAAGCGTCACGGCGTACTGCAGCGTGGTGCCTGCGGCGACCGGGGTGGCGCGGCCTGCCGCGATGAGGCCGGTGGCAGCGGTCAGACCCGGGTAACTGCCGGTGGCGGGTTCGCTTGGCGCCGGCTCGCCGAAGGTGCTCACGCCCACCCCGCAGACCGCGCTAAACGTCACCGGTGCGGTCACCGTGCCCCCGCCTGGCAGGCCGATGATCGCCGCGGTGTAGGGGGTGGGCGGTGTCGCGCCGTAGCAGACGTCGGAGGTGCCCAGTGTCAGGCGGGCGACCGCGCCCGGGTGCAGGTTGGCCGGCCACGCGGAAGCGGCGTCGAACATGGTGCCGTGCGTAGGGTGC